>PBLV01000009.1 GCA_002721895.1 Verrucomicrobiales bacterium
GGACTAGGCCATGCCGGCCATTTCAATCGTCATCCCCACCCTCAATGAGGCAGCTGAACTGCCCGAAACCCTCCGCCGCGCCATGGCGATTGAGGGCCTTCACGAAATCATCGTAGTCGACGCCGGCAGTACCGATGCAACGCAAGCCTTTGCCCGCGAAAACAACTGCACCTTATTGGAGTCTGATCCCAGCCGCGGCAAACAACTCCGGCTAGGAGCAGAACACGCCACGGGTGAAATTATCCTTTTTTTACATGCGGACACGTGGCTACCGGAAAACGCGGGCGCCGTTATCGCCGATACAATCGACAAACCGGGCATCATCGGTGGCGCCTTTTACAAGTGCTTTCGCGATGGCGGCGCGTTGCCCGGCTCACGGCTGCGTTGTTGGTTGCTGTGGAAATTCACCAACCGCCTCTTTGGCGACCAGGCCATTTTTGTGAAACGCACTGCCCTTGAGCAAGCCGGCGGCGTGCCGGATGTCCCGCTCATGGAGGAATTCGAACTCTGCAAAGCCCTCGCCCCCCACGGCCGGCTTTCCCTAGCCCCCACCACCGTCCTCACCTCCGCCCGCAAATTCCGCGAGGAAGGCACACTGAAAACCTACTGGCGAATGGCCCGCTGCCTGACCCGCCACGCTCTCGGCGCCTCACCCCAGCGTTCCACGGAAATCTATTATGCGCCCAGCACCGAGTCTCACGATGCGCATGATTCCAAAATATAGAACTGAACATCACGACAGTCCGTGATAGTTTCTCCGCGCCATGTTTCAAATGGGCACATTGGCGTTGGGGTCGAATCTATTCCTCTCGCCGCTGGCAGGGTACACGAACCTTCCGTTCCGGCTTGTCATCCGCGAGGTAGGCGGAGTGGATTTGTGTACCACAGATCTCGTCAACGCCCGCTCACTCATCGAGCGCAATCCCAAGGCGCTGAAACTTATCGAGACCAACGACGCCGACCGCCCGCTGGCCGTTCAGCTTTTTGGCGCTGTACCGGAAGAGATGCGCGATGCGGCTTTGTATCTTGAATCGCTCGGCGTTTCCGCCATCGACATCAACATGGGCTGCCCCGTGCGCAAGGTGGTGAAGGCTGGCGGGGGCTCCGCGATGATGACCGAGCTGCCCAAGACACAAGCGCTCGTGCGCGGCATGGTGGAGGCGCTGCAAATACCCGTCACCGCCAAGATGCGCCTTGGCTGGGATGACGACAACATCACCGCGCCCGAGCTCGCGCGTGCCTTGGCCGATGCCGGCATCGCCGCCCTATTCATCCACGGCCGCACGCGCGCACAGGGCTTTGAAGGCACCGTGAATCTTGATGGCATTCGCCGCGTGGTCGAGGCTGTGCCCGGTCTGCCCGTGGTGGGCAACGGCGACGTGACCTCCGCCGAGGCCGCACGGCACATGTTCGAGGCCACCGGTTGCGCCGGCGTCTCCATTGGGCGCGGCGCGTTTTACAACCCATGGATTTTCAAGCATACCCGCCACTTCATCGAGACCGGCGAGTTGCTCCCCGAGCCATCCTTCGATGAACGCATCCGTGTGCTGCGTCGGCATTACGACTTGATGGTCGAGGTCTTCGGCGAGGATCGCGGCAGCGTGATGTTTCGCAAAGTCGCCCCGTGGTATGCCAAACGCTTTGGCCCGGCAAAGCCCTTCAACAAAGCCATCGTCCAAATCAGCACGCGCGAGGAGTTCGAAAGCGTCCTTGCCAACTACCTCGATTGGCGCACCCGTTTCACCGATGATCAAGGCGACCTGCTTCCGCAATTCGAACTGGAACCGTTGGTTGCCAGTTTCATGAACGAACCCGAAACCGCCGTCGAGAAACGCAAAGCCATCCCCGTCCCCAAGGGCCCGGTGGAGGTTTGGTAACCGCCTTTCCCTTGACTTGCCCGCGTCGCTTGCCTCCAATGCGCGCGAACCCATTTATCCATGGCTGAGTTTTTTCCTGACGTTCAAACAGTGGAATTCGAAGGATCGGATTCCAAGAACCCCCTGTCCTTCAAGCATTACAATGCCTCCGAGGTAGTGGAGGGCAAGTCCATGAAGGAGCACTTGCGTTTCAGTATTGCTTATTGGCACACAATGCGAGGGATGGGCAATGACCCGTTTGGTCCGGGCACAGCGGTGCGCCCTTGGGAGTCGGGTACGGATGATGTATCCAATGCGGAGAACCGCGCGAGGGTGTTCATCGAGTTTCTTGAGAAGCTCGGAGCACCGTTTTATTGCTTTCATGATCGTGACATCGCGCCGGAGGGGGCCACATTGCAGGAGAGCCACGAGAATCTCGACGCCGTGGTTGCCGTGCTCAAGGCGGAACAGGAACGCACGGGCATCAAGCTGCTCTGGGGTACCGCCAATCTTTTCAGCAACCCGCGCTTCATGCACGGCGCTGCAACCAGCAGCAATGCGGATGCCTTTGCCTATGCGGCGTGTCAGGTGAAGAAGATGCTCGAGGTCACGCAGCATCTCGGTGGTGAAAACTACGTCTTCTGGGGCGGTCGCGAAGGATACCAGAGTTGGCTGAACACCGACATGCAACGCGAGCTCGATCATCTCGCCAAGTTCATGCACATGGCGGTCGATTACGCGAAGAAGATCGGCTTCACCGGCCAGTTTCTCTTCGAGCCAAAGCCAAAGGAGCCAACCAAGCACCAGTACGACTTTGATGCGGCCGCATGCTTAAATTTCATACGTGCCAACGGCCTTGAAGATCATGTGAAGCTCAACATCGAGACCAACCACGCAACACTCGCCGGCCACACAATGGAGCATGAGCTGGACTACGCCGGCGGCCAGGGCTTCCTGGGATCCATCGACGCCAACACCGGCGATCTGCTGCTGGGCTGGGACACCGACCAGTTCCCGACCGACATTTATCTCACCACCAAGAGCATGCTCGCCATCCTCAAGCATGGTGGCATCGCACCCGGCGGCGTGAATTTCGACGCCAAGGTTCGCCGCGAGAGCCATGAGCCCATCGACCTCTTCCACGCGCACATCGGCGGCATGGACGCTTTTGCGCGCGGCCTCAAGATTGCCGCCGCCATCCGGGCCGACGGCCGCCTCGCCAAGGCTGTGAAAGATCGTTACGCCAGCTGGGACGAAGGCATCGGCCAGGAAATCGAAAACGGCACCGCCAATTTCGAGAGCCTCGAGGCCTACATGCTCGAGAAAGGCGAGATCACCGAAAACCGCAGCGGCCGCCAGGAGTTCCTAGAGAATCTCATCAACGAGTACCTCTAAGCGTTGCGCACAACCAATTCAGAGCGGCCTCCGGGCCGATTTTTTATTTTGCCGCGCGCGGACTCCCAATTATAGTTTCACGCATGTCTAAGCATCTTTCTGCATCTACGATCCTCGCTCTGGCTTTTACTTCAACTCTCACGGCTGACAACTGGCCGAGTTGGCGGGGGCCGAATTTGAATGGGAGCGCGACAGGAGGATCGTATCCAGTGAAGTTGACGGATGAGGGGAAGTGGGCTTGGCGGGTGGCATTGCCGGGGAAGGGTTGCTCGACGCCGGTGGTCTGGGGGGATCACATCGTGGTCACCGCGCCGGTGGAGGGGAAGGATGCGCTGTTGGCTTATGACTGGAATGGGAAGCAGCAGTGGCGGGCGGTGTTTGGCAAGGAGATACCGGGGAAACACCGCAACGGGTCGGGCAACAATTCGTCCCCTGTGACGAATGGAAAGGCGTTCTTTGTCTTCTTTAAAAGTAAGACGCTGGCGGCGGTGGATTTCGCCGGGAAGATTCTTTGGCAGAAGGATCTGAACGAGTACGGGCGCGACACGCTTTACTGGGACTTTGGCACCTCGCCGGTGCTCACAAATAAACACGTGGTGATGGCGCTGATGCGCGAGCGGAACTCGTGGCTGGTTGCGCTGGACAAGGGCACGGGCAAGGTGGCGTGGAAGGTGGAGCGCAATTACAAGACTCCGCGCGAAGGGGATCACAGTTACTCGACGCCCATCGTCACGCAGCAGAACGGGCGGGAGGCGCTGCTGGTGTGGGGCGCGGAACGCTTGACCGCCCATGACGCGGCCAACGGCAACATCCTCTGGAGCTGCGCGGGGTTCAATCCACAGAAGCGCGGCAACTGGGTGGTAGTGTCGTCATTCGTGAAGGTGGGCGACATGGCGGTCGTGCCCTACGGACGGGGCAGCAAGCTGGCGGGCATCAAGCTCGACGGCAAGGGCGACGTGACGGCTACGCATCGAACATGGGAAACGGAAGCCAGTAGTTTCGTGCCCACGCCCGCGGCGCATGGGGGGCATGTGTACACCGTGCGCGATCGGGGCGAGGTTTTGTGCACCAACCCGAAAAACGGCGAGACGATCTGGAAAGGGCAATTCCCCAAGAACCGCGCGAGCTACTACTCCAGCCCATCCATTGGCGACGACAAAATTTATGCCGCTCGTGAGGACGGGACGGTGTTTGTCGCGGAGATTGAGGGCGGCTTCAAGTTATTGTCAGAGAACAACATGGGCGAGCGTATCATCGCCTCGCCGGTGCCGGTGCGAAGCAGGTTGCTGATTCGCGGGGAGCAGCATTTGTTCTGTATTAAGCCTTGAAAGCAGGGATGGTCGCTGTGCGCGGCCACCGGCCGGATCTACAGTCTGGCTCGAAATCAAGCGGGCAGCCGGAGGGTGATCTTTGTCCCTTCGCCTTCACGAGCGTTTACTTCCACCTGCCCGCCGTGAGCTTCGGCAACCTTGGCGACGATGGCCAGGCCGAGTCCTCCACCTTTTTCCTTCGTCGTACTCAACATACCGGTGAAGGCACGTTCGCGCTGTTCATCGGTCATGCCGGGGCCTGTATCAGCGAAAGACACGTCCACTTCCCTCACTCCGGCAGACGCCTGAATGGTCAGGGTGCCCCCCTCTGGCATAGCCTCGGTTGCGTTTAAAATTAGATTTAGAAACGCTTGCGACAATTGCGTGGCATCGCCTCTCACACTAGGCAAGCCCTCGGCCTCTTTGCGATGCAGCGCGATGTTCTGGTGCTGCAACTTGTGGCGTGTCAACAGGGCTAAATCCTCGAGCAGGTTGGATATATCCACGGGAGCCATGCGCGGCTCGGCATTACGGGCAAAGTTCACGATCCGATCCACAATAGTGTCGAGATGGTTCATTTTCTCGCTGAGCACCCGGGCATCCTCCGCGCGAGGATCATTTTCCTCGAAGCTTAGATCGAGCGAATGGTAGAGCATTTTCATCACCGTGAGTGGATTGCGGATCTCGTGTGCCACCTCCGCCGCCAACAGACCTAGGGCAGACAACTGCTCGTTGCGCCGCAGCTGTTCCTCGACATCCACGGTCCGCTCGTACAGGCGCGCCTTTTCGATGGCGATGGCGGAGAGCTCTGCCAAGGCCGTCAGGGCACGCACTTCCTCATTGGAAAACGCATGGGGTTCGGCGGTGTAGACGTTCAGGGTTCCGAGACACTGCTCATGGTAAACCAGCGGAACACTCAACAGCGAAACAAGGCCTTCAAGTCGGGCAATTTCCGGGTGCTGATATTGTGGGGAGGTCTGGACGTTTTCAACCTGCATGGGCTTGCGCCGCCGAACAACGGATCCCATGAAGCTGTCGATCACGCTGAGACGCGGCCGTTGGCGATAGTTTTCGCCGGCTCCATGCTGCGCGTGCAATTCCAGCCATTCGCCGGTGGCGTCAAGCAACTGCAACGACGCCATTCGCGCGGGCAGCAGGCTGGAGGCCTCGCGGGTAACATCCTCCAGCACATCATCCAAATTAAGCGAGGAATTGATGGATTGGCGGACACTGACGAGCGTTTCCAGCAAACGTGTCTGGTGACGCAATTGCTCATACAGCCACGTGTTGCGAATGACTTGCATGGCGTGACCGGCCAGCTCCTCAAGCAACTCCTGGTCCCCCGCGGAAAAGGCAGCCGTTTGGTCAGCATCCACATTCAAGACACCGCGAACCTCGCCATCCATTACCAAGGGAACGGCCATTTCCGATTTCACCTGCTCGCTTGCGCTCACATAACGCTTGTCCGCGGCCACGTCGTCCACGCGCGCAGGCTTCCCCGTGCGAGCCACCCAGCCGGTGATCCCCTCATCCAGCCTGAGTTTCAGCAACGTGCCGTCCTCCGGCAGGCCCTCGGCCGCTTCAATATCGAGCAGGCCTGTGGTGGGATTGACCATCACAATGGAACCGCTGGTGGCATTCACCAGCCGAACCGCCTCGCGCACGACCAACCGCAACGCCTCGCGCGGCTCCAGTGTGGAGTGGATCTCCCGGGCGACACGGTAAAGCCGCTCCATTCGGTTACCTTGCCCTGGGTTATCCATTTTCATGCTCAACGCAAACGCCAGGAAAGGCCGATGCCCGTCACCGCAAACACCGCATTGGGAAGCCACGCGGCGGCGATGGGCACAAGCTTCCCGCCCGTGCCCAGCGCCAGTCCAATGCGGAACAGAATAAAGTACGCCAGGCACAAAACCACGCTCGCAGCGACGCCCACAAAGGCGCTCCGCCGCCCCAAGAAGGCACCGAATGGCAACGCAATAAGCACGACCACCACACACATCCATGGCTGCGCCAGCCGGCCGTGAAGCTGCGTTTGCACTTGGGCGTAGAGCGGATCGTTCGGACCAATGCCGGACTGTGCATCACGGAACCCACGCAACTCGGCTACGGTAAAAATGAGGTGCTTGCCCACCTTGTCCTTTTGATCGGCAAACTGTTGGCGTAAACCTTGTGCCTTGGCGACACGGCGCAAGTCCTCCGGCGTAATTTCCAATTCAGGGACAAGGATGCTGTCTTCAATCCGCGATTGCTGCGGAAAGTCTCCTCCCCGATTGTGCACATCGCGAAGGATATCATAAAACACCCATCCATCCTCAACCCATTCGGCACGCGAGTTCCCACTGTTCTCGCTGATCTTCTGCCGACCACCATCGGCCGTTTCAATCTCCACAATGAATTCGCGCATCTCCCCGGTTTCCATATTGAACCTCGCGTTCTCAATGGACTGGCGAAGGGCGCCAACTTCGTGTTCCACAGTTAACGGCCCGCGCCATCCATCATCACTGCGGCTGCCTACATTGCCCGAAGTCAGAGCCGTTGCCCTTGCACCCGCGCGCGGACCTAGGAATTCCGCCACGGAAAACTGCACCGCACCGAACGCCAATCCCACGGCCAGATAAGGCGTGCTCAGCCTTAACAGGCTGACCCCCGCGGCACGCATGGCCACCAACTCATTGTGGCGCGCGTGGTTGGAGAGCGCGTAAAGCAATGCTAAAAGAAGCGCCACGGGCAGCACGGTGGAAAGCAGCTCGGGCATTTTCATTACGCACAACTGCGCAATTTGCGAGGCAGTCAGGCCGGCATCCCGGTATTCGTCGAGGTGGCTATAAAGATCGAACGCCAGCCAGAACACTTGGAAGCCGACGAGGCAATAAAACAGCGGCACGAGCAGTTCGCGCAACAGGTATCGGTCCAGCATTCGCATCCGGCCACAGGCTAGTCGCCGCCCCACCGCAACGCAAGCGGTTGCGCTGGACGGAGGCGCGCCAGATGCTACTGTTTTGCAATGCAAACACGCTGGGTTCTGGTGGCTTTCCTTCTAGGCGGCGTTGCCGCGTCTGCCGATACCGCCGCCGATGCGCGCCGGGCACTGGTCAAGGGCGCGAAGTTCATGCGCTCCATTTCCGCCGGGGGCGGGTATCTTTGGCGGTACTCGACGGACCTGAAGTTGATGGCGGGCGAGGGGAAGGGGAGCAAGACGATGATCTGGATTCAGCCGCCCGGGACGCCATCGATGGGGGAGGCGTTTTTAAAAGCGTTTGAGGCGTCGGGGGAAAAGTACCTGCTCGACTGCGCGCTGGCAGTGGGCGACGCGCTGGCAATGAGCCAATTGGAGAGCGGGGGCTGGGATTACCGGTTTGACTTCGACGCCAAGGAGAGGTGGTACCGGCAGGTGGACCGCGGCAAGTTGACGATCACGGAGACGACGCGCCGGCGGAATGTCACGACGTTTGATGATGACAACTCGCAGAGTGCGTTGCGGTTCCTGATGGCGCTGGGGGGGCATTGCCGGGATGCGAACGATGCGCGGCAGCGGCGGGTGCTGCATGCGTTGTCGTATGGGTTGCAGAAGTTGCTGGCGGCGCAGTACCCGAACGGGGCGTGGCCGCAGCGGTATGACGGTAAGGCGGTGGATCCGCAGCGGTTCCCGGTGACCAAGGCGAAGTATCCTGAAAAGTGGTCTCGGAAGTACGAGGGGCTGGATTACCGTTCACACTATACTTTTAACGACAACTCGATTCGGGACTGCATCCTGACGGCGCTGGAGGCGCATCGGCGTTATGGCGAAGGGCGGCCGGAGTTCTTGGCGGCGGTGGTCCGCGGGGCGGATTTCCTGCTGCTGGCGCAGATGCCGGAGCCGCAGCCGGTGTGGGCGCAGCAGTACAACGCGAAGATGGAGCCGGCGTGGGCGCGGAAGTTTGAGCCGGCCTCGGTGACGGGTGGGGAGAGCGTGGGTGTGTGCCGGACGTTGATCGACATGTACCTAGAGCTGGGTGAGGACAAGTACCTGCGGGCGGTGGAGCCGGCGGTGAAATGGTTTAAAAAATCGAAGGTTGGGCAGGGGACGTGGGCGAGGTTTTATGAGTTGAAGACGAACAAGCCGCTGTACTTCACAAAGGACTACAAGCTGGTGTATACGGACGACGACCTGCCGACGCATTACGGGTTTAAAAGCTCGTTCGGGGTGGCGTCGATGATCCGGCATTACGAGAAGGTGAAGGCGATGGGGAGGGAGAAACATCTGGCCACGCTGAAGCGCACGCCGCCCACGGCCAAGCAGCGCGCCGCGCGGGGGAAGGGGATGGAGAAGCGCGTTCGGGAGATTATCGCGGCGCAGGACAAGCGCGGACGCTGGGTGACAAAGGGCAAGTTGGAAATGCGCGGGATGACGTTCAAGGATCGCGTGGAGACGCGGGTGTTCATCGACAACATGCGGGTATTGTCGGATTGCTTGGCGTTGTTGAAGTAAGGTTGGTCGCTGTAGCCCCGCCTACAGTTTCCCTGCGTTGAAAATCTTTCCTTCGCCTTTTACTCTCCCGGCATGAAGCGCCGTGTTTATCTGGACCACCTCGCGGGCTCGCCCTTGGCGGAGCCTGTGCGGGAGGCGATGCGGCCGTTTCTGGACGAGCGCTTCGGCAGTGCGGGGTCGCTGCATGGCCATGGACTGGCGGCGCGGGAGGCGATTGAGGAGGCGCGCGGGAATTGCGCGGCGATGCTGCACGCGGATGTGGAGGAGATCGTCTTCACCTGCAGCGGGACGGAAGCGAACAACCTAGCGGTGAAGGGGGTTGCGTGGGCGCAGAGGGAGCGGGGGAACCACATCGTGCTGTCGAACATCGAGCATCCGTCGGTGGATGGCTCGGTGGCTTGGCTGGAGGAGAACGGGTTTGAGGCGACGCGCGTGGCGGTGGATGGCGAGGGGCGGATTGCGCCGGATGCCATTGCGGAGGCGGTGATGGAACGGACGGTGCTTATTGCAGTTCATCACGGCAGCCACGACTTGGGAACGTTGCAGGACACGGCGGCCTTCGGGGCGCTGGCGGCGGAACGGGGGATACCGCTGCTGGTGGACGCGACGGCGGTGGGCGGCTGGGTGCCGGTGGATTTGCGGCAGGAAGGGGTGTCTTTGTTGACCTTGGCGCCTCATCGGTTTGCCGGGCCGCAGGGGGTCGGCGTGCTGTGTCGCGAACGGCGGGTTCCGTTGACGCCGCTGATCCATGGCGGCGTGCAGGAGGACGGGCTGCGCGCGGGCACGGAGAACGTGGCGGCCATCGCGGGCGCGGGGGTGGCAGTGGGGTTGCCGCCGGTGGACCTTGCGCCGTTGCAGCAACGTCTTCACGAGGGGCTGCGGGAGCGCGTGGAGGGGTTTCGCCTGAACGGCTCGCCACTGGGCGAGGGTCGGTTGGCTCATCACTTGAGTTACTCATTTGAAGGGCTGGAAGGGGAAGGGCTGGCGCTGGCGCTGGACATGCAGGGGATCGCCGTGGCCAGCGGGGCGGCGTGCGTGACGAAGAACATGGCGGTCCCCCCGGCGCTCGCGGCGATCGGGCTTGACGCCGCCTTGGCCAAGGGCAACGTTCTCCTCTCCCTCGGCCGCGACA
Organism: Verrucomicrobiales bacterium; assembly: GCA_002721895.1. The sequence goes on from PBLV01000009.1 coordinate 10,165, forward strand.
CCTCGGCGGATGACATGGACTATGCACTGGAGGTCATCCCGAAGCAGGTGGACAAGCTGCGCGCGATGTCGCCGGCGTGGAGGGGATAGTTGTGCTGCCGGCATCTTGCCGGCAGTCAACACGAATTTCTGCCGGCAAGATGCCGGCAGCACGAATGATGAGCTTGGAACAATCGATTGAAGAGGCGTTGAAGGGGGTGACTTATCCCGGGTACTCGCGCGATGTGGTGTCGTTCGGGTTGGTTAAAAACGTGGCGACGGCGAATGGGTCGGCGAGCATTGAACTGGAGTTGACGTCGCACAACCCGGAGGTGGCGGGGCAGTTGAAGGCGGCTTGCGAGTCGGCGGCGATGTCGGTGGAGGGCGTCGAGCGCGTGATGGTCCAGATGAAGATGCCGCCGCCGGGACAGGCGCCCGCGGGCGGCGCGGCGCGGCCCAGCGCGGTGCCGGGCATCGGCAAGGTGGTGGCGGTAGCCTCGGGCAAGGGCGGCGTGGGCAAGAGCACATGCGCGGTGAACCTCGCGTGCGCGCTGGCTCAGGGAGGCGGCGAGGTGGGCCTGCTGGACTGCGATATCTACGGGCCGAGTGTGCCGTTGATGGTGGGGGTTAAGGAGCGGGCGATGGTGAGTGCGGACGAGAAGCTGGTGCCGCTTTTAAACCATGGGGTCAAACTCATGAGCATGGGCTTCCTGCTGGAGGATGATCAGCCGGTGATTTGGCGCGGGCCGATGATCATGAAGACGATCCAGCAATTCGTGATGCAGGTGGACTGGGGGTCGGTGGATTTCCTGCTGGTGGACCTGCCGCCGGGCACGGGCGACGCGCAGCTTTCGCTTTGCCAGACGGTGCCGCTGGACGGCGGGGTGATTGTGACGACGCCGCAGGAGGCATCGCTGGGCGTGGTGCGCAAGGGCATCGCGATGTTCGAAAAGGTGAACGTGCCGATCTTGGGCATCGTGGAGAACATGAGCTACTTCACGGCGCCGGGCGGGGAGCGGGTGGAGATCTTTGGGCACGGCGGCGGCGCGGAGGAGGCGGCTCGGCAGGGGACAGCGTTCCTGGGCGAGGTGCCGATATTCACCGAGATCCGCGAAGGCGGCGACGCGGGCGTGCCGGTGGTGGTGGCGGACCCCGAAGGCGCACCGGCGCAGGCATTTGGCACGGTGGCGGCGGCGCTGCGGACGGGGCTGGAGTAGCAGTTATCCCCGCAATTCACCGGTTATTCACGGGCGCGATGGTGAATAATTTCCCGGGAAAATTGCGTTTTTTGCCGAATAAAAGTATTGTTAGCCTTGAAGGGATGGTGCTAGCGTGCCGTCCCATTGGAGGAGGGTCAGATGACCAAATCATCCAACAGCGGCGACTTGTTGAGCAAATCCTCGCTCTACCGCGAGTTCTTGGCGGAGCGTGAGGAGATTTTGCGGCACAAGTGGCTGGAGTCCGAGAAGGCCGGCATCGACGTTGGCTTCGAGCAGGCGCTCACGGAATGGATGGTGAAGCACCGGTCGGAATGGCGCAAACGGCGGCAGTCCGAGCGCCAGCTCTCCGCGTAAAACAGTGTTCCTTTAACGCGGTCCCGCGAGGCCGCGAAGGTCGATAATGACGAAACGCACCGGATTTTATCCGCGCAGCGTCCGCTTGTCTGCGGGCGGGCGCGGGTTTTTTTATGGCTGAAACACGGACCGTGCTGGAGAGCGACGCCATCGCCCGCGCGTGGCGGCGGGTGGCGCATGAGATTGCCGAGGCAAATGCCGACGGCGGCGCCGTGATGCTCGTGGGCATCCAACGCGGCGGCGTGCCCTTGGCGAAGCAGCTCGGCGCAATTCTCGGCGAATTGTACGGCGGCGAGGTGGCGGTGGGCACGGTGGAGCCGGCGCTGCATCGCGACGACCTTTCCCAACGCGCCATGAGCGAGCTGCGCCCCACGGAGTTGCCGGGCGACCTCGGCGAAAAAGTCATCGTGCTCGTCGACGACGCCCTCAGCACCGGCCGCACCGTGCGGGCGTCCATTGACGCCCTCCTCGCCTTCGGCCGGCCGCGGTGCATTCGGCTGGCGGTGTTGATCGACCGCGGGCATCGCGAGCTGCCTATTCGGCCAGATTTTGTCGGCAAAAATTTGCCCACGCACGCGGATGAGCGCGTGGAGGTGCTCTTCACTGAGGATGGCGCGCCGGGCTCGGTTGAGATTTTATCCCCATGAGTTGGCATCGGAAACATTTGTTGGACATCGAAAGCCTCAGCGCCGAGGAGATCACTGCCGTGCTGGACACGGCGCGGGAATTCAAGGCGGTGGGCGAGCGCGACATCAAGAAGGTGCCGGCGCTGCAGGGCAAGACGGTGGTGAATTTTTTTGTGGANCCGTCCACGCGCACGCGCATCAGCTTTGAGCTGTCAGCCAAGCGTTTGAGCGCGGACATCATCAACTTCGCGGCGGACGCGTCGTCGTTCAAAAAGGGCGAGACGCTGAAGGACACCGCGCGCAATCTCGAGGCGTTGAACGCGGACATCATCGTCATCCGCCACAAGGCGGCGGGGGCGCCACATTTTCTGGCGCGGTTCCTGAATGCGCACGTCGTCAACGCCGGCGATGGCGCGCACGAGCATCCCACGCAGGCGTTGCTGGATGTGTTCACCATCCGCGAAAAGAAAGGCGCCATCGCCGGGCTGAACGTGACCATCCTCGGAGATATTTTGTACAGCCGCGTGGCACGCTCCGCGATCTGGTGCCTGCGCAAGCTCGGCGCCAGCGTCACCCTTTGCGGACCAAGCACGCTCGTGCCGCGCATCTTCGAGCAAATGGGCTGCCGCGTGACGCACGACATGGACGACGCGCTCGCCGAGGCGGATGTCATCAACCTGTTGCGCATCCAGCACGAGCGCCAGCGCAAGACGATGTTCCCGAGCATCGGCGAATACGCCAGCCTGTTCGGGCTCAACCGCGCCCGCCTCGCCAAGACGAAGCCCGACGCGCTCATCATGCATCCCGGTCCGATGAATCGCGGAGTGGAAATCGAAAGCGAAATCGCCGACGGCGACCGCGCCGTCATCCTCGAACAAGTCACCAACGGCATCGCCGTGCGGATGGCCGCGCTTTATCTCGTGAATGGTGGGAAGGCGGAAGACCTCTAAATATTCTCCTCCAAAACCCCTTGGCTCGCCTCCGCCACCTCCGCGTGCAGCGACCGGCCGTGGCTGTCCATGGTGACGACGGCGGGGAATTTGTCCACTTCGAGTTCCCAGATCGCCTCCGGGCTGCCGAACTCTTCGAGGAAATAGACATCGCGCACCCTTGAGATGCGTTCGGCCAAAACCTGCGCCGCGCCGCCAATGCCGTGCAGGTACACGCTGCCGTTTTCGCCGCACGCCGCCAGCGTCTTCGCGCCCATGCCGCCCTTGCCGATGACGCCGCGCACGCCAAATTTTTTCATGATGTCGCCCTGGTACGGCTCCTCGCGAATGGAGGTGGTCGGTCCGGCGGCGGTCACCTGCCAGTTGCCGTCGTCATCCTTCACCACCACCGGTCCGCAATGATAAATGACCCCGCCCTCAAGGCTCACGCCTGCGGGCAGTTCACCGCCCTCGTGCAGATACTTGTGCACCGCATCGCGCCCGGTGAAAACGATGCCGCTGATGCCCACCTCGTCGCCCACCTTCAACGCGCGAATCTGCTCCTCGGAAATGGGGGTGGTGAGTTCAATCATTTTAATAAAGCCATTCGGCAATCTCCCCTTCACTTCCGAGCGTTGCCCCGTGCCTTCGGAAGGCCCAGCACATGTAGCTGATGCTCACGAAAAACGACGCGGGCAGCCGGTTGGCGCTGGTGATCTTCACGCCGAGCAGCGTCGTGTTGCCGCCGAAACCCATCGGGCCGATGCCGAGCTTGTTGGCGGTAGTGAGGATGTCCTGCTCCAAGTCGTCGAGCTCGGTGTTGTCGTTCTGGTCATCGAGGTCACGCAGAAATTGCGTCTTCGAAAAGTCGTATCCCGTCGCCCGATCGCCGCCGATGCACACGCCTAGGATGCCCGGGCCGCAGCCTTTGCCTTGGGCTTGTTGCACGGCATCGAGGATCACCTTGCGGCAGCCGTTGAGGTCGCGGTTGGCGTCCAGCTTCGTGTTCGGCAGGGAGTATTGCGCGCCAACATTCTCGCAGCCACCGCCCTTGAGCACGAGGCGCACCTGCACGGTGTCCTCGGCGTGTTGATGAAAATGAAACGTCGGCGAGCCCGGGCCGACGTTTGTGCCGTCGTTTTTGCCGGTGAGAGAGTCGACGGAATTCTGTCGCAGGAAACCCTTCTCCGTCGCCTCGGTCACCGCCTTGCGCGCGGTGTCGGCAAAGGCCATTTGGTCGAAGCCCACCGGGCAATCGACATAAAACAAAATGCTGCCGGTGTCCTGACAGATCGGCTGCGACTTCTTTTTGGCCAGCTCGATGTTCTGCTCGATGATCTGCATCGCGCTCTCGGCGATGGTGCCCGCCTTCTCGTTCTCCAGCGCGGCGAGAATGGCCCGCTGCACGTCGTCGGGGATTTCCGCGGACGTGCGCCGGATGATCTCGATGAGCGACTCGTGCAGTTGTTCCATGAGCGCCCCGACGGTACGGCCCGCGCGGCGCGGTTGTCAAACTTTGGCCTTGGGCGGCGCGCCGCCGGCCCGTACATTGCGCGCACATGAGTGAGGTTAAACCCAAAAAGGCGCCCAAGGGCTCCCGGTCGAAAAGCCTTCCTGTTCCTGTGCCGGTACCCAAATGGCCTTTTTTGTTCTGCAACATTCTCTTTCTTGCGTTGGCGGGATGGCTGGGCATGCAGATTAAGGGGGCCGTCGAGCCATGGCACATCGGGTGCATCATGGCATCCGTTGTTTTTGGCGCGTTGTTTGCTGCTGCTCCTTTTTTCTGGGAATATCGTGCCGAGGCCAAGGCCGTGGAAGTGGCGCAGCTCACGACTGTGGCAAAAGAGGTGAACAAGATGGAGCTGGTGGCCAAGCAGATCGTGGAATGCACGGGCAACTGGACTCAAGCGCAGGAGGCCTCCAGCCAATGCGTCGCGGCAGCCAAGGATATCGCTGAGCAAATTGGCACGGATGCAAAGGAGTTTACCGAAAGCATGGCCGCCTTGAACGACTCCAAGCTCAAGACCTTGGAGCTGGAAGTGGATAAACTAAAACGAGCGGAACGGGAGTGGGGACTGATTGTTATCAGCCAACTGGATTTGGTTTACCGCTTGAAAGAATCCGCCATTTTGTCCGGCAAGGAACAGTTCATTGAAACCATGACCACATTCCAAAACCAATGCCGAGACATTGCGCGCCGGGTGGGGTTGACCGCATATGAGGCGGACGCCGGCTCTGCTTTTAATCCCGAAGACCATCAGCTTGCGGATGTGGACGCTAAACCTGAGAAAAATGCCAAGGTGGGGACNACCAAGCTGCCCGGCTTCAAGCTTCAGGGCCAGTTAATCCGCAAGGCCGTGGTGACACTGACCGACTAAACCCGGCCCCCGTGCCGGCACACGCCCCTGCGGCTGACCGCTACAAACTCCAACAGCGCCCGTGCATGCACTCCGGGGGATGCATCCAGAAGTTCTTCAATCACCTTTGTGCGCAACTCCTTCGTCATCAACAACTGTTGGTAGACCGCCTTTACCTCTTGTCTTTCGTTCAGGGTGAAACCCGCCCGCCGTAATCCCACGGTATTCAACCCTGCCAGCCGATTCAGCCCGTTGCCCGCCATCGTAAAAGGCGGTATGTCCTGACTAACCGCAGCTCCCCCCTGCATCATGGCCAAAGATCCAATTCGGACGAACTGATGGACAAGGCAGTTTCCGGAGATGAAGGTGCGGTCGCCGATCTGCACGTGGCCGGCGATGAGCGCGCCGTTGGCGATGGTGTTGTGGTCGCCGATGTTGCTGTTGTGGCCGACGTGGCTGTGGGCCATGAAGAAATTGTGGCTGCCGATGACGGTGTCCTCGTCGGGCGAGTTGGAACGGTGGATGGTGACGTGTTCGCGGAAGGTATTCTCCTCGCCGATGCGCAGACGGGTGGAGGCGCCTCCATACTTGACGTCCTGCGGGGCGTCGCCGATGACCGCGCCGGTGTGGAAGCGGTTGCCGCGGCCGATGGTGGTCTGGCCGGTGAGGTGGACGTGGGGGGCAAGGGTGCAGTCGGGGCCGAGGGTGACGCCGGTGTCAATGATGCAATAGGGGCCGACCGAGGCTGACTCGTGCACGTCGGCCTTGGGGTCGATAATGGCGGTGGGGTGAATCATGGGAATGACCAAGGACCAATTCCCAATACCCAAGGAATGCCCAAACCCCAAGCCCCAATTTGATCATTGGGGATTGGTCATTTTCCCCCGCCATTGATAAAAGTACCCCATTTCCTTCAACGACACGTAGTCCCGTTCCCGCTCGGTGGTTTTTTCGCCGAGGATGATGTGGTCGAGGATGTCGATCTTCAGCAGCTGCCCGGCGCGGATGAGGTCGCGGGTGATGGTGAGGTCGGCCTTGGAGGGGGTGGGGTCGCCGCTGGGGTGGTTGTGGACGAGGACGAGCGCGGAGGCGTTGGCGGCGATGGCGGGGCGGAAGACCTCGCGGGCGTGGACGAGGGCGGAGTCGAGGATGCCGGTGGTGACGCGCTCGGCGCGGATGAGGCGGCGGCGGGTGTCGAGCAGGACGACGTGGAATTCCTCGACCTCCTTGCCGCGAAACTCGTCGCGCAAATGGTCGGCGATGGCCGCGGGGTCATCAAGCTGGGGGCGGGTGGCGCGGATCTCGGCGGCCATGCGGCGGGCGAGGGTGAAGGCGGCCTTGAGGGTGACAGCCTTGTCGCGGCCGATGCCCTTGACCTGCTGGAGATCCTCGAGGCTGGCCTGGGCGAGGGCATGGAGGTCGCCGTAGTCGCGGATGAGTTGGCGGCCGATGTCGAGGGCGGACTGCCCGCGCAGGCCGGTGCGCAGGAGGATGGCGATGAGCTCGGCGTGGGAAAGAGCATCAGCGCCGAGGGCGGCGAGGCGTTCGCGCGGGNGCTCAAGGTCGGGCAGATCCTTGATGCGCGCGGGGTGGGTCATGGTGCGAATGGTGACTGTTTAAATCTTATTGGCAAGGGTGTTTTATTGTAGCCGGGGCCGGTGGCCCCGGGAAGGGCGTTGGGGATGCCTGCGGGGCCACCGGCCCCGGCTACAGTTTCTACGGCGGCGAATTATTCCTCGCGGATGTAGGGGGCGAATTCCTCGCGGAGGTGGGGGGGGATGCGGGCTTTCAGGTGGACTTGGTTGGCCTCGTAGTGTTCCTCGTCGACTTGGCCGATGGCGCGGAGTCGGGCGAGGGCTTGGCCGTGGGACTGGGGGATGGTGAGGGTGAGGAGGGCGCGGATGGGGCGGAGCATGGTGCCCAGCTCGGCCATGAGTTCGTCGAGGCTGGTTTTGCGGCGAGCGGAGATGGCGACGGCGTGGTTGTGCTCGCGGAGCCAGTGGGGGTTGCCGTTGGCTTGGGGAAGGAGGTCGGTCTTGTTGAAGACCATGAGGGTGGGCTTGTCGGCGGCGTGGATTTCCTTGAGTACCTCGTTGACGGCGGCGATTTGCTCGGTGGCGGCGGGGTTGGCGGCGTCGACGACGTGCAGGAGGAGGTCGGCCTCGACGACTTCCTCGAGGGTGGCCTTGAAGGACTCGACGAGCTGGTGCGGGAGCTTGCGGATGAAGCCGACGGTGTCGCTGAGGAGGGCGTTCTGGTTGGTGGGCAGGCGCAGGCGGCGGGTGGTGGGGTCGAGGGTGGCAAAGAGCTTGTCCTCGGCGAGGACGGCGGCGCCGGTGAGGGCGTTGAGAAGGGTGGACTTGCCGGCGTTGGTGTAGCCGACAATGGAGACGAGGGGCCAGTGGCTGCGCTGGCGGCCGCGGCGCTGGGTGGTGCGGTGTTTCTTGACGTCCTCAAGGTCGCGGCGCAGGCGGGAGATGCGCTCGAGGATGCGGCGGCGGTCGACCTCGAGCTGGGTCTCGCCGTCGCCGCGCATGCCGATGCCGCCNTTNTGGCGGGAAAGGTGGGTCCAGAAACGGGTGAGGCGCGGGAGGATGTGCTGGAGCTGGGCGAGCTCGATCTGCATCTTGCCTTCGCGGGTGCGGGCGCGCTGGGCGAAGATGTCGAGGATGAGGGCGGTGCGGTCGAGGACCTTGCAGTCGAAGAGGCGCTCGAGATTGCGGGTTTGGGCGGGGGAAAGTTCGTCGTCAAAGATGACGGTGTCGACGTCGCCCTGCTTGCAGCGGTCGGCGAACTCGGCGGCCTTGCCCTTGCCGATGAAGGTGGCGGCGTGGGGGCGGTCGAGTTTCTGGAGGCCGTCGCCAATGATGTCGGCGCCGGCGGTGCTGGCGAGCTCGGCGAGTTCCTCGAGGGATTCGCGGGTGTCGATGAGGCTACCGTTTTTCAGCTCGGCGCCGACGAGGAAGACCCGTTCCATTTCCCCATTGTTTTCCGATAATGCCTTCAACGAATTGATTCAAGAATGCGTCTGGCTGTGTGCGCTGGTTTTTCCTCCCTGAACACGCCGATGGGGATTGTTCCCTCCATTTTGCGGAACCACGTTTGTTGTCGTCGTGCGAACTGCCACGTTCGAGATTTTACCAAGGCGAGGGTCTCGGGCAAGTCTCGTTCTCCTTTCTCGTGCTCTATAACCTGTTTATAACCAAGGGCTTGTTGAGCTGTTTTATTTTTCCCCAGCTCGGGCAGAATTGCGCGCGTTTCCTCGACCAATCCTTGGGCAAACATTCCTTCCACCCGCTCGTTGATTCGGCTTCTTAAATCTTCTGGCTCTCTCTGGATTAGGAAAAAGTTTGGCGGAACCTTTCCCGTCCAGTTTGCGCGCTGCGCGGAAAAGGGTTTTCCGGTTTGGCGAAGAACCTCCACCGCGCGAACCAATCTCCTTTTATTCTGGCGATCAATCTCTCTGTACGTTGCCTCATCTTTTTCCCTTAGTTCCGCGACCAGCTCGGATGTCTCATTGGCTTCCAATTCCTTGCGCATTTTCTGGTCCGCCCCCGGTGCCGTTCCCAGTCCCTCCTGCCACGCCTGAAAATACAGTCCCGTTCCTCCGCAGAATATGGGAGTCTCCATTTTTCCCACGGCCTCGTCCGCTGCCTCCACAAACGTGGCCGCATCGAAAGTCTCGGTTATTTTTTTAATGTCTATGAGGTGATGGGGAACCTCGGCCCGTTCCCTCCGGCTGGGCTTGGCGGTTCCGATGTCCATGCCGCAATAAACCTGCATGGAATCCACGGAGATAATTTCCCCCCCAACCTCCCGGGCGATCTCCATGGCCACGGCGCTCTTCCCGGTTGCCGTTGCGCCGGCAATGAACAGGGGCGCTGCCATGGACCTACTCCTCTTCCCTTGCGGCAGCCTCGTATTCCCGCTCCTCCTGCCAAGCTATAACAAAGAGGCATGCTACCCCAGCACAAATGGCCGCATCGGCGATGTTAAATGCGGGCCATTCCAGTACGCTTCCTCCTCGCCGCTCGATGTAGACGCGTACAAAATCCACCACGCTATCCCGAAAAACCCGGTCCACCAAATTCCCTAATATCCCCCCTAGTAGAAGTCCCAAGGCCACCTTGCTCATTCGTGTACCGTTGTCAAAATGGTGCCTGAACCATATCAATCCGCCCATGGCCACGAATGATATGACCGCCAGCATATTGTTCTTTCCCTGCAAAATGCTGAATGCCGCCCCGCTGTTGGTTCGATGAATAAAGTCCAGAAAACCTTGAATGACGACAACCCTTACCGTGGAATCATTGGGGTTCTCAAAGTGATGGACTACTATGGCCTTGGTGATTTGGTCCGCGATGAAAATGCCGAGACACACCTGCAGGATGATGCTCTCTCTCGCAAAGTCCCGGCGCTCTATGGCGGGTTCCCCGGAGTTGCCGCTTTCCTCGGTCACGGGTTCTGCACTTTAATTGGTTCTCATGGGCATGAGAACGTAGAGGAATGGCGTGTTGGATTTGATCACGCCCGGGCTGCTGCTGTCGCTCAACTCGATGTAAACCTCGTCGCTTTCCAGAATTTTTAGCGGGTCCATGAGAAAGCTTGGGTTGAATGAAACCCGGATCTCATCTCCCTTGTAATTGATGGCAATGCTCTCCTTGCCTTCGCCTACTTCGGGACTGTTTGCGTTGATGGTTAGGTTGTTGTCCCCAAAGGTGAGTGTGACGGAGTTGGCCTTATCACTGGTGACTTGATCCGCGCGCCGCAGCGCGTGCAATACTTCTTCGCGGACAAGAGGAATCCTCTCCTTCGATTCCTTCGGAATGACCTGCTTATAGTTGGGATAACTGCCTTCCACCAATTTGCTAAATAGCTTGATGGGTTCCACTCCCTCTTGGGTCAGCGTAAACTCCGCCTGCGTTTCTCCCAGCCGAATGGCCACTTCCCCGTTGCTTCCCAGCAACCTGCCCAGTTCCCCAATCGCCTTGCTGGGCACAATAAATTCTCCGGTCGCACCTCCTTCAATTTCCTCCTCCACCAGCGCAAGCCGCCTACCATCCGTAGCCACCAAGATTGCCTTCTCCCCCTCAAGCTTGAAATACACGCCATTCAGCACAAAGCGCGACTCATCCGTGGATATGGCGTAGCTCACCTTGCGCAGCATTTCCTTGAGCTTGGCTTGAGGCAGGTTGACTTGACTGTTTTCCTTGAACTTCGGCAAAGGAGGAAAATCGTCCGCCGGAATCCCGTTTAGCTTGTAAACGGAGGCCCCTGATTGGATGGTGCACTTGTCCTTGCCATCCACGTTAATCTCGATTTCCCCGCTCTCTATTTCCCTTACCAACCCAAACAGCCGTTTTGCGGGCAACGTGGTCAATCCCTCCTGCTCCACGTTAGCCTCAATGGCCCCGATGAGAGTGGCTTCCAAATCCGTGGCTCGCAGTTCTAGGCGCTTCTCCCCTGCGGCGAGCAGGACGTTTGAAAGAATAGGCAGGGTGGTGCGTGCGCCCACTACATTCTGGACAGCCTGCAGGCCGTTGACCAGGTCCTCCTTGGCGACGGTGATTTTCACAAGTGCTTACTAATTGAATTCTTCAGTAAAGTGTATCCCTATTAATAAGGGCTGTGGATAGTCCAAACAACTGGGGCCGTCAAGGAATCCCCCCCTAAATAGTGCCCAAATTGTACACAGCGAATGTTCAGAAGTAGACTGTTAGCAAGGAACAAGAATGGGAGAATGCCCAACATCTTCAATAACTCCATTTCATTCACAGGCAGTTGGGGAGGTTGTTGGGCGGCAAATCTGGTTCAGCACGCGGGGAAAGGCGTCGGCAAAGGCGACAATTTCCTCCTTTGTTGTTTCCCGGCCCATGGAAACGCGGATTAGCGCGTTAGCCTCGGAGGAGTCAACACCCATGGCCGCAAGCACATGGGAGGGAGAAACGGAACCCGAAGAACACGCCGAACCGCTACTGACACAGAAGCCTTCAAGATCAAAAGCGGAGAGAGCAGCGATAGAATCAGTTCCCTTTAACGAAAAAGCAATCGTATTTGGGAGAGAAAAACATGAATTTCCACGAAAAGAAGCAAATTCTGACCGATCGACCACAATTTTCAATTGCTCAAAAAGAGGAGAGAGTTTGTGTGCGGGAAAGACGGGGGCGGAGACAAAATGTTCCAAGGCGGAAGTTAGGCCAATAATTGCGGGCACGTTTTCGGTCCCCGCGCGGCGTTCGTTTTCGTGTGTGCCGCCATGAATCAGAGGGGGAAGTTGCAAGGGGGAACGAGAGAAAAGAACGCCGGCCCCTTTGGGACCGTGCAATTTGTGGGAGCAGAGAGACACGAAATCGGCGTTGAATTGGTCCATTCCGGAAAAGGGAAGTTTGCCAAATGCCTGAACGGCATCGGTATGGAAAAGAGTGCCGTTATTGGCACAAACCTCACCCACCTCGGACACAGGTTGGAGGGTCCCAACCTCATTGTTGGCGGCCATCAATGAAACCAAAGCGGTGTCGGGGCGAATGGCCTCGCAAATGGCTTCGGCAGGGACACGACCCGTGGAATCCGGCGGGATCACGGAGAGTTCATAACCGGCATTATTCGCAAGATATTCACACGCATGAAGGACGGCATGATGCTCAATGGCGGAGGTGACCAAGTGTCGCCCTTTCTCACGCCCCAACCATGCGCCACACATGATCGCCTGATTGCAACTCTCGGTGGCGCCACTGGTGAAAATAATCTCACTCGGCTTGCAGCGCAGAACATTGGCACAACGTTCCCGAGCATCATCCAAGGCAGCCCGAGCGCGTTGTCCTACGTGGTGCACACTGGAAGGATTGCCATAAATTTCTCCCAAGTAAGGGAGCATCGCCTCCTTCACGGATTCATCCAAGGGCGTTGTGGCGTTGTAATCCAAATAAATCGTGCGCACACCAACTGATTAGCCCATACTCGGCGGCGATGCCAGACTGGCTTGTCGTCATCTTCTTGGGAATCGTGGAAGGCATCACCGAGTTTCTTCCCGTATCATCCACAGGGCATCTAATTTTGTGCGAGGGATTCCTGCCGGATGCCCTGAAGGACGAAGGCGCGCGGGAAGTGTTTTTGATCACGATTCAAAGTGGTGCCGTCCTTGCAGTGGTGGCAGTTTTCATGGATAGACTGAGGGAGTTGGGGGAAACATGGAGCGAGCCCGGCACGAGGGATTACCTTAAAAAGCTCACTTTTGCCTTTGTTTTCACGGGTTTTATGGGGTTGGCCATGGAAAAGGCGATCGAAGGGAACGGAGGAAGCTTTTTGAAAGATGATCCCCTACCCGTGGCGTGGGCACTTTTGATCGGAGGGATTCTATTCATAGCCATCGAGCATTGGCTTAAGGATAAGAGAACGGATGAGTCAAGGGAGGACGAGGCAACACAAATCACTTGGACGATTGCACTGGCGTTCGGAGTGGCGCAATTGGTGGCGGCATTTTTCCCCGGCGCATCAAGAAGTGGCACGACTATTCTGGTAGGACTGCTGTTGGGAATGCGGCGCCCCATGGCGGTAGAGTTTTCATTTCTCTTGGGAGTGCCCACGTTGCTGGCGGCGGGCGGCTATAAAATGACACAAGCCGCGCCAGGAATCTTGTCGGAGATGTGGGTCCAACTACTTTTGGGAACCGTGGTCTCGGCGGTGACGGCGTTCCTCGCTGTCCGCTGGCTACTGCAATATGTTCAGACGCACACATTTGTAGCCTTTGGTTGGTACCGGATCGTGCTGGGAGGGGCTATTTTAGTGGCGGCGGCATCGGGATGGCTGGGAAAAAGTGGGTAAAAATCATCCAAAAACCCGACGAGAAAAATTGCCAAAACCGGGCAAAGACGAATTCTGTTCACAATGATTATGCACAGATTATTCAGAAAGTTAATGCGAGTAGGAATTGGGGTTGTGTTGGTGACAGCTTCAGCAGCAAATGCCGCGGTCATCGAGACATTTGCGGGCACGGGAAAAAGCGGATTTTCCGGGGACGGAGGCTCGGCGGATCGGGCCCAAATCTCAGGGCCCTTTGGAGTGGTTCGCGGACCGGACGGAGCCATTTACATCTGTGACACCTTCAATCACGCCATACGGCGTGTCTCCCAAGGCCGAATCACCACAGTCGCGGGCACTGGGGAAAAGGGGTACGAAGGCGATGGTGGCCCGGCCAAACGGGCACGGCTTAATGAGCCCTATGAAATTCGGTTTGATGGCGAAGGGCACATGTTTTTTGTGGAAATGAAAAACCATCTCGTGCGGCGTGTGGACGCGAAAACCGGTCGAATCAGCACATTTGCCGGCACAGGCAAACCGGGATTTTCCGGGGATGACGGTCCCGCCAAAAAAGCCCGGCTCAAGGCACCGCATAGCATCCAGTTTGGGCCGGGCGGACACATGTACATTTGCGATATTGGTAACCATCGCATCCGGCGCGTGGATGCCAAAACGGGACAAATCGTCACATTCGCGGGCACAGGGGAACGCAAGCCAACCCCGAATGGCGCGCCAATTGTTGGCACTCCTCTCAATGGACCGCGCGCCATTGACTTTGAGGGGCATCAAATGTGGCTGGCATTACGGGAGGGAAACGCGGTTTACCGGTTGGATCTCAAGCGCGGCACGGTCCATCATGAGGCGGGAACAGGCAAAAGAGGGTTTACCGGCAACGGAGGGCTGGCGAAGAAAGCGACTCTATCCGGGCCCAAGGGAATCGCCGTGGGGCCTGAGGGAAACATTTATTTGGCCGATACGGAGAGCCATTCCGTGCGCATGATCGACCGTAAATCCGGCAAATTGGAACTTATAGCGGGAACCGGCAAGAAGGGAGACGGACCGGAAGGCGATCCACTGAAATGCCGGATGGACCGGTTGCATGGAATTTTTGTGGACCGGGATGGATCCATCTTTGTGGGAGACACCAACACCCATCGCGTGCGGGTTATTCGGCAAACCCATCGCTAAAGAAAAGGCGGCGATTGCCGATTAACCCATTGAACGGCGGCGTTATGCCTAGCCGCCGGACAATCGGCAAACATGCAGCATTTTGTGTCAATGGCCGGCACGGGCGGCTTTGTTCTCGTTTTTGGCCTGAACTTGGTCAACGGCAACGATCCGGGTCGTGCAGTAATAGGTTCCCTTGTGGCCGCTCTTGCATTTGCTATTTTTGTCCGGTTTTTCATGAGGAGCACGTACACGCAGTTGCATCAATCTCTCTATGAGAAACAAGTGGCCGCTGCTCAAGCTGCTGCGGAGGAAGCCAACGCGGCTGAAGAACAACAAGCCGTGGAGCAGGTCGAGGCGGCTGAGGAAACGCCCGAGCCGATAGAGGCGGAACCCGCGCCGGCCGCATAACCCGCATTAAGTTGGCGACAAAAAGATTGCGCCCTCCGCTTGCTTCGGCACAATCGGCGCGAACCCCATTTGGAAACACACAGACTAATTCTCATGAAAAAACTCCAGGTTGCTGCCATCAGCCTCTTCTCTCTGGCCCTTGCATTGCCATTGGGCGCGGACGAAAAACCCAAGCGTCAACCCTCCGCAAAGGGTGCCAAGGTCTATATCATTTCCCCCAAGAACGGCAAAACCGTGAAGTCCGGCAAGGTCAAGGTGGTCTTCGGGCTGTCCGGCATGGGCATTTGCCCCGCAACGCTGGCGGGCCCGGACGGCAAACCCCTCCCCTACACTGGACATCATCATCTTCTGCTCAACGCCAAGGAAATGCCGCCCATGAACGCACCGCTCGCGGCCTCGCCCTCGCTGCTGCATTTTGGCAAAGGCCAATCGGAAACCACGCTGGAACTCAAGCCGGGCACGCACACGCTGCAGTTGGTTTTCGCGGATTGGCTGCACATTCCGCATGACCCGCCGTTGATTTCCAAGAAAGTCACCATCACGGTGAAGTAAGGGCCAACAAATCATTTTAAAACCGCAAACCCTCCCCTTTGGGAGGGTTTTTTGGTGCAAAGAAAGACAACACCAAGAAAAGAGGCGGCAGCCAGACACTGTGGCTTTTACATCCAACGGCGGGCCTCTCCCCCCGTTATTCCTTAGTGCGCCCGGCCACCGCCAAGTTGACTAAACCGGCTAGTCAGCGCGCGCGTGCACAGAACGCCCGCGCAGCGAACCAATATAGCACCAAAAAGAGAACCACGCAGAAAAAAGACAGGGCGCCATGTGAACAAGCTGTGAATAAGATTGATTTTCAGCCTCTTTTCCCGTATTTTTTCCCACGTCGAGCGGCTTTCCTCTGGGAGTGGTGTCGGCGCGGTCAGGGAACGACTGCCGCCGACTTGGAACGGAAACGCGACGGACAAAGTGACAAGGAAACCATCCAGTCTAACCCTGCCCGCATGGCTTTATTGGCTGACGCCCATGGGCGCGTTGTTGTTTGCCTTCGCCTGCGGCACGCCACCCAAGCCCGCCATTCCCGCTGCGGAGTTACAACTGTTGAATGACCAAGGCCAACCCGTGAATGTCGGCGATGCGGGTTGGGAAACGGCGCTCTATTATCACGAAACGGATTCCACCACTCCTTATACCGGTCCCATCGAGGCCAGTTACACAAATGGAAACAAACGGCTGCTGGCCTACGTCAAGGAAGGCCGTCTGGATGGGGAGAGCATTGTTTGGTTTGCGGAGAATGAACGGGAGCAATGGATGATCGACTATAGGTCTGGCCGCATTGAGGCGTTTAAGGAATACGACCAAAACGGGACGCTGATGGTTGAGTATCCCGAAAGCCCGGGAGTGACGAATATCGCGTCCACAAACGGCCCGCCCCAGCCTCCTGGCACAAATGATATCCGGTTGTCTCTCTTGGAGATGCGTGGAGCGCTGATTTATCACGTGGATGAAATGATTTTTCCCTTCACGGGCACCGCCGTGGAGCTATGGACCGACGGCACTTTAAAGAAGCGCGAAACCTTTGAGGAAGGCGAACACCACGGTCCTCTCAAGTGGTGGCACGCCAACGGCAAGCCCTGGTACAGCGCAACCTATCAACGCGGCCTCCCTGACGGACGTGTGGAGGCATGGCGCGAGGATGGTACGCGGGAATACGTCTACACATGGCAGGACAGTTTTCCCGCGAGCAAGATCACCTATGCGCCTGATGGGACGGAAAGCGGCCGTGTGGAAAACGACATGGGCACACTCATCTACTATCACCCCAACGGGAACAAGAAATTGGAGGAAACCTATGAGGGCAATATTTTGTCGCCCTCGAAACAGGTGTGGTTTGACGAGAATGGCCTTCAAGTTGATCCGCCTCCCACGCCTCCTCCATTGGCCCCACCGGATGGTTGACCCCGCCCGGGTGTCAGGCTACAAGGGCACGATGAAGACAGCATTCATCCTCTTGGTTTCGGCCCTATCCCTCACGGCGACAGACCGCGTATCCCACCCTCGCACATGGCGGGGCACCGTGGAGGTTGTCGACAGCCGCACGTTCAACCGGCTTTATCATCGCGACACGGCTACCATTAAAAATGTGCGCGTGAAGGGACACGAACTGCACCTGCGCGTTTGTTATCCGGGCGGCAGACGGCACCACGAATTCAGGCTTCTAGCCAAGCGCGAGATTTTTTGGCGCAAACATCCCTGGCCCCCGCGCCATCGGCCCGTCGTTTATCTTTCCCACAATGCCAATGGAGAAACCCGAACGGATCCCTATGAAGAAAACTTGATCTTCGACCTTCGGCCCCTGCGTCACCGGTCCGGCCCCATTCCATTGTGGCTCCAGTGCCCCAGTTCGCGAAAGACGGCCGGGCACGAGTTGCTTTTTCAATAGAACCCCTCCGATTACTAAATGCCGCCGCCCAAGGGCGGCCCCACGGAGTGGCCGCCGTCAATCACCAGCGTGTGGCCCGTCACCTTGTCCGCCATCGCCAGAGATAGAATACCCTGCGCAATATCCTCCGGCGTGCTGACCGCATCCAGCAGGCTCTCCTTCATCTTGGCTTGGCGGATGGCTTCGTAATTCTCCCCCAGCCCTTCCTGCAGCCAGTCGCCCTCGATGAATCCCGGCGCCACCGCATTCACCCGGATCTCCGGCCCCAGGGAGCGCGCCAAGGCCAGGGTCAAGTTGATCAAGGCCGCCTTCGAGGCCGCGTATGGGATGCTGCTGCCGGCGCCCCGGATGCCTGCCACGCTCGCGGTGTTTACGATCACGCCGCCTTCCGTCGCCAAGTGTGGTCGGGCCGCCCTCGCGCATTGGAACGGCCCTTTCAAATTGACTGCGAGAATGCGGTCCCAATCCTCCTCCCGTACATCATCCAAATTTCCGAAACCCACAAACCGCGTTGTCCCGGCATTGTTCACCAGCACATCCAGGCGCCCGAACACGTTCACCGACTCCGCCACCAAGTGTCGGCACACCACGTCGCTGGCCACATCCCCCTGTATCGAGATCGCCCGTGCGCCCGCTTCCTGACAATCATCCACCACCTGGCCCGCCGCCTCCGCGGAGGCGTTATAGTTCACCGCCACATCACATCCCGCCCCCGCCAACATCCGCGCCGTCGCCGCTCCCACGCCCCGCGAACCTCCCGTTACCAACGCCGCTTTGCCCTTTAAATCCATTTAAAATTCCTCCGATCTTTTGTTAATCGCGCTTGGATCAACTGTTATCGCTCTTCCCTTCCGTGCCCGCCAACTCCCGGATTCCCGCCGCGCCGCCCATGCGCACCGCCTCATAAACCGATTGCGTCGGCGCCAGCCAAACTTCACCCGAGCCCTGAAACGTCTGCAACAAACCCTCTCCGCCCCGCACCGATTTCCAAAGCGACTTCCCAGACTTCTCCACGCTAAAATCAATCCGCCCTTTGCGCGCCAACGCAAAGCTCCCGTCCACCTGCAGCTTCTCGTTGTTCAACTCCACCACCACAATTTCATCCATCGGCACCGGGCTCGACAAGATCGCCCAACCACTCCCAGAAATGCGTGTCTGGAACAAACCCTCCCCGCCAAACAACGCCGACGAGATGTTGCTTTGAATCACCGCATCCACATCCACCGCCCCTTCCGACGCATAAAATGCCCCCTGATCCACGACCCACTCCTCGTCGTTCAAGTCGATTAAAAGAAAATGCCCGAACGATGGCTCCAGATGAATCACCCCCGTGCCACGGTAGCGCGGCTTCACCGTGCTTTCCCCGGACATCTTGCTCTTCAGCCACTTGCCCGCGCCTCCCGAGGATGCCTCCACCTCAAACTGCCCTCGCATGTAATGCAAACACCCCGCTTCAACCACAACTTCTCCCTCTCGCAAGGTCGCCCGCACCTGTTTAAGCCGCATCCCCGCCCGATACGCTGCGTAAATGTTCCGCGCCACCTCCACATCATCACTCCCCGACAACTTTTGATAAGCCAACACCTCCACCGTGGAGGAAGGCGACTCCCGGCTGTCCAGCACCTCCCGGTTGCCCAATCCCACCGGAGCCTCCAGCTCACCCCGATCCCCCGGCTTTGAGTTCAGGCTGAACCGCAACTCGGGAAAATCTCCCATCCGCCGCCACTGTGTCCCCCCCGCCTCGCAGACCATCACACCCTCCGGCAGATGGCCACTCTTCACCAACCCCACCAATTCATCCACCGAAACCGGCCCCCGCGCCGCCCCATTCTCCGAATAATGATACGTCACCCGCCCACCATAGGCATGCCGTGCTGAAAGTCAAACAGGCGGGGGATTCCCATTCACTCTTGATGCATCTGGGGATGTGGGGAACAGTTTGGGCATGGCCGGTTCCCCGGAGAGCGGTGTGGGGTTGTTGTCGTTGGATCGTAAGGGGCGTGTGGTGTCGGTGGATGCGGCGGGGGCGCGGTTGTTGGGACGGCGGGCCAAGGGGTTGTTGGGGAAGGCGTTGGGGGAGTGTTTGCCGGGGTTTCGGGTGCCGCCGGATGCGGCGCTGAATGAGTTGGTTTTACCGTCACGTGGGAAAAGGAGGGCCAAGCGCATCGGGTGCCATATCTCGGAGGCGGTTGTTGGGAGGCGCCGGGTTTGGTTGGTGGCGTTGCATGACATGGAGGCGGCGCGGGCGCGGGTGGAGGAGCAGGAGGCGTTGGCGGAACAGGCGGTGCGACGGTTGGGACAGGAATTGCATGACAGTGTTTGCCAGCAGTTGGCGGGGGCGGATTTAGTGTGTCAGGCTTTGTTGCGGCGGTTGGAGGGGAATGGGGCGTCGGACTTGGCGGGACAAGTGCGGGTGATGGTCAAGGAGGGGCTGACACAGGCGCGAGCCATTTCGCACGGGAGCACGGTGGATGAGGACCGGACGTTGGCGGACAATTTGACACAATTGGTGAAATCGATGACGCATGGGTTCCCGGGTGGCTGCCGGATGTTCGTGCAGTATGTGCACGAGGATTTGCCGCGGACGTTGCAGACGCATGTGTGCCGCATTGCGCAGGAGGCGTTGCACAACGCGGTGAAGCATGGGCAGGCGCGGCATGCGCTGGTGAAGTTGTTTGGCTCGGGGAAGAGTATCCAGATGGAGGTGCGTGATGACGGCCGGGGCATGGATCGCCGCAGGCGTGAGGGTTTGGGCTTGGGCAGTATGCGGCGGCGGGCGGATTTGTTGAAGGGGGATTTGCGATTGGATTCGGAACGGGGAACGGGAACGGCGGTGCATTTGACGGTGCCCTTGGGCGGGGCAGCGGAGGACAAGCCGGTGCGTGGCCGAGTGACGCAGGTGCATCTGGTGATTCCCACGCCGGATGACGAAGCGGCGAAAGCGCCCGTGCCACAGTTTTTTGAGGATGCCACGGAAGAAGACAACATCGGATAAGAAGATTTTTTTGGTGGACGACCATCCGGCGTTTCGCGCGGGGATGAAGGCGATCTTGGGTCTGGAACCGGGCTGGGAGGTCTGCGGGGAAGCGGGCAATGCGCGAGAGGCGTTGACGGCGATTGAGACGGCAGCGCCGGACTTGGTAATGACGGACATCTCCATGCCGGGACGCAGTGGCTTGGAGTTGATCAAGGATTTGCGGGCGGTTGTACCGACGGTGCGGGTGCTGGCGTTATCGATGCATGAAGATTCAGTTTATGCGCTGCGGGTTCTGCAGGCGGGAGGGGATGGCTACTTGAACAAGGAAACGCCAGCGGAAGAGATCGTGGAGGCCATCCGGCGGATTTTTGAGGGGCAACGCATGTTCAAGCCCGAGCAGCTCGCCACGCGCCCGCCGGGCTTGCCGGAGCGGGAAGCTTCGGGAGCGGTGGATGGTATTGAGTTTTTAACGGATCGCGAACTGGAGGTCTTTGAGTTGCTGGGGCACGGCAGAAGTACGCGTGAGGTGGCGGCGACCCTTGGGATGAGCAATCGCACGGCGGAGGTGCATCGTGCCAACATCAAGCGCAAGTTGGATTTCAGTAATGCCGCGGAACTGACACATGCGGCTTATCAATGGGTTTATCAGCAGGTGAACAAGGCCTAACAGTTGGTCTTGGCCGTGTTGCAAGATAAGGTATTTTGCGGCCTCTTCTAAGGGAAACCCCTACCCATTTAATCACCTTTTTCGGCGGCAACAGGTTACAATGCGGACGGTTGTTATTGGCTGGCAGATTCCAAGGCAACTTTAAAAACACGCGTTCCCTCGTGGTTGGGCAGCGTGAATGGCTGAAACGTCGACCCAATGTAATGATGAGCAATGTAAGGCAAACAAACCGGACATCGCGCCTCTTGAAGGTGCGCATGGGCAAGGAAGCGGGCAAATGTGGAGTCTCCAGCGAGGGGATTACCCGCAAGAGGATTTTTCTGGTGGATGACCATCCAGCGTTCCGAATGGGGCTCGGAGTGATCTTGAGCACGGAGTTTGACTTGGAAATTTGCGGGGAGGCGTCTTCCGTGGATGAGGCGTTGTTGGCGATTGCGGACACCCGGCCGGACTTGGTGGTCACCGACATTTCCATGCCCGGCACCAATGGGCTGGACTTGATCCGGCGAATGAAAGCGGCCTCCGCCGACACTAAGGTGTTGGCAATGTCTGTGCATGATGATGCGAAGTATGCGCTGCCCGTGCGCCAGGCGGGAGGGCATGGCTATGTCAATAAGGAGACGCCTGCGGAGGAAATCGTGGCCGCGATTCACGGAGTCTTGGCGGGACGGATGGTTTTTCAACAGCGGGATCTGATTGAAACTCGGCGGCGTGGTTTGCCAGATCGGGAAGCCTCGGGTGTTGTGGATGGGATTGAATTTTTAACCCACCGTGAGCTGGAGGTTTTTGAACTGCTTGGTCATGGCCGGAGCACGCGGGAGACGGCCGACGAACTGGGCATGGGGGTGAAAACCGCGGAAGTCCATCGATCCCGCATTCGGCGGAAATTGGGGTGTGGAAGCAGTGCGGAACTGATTCACGCTGCATACCGTTGGATTCATGAGCGAGGGTAAATCCGCCCGCGCAGGCCAACTTCTTCTCTTCTCAAGCTAATCGCCTGCACGATGCAGGATAGGCAAAACCCGTAGCGGTCCCGCTTTGTTCAATCGCGGCGACTGCGGGATAATGCAGTCAGCGAAAGGCAGTAGAACCATGGTGGGCACAGTGAAAAGAAAAAGAAGTACGCGAAAATCTGTCGCGAAAATTCCCGTGGAAACACGGAAAAAGATCTTTCTGGTGGATGATCACCCGGCGTTCCAAATGGGACTGAAGGCCATATTGGAGAGTGTTGAGGGCATAGTCGTCTGTGGAGAAGCCGCCAATGCGCGGGAGGCATTGGAAGGGATCATGGGTTCAGACGCGGACTTGGTCATCACGGATATTTCCATGCCCGGGCGCAGCGGGCTGGAATTGATCAAGGACCTGAAGAGCATGATGCCGAAAGTGCGGATCTTGGTGATGTCGATGCATGAGGATTCGGTTTATGCGATGCGTGTCATTCAGGCTGGTGGGCATGGTTATTTGAACAAGGATTCCAGTGGAGAGGAAATTGCCGACGCGATCCGGAGAGTTTTTGAAGGCCAAATGATCTTTCGCCCGGAGCAACTGACGCATCGGCCCCCCAATCTTCCTGAACGCGAAAAATCAGGAACCGTGGAGGGCGTCGAGTTTCTGACGGACCGGGAACTGGAGGTGTTCGAGCTTCTGGGGCATGGCAACAGCACGAAGGAAGTTGCGCTGCAGTTGTCCATCAGCGCGAAAACAGCGGAGGCCCATCGCACCAACATCCGGCGCAAGCTCGCGGTTAAAAATTCCGCGGAACTGAGTCATGCCGCTTATCGGTGGGTTTATGAAGGCGGGATGAATTTAAAGCGGGGATCGTAGCCTCATTTTTTAGGCGAAATTCTCATGCGGAATAGGAAATTCCCTTATGATTGTCACTTTGCCGAAATGAATTCGCGGCGGCATATTGAATGCGGGTGACCCAATGGCTGGCAGATGTCCCCCGCGGTGTCTCGCATTGGAATGCTGCCGCTGCGGGGGACTCAACGAAACAGGTTAACCAAATGAATATCTCAGCGGCCACAAGTACGGTTTCCATCAACTCGATGGGTGTCGCCTTGGATCGAGCCCCCAGGAGAGCTTCGGATGCTTCTGCCCCATCATTCAAGGGAGTGACATCAATTCCTTGGGACACCGCGCAGGCGTTCTCCGCACGAGGAGCAGACCCAAATTTTTCGGGCAGAATGGAAACATTCGTCAAGGGTTTGAAAGTGGATCTCAGCTCCCGCAAGAGTGATTCCTATGGAGCGCTGGCTCACATGGGCACGCTACAGACTGCGTTCAAGAGTGCCCATTCGTCGACTCTCTTTATACGGACAAGTCTCCACCTCCAAGATGTGGCCTGACTTTGGGCCCGGCGAACGGAAAGATTTAAATGCAGGCATTCATGAGGGCGAATAAGCAATTCCCGCAGCTGGATAAAGTGGGGGAAGTCGTTTGCTGGATGAATAATGCACCCGTGTTAGCGCAGAACAGATGAACATTGGGCCCAAAAGGCTGCAAACAAAGGAAACATGAATATTCAGAACGAGACCAACAAGACGGATAAAGTCCTCAACACACTACTTGTCATGATGACCGTTCTCTCGGTTATCAGCGTGGCAACATTCATTCTCAGCATCGTGTTGGAAGATCAAATTTAAGCTCACGATTCCGATACCATGTTCATTACGATTCTATTTTTTATGTCGTTTACCATCGTCCTTGCTGGGACGGCGGAACGTTTGGAAAAGTGGCAGATTCGAAGAATGAAGGAGAATGGGAAAACGCCGCACCACAACTGGCCCGGCCATCACAGGTGCTCCCTGCAGAATCGCTGCCGGATGTGAAGATTGGCAACGAAAAAAGTGTGGGCCTATTTCCGGTGTATATGCGCCGGATTTTTTTGTTTCAGCGGCTTTTCAGCGATAGGGGATTCCCCTACATGCTTCCCTTTGCGGAACGGGAGCCACGGTGCAATATTGATCGCAGGTAAGCGAAGTCTGGCAGGAACAAAACTCTCTCACCCGCGGGCCGCAAAAGGCGGATCGCACTCCGGCCAGCGAATCGCAAACCGTCCTTGGCTATGAGTGAAATGGGCATAAATGGCGCGCTGCGACCGCAGGATCTGCAGCTTCGGCAAATTAGCGCGCCGCCGCGAAAGGCTGTGCGCCATGCCGCTGCTGATGCCTATCAAAAACAGCAGCCCGCCGCGATTCGTCCGTCCGCTCCTTCCACGCCCGAGGTATCTTGGCATCACGAAACCCAAAGGGCCATGCAGGCTCGACCCACGAATGAAGCGGTTTCCGGCTCCTTCAACAAGATCGCCAGCAATCTCTCCAGTGAATTGAATGCCACGGGGGGAAACAACGCTGAAGCCTTTGCCCGCATCGGCTCGCTGCAAACGGCCTTCGAGTTTGCTGCCAGCAACACCGGTGCCCTGATGGATAGCTCCAGCTTGAGCTCGCTGGTCTAGGCGGATTACGGCTGACGCCTGCGCTTGCGCGGCTGGGCCTTTGAATTATTCAGGTGGCGGTTGACCGCGTTCAGGTAAGCACGCGCGCTCGCCTCGAAAATGTCCGTGCTGGCACCGCGTCCGGCAATCAGTTCCCCGTCGCCAAAATCCACCTTTACTGTCACTTCACCCAGCGCGTCCTTGCCTTGTGAAACGGCGCGCAGGGAGTAATCCATCAACTTGCCGCGAGTTTCCGTGATGCGATCAATCGCTTTCAGTGCGGCGTCCACCGGGCCGTCCCCAATGCCCGCGTCCTCAGCGATATCAGTCCTGCGTCGTGCCTGTTTCGTGAGGCGTACCGTGGCGGTGGGCACGGTTTGATTGCCGCTGGTGACATTGAGATAATCCAGGCTCCACGTTTCCGGAACCTCCGCGATATGCCCCTCAACCAGTGCTACCAGATCATCGTCATAGACAAACTTCTTCTTGTCGCCGATTTCCTTAAAGTGCGCGAAGATCGCCGTTACGTCCGCGTCGTCCATTTTAAAACCCAGATGTTTCAGGCGTGCCGCTACCGCAGCCCGGCCGCTGTGCTTGGTTAGTGGCAGTTCTGTCTGGCCCCAGCCGACATCACGCGGGTCCATGATCTCATACGTCTCGCGTTTCTTTAAAATGCCATCCTGGTGAATGCCGCTGGAGTGGGCAAAGGCGTTCTCCCCGACAATGGCCTTGCTCCTTTGCACATTCAGCCCGCTCATGCCGGACACAATGCGGCTGGCCTTGACAATTTCGTTGGTCTTCACGCCGCAGGTGAGGCGGCCGAAGAAATCCTTGCGCGTTTTCAGCGCCATGACCACCTCCTCCATGGCGGCGTTGCCTGCCCGTTCGCCGATGCCATTGACCGTGCACTCCACCTGACGGGCGCCTGCCTGCACGGCCGCCAATGAGTTGGCCACCGCCAACCCTAAGTCATTGTGGCAGTGTACACTGATGACCGCCTTGCCGCTTTGAAACTCCTCCACCGAATCATGCAGGTGGGCAATGAGTCCGCCAAACTGGTTGGGCACAGCCCAGCCCACGGTGTCAGGAATGTTCACCGTGGTGGCACCCGCCTGGACGGCAGCGCGGCAAATCTCCACGAGAAAATCCGGCTCTGTCCGGGAGGCATCCTCCGGGGAAAACTCAATGTCCTTCACGTACTTACGCGCGCGTTTCACGCCCTCAACGGCGAGCCTTAAAATCTCGTCCTGCGCCTTGCCGAGCTTGTGCTCGCGGTGAATCTTTGAGGTGGCCAGAAACACATGAATGCGGCCGCGCTTGCCGGCAGGTTTCACGGCAGCCCCGGCGGCATCGATATCCTTGGGCACGCACCGGGCCAAGCCGGCAATTTGCGGCCCCTTGACTTGGCGGGCAATGGTTTGTACGGCAGTAAAATCCCCCTCGCTGATGACTGGAAAGCCGGCCTCAATCACGTCCACCTTGAGGTGGCCCAGTTGGCGCGCCACAGCGAGCTTCTCGCGAAGATTCATGGAGGCGCCCGGGCATTGCTCGCCGTCGCGCAACGTTGTGTCAAAAATAACCACGCGTTTCTTGCTCATGGTCTGTACTTTCCCGGCCCGCCGTTTGTTGGATGTTAAACAAAAAACCCCACCGTGGCGGCGCCGACGGTGGGGTTTCAAAAGTCACTGGCGACTACCGCCGAGCCCCGACCGCCGCGCCACGCAAAAGCAGCGCCAACAGCCCAAGTCGCAGTTCCAGATTCGCCATGTGCGCATGCTAACAGTTCATGACGTCTGGGTCAAACCGAATGCAGCCCATGAAATAAGATAGAAACAAACTAAATTAATATTACCTTCTTGTGGTGTTTCGCAAAAAGCTTTTGTTGAGGAACGGGACTCCCTTATGGTCTCGCCAACCCATGACAAAGGATCCACTTGAATTGTGGGAGCGCTTCAAGCGCCGGCGCTCCACCCATCCTGAAATTGGTCTGGCACTGGACTTGAGCCGGCTGAACTTTGCCGACGACTATTTTGAATCCATGGCGAAGCCCATGCAAAAGGCGTTTGTGGACATGCGCGAGTTGGAGGAGGGAGCCATATCGAATCCGGATGAGAACCGAATGGTGGGACACTACTGGTTGCGCAACAGCAAATTGGCTCCCAATAAGGAAATTCAAAACTCTATCGACGCATCTCTGGAGGATATAAAAGCATTTGCGGAATCAGTTCACGCGGGGGAAATACAGGGAGAAGGCGGAGAGTTTGAGAACATGCTCTTAATCGGAATTGGCGGGTCCGCACTTGGGCCCCAATTCGTCAGCCACGCCCTGGGTGATATCGGAACGAAAAAGCTTGAATTATACTGTTTTGACAATACAGACCCAGACGGTAACGATATAGTTTTAAATAAAATTGGAAATGGATTGTCAAAAACAATTGTTATCGTTATTTCAAAATCTGGGGGGACCAAGGAAACGAGAAATGGAATGCTGGAGGCAAAACATGCTTATGACGCAGCCGGGTTGGATTTCGGGAAACATTCAGTGGCCGTGACGGGCGAAGGGAGTCAACTGGATAAAGTTGCTATTGATGAAGGCTGGTTAAAGCGATTCCCAATGTGGGACTGGGTGGGCGGCCGGACGAGTGAGACTGCGGTAGTGGGATTGTTGCCGGCTGCGCTACAGGGGATTGAAATTGGCGGAATTTTGGAGGGTGCATCAAGGTGCGACTCGCTTACCCGTACGGAAGATTTGGAGTCCAATCCGGCGGCACTTTTGGCCGTGGGTTGGCACCATGCAACCCATGGGCGGGGGGAGAAGGATATGGTTATTTTGCCGTACAAAGATCGTCTGGAGTTGCTCTCACGATACTTTCAGCAGTTGATTATGGAGTCGTTGGGCAAGGAGAAGGATTTGGAGGGAAATGTGGTTAATCAGGGGATTGCCGTGTACGGAAACAAGGGATCTACGGATCAACACGCGTATATTCAGCAATTGCGCGAAGGTGTTCCCAATTTTTTTGTCACTTTTATTGAGGTTTTGAGAGATCGCTCGGGGGAGGAGGTTTATGTCGAGGATCCTTGGATAACGTCCGGAGATTATTTGAGTGGATTTTTTCAGGGAACCAGAAAAGCGCTTTTTGAAAATGGCAGGGAATCCATTACAATCACTGTGGATGAAGTTACACCGTTCCACGTGGGTGTCCTGATAGCTCTTTATGAGAGAGCGGTTGGACTTTATGCGAGTCTAATCGGGGTCAATGCCTACCATCAGCCCGGGGTTGAGGCTGGCAAAAAGGCGGCGGAAACGGTGCTTGGGATTCAAAAACAGGTCATTGATTGTTTGATGCGGCGAGGCGGGCACGCAATGACCGTTGATGACTTGGCAATGGAAACTCAGAATGTTGAGGAAATTGAGACCATTTATAAGATCTGTGAACATTTGTCTGCAAATGGGAGACTGGTTAAAGAGGATGGAAGCGGTTCCTATGACGCGGAATATGCACTTCCAACCGCAAACGATGAGATGATTCCGGGGATGGCCTAATGTTCATTTACCCCAAGGAATTTGATGTAATTGTCGTTGGGGCCGGTCACGCAGGCATTGAGGCTGCTTTGGCTGCGGCGCGGATGGGTTGCCAAACGCTTATGCTGACAACCAACGTGGACACGATCGGCCAGATGAGCTGCAACCCAGCGATAGGCGGATTGGCGAAGGGGCACCTCGCCCGGGAAATGGATGCTCTGGGAGGTGAGATGGGGAAATGCACGGATATGACGGGACTTCAGTTTCGCATGTTAAATAGGGCCAAAGGGCCGGCTGTATGGGCGCCAAGAGCACAGTGCGACAAGAAGGCATATCAATTTCGGATGAAATGGGTGTGTGAGCGGGAGAAAAATCTAACCATACAGCAAGGCCAAGCTGAATCGGTTTTGCACAAAAATCAAAAGGCCTTCGGAATCGAAACCAATTTGGGTGTTCGATATCACGGGAAAACCGTTATTTTGACAACGGGCACATTTCTACAGGGATTGATGCATGTTGGGGATGCCAAGCAAAAAGGAGGCCGCTCGGGCGAGGCTGCAGTTACCGGATTGTCTGGATCTCTCAAAGCATTGGGAATTGAGCTTGGCCGCCTGAAAACAGGAACTCCCCCTCGCTTGTTGAAGCGGTCCATTGATTTTTCGAAAACCGAGGATCAACTTGGAGATTCCCCTCCCCCATCATTTTCATTTTGGAAGGAGGATTTGTTCCACGTGGAACAAGAGAATTTCTCGAGAGTCCAGCTTGGTGAAAATGCTTCTGAATTTCTTCCTGGGTCAATACTGGATCAAATCAATGGGCAATTGAAGTGCTGGATTACGTGGACGAATGATAGAACGGCCGAGATCATCTGGGAGAATCTCCATAAATCGCCGATGTATTCGGGTGAAATCGAAGGGGTCGGACCAAGATACTGCCCATCTATAGAGGATAAAATCGTTAGGTTTCAGGACAAGCCACGGCATCAAATCTTTCTTGAGCCTGAGGGGGTTGCGACAGACGAAATCTATGTTAACGGATTGTCGACGTGCCTTCCCTTTGAGGTCCAGATTGCCTTAATTCAAACAATAACCGGCTGTGAAAAGGCTGAAATTCTGAGGCCTGCTTATGCTGTGGAATATGATTTTGCCTTTCCGCATCAACTGAATCCGACCTTGGAATCCAAGCAGTGCGAAAATCTATTCTTGGCAGGTCAGATCAATGGAACGTCCGGATATGAAGAAGCCGGAGCACAGGGGCTGATGGCAGGGATAAATGCCGTTCGTAAAGTGTTCAAAAAGGGCGAGGTGGTGCTCCAGAGGGATCAGGCATACATCGGAGTACTGATCGACGATTTGATCACCAAGGGAACTAACGAGCCATACCGTATGTTCACAAGCAGAGCGGAATATAGACTAATGCTTCGCCAAGACAATGCTGATATGAGATTATGTGATATCGGTAACGATATAGGTTTGATTAAATCGGAATTATTTAAAAGATTTCAGGAAAAAAGAAAGACCGTCAATTTGGAAATCAGTCGGCTTGAATCCACCCATGTTGGGGCAGTGTCCATGGCCCAGATTCTTCGGCGGCCGGAAATCTCCTATTCAGATTTGGCGGATCACGATAAATCGCTGACCAGCGAAGAGGTTGAGCAGGTGGAAATTACCATCAAGTATGCGGGATATGTTGAGCGCCAAGAGCAGGAGGTGGCTCGCCTCAAGTCAATGGAGGAAAAGAAAATTCCTGATTGGCTGAACTACGAAGCAATTACAGGTCTAAGAAATGAAGCGCGATCCAAATTGGCCAAGCACAAGCCAGCAACCGTTGGCCAAGCGTCCAGGATTTCCGGGATTTCCCCTTCCGATCTGAGTCTCGTTTTGGTCCATATGAAGCGAGGAAAAGAACAAAGAGCCACAAAAAACAACCTATAACGATATAGTAAAAACAACAAGAAACAGTTCAATGTTTTTTGTTAGACAGAGCATCAATTTTTTCGCTCAACTTCGTTAGATTTTTTTCTATTTTCACGAAATCTTTCCGGGTGACGGTTTCGTTGGTCTCAGGGCCTGCGAATTTTTCCTGTTCTCTTTTTGCTTCTTCCATCCCATTAATCATCACGCCTACAAACAGATTGAACAGAATCATTGCACCCGCAATGGTGAAACTAACGAAATACAAGACCGCCCCATATGGAGAAGCCTCGGAGCGTATCATGTCGCGTGTGATCCCGACTGATTGGAGGGTTTTATAAACTTGTTCGTCATAGCCAAAATGGTTGCTCCCGTACATGTTGATGTAGAGAATATCAGTCCATGCTTCGAAGGTCACAATCCGGTAAAGTGAAAGCATGGAAGTTTGGAGATTGCGGAAATGGAGGGGATCATTTTCCGAATACAGGAATGTTCCCATACACCCGTAGATGTAGAAAAGGAGAACAGCCAGAAGAAAAACGTAGCCGATGGACGGAATACTGCGCAAAACGGCCCCCACCAGAATTTGAAGCTTGGGCAAGGCCGTGACGAGCCTCAACACACGGAGCACGCGGGCCAATCGTAAAACTGCCGCGAAGCTGCCCGACTCAGAGGGAATTAGGCACACCGCAACAATGGCAAAATCGAACACGTTCCATGGATCGGAGAAATACTTCCACGGCAGGCGACCATGTGCGCCCATTTTTATAATAATTTCAATTATAAATATTCCAAGGATGGCCTTGTCCAGTCCGGTGAGGAGATCTCCGTGTGATTCGCGCAGGGACGGATAGGTTTGCAGGCCGACCACTACGCCCGCGAGCAGGATGACGCCCAAGATGGCGTTTCTGAACCAGATGGCATCAACGATTTTTTGGCACGACGACTGCATGGGCGGTGGTGATGTGTCGCGCCATGATAAAAAGGGAGCCGACCGCGAGGCAAGCGGGTTTGGCCGGCTAGTCCTTGTTAAATTTGCAGAAAGGCATCAACTCAATGAGCCTGGCGATCTGTTTGTCGGAAACAAAGGTGCGCTTTGCATTGAAGTATTTTAAATCCTTGAACGAACTGAAATGGCGGATGCCTTGGTCGGAAACGCGGGTGTCGTTAAAGGAGAGAAACTCCAGCCGCGACAGGTCCTTCAGGTTCTCCAGTCCTTCATCCCGAATTTCATTTTCGCTCAGGTCGAGATGCCGTAGATTAGACAAGCCCTTGAGATGAACCAGCCCGCGATGAGTGATGTTGGTTCCGGAAAGATTCAACGACTCCAGTTGCGTCAGGCCGGCCAGATGTTTGAGGCCGATGTCGCTGACCTTGGTGGCGGCGAGCGAGAGGCGTCGCAGGGTCTGAATTTCCCGGAGGCATTCCAAGCCGTCATCCCCGACCTCGGTTACGTCGACAATCAGGTCCCGCAACTTGGGAAGCGTGGCTAGGTGCTTCAGCCCTTCGTTGGTGATGGCGGTGTCTGTAATGTCCAGTTTTTCTAGGGACTCAATTTCCGCCAACCGCTCGAAGCCTTCGTCGGAGACCTTGAAACTGTATTTAAAATACGCAAGGCAAACCTCCGCATCATCGTTGTAATCCATCCGGCGGCAAACGGCATGGAGTGCCCCGGCGATGTCCTTGCCGTGTTTCTCCAGCGCCTTTAAAAAAGGATCCACCTGTGGTGGCGGGCCGGCATCCTGGGGCCGGGCGTCGGTCTCAGGGTCTGACTCGGGGATGTTTTCCCGCGGCGATTTCTCGGGGACAGGGGCTTCTTCATCGGGAGTGACAGCGGTGGGCTCCGGATTTTGTTCCGGTTCCGATCGCATCAATTTGTCGAGCCATCCCATGGACTTTTGGTAATCATGCGCTCAACCCTCCCACGGCGCAAACTTCGGTTGTTTACAGCTTCAGGTTGGTGCATTTCCCGGCCGAAAAGGAAAAAATGGTGGTAGGAACAGGATTCGAACCTGTGAAGGCTAAGCCAGCGGATTTACAGTCCGCCCCGTTTGACCGCTTCGGTATCCTACCACGGGGCCGGGAAACGTAGAGGAAGGGGCGGCGCTTGTCAAACGCCTGCTCTGCGCGCATCATCGGCCCACATGTTTGATTCCCTGTCGGAAAAACTGCAGTCGGCATTCCGCAATCTACGCGGGCTGGGCAAGATTTCAGAGGACAACATCGGCGAGGCCCTGCGCGAGGTTCGACTGGCGTTGCTGGAAGCCGATGTCAATTTCAAGGTGGCCAAGGAGTTCTTGGCGCGGGTGAAGGAGAAGACACTGGGGGAAGAGGTGATTCAGTCGGTGACGCCGGGCCAGCAGGTAATCAAAATCATCCATGATGAACTGGTGGGGCTGCTGGGCTCCGCCAATTCGAGGCTGGAGGTGGGGGGAAACCCGAGTTGTCTGATGTTGTGCGGACTGCACGGCGCGGGTAAGACGACGAGCGCGGGCAAGCTGGCGCGGCTATTGAAGAAACAAGGCCGTTCACCCCTGCTGGTGGCAGCGGATGTTTACCGGCCGGCAGCGATGGATCAGCTGGAGACGTTGGGTGGCCAGGTGGATGTGCCGGTTTACGTGCGTCGCGGCGAAAAGGACGTTCTGGAAATTGCGCGGGGTGCCTTGGATGAGGCGCGGGCGCAAAACTTGAACACCTTGATTTTTGATACGGCCGGCCGGCTACAGGTGGATGAGGAACTGGTTCAGGAGTTGGTTCGGCTGCGTGATCTGGTGATGCCGCAGGAAATCCTGCTCGTTCTGGATGCGGCCACGGGACAGGAGGCCGTGAGTGTGGCGACTCATTTTGATGAGGCCTTGGGCATCACGGGCTCCGTGTTGACCAAGTTGGATGGTGATGCGCGGGGCGGCGCGGCACTGTCGATGAAAAGCGTGACCGGGCGGCCCATCAAGTTCATGGGCGTTGGCGAAAAACTTGACGAATTCGAGCCGTTTCATCCGGAGCGAATGGCGGGCCGAATCTTGGGAATGGGCGATGTGGTGAGTCTGGTGGAGAAGGCGGCCGAGACCATCGAGGAAGATGAAGCGCGCCGAATGGAGGAGAAATTGCGGAAGGGAACGTTTACGCTGGAGGATTTCTTGGAGCAGATGCGGGCGATGAAAAAGCTGGGGCCGCTGGAAAACGTGCTGGGCATGTTGCCGGGCGGGGATCAAATGTTAAAGGAGGCCGACTTGTCCAAGGGCGAGAAGGAAATGCGCCGGATGGAAGGGCTGATTTGCGCGATGACACCTGGCGAAAGGCGGCAGCCGGACGTATTGAATGCAAGCCGGCGCAAGCGCATTGCGGCGGGCAGCGGTGTGTCGGTGGCGGAGGTGAACACGATGCTGAAAAAATTCTATGAAATGCAGGCCATGATGAAAAAGATGGGCAAAATGCAGAAGATGATGGCACGCATGGGGGGTGGGTCGCTCTCTGGCCTGATGGGGCGCTAGGCTTTTTTCTTGCGCCAACGCGATTTTTCAGGAAGCCTGAACCATCCCGCTGGCACATGGGATTTCCGCCCGGTTCGGAGGTTGCGTTTCTTCGACCATGGCTGAACTTCTCTTCCCGCCAAAGTCCAGGGGTCTGGTCCGGGTCCGCCAATCCGGAGACCGCCGCCATGGTCATCAGGACAAACACGGTTGCTGCGTACACCGCGCGGACACTGTCGAACCAGACGAACGCGATGACGCGATCTCTGGCCCGGCTGTCTTCGGGGCGGCGCATTGTCTCGCCAGAAGACGACCCCGGGGGGCTGGCAGTTAGCATGAAATTCACCGCGGAAATCGCCCGNCTGAATGCGGCCCAAAAAAACGTGGCCAATGCGACCTCATATAATCAAACGCAGGACGGGTACTTAAAAACCGTGGACAAGGCGCTGCGTCGGATGAGCGAACTTGCGACACTGGCCACCGATTCTACCAAGACCTCTTCTGAAATCGCCGATTACGACAAGGAATTTGTCGAATTGAAATC
This sequence comes from Verrucomicrobiales bacterium, assembly GCA_002721895.1. The sequence goes on from PBLV01000009.1 coordinate 43,971, forward strand.
GACCATTACATCTTCTTTGGCAAAAAAATATAATGAGAAGAGTTTGTTCGGAGGCGTTGAGTTGGCGGATAAGGATCTCAACAGCGACAGCGACACTACTGATACCCAAGATGCTCGTATTTCAACCCAACTAACCGCATTAACAACCGCGCACACAACTTGGGTCGGTGGCAACACGACGGCAAACCTAACCTCCTTAAGAGATGCTCTGTCCGACATGGCGACGGAGATGAAGCAATATGTCGATAGCAGTGCCACCGAGACGGACTACGACGGGTCGGCTTGGACAACAACTTACGACTATTGGTCGACTGTGACTGGAAAGACGTGGGTGGATACATCTCCGGATCCAGATGTGACTCTCCGAGATCACGATAGTGCTGCAACACCGGCAACCACAGTCACAAGCGTGGCAACTTCAATCCAAATTCCATTATACAAAAAAATGTATAATGACGTACTTACGTACGTGAATACAGTTGGGGGAGGCCTTACCGTGACGGATTCGAGCGATGCGTCCGGGTATCAGATGAAGGCGGCAGATATGACCGTGGTATCCAATGCCCTTACCTCGGCAACCGACGTGAATACAATCAGCGCAACACTGACAAGCAGCAATGCCTCCAGTTATGTTTCGGCCCTGACGAATCTGATTGATCATGTAACTGCCACAAGCGGATATGTGGCCGGCAATATTTCTCGACTGACATCGGTGTCCAGCCAGATTGGGGGATACTCCACCACGTTGACCTCTGCAAACAGCAGAATAGTGGACGCAGACGTTCCCAAGGAATCCACGGTTTTTGCGCGCCAGCAAATTCTCGTACAAACCGCTTCTTCCATGCTCGCGCAGGCAAACCTGATGCCCCAGCTTGTGTTGAGGCTGCTGGGTTAAACCCTTGCCCGGGAATTTATTTGCGCTTCAGGACAACTTCTTGGCCTGCTTCCGTGAGGGTGAGTTTGTCATCATCGACCTGAAAAGTGGAAGTGATGACCCGCTGCTTCATGATGGCGGTTGTCTTTGTGGCGGTCCGTGTGAGTGTGTTCCCATCAATTTTCCACTCAAACGGTTCATTAGCCGAGCCCAAGCGCACAGAGCCCGTGCCATCGTTCTTGAACGTATAAACCTTCATGCCCCCAATTAAATCCCCCATGCCCCCAAGCAGCCCCGAGCTTTCATTCTGACCACCCCCCGACGCCACCTCCCACTTGCCCACAATCTTCGGCTGACTGCCACAGGAGGCAAACAACAGGAGAACCAGCAAAAGCATCCAACCATTCATGCCGCAACTATGCTGTTAAAGGGTGCCGATCAACAAGCCCTTTACAGGCTGCGGCAAGCGAGAAGTGTGGAATTTAACGGACAAAAAAAGCCGCCCGATGAATTAAGCCGAAACCTGCCCTTGGACGGCTACCAATCTTCCTTGAGGTTCCCCGAGGGGTTGCTGCTCCGGTGACCTCTCGACCGGTTAAGTTCATCTGTGGATGCCCTCAACGTGGTTCAAATTAACACGAAGCCTTGGTGGGTGGAGGTGCTTTTTTTAGTTTTCACGGGATGTTCACCAGCAAGCCCTTGCCCCAACGCTGGTGTGGGTCATGTCATTGTTTTACACAGCATCTTTGGTCACTAGCAGCAATGAAGGTTATTGAGATTGAATAGTTAGTTTCCTATCCCTTTGGCGTCCCTCCCCCTTCAATCGCAGTACATCCTCGTACACTTCAAATATGGAATACGCATTCTCAGTCGTATCCACCATGCCTTTGAGCGTGATGTAATGAACATGATCTTTTAAGCCATAATTACCCGCGTGGTTATGACCATTGATGTACGCTACAACACACGAATACCCAGCCAATAATTTATTTAGAGCCGCGGCATTCCATAAATTATGACTATTTTCTGGATACACCGGGAAATGACAAAAAAGAATTACTCGGTCTTTGTTCTTGGAAGATTCTTCAAGTTTTTTCTCTAGCCATTTCATCTGGTGACTCCCAATGGCTCCATTCCATGAAGGCGTGCCGGCCTTTAGTTTTCGATAAAAAGCCTTGGCGGCAGCAGTGCGTGGATCATGCTTTGAATATGCATGCAGGCTAATATCATTGCCGTCCAAAACAATAAAACGCCATCCTTTGTGGGAGAAATCGTAATAGCGACTTTTCATGCCAAGCTTGGCGGGCACAAGCGCTTTCTTATCATCAGCAACCGAAAAATCATGATTTCCAAGCACATGGAAATGCGGGGCCTTCAGGCGGTTATAAATAGGAATTACTTTTGAGAAGCTTCCAAAATCTCGGTCAATAAAATCTCCAAGGTGTACAACAAAAGCTAAATCCAATTTGTTGAAATGCTGCACGCAGCTTGCCAGTTTCTGTGTTGAAAGACTGTATTTTCTGGTAGCGCTGGTCGCATTGCAGTACTGGCAGTCCGCAATGGCTCCAAAACGAAAGAGCGGTTCCTGTGCCGTGGCTTTTTCACACCCAAAAGAAGCCACCACCATCAAAAGAATTAGGGCTTTCACGCCCGCGATCCTACCCGCGCCAACGCTTGTGTCAATGGAGGGAGCCTCGGCAGGGTTGAAACCCTGAAGGAAGTCGTCGTTTTCACGGCTGTGTTCACTGCCATTGTGTCTTTTTGCACAAATGGCCTTCCTCGGATTGAACGCCGTTTATGTTAAGGATGAGAAAAGGGCAACCCACCGAAACATCCGACTGCTTCCGAGTAATCGTCTGGATGGTTTTGATTTGCGGCTATGGCAGCCGCACCAATGGTAGCGTCAATGCGCTGGATTTGCGACAACACACCAGCGGTGATTGCCGAGTATAGAAAGTTGATGGAGCAGTTGAGTGGTTTCTGATTTGCGCGGCGGAAACATTAAGAGTACGGTCGTGTCCATGGGTCGTNCGGTTGCANTCCTGCTGACGTTCTGTTTATGGCTTCCCTTGACGGGAGCAGACAGGGGCAAGGTAGTGCCATTGGAGCACGGCTCTTTCTTTATTGATGAAGTGTGGGGCAAGGTGGGAGAGCTCTCGTGCCTAAAATGTCATAATTCTTCGGGCGAAGCGAAGGACAGCGGTTTTATCCTGCAAGAAACGATTCTTCTGGAGGGAGTTGAACTCCAAAATACCCATGCAGCCAACTTCAAGGCCTTCACAAAAATGGCTGGGAAACGCAAGCCAGGCCAACAATCCAGATTGCTCATGAAGCCAATTGGAGAGCTTGATCATGAGGGAGAGCAAGTGCTTAAACCAAATTCAACCGGCCTCCAAATTCTGGAAAGGTTTGTTGCCATAGTAAATGGAAAGACTGATCCCGGCTCGACTGCTTCTAAATATAAACCACGACCATTTTTTGAAGGAGTAACTCTACTAAAGAACTCCAGCTTATTGCGCCGCCTCACACTCTCATTGGCTGGTCGCCTGCCCAATGAAAGCGAAAAAAAAGCCATTGAGGAAAAGGGGCTGGATGGGCTGAACGCGATCCTTAATCGAATAATGAGTGAGGAGGCCTTTTACGTACGCCTAAAGGAGGGCTTTAATGACATTTTTCTAACCGACGGTTTCGAGGGCAATAGCGAATTAATCCTATCCTACGACCATTTTAACAAGACTCGTCACTGGTACCAAAAGCACGATTTCAGCCACATTAAAGACAAGAGAGAACGGCAAGAGGCGCTTTGGGATATGGCTGGGGTGTATCGCAAGGCGATCCGGGGCGAACCGCTCGAATTGATTGCGCACGTGGTGCGCAATAATCGCCCGTTCACAGAAATCATGACGGCCGATTACATCATGGTTTCACCGTATTCAGCCAGGGGTTATGGCATATACGATCAGGTGAAAAACAATTTCAAGGATCCCAAGAACCCCTTTGAATACATACCTGCAAAACTGCCCGCTCTAAAGGCGAGGAACGGCAGTGTGCAAGAATCCAAGACAGGCTTCTACCCTCATGCTGGGTTACTGAGCATGTTTCATTATCTACGCCGCTATCCGACAACCGAAACCAACCGAAACCGGCTGCGCGCGCGCATGTACTACCAGCATTTCCTTGGTGTTGACGTGATGGAACTGGCTGATCAGGTCACCGATGCGGCCGCTATCGACACCCAATACAAAACTCCATGGATGCAAGCAGCGGATTGTGTGGTTTGCCACCGAACCGTCGACCCCGTTGCTGGATTGTTTCAGGATTTCTATAATGACGAGGGGCATTTTGGCCCTCGTAAAGACGGCTGGTTCAAAGACATGTTTGCCCCCGGGCTGGAAGGGGAAAGTCTGCCGATGGAAGAAAAATGGCGATCCTTACAGTGGCTGGCCTCCCGTACGGCAAAAGACCCTCGCTTTGCCGTAGCGATGACCGAACATGTTTGGTATCTCCTCAACGGACGTAAAGCCTTGCGCCCACCTCAAGATATTGAGGATCCACTTTTTACTCCACGCCGTCGTGCCTACCAGATGCAACGTCTGGAAATCAATGGGATCGCAAAAAAATTCGCCAAGGCAAACTTCAACCTGAAACTGATCTTTAAGGAACTTTCCAAGTCACCATTCTACCGTGCCGATGGCCTCGCCGCCGTGATTACTCATCCGCACCGAGAAGCTGAGCTGCACGATATTGGAGTAGCCCGCTTGTTATCCCCTGAACAACTGGAAAGAAAGATCGAAGCGCTCTTTGGCAAGCGATGGGGGCAAGTGGAGAGTAAGATGAAAATTCTTTACGGAGGCATCAACTCACAATCCGTGACCGAACGCTTGACGGAGCCTAGTGGGGCCATGGGTGCAATCCAGCGAATCATGGCCAACGATATCTCCTGCCTCCACGTTACACGGGACTTTTTCCTGGAGCCTGCAAAAAGGCGGTTGTTCCCCGGGATTGAAATGGATGTTGTTCCTGGGAAAAGCCCCGAAGATGATCTCAAAATCCGCAAGGCTATCGTTTACCTGCATTCATACCTACTTGATCGCCAACAATCGGTGAACGACCCCCAAGTTGACCGAACCTTCAATCTACTCTCTGCTGTTGTAGCGGAAGCATCAAAACGTAAGGGCATTGATAAGCGTGACACGTATCACTGTGGCCGAATCAAGGGCAAGCAAGTCAATGACCCCCATTACACCCTTCGCGGTTGGCGAGCTGTTGTGACTTACCTGTTGCGCCATCAAGAGTTTCTATACGAATAAATGGAAAACTCGAAAACAACATCTCGAAGAGACTTCTTGGAATTTTGCAGCCATGCAGGACTTGGGTTGGCCGTGCCCTTTGTGGCCCCCAGCTTGCTTCAGGCAAAACCAAAGGAGCCAGATCCTTACGAAGGTCCTTACTACGTCGTTTTCAATGCCTCTGGAGGCTGGGATACAACCTATTTGATGGATCCCAAAGGAGTAAACGGAATCAATCGACTGTATAAAGAGGGCGATATCTTGACCCATGGAAAGCACAAGTATGCGCCAAATGCGGCTCATACCGAAAATGGCATGAGTAACGAGGCTTTCTTCAAAGCCTATGGTGATGAACTACTCGTGTTCAACGGACTCGACTACTCGATCAACAACCATTCGCCTTGCAAACGATATATGGCCACGGGAAAGCTAGACAGCCTGGCTTACCCCACATTTGCCGCCCTTGTCGCCGCCTGTCGCGGGCCGGAGGCCCCGCTAACATTCCTGACCTTCGGAAACTACTCAGCCACCGGAAACCTGATCCCAATGGCGAGAATCCCGTACCTTTCTTCACTTAAACTAATCGCCAACGCTGACTCAATTCAGGGCATCTCCCGCCTGCCTTACCACGATGATTTTGCACAAGACTTGATCGAAAAAACCTTGAACGACCGGGCGAAGGATTCCTTGGCAAAACCTCAGCTGCCACGCATGGAACGGGCTCAAAGCATGCTTTATGCAGCCCAGAACAATTCCAAAGCCCTCAAGCGCGCGACCCCATTCATTAAAGACAAGATCCCGAAAGGACGGTTGCCGCAACAAGCGGAGATTGCACTTTCCTGCTTCAAGGCAGGTGTCTGCGTGTCGGCAAACATATCCATCGGCCAGTTCGACAGTCACGCCAACAACGATCCCGACCAAATGAGACTAATCCCGGAATTTCTTGCGGGCATCGACTATTTGGTTAAGCGATCCGAGGAACTGAAAATTCGGGACAAACTGGTCATCATTATACAAAGCGAAATGGGCCGTACCCCCACCTACAACAAAGGCCGGGGCAAGGATCATTGGTCAATCGGTTCAATCATGTTCATGGGCAAAGACATACAAGGCAACCGTGTTATCGGCGCAACCGATGAAAAGCAATTTCTCATGCCCATCAATCCGAAGTCTCTTTCCCTTGAAGAAAAAAATGGCATTCGAACGCGCCCAGAACATATTCATCAAGCATTACGAGAACTAGCCGGCATCGAAGACCATCCGTTCAGTAAAAAATACCCTCTAAAGTTAACCAACACAGAAAAACTCCAAGGCTTGTTCGGCTAATGGAGTATTCCCCCTGACCTGGACGTCGTGAAGATCGCTCAGGCGATTAAGGCCTTCCTTGCCAACACGGATTGGCCCATCACAACCGCACATATCAATAAAATCTGTTTCATGTTCTGGGAGAAATGAGTGGGTTAGTTCTCGGCGTTGTGGAGGATTTCGATCTTCAACGCTTCATACAGTTCATCAATCTGTGCCATGGTGAGATTGTTATTTAAAAATAAATTCAGCTTCTTTAACTGCGTGAGCTTCTCCAGACCCTTCACATCAGTCAGTTGATTGTAATGGAGATCCAGCCACGTTAACTGTGTGAGCTTCTCCAGCCCCTTCACAGAAGTCAGTTGATTGGCGCTGAGGTCCAGCCTCGTTAACTGCGTGAGCTTCTCCAGTCCCTTCACATCGGTCAGTTTATTGTCTCCGAGATGTAGTGCCCTTAACTTCGTAAGCTTTTCCAGACCCTTCGGCAACTCAGTCAGTCGATTTTCACTGAGATTCAGCCTCGTTACTTTCTTCAAATCCGCATTGGTGAGTTTGCCTTCGGGCTTCTTGAGAGATTTGCGAATCGCTGCCTCAACGATGGGGTCTTCAATGAGTTTGCTTGAAGTGGCCTTGGTCAGTTCTGGCGGCAGCGATGTTCCCGTTTCCGCATCCTCCTCACACCCCACCCCCAGCACCAGAGCGAGTAGGACGGCGTGGTAGGTGGGTTTCATCGCCACCGACCATACCCACCCCAAGGCTGGCGTCAATGGGGAGTGTGAATAGAACAGGATTCCCAAAGCTCACTGATTTAGCTACATGAACCCTGCATTCCAAAAGGATTGCACCCTACTGGGGACTGAACACCCTTGGCTCTCGGTAGCGGTTTAGGCCACCGGGTTACTCCTTGTCGCTCGGTGGTCTTTTATATTCGCACCCGTGTTATTCATGGACATCTCTATCGCGTCTGACCGTGTTCCAGCGACGATGACCACAATGTTTGCATTTATACTCAACTTCATAATCTTCGTTGGCAAAGAATCCGGTATTACCTTTGATTTCCCCAGTCTTTTTCATTGCCCAACGACGTTTGCATTTCGGGCATTTCCTAAAATAGATAGTATAGAGCAAAGAACTAAAAAGTATTAGGAATATGAAGACCTGCTGCCATACAGATTTTTCTTCCATGACGCTAATCTAGTGACCTCGCCCCCGACTATACCGCCAATGCTGGGCGGGTCAATTTTGTAAGTACCCCTACCCAGAACCAGCCCGTAATTCCGATTCGATATGAAAACGACAGGCCAGCCCAGGCAGGGATGGGGGGATGATGACCCTCCAGAAACCCGTGATAATTATTCGCAGTCGCATCCTTCGCATTACCGTTGAAGGGATAATAGGCCACCAGCCCTTGCCTTAGAAACTCGGGCTCTTTGGTTATGGCGGCTCCTTTGGGGTTTTGACTGCTTGCCTTGCCTGGAACCTCCTTGGGCAAACCCACCCAATAGCCCAGCCCCAGTGCAATTACGCACAGGACGGCAATGATGATGATTAATTGTTTGGTTGGCACTGTCTGAAATCTACTTAGCCCGGGGTAGCGGGGGAACTCCCAACTCTCTGCGGGAGGGTTGGTCTTTTATAATTAAAGGCACTACCAACCATATCGAGAGATAAACGCGGGAGGAAGACGTTCGGCCTGGCTATCGCCGGCCAGAGTGAATACGATTCCCATTAATGCGGGAGTAGGGTTGCGGCGTTGGTTGCAGTTGCCCAACCCCCAGCGCAGTCCGACCGCCACCAACTCGAAGGAAATGAATTTCTGTTCCTTAAGATTAAACGTTGCGCGGCCCAGCAGCTTCGGTTCGTAGCCGATCTTCTTCGGGGATACCAGTGATGCGCGGGTCTCCCCCTCAAATCTGAGCGATACTAAATCGCCTTTAACCGAAAGCACGGTGGATGTTAGCTGCGCCTTCTCAACTGCTTCCTTGGGGAAGAACGTGTAATTGAGGGCATGAACATTATCGAGCAGATGAAAGCGGGCCAGACGTTCCACCAGCTCACGTGGCACGATGTGCTTGACACCTTTTTTTGGTTTATCGGGAAGCAGGGCACGTGCCTCGCCTTTGCGGAACCAAGCGTAGTCCAGATTTGAGTCAGGCCACCGCTCCCGTTTCTGGTCGCGGGCGACCACACGCAACACTAGGCCATCGTTGGGATACAGGTTCTCCTTCCGGCGCCAGTTGTTAGCTGCCTTGGGATCGGGCGCCTCGGCAAGAAGCCGCTTTTCACGAGGAAGTGTTTTCCACTTTGCCAAACCCTGCTTCATCATCTCCACAAGGACCTTGTAGTTGGCGCTGGAACTGGCGGCGAGCAACTCTCCGCTGGGAGTCACCGCGTAGTGTCCCTGCGCGCCTCCTCTATTTCCTTTTTTAATTGTCCGTTGCTTGGCAAATTTTCGAAACAGCAACGCGTCCTCATCCTTACAGAAATCTTTCTGCATACGGTCACATGCATCGGCCACCACAACGAACTCGGCGGCCAGCTTTTGCACTTCGCGCTTGGACCAGACTAACTGTCGGTCTTTAACACCATTGCCTCACGTGTTGCCCAGTGGGTGGCCGTTCATCGCCCAAAACAGAATCGGCTTATCCTTCGCCTGCGCCTCGATGACCGCGTCCCAGAAACTCGTCTGCCAAGGTATCCTTCGGTAAGAGAGCTCCCAGTTTTTTGGCAGAACATGATCGCGCCATTTCGCGTAGTTGGCATCCGACAATTCCTTTTCCTGGAATTTATCCGCCGCGGAGACGGGTTGCACCTGCAGCACCAGGGCGAGCAAGACGATGTAATAGACTTTCACGCCCACAATCCTACTCACACCAACGCTGGCGTCAATACCGTGCCGCCTTGCCAGTGGCTTGCTGTTGTCTAAAGTTGGAGCGTTATGAAGAAGTATAAAGTTCAGTGGGAGATGTCGACAATCGAAGGCGCAATCGGCCTCACTGTTGAGGCAAAAAACTGTCGCGATGCATTTAATATAGTGGTGAGGGAGCATGAAAACTCATCGCACCCGTATATTTATGTCTATAGTGGGTGGGGGCTTTTCGATCATAAAGAATACTCCAATCCTCACTATGTTCAGCCTCAAACAGCAAAGCCGCAAGTAGACGATGAGGCGCGGACACAACAACCTGCACCAACAGATGGCCGAGTTGCCCGATCAGGTGGGAGCACAGATGGCTCTGATGGCTGGTTTGAGAAGATTGATGGCTCCAGCCTTACAGAAAAACAAATACTCCTCGCACAGCTGGCCGAACTTAGGATTATTAAACGATGTGTCGTAGGAACTATCGTTGTTGTCGTTATAATTCCGTTTGTTATGGCTGCCATTATGGCTGGTTAACCCCATGGACCAACCCAATTCATCTCCAGACAGCTAAGGGTTGGCTGGAGTTGGGGAATCATGAGGAAGCCTTTGAGGAACTCGAAAAGGTTGAGGCTCCATTGCGAGGGCAACCGAACGTTTTGGAGTTGTGCTAGTTGCAAGGCTGTTAGCTATGTTCCGCAAAAGGTCTGGCAGACTTTTTCCTCCGGCGTGGGCGGGAATTGATAGGGCTCATGGACGGGAAGACGGTTGTAGGGATTTTTTAAGGCAGCCAATAGGTCTTCCAAGGGGCGCATGTTGCCTTGCGTGGCGGCTTCCAAGGCTTCTTCCACTTTGTGGTTTCGCGGGATTAGGGCTGGGTTGTTGGCGCGCATCAAGGCTTGGGCGTCTTTTAGGGGCTTCGAGTTTTTAGCAAGACGCGCCTGCCAGCGAGCATGCCATTCTTTAAAGTTTTCGTTGTTATAAGGTTTGCCTTTTGGTGGGGCTTCCGTGGTTAAGTTCAGAAAGGTGTTGGTGTGGTCTGCGCCTTGTCGCTTCATCCAATCCAGTAGATCAGTAATGAGATTTTCGTCTTCTGGGTGTTCGCCGAAAAGGCCCAGCTTGGAACGCAACATGGTGAGCAATTTTTCCCTGTAAATTGTGGCAAATCCGTTGATGGCTTCTTCCGCAAGCTGGGTTGCTTTTTCGGTGTCGTCATCCAGGAGAGGCATGAGGGTCTCGGCCAGGCGTGCCAGGTTCCATTGCGCGATGGCCGGTTGTTTGGCATATGCGTAGCGTCCCGTGTGGTCAATGGAGCTAAAGACCGTTCCTGGATTATAGGCATCCATGAAGGCGCACGGTCCGTAATCAATGGTCTCACCGGACAAGGCCATATTGTCGGTATTCATGACACCGTGAATAAAGCCCACGCGCATCCAGTGGGTGATCAGCTCGGCCTGTTTTTCAATGACTCTCTTTAGCAGGGCAAGAGGCTTGTTTTGCTCGCCTTCAACTTCCGGGTAGTGCCGCTTGATGGTGTAGTCAAGGAGGGACTGGATTGTTTCCCGGTCCCGTTGCAAGGCGGCGTATTGAAATGTGCCAATCCGTATGTGTGAGCTGGCAACGCGTGTGAGGATTGCTCCCGGCAAGGGGGTTTCGCGGTACACACGCTCACCGCTGGCAACCACCGCAAGGCTGCGGGTTGTGGGGATACCAAGTGCGTACATGGCTTCGCTGATGATATATTCACGGAGCATGGGGCCCAGTGCGGCACGTCCGTCGCCTCCCCGTGAATAGGGAGTGGGACCGGATCCCTTGAATTGAAGGTCATAACGTTGCCCAGTTTGAGTGACGTGCTCGCCCCAGACAATCGCGCGCCCGTCACCCAACATAGTAAAGTGGCCGTACTGATGTCCCGCATAAGCCTGGGAGAAAGGCTCCGTTCCATTCGGCATTTGGTTGCCTCCGAACAGCGCGGCTTTTTCGTCCGGCCTCAATTGGGAAAAATCCAGCCCCAGATCCGTGGCGAGCGGTTCGTTGAAGAGGATCATTTCCGGCTTGGACACAGGCGCAGGCGGGAGCTTGGCATAAAACACGTTGGGCAGGTGAAGGTAGGTGTTGTCGAAGTTGAAACCGGCGGCTGCCATCTCTCCGCCAGTCTAACATCGCTGTCAATTTAGCGGCTTCCGTGGGCTCGAGGAGCGCCAAGAGGGTTTTTTGATGAGATCGATTCGAGCTGGGGATACACAAGTGTCTGCAATCGTAGGTACCACAAAAATGTTGTCCGGACCCGACGCGACTTTAGAATGCGGGACGTTGCCACATGAGAAAATCCGTACATCTGTTTGTTGTTCTACTTGCCCTTGCCTATCCGCTTGCTGCCTCCATTCCTCCGGCCGGCCGAATCCATGTGGGCTGGGCGATTACCAGCATTACGCCCAAGCAACCTGTTGCCTTGGCCGGCCAGTTTTACAAGCGTATCTCCCAGCAGGTGGAATCACCCTGCATGGCTACGGTGTTGGCCTTGGAAACGCGAAAGGACGGTCAGTCGCTTGAACAGGCCATCATGGTCTCGTGCGATCTTGTGTTCATCGCTGACTCCCTTCAGCCGCGACTGCGCAAGATGCTTGCGGGGCGGCTGCCCGGCTTTGACCTGAAGAAACTTTTCCTCAACGCAACGCACACCCACTCCGGTCCGGTTACGCACGCCATGGATTGGTATACGGTGGATGATGCGGGCGTGATGAAGCCGGCGGCGTATGTTGATTTCATGCTCCAAAAAATTGCCGCGGCCATTGAGCGGGCTTGGAAAAACCGTGCGCCCGGCGGTGTTGGCTGGGGGCTGGGGCACGCCGTTGTCGGCTCCAACCGGCGCATGGTTTACCGGGCGCCGCAGGGCCAACCGCCCTTCGGCGGCGGCACCGCAGCGATGTACGGGCGAAATAATATCCCCGCCTTTCTCAGCACGGAGGGCTCGGAGGATACCGGTATCGAAATGCTTTTTTTCTGGAATGACAAAAATGAACTGACCGGCTGTGTGCTAAATGTCGCCTGTCCTTCGCAGGTGCGCGAGTCAGCCCGCGACATCTCCAGCGATTATTGGGGCAAGGTGCGAAAGGAAATGGCCAAGCGACACGGCCCCAATGTATTCGTGCTACCTTGGTGTGGCGCGGCCGGCGACCAGTCGCCGCACGTGCAGTATCGCAAGGGTGCCGAGGCTCGCATGCGAAAGCTCCGGGGCGATCTCGCCGCCGATGTCGTTATTGCCCAGCGCATTCTGGATGCGGTCGATACTGCCCTGCCCGCTGTAAAAAAGGACATTCGCAACGAAGTGCCCTTTGGTCATCATGTCGAGACACTCCAACTTTCCAAACGCTTGGTGACACGTTCAGAAAAGGAATGGGCACAGGCAAGGGTTGAAAGCTTGCTGGCCAAGCCTGAAGGCAAGCGAACCAGCTCTGAGGAGTCACACCTGCGCTGGAACCAGCACGTCCTAAATCGATACCGGGAGCAACAGACCAACCCCAAGTTTGCCATGGAACTGCATGTGTTGCGCCTGGGTGATGTGGCGGTGGCGACCAATCCCTTCGAGCTGTTTCTGGATTTCGGTCTGCGCATGAAAACCCGCAGCCTTGCGCCGCAAACCTTTGTGGTGCAACTCGCCTGCTCCACCGGCTGGTATCTGCCCACCGTCAAGGCCGCGGCTGGCGGCGGTTACAGCGCCATTATCCAGAGCTGCATCGTGGGCCCGGAGGGTGGCGACGTTTTGGTGAATCGAACCGTGGAACTCATCAACACCATGTGGACGAAATAAAAAATGGTGCCCACGACAGGAGTTGAACCTGTACCCCATTGCTGGGACTAGAACCTGAATCTAGCGCGTCTGCCAATTCCGCCACGTGGGCATTTTGTGCGGACGGGGAACATCCCACAAAGGAGTTCGGATTCAAGGAGAAAATCGCCCGGAAAGGCTCAGGCAGGGCTTGCCTTCCGTGCGGAGTTATTTTATAGGACTCGCTCTCCCGCGAAAGGAATAGATGCATACCGTGCGAAGTGTTGCCCTGTTAATGCTTGCCCTGTTGGCCGCCTTGATCCTCGGCGGTTCGGGATGTGTTTCGCCCCGTGAATTGCCCGAGGCAGGTCAGCCAGGGGATGCACGCCTGATGGTGCCCACCGTTGCTGATCCTTTGGAGCCGATCAATCGCCTCTCCTTTGCCATCCATGAAACCGCGTTTCACCTTGCGGTCAATCCAGCTACGAAGCTTTATACCGGGATCATTCCCAGCCCGGCGCGCAAGGGCATTCGGAATTTTCGCAACAACCTCTTTTTCCCCATGCGCTTTGTCAGCAGCCTCTTGCAGGGCAAGTTCAGCGAGGCGGGTACGGAGACCAAGCGGTTCCTGATCAACAGCACCCTCGGCATCGGAGGCTTGGGGGATCCCGCCGCCAATCATTTTGGCCTTCGTACCGGCAATGAGGAGTTGGGCCAAGTGTTGGGCAAATGGGGCTGGCAATCCCAACTCTATCTTTACCTGCCGCTCATTGGCCCCAGTTCCGAGCGCGATGCTCTCGGAGAGGCGGGCAATGTCTTTCTCGATCCCGCCAGTCTTTTGCCCGGTGCCAAAATGGCGATGGCGTACAATCGATTCTCCTTCAGCGCCCGCACCATCGACCAGACGCTGGCCACTGAGTATGACGCTTATGAAATGTACCGGCTGCTTTACTCGGCCAGCCGCGATGCCGCTGTGCGCGATGCTCAACCCGAGGGCAGCGGCGAGGACACCGGCCAAGTGCAGACCCTCATGTCCATTTATGCCAAGCCCAAGGCGGAAGGCTTTGGCGGCCGGGCCGTCACTCGTCACGTGAAGCCGGTGGGATTTCGTGGCCGCGTCCACTACTCGTACTGGGCGCAGGACGGACCCGCGCCCCTGATGTATGTTCTGCCTGGACTCGGGGGACACCGTTTGGGCACACGGGCGTTGGCTGTTGCCGAGATGGCTTATGCCGAGGGTTATCAGGTCGTTTGTGTCAGCAACAATTTCAACTGGGAATTTGTGACCAGTGCGCCCGAGGGCTACCTTCCCGGTTATACTCCGCGCGACATCGATCTCTTGGGCAAGGTTCATGCCGCCATCGAAGCCGACCTCGGCGCGGACAGTATTAAAAGCACATCCCTCATCGGCTTTTCCATGGGCGGCTGGTACACTCTAAACCTTGCCGCCGGTGCTCCCGATGCCCACGCCCATGCGGTGGCCATCAACCCGCCGCTGGATCTCATCCACGGCATGGAAGTCCTTGACCGGTTGTACCGCGCGCCGCTGGCTGGCGACGCGGATCCCCAAGCGATTCGCCAATCCGCGCTCGTGAAGGTGTTCCTCAATCAACAAACTGAGGCTGAGACTGGCCAACAAATGCCCTTCACGGACAAGGAGGCCAGTTACCTTATCGGGCTCAGCTACCGGCTGACCCTGCGGCAAGCCATCCTCTCGGGGAAATATCACGAATCCCTGTGGCCATTGGTTCCCCGCGCCAAGCTTTACAAGAAAATCAACGAGCTTAGTTATGCCGACTACCACGCCAAGCTGCTCGGGCCCAGCCTTGCCGGGGAGGGAGTCACCACCGCCGCCTTGGCGGCAGCCAGCGATTTGCGGAACCAAAGTGACGCTCTTGCTCAAGCTGGCAACCTACACCTGTTCCTCACCAGCAATGATTTCCTGCTGACGCCGGAGCACCTGACATGGCTCCGGAACCATTTCCCCAACCGACACACGTACCAGGAGAACGGCGGCCACATGGGGCACCTGTGGAAGCAGGACGTGCGGGATCAAATCCGCGCTCGAATTAAAATTCTCCAAACTGCGGAGTAACGCGCCGCGTTCTTCTAAACGTCCTTGCGCAAAACCGCGCCGAAAAACCCGTCCGTGCCGTTCCGGTGTGGCCAAAGGCGCAAAAAACCTTGGTCCCCATCAAGCCGCTCCACCGTGAAGCCCGGGCATTCCTTTAACACCCAATCCACCTGACGCTCGTTTTCATCCATAAAAACAGAGCAAGTTATGTAAACCAAACGACCCCCCGGTTTCACGCACGGAGCAGCCGCGGCAAGAATAGCCCGCTGTCTGGCTACGGCAATTTGCAGGTCGTCGGCCGAAGTGCGCCATTTCAAATCCGGGCTGCGTCGCCAAGTGCCTGAGCCCGAGCAGGGTGCATCCACCAACACCCAGTCCGCCGTTCCGTGGTGTTTTGCCACAAAAGGATCACGCCGCGATTTCAATTTTCGCATGCGCACCATGGTTACTCCCGCGCGCTTCAGGCGGCCCTCCATTTGCGTCAGTCTCGGTCGATCCACATCCCACGCCAAGATTTCTCCCTCATTGCCCATTGCCGCCGCCAATGCCAGCGTTTTTCCACCCGCGCCTGCACAAAAATCCACCACCCGCTCGCCGGCCCGCGCTCTGACCAGTTGCGCGGCCAACTGTGACCCTTCGTCCTGTATCTCCACCCAACCCTCCCGAAATGCGCGGGTCTCCCGCAGGGGCCCTCGCCCCATGAGTCGAATCCCAATACCGTTATGCTCCATCGCCTCAGCCTCCAGCCCCTTGGCCCGCAAATTTTCCAGCACCAAATCACGGGATGATTTTAAAACATTCACCCGCAAATCGACCGGTGCCACCGTGTTCAAACCGGCCAATCCCGTCGACAGATCATCCCCCAAGACTTCATCCAAGGCTGGCAACATCCAGTCTGGGACTTCTCCGCGCACCGCTGTTGGCATGTCCGCATGCAGCAAATTCAGCCCGGTATGTTCGCCGACCCAGGCCCGTTCCCACGGTGCCAACGGAGTCGCGCCGTACTTGGTTCCATCAAACAGAACGTCCACCTCGGCCTCACCCAGTTCATCCAGAAAAACCGCGTGCCCCAACGCCAATCCCCGCGGAGAGGCCTTGCGCTTCGCCCTTTTCAGCCACCACTCCAAAGTTGCCCCGTGCCGCAAGACCCCATAAACCACTCGGGCAATTTCCGTGCGATCCTTTGAACCTATGAACCGCCGCCCCCGGAAATAACGCTGCAACACTCCATCCGCCGCCACTCGTTCCCCTCGGCCCCACAAAACATCCAGCCGCTCCAGAAGCTCAATCGAAGAAGCCATGCGTGCACTTGGTTTCATTTGGTCAAGAAACAGGAACGAACGGGCCGATTCGCTCCAGCCGGGCGGAAGCCTATCGGGAGAACGGAATCACTCCAAGCCAAACTCAGGGTCAGTTTAAATTCATGAAGAATCTCGAAACCAAACTGAACTCGGAAAATTCAATTTCGTGATTTGGGTTTGCACGGTAGGTTTCTCACAGTGATTCGAATGTTGAATTTGGTGATCGGGGGCGTGGCTGCCTGTTGGATGGGTTGCGGTCCAATGGAGACCGTGCCTGACATAAGGTCAGCTTCTGCGGCCGGTGATAAAATCGCGGAGGCCGAGGAAAATGCCAGTCCTCCGATTGTGCGGGCGGCAAGAAGGCAGATTGAGGAAACCACGATTTATGACCCTGCCTATGTGCGCTTGAAATATCCTGGCGGCGACGTGCCCCGGGAACGCGGGGTATGCACGGATGTTGTCATCCGGGCACTACGTGAAGGGGCGGGGATGGATTTGCAGAAACTGGTGCATGAAGATATGAATCGTGCCTTTAATCAGTATCCTGCGATTTGGGGATTAAAGAAACCCGATCCCAACATTGATCACCGGCGAGTTCCCAACCTGATCGCCTTTTTCAAAAGGCAAGGGTTCATGGTAGATGGAGGCAAAGACAAGGCGAACTATCTTCCGGGAGACGTGGTAACCTGTCTGGTTGGCAACCGGCCGCACATCATGATCGTAAGCGACAAGACAGCGGAAGACGGTACTCCGCAGATTATCCACAACATAGGCTCTGGGGTCAAGGAAGAGGCTGTGCTTTTGTCCTTTAAATTAACGGGACATTTTCGAGTAAAGGGGAGTGGATTTAACGGGCCTTGAATTTGTGAACAAAGGAGTGGCCGATGGCTTGGGATGGATTTTTTGAAAGATGATAACTTTTTTACGAATATCGCTGCTGGTATGTTTTGCATTATGGGCCGAAGCAAAGCAGGCCAAACCTGCTTTTTATCACGATTGATGACCTTAATGACTGGGTTGGTTGTATGGACGGGCATCCGCAAGTTCGCACGCCGAACATCGATCGCTTGTTTAAACGAGGTGCCTTGTTTCTCGATGCGCATTGTCAGGGGCCCATCTGTGGGCCGGCTAGGGCGTCTTTAATGTCCGGTTATTATCCACACACCACCGGCTGTTTGCCAACAGCCCACTGCTAAGCCAATGGAGAAGGATGAAACCTTCTTCCACGGACAAATGGTCTCGCAATATTTCGCCAATCACGGATACCGGACTCTGGCGGCGGGAAAGACCACCCACGGATATCGCGCCCCAAAGGCTTTTGATGAATACGGCGGCAAGTTCGCCGGATCGGGTCAGCAAACATAGCCTATGGGAGGAATCAACCCGAGCGCCTTTGGTTGTCGTTTCCGCCAAGTCGCAGGGGGAAATTTTTGGTAAACCGAACTAAGTCTGCACAAAACCCGTCGGCCTGATCGATCTCTATCCCAGAATACTCGAGCTGTGCGGCTTACCGGCCAAGAAGAGTAACCACGGGGACAGCCTTGTTCCTCAGCTCAAGAACCTCTCCGCAAATTGGCGATTCACCGCGCTAACCACCTATGCGCGCGGCAACCATACCCTGAGAACCGAACATTACCGCTATCTCCGCTTTGAAGGCGGATCTGAGGAACTCTGCGATCACAACGCGAATCCCAACGAGTGGAGCAACCTAGCCGCTTCGCCCAAGCACGCCCAATTGATTCTACAACTGCGCAGGGAACTGCCTGCCAAGGAGGCACCTTATCATCCAGCCGTTCGCGGCGGAGCAGTTAACGCTTGGTTCGCAGAACACCTCCGCCGCAAGGGCCTTCAGTGAGCTGCATGTTTTCCCGTTAAGCCAGAATTGTAACATTTCATATATTGACAAGGATCTCATGAACCGTTACACCGCCCGTCCAGCAGTCGTGCAGAGCCGCATAACATTGCCCATGAGAGTCACTGCCAGCCTTTTGGCAGCAGTGTTTGGGCTGCAGTGGATTCTCTTGCATCTGGTGGCACTTGGCATTTCCATTCTTTCCCCTGACTTTAGTAAAGCGGACTCACCCTCATCTTCCTTTGGGTTAATGGAAAGTCACAAAGATTGTCAGGTTTGTATTGTCTTGAAAGAGCAAAACCAGAACGATGATGGCTCGCCGTCAAACATCTCGGTGGAGCTAGTCAAGATAGAAGCAATATCGCGACGTGGTGACGCGTTTCTTGGTGTCAAGAATCTGCATGTGGCTTACATTCTCGACCCCGACTCTTTTAATGCTCCACCCTATCCCTTTTCTTCAAAAAAGCCGCCTAAATACGCGGCTTAATTTCTGTTACATTATTCTGTTTTAGTGGCGGATTCCGCCATTGGTTTTGGTGCCCACTTTTGGAGCATTCCAAGCCTTAAATTAAACTCTAACCTATTTATTGATATTAGACATGAAAACTAGTTTGAAAAACAAATCGGCTTTTACCCTTATTGAACTGTTAGTGGTAATTGCCATCATCGGCATTCTTGCCGCCATGCTCTTGCCGGCCTTGGCAAAGGCAAAAGTCAAGGCTGCACGGGTGAAGTGCGTGAACAACCTCAAGACGATAGCTCAGGCTGCCAACATGCAGGATATTTTGCCGTGGAACAGACCTCCAAACGGCGTTGCCAATGCCTATGGTGCCGGGAAAAGTGTAAATTGTTTGAACATTGAAACGATATGGAAACCCTTCGGAGGAGACATGGGCACGCCCAAGGTTTTAATGTCTCCCTGCGATCCAGAGGTTGTGATGCATCAACAAGGAGTGCAGGCTGAAGGCTTTGATTGGGCTGACGCAGAGGCAGCCATGCAAAGTTATGCCGTGTTCTTGGGTGCATCTACGAGCCGACCCAATAACATTATTGCGAGCACAAGGAACATTGATGCTCACAGTGAGGTGTCCCCGTGGAAATGGAATTGGGGGACAGCAACGCCAAATGCAAAGTATGGCGTCACTCTTTGGGAGGACGGCGATGTAGAAGCAGGCGGCTTCCGCGGTGCAGATGAAATTGGAGGGCATCAAGAAGAGCACCACGAGGAAGAGGGCGAAGAGCACCACGAGGAAGAGGGCGAAGAGCACCACGAGGAAGAGCACGAAGAGCATCATGGAGCAGGTCCAGGGTTGATGAAGATTACAATGGCGATGCTGAATAAGAACCAAGGCCAAATTGCTCTTATTGATGGTTCGGCCAGAATATCCAATGACGCTGATTTGGCGGGTAGCTTGGATAAGATGATGAAATCGGTGGGCGGAAACACAAGGTTCACAGCACCTTTTGCGACGCGACCATGGCTTGAAGAAGATGATCACGATCACGACCACGACCATTAAAGAACGGCAAATGGATGGTTAGAGGATTCTGATCATGACACAGACTAAAGTCATGGATGCAACTGCGTACAGTTGCATCCATGGCTGAGCGTCTGGGACATGCCTGAACCCAACAAGATTAATTCTAGAATCTCTAAGATCCACAATACCATAGAGAAACAGATGGGGGGATGAGAATCAGAACCCATTTATTAGGCTTGAGAGATATACTCTCCACCCTTTTTCGAAATCACCATGAAACCAGCAGATTTTGTCAGGATGGCAGGATGTAAGAGGACAAATATGAATAGGTTGATTTTTAGCCGCGATATGCCTTAAGGCGTGTGCTTCTCCTTATATTACCAGCGTCTACTGCAATTCGCGATTTTGATGTAATTGCTCCAAACAGGCATCTTAATGAAACTGTAGCCCTTTGGATTACAGTGGATTGTTGCCAGTTTCTGATCACCTAATCACGCATCAAATAGTTTGCAATCCTGCTGCATCACGCTCCAATGCCTCCGTGCGCACGCTGTTAACTCTCATCTTCGCCGTTTCGCTTCTGGCCGATGAACCGTGGCCACAGTTCCGAGGCCCACGAGGGAACGGTCACTCGGCGGCTGATGGTCTGCCGCTCGAATGGACGGAGACGAAAAATGTCGTGTGGAAAACGGCGATTCATGACCGCGGGTTTTCCTCGCCAGTCATTTGGGGCAAACAGGTTTGGCTGACCACGGCCACGGAGGACGGCAAAAAACTTTTTGCCGTTTGTGTGGACAAGGATACGGGCAAGGTGCTGCATGATCTGCATCTGTTTGATGTCGCCAAACCGCAGCGGATCACGCGTGACAATACGTACGCTTCGCCCACGCCGGCCATCGAAAAGGGGCGTGTGTTTTTGCACTTTGGCACCTACGGCACGGCGTGTGTGGATACCACCACCGGCAAGGTGCTTTGGCAGCGGCGCGATTTGAATTGCGACCACGAAGCCGGCGCCGGACCGGCCAGTTCGCCGATGCTTTTTGGGAACACGATGATCGTGCACGTCGACGGACGGGACGTGCAGTACATCGTTGCGCTGGACACCGCCACCGGCAAGACGGTGTGGAAGACGCCCCGCTCGCTCGATTACAGCAAGTTCCCCGTGCACCATCGCAAGGCGTACTGCATGCCGATGCTCGTGCCGCGCGGCACAGGCCAACAACTCATCAGCCCTGCCGGGCGTGGCCTGTACGCGTACGATCCGAAAACCGGCAAGGAGCTTTGGCACATGCGCCATCGCGGCTGGTCCGTGGCGCCCCGGCCGATCTTTGGGCACGGGCTCATCTTCGCCACCATCGACCGCGACAACCCTGAACTGTGGGCCATCCGCCCCGACGGCAAGGGTGACATCACCGATACCCACATTGCCTGGAGCGAAAAACGCGGCATGCCCGAGCGCAGTTCGCCGTTGCTGGTGGATGACCTGCTCTATTTTGTAAATCGCGGCGGCATCGCCACCTGCCTCGAGGCCAAGACCGGCAAGGAGGTTTGGAAGGAACGCCTCAAGGGTGCGTACTCCGCCTCACCGATTTACGCCAAAGGCCGCATTTATTTTTTCAACGAAACTGCTGTCGCCACAGTCCTGCGCCCGGGACGCAAGTTCGAGGTGATCGCCACCAGCGCCCTCGCTCCCCAACCCCTCCTCGCCACGCCGGCGGTGGATGACAATGCGTTCATCATTCGCACCGGCAGCCATTTGTATCGCGTCGAGAAGCGCTGAGAGAATTCGGGGCCTATGGCCCGTCATCGGTCCTGCCGGAACCGAAACTGCTTCGATAAAACGATCTGTTCGATGAACGTGTTTGTCTTGTAGCCGTCCTTTTTCGCCGCGCTGATGATTTGCTCCAATGCCACACGATCGTACGGCTGCAGCTTGCGGCCGAGGGCGTAGGCGAAAAGTTGGCGGGCGAAATTTTCGGCGATGTCGTCGCGGTACAGCTCGAGCAATAGCGTTTTCATTTCGCGGGGTGTCTTGAACGCCTTGCCATTGGGCATCACGCCGGAGGAAAC
>PBLV01000010.1 GCA_002721895.1 Verrucomicrobiales bacterium
CTCATCCGCAGCATGCACACCGGTGTGAACAATCACGGCCAGTCCATCCACGCGATGAACAGCGGCCGCACCGTCAAGGGCCGGCCCGCGCTGGGCAGCTGGCTCACCTACGGGCTCGGAACGGAAAATCAAAACCTGCCCGCCTACATGGTGTTGCGCGATCCGGTCAACATCCCGGTGGAAGGCGTGCTGAATTGGTCACCCGGTTTTCTGCCCAGCCTTTATCAAGGCACCGTCGTCCGCGCGCGGGAACCACGCATTTTGAATCTCAATCCGCCTGCCGAATTGCAGGGGAAGCCGCAGGAAAACTTTCTGGATTTTCTCGGCCAACTGAATGCCGGCAGCCAAAAGACCGGCGAGCTGGATCTCGAGGCGCGCATCGCCAGCTTCGAGCTCGCCGCCCGCATGCAGACCGCCGCGGCTGATGTGATGGATATCTCCGGCGAAAGCGATGCCACCAAGAAGATGTACGGCATTGATGATCCCGCCACGAAGGATTTCGGCACGCGCTGTCTCATCGCACGGCGACTTGTTGAGCGCGGCGTGCGGTTCATCCAAGTGTTTACCAAGAACCAGTACTGGGATCATCACGGCAATATCACCAACGCCCTGCCGGCGTCCTGCAAAAAAATCGACCGACCTATTGCCGGCCTCATCAAGGATCTCAAGGGCCGAGGTCTGCTCGACAGCACGGTCGTCCATTGGGGCGGCGAGATGGGCCGGCTGCCCGTGGTGCAAAACGAAAAGAGCCCCGGCCGCGACCACAACACCTACGGCTTTTCCATGTGGCTCGCTGGCGGTGGCTTCAAGGGCGGTCATATTCACGGTGCCACCGACGAATGGGGCCACCGCGCTGTGTCGGACATCGTCAATCACTACGATTACCACGCCACTCTGCTCCATCTCTTCGGCCTCAACCACGAACAACTCACCTACAAACGCGCCGCCCAGGAACAATCGCTCATCGATGGGCAGAAGGCTCGGGTGGTGAAGGAACTCTTGGCGTGAAAAATTCACCACAGAGGCACAGAGACCACAGAGATTTTTTCTCATTCAATTCTCGGTGGTCTCTGTGCCTCTGTAGTTAAAAAATAATGAACGACTACTTCAATCGCCGCCAGTTTCTCGCCCGCAACACCATGGGCATCGGCAGCCTCGCGTTGGCGTGGCTCTTGCAGCACGAAAAACTGCTCGGCACCCCCAAGGACATCCCGCGTGGGCAACGCCGATTTGACCTGAAGCCCAAGCAGCCGCACTTCGCTCCACGCGCCAAGGCGATGATTTCCCTGTTCATGCACGGCGGCCCGAGCCACATGGACCTCACCGACCCCAAGCCCGAGCTGCAGCGCTGCGATGGCATGGACTACGGCGGCAGTGTGCAGTACAGCTTCGCCAATGAGGCCAGTCGCAAGCTCCTTGGCAGCCCGTGGCAATTCAAGAAACACGGCCAATGCGGCATGGACTTCAGCGAGTTGCTGCCGAACACCGCGAAGATCGCCGACGACCTTTGCCTCATTCGCAGCATGCACACCGGCCACAACGGCCACGAGGTCTCCATCCGCTACATCAACGCCGGCATCCCGGGCGTCATCGGTCGGCCCAGCCTCGGCGCGTGGCTCACCTACGGTCTCGGCAGCGAAAACGACGAGCTGCCCGCCTACATGGTGCTCAAGGACCCCGGCGGCAAACCGGTCGACGGCAATCACAACTGGAGCAACGGCTGGTTGCCAAGCCTGTACCAGGGCACCGTCCTGCGCGCCAAGGAACCGCGAATCTTCAACCTCAACGCGCCCGCACATTTACTCGGCACACCGCAGGAAAATTTCCTGAATTTCCTCAGCGATCTCAATACCGACCAATCCGGCGCGTTGCCCAATGAGGATGCGCTCGAGTCGCGCATCGCCAGCTTTGAACTCGCCGCCCGCATGCAGACTGCCGCCAAGGAAGCCCTCGATATCAGCGACGAAAGCGAGGCCACCAAAAAGCTTTACGGCATCGATCAAAACGAAACCAAGGAATACGGCACCCGCTGCCTCATTGCCCGGCGCCTCGTCGAGCGCGGCGTACGTTTCGTGCAGCTCTTCCTCAACGGCCAACCGTGGGACAACCACGAAAACATCCACGCCAGCCTGCCCAGCATTTGCCGCCGCACCGACCAACCCACTGCCGCCCTCGTCACCGATTTAAAACAACGCGGCCTGCTCGACAGCACCGTTGTCCATTGGGGCGGCGAGATTGGCCGGCTGCCGGTCGTGCAATCCCGCAGCAAACCCGGCCGCGACCACAACGGCCAGGGCTTCAGCACCTGGCTCGCAGGTGGCGGCTTCAAGGGCGGCACCATCTACGGTGAAACTGACGAAGTCGGCCACCGCGCCGCCGTCGACAAAGTCACCGCCAACGATTATCAGGCCACCCTCCTCCACCAATTCGGCCTAGACCACGAACAACTCACCTTCCACCACGGCGGCCAATCCCAAAAACTCACCAACGGCCGCCCCGCGCGCGTTGTCAAAGAGATTCTCGCTTGAGAACAGGCTTGCTGGCACATCCTGTTTGTCGCTAAACCTGTCCCAATGAGCGCCGACGAAACGCCGGAGAAAAGTGGACCTGTTCCGGAAGATGAAAATCTGGAGGCTGATGCTTCCATTTCCGAGGAGGTAGCCAGTCTTGATGAGGATCAATCCCTCGCGCAACCCTCGCGTTTGGCGGCGTACCTTTGCCCGCCCTGGGGGATCGTACAGCTTTGGCGAATGCCGGGTGACGCACTGGGAAAGGCCATAGGGACGGGGGGGTTGCTGGCGTTCATGGTGCTTTATGCGGGGGTGGTGGTATTTGTTTTAAAACAAGCCGGCGTTGTCTCCGTGGAATGGCGGGGAGCCGGCTACCCGAGTATTATTTGGACTTGGAACCGCGCCTCGGCAAATTACAGGGAGCTTGAGGCGCACCGCGAGGCGCAGGCGGCGCAGACTCAAGATGGTCTGCGGTTTAAAACCGGTGCGCCATGGCCCGGCTTTCGCGGGGCGAAACGAGATGGCATTTCCCGCGAAACAATCCGGCTTGATTGGGACCAAGCCCAGCCCAAGAAACTTTGGTTGCAACCATCGGGTGAAGGGCATTCTTCGTTTGCGGTTGCGAACGGCCGCGCCTTTACGCAGGAACAACGGCGAGGAAAAGAGGCCGTCGTGGCTTACCACCTGGAAACGGGGCGTGAGTTGTGGAAACACGAATACCGCGCTGAGTTCAACGACGAATGGAAGATGGGGGACATTGGCCCAAGGGCAACGCCCGTTTGGGACAATGGACGGGTGTTTGCCCTGGGTGCGGAGGGGCATTTGTTTTGCCTCGCCGAGAAGACGGGCGAGGTGGATTGGGAAAAGCATGTCTTCAAGCTTGCCGACAGCGGCAATCTTCCCTTCGGCATGGCGGCGTCGCCCCTGGTGGTGGGGGATCTTTTAATCGTTCCCGCGGGCAGCAGTCGACACTCTCTGTTGGCGTTGGACAAGACCAACGGTAGTGTGGTCTGGAAATCCCCCGTCGGGATGGGCGCCTACACTTCGCCCAGCGTTGCCGTGCTGAACGGGGTGAAGCAAATCCTGATCACGGGTGCGGAGGGCATCAAGGGCATATCGCTTGAGGGGGGCAAGGTGTTGTGGGGTTTTCCGTGGGATGTCTCCCACAACAACAACATCGCCCAGCCGATTGCCATTGATGACCACCGGGTTTTTATCAGTGCTGGATATGGCAAGGGATGTGCCATGCTGGACTTAAAGAACGAAGGCGGCCAATGGAGCGTTGGGGAACTCTGGAGAAACCGTTTCATGAAAAATAAGTTTTCCAGTTCGGTCTACCTTGATGGATTTATTTACGGTCTTGATGACACCATCTTGGCCTGTCTCGATGCCGAGACGGGCCAGCGAAAATGGAAGGGAGAACGCTACGGCTATGGCCAACTGCTCATGGTCGGTGAACATCTGGTGATTGTTTCCGGGACAGAGGGCGATCTTGCCCTAGTCAAGGCATCTCCAGAGGAGCCTGTTGAGATTGCCCGTTTCGCGGCGCTGGGAACTCGGACGTGGAATCATCCGGTCATCGCCGATGGTCGGCTGCTCATTCGCAATGCCAAGTCCATGGCCTGCTACGATGTGTCCTCCTCACCGTCTGCCGTCCAGCCATAGCGTCCTGCCAGCAGCGTCGATGATTCGCCATTTACCCGGTTTGATCTCCACGCGCATGCCGCCTTTACGCGTAGTGTAAAAAACCTCTGCCCCTGCCCGGCTCATGCGGGTGCGGAATGATTTGGTCGTGCGTTCGTCCACGGGGAACTGGGAATCATGGACAAGGATGACCTTGGGCTGGATGGCATCGAGCAGCCAGGGTTGCAGCGGCTCCCCAAAGTTTGGAAAACTGGTGATGACCAGATCGGCGGTGAGGTTGTCAATTCGGTGCACCAGAGATTCCTGTCCAAGCTCACCAAGATCCGCCAACAGTAGAACGCGTACATTGTTAAAGGTCGCACGGAGCACCAGCGCGTCGTCGATGCTGCGACGATGGTCTTCATCCCTGGGTGGATGCAGCACCTTCCAGTCCCCCACGTGATCCCCGGCACTGACAATCCGGGCCACATTCGACCTTTGCTCCAGCCACGAGGTGGCCGCCTTGCTGTAGGGCGAATGGGTTTTCGCGTGGCTTCGGAAAACTGCGTTGGGTGGAAGTTTTTGAAACAAGTTGGTGAAACCTCCGATTTGGTGCTTGGTTCCATGAGTCATGGTCACGTTGTCCAGCGCGTCCACCCCGCGCGATCGCAGAACCGGAAGAACCGTGAAGTTGATGCTGCCCGCCGGGCCGGTGTCGATAAGGAGGTTTGGGCCTCCCCTGAATGATTCCTGAAAAACAGCTGGTGTGTTTGGGATCAGGGTCAACCGTGCCGCTTCACGGTCCGTCAAAAGTGCCTGCCATCCGAACAAGGCCAGCAAAGTGAGAACCACACAAGTCCATCGGCGGATCTTTTCGCGGAACAAAAATCCGGATCCCAAGCCGAAAAAGATCGCATAGTACACGCCCATGAACCAGCCACTTGGGGCACGGACAAATTCAAAGGCACCCGGCAGGGATGCCGCCCACTCGCTGGTGATCATCATGCAACGCATGAAAAACCAAGCCGAGTGATTGAACAACTCCGACACAAACGGCAACAGTGCGCCCGTGAAAAGGCTCCCCAAACAGCTCATCAAGGCAAACATGCCGCAGGTGACAACCGGGACATTGGCTAGGAGGGCAGAGGGGGTGAACAGGTGAAAATAGTAGGCAATGATCGGTGCTGAGGCCAACCATGCTACGAGTGAGACAGCCAAGGCATTTATCCCCCAGAACGCCAACCACATGGCCGCACGGCGCCACCGGGGCCATAGTGCGCGCGGCAGAAGGGGGTCGGTGGAAATCCAAGGGCGCAGTCGGTCAATCAAGGGCGGAAGCACCAGTGCAAGCGCAAGCACCACCGTGAACGACAATTGAAAACTGGCCTGAAATAACTGTCGGGGATCCCAAGCCAGAATCAAGAGCGCTGCCGCACCGATGGAATTCAACAGATCTACCGGCCGGTTAAGGGACCATCCCGCGATGATGAGGGTCATCATGATGGTTGCGCGCACCGCAGATGGCTGCCAGCCGGTGGCGGCGGCATAAAACCAAAGCATCGGGATAGCGATCCAAGCCACGCGTCCGCGCCGTACGCGCAATACCCGCAGTAGACCTACTAGAATAGCGGCCACCATGCCGATATGGAGTCCAGAGATGGCAAAGAGATGCATAGTGCCCGATTGCATAAAGGGCATCTTGACCTCGCCTGTGAGTGCTGTTCTCCACCCGAGAGACATAGCCCACAGAAGTTCCAAGGCTTCATCCCGTTCCGGAAGGCTGCGCGCGAGGTTGGTCATGGCCCATGTCCGGAAATGATCACTCAAGGGTCTGGGCGGATGCGGCGTGTCGAGGAGGTTCCATTGGGTGAAGCGGTCAGTCCGCAGTTCGTAATGAATGCCTCGTAGCGCGAGCAGTCGTCTTTGATCCAACAGGCCGGGAGCCGCCGCCGGAGGTGGACGCGTAAGAACACCGTCCACCTCAACGTGGCGTCCACGATAGAAGCCGCGGTCTGGCGGTTTTGAGAATGTGGCTAAAACCCGGCCGCTGGCTGACTGCCATTCACCATTTTCAGCCAGAGCTGCGGCATCAATTCTGGCCAGCCAGCGATTGCCGCGTTGTTCCGGTGTGTTGGCCAAACGGCCACGAAGGGTTGCATCACGTGGGGTGTCGCCAGCCAGCATCCGCAGGTCGTTTGGCCACAGCACGGACGTGTGCAGCGCGTGATTGGTCCAACCCGCAAGGACCAGGAACAAGGCCATGAGGATCGGTCGCAGGCGGGCACTGAACAGTGCGGCCAATCGCGCGGGGTGGGCGTACAGGTTTGCCCGTTGCATCGCCGCCACATCGGCCACGTGGTTAATCCAGATAAAAGCCAGAACGGCTAAGCCCGTTGCGGCGGCAAAGGTGAGCAGCAGCAAGGGTGCTGCGGGCTGGAATTCGCCCAGTACCACGCCGCCGCAATACCAGGCGGCGGCGTGGAACAGGGGGCGGCGCATGTTTAACAGTGTTGCGCGTGGGCATGGGGTTGGCAAGCCGCGGGTTTTGCCGTAGCGTCTGGCCATGCTGAAGCTCGGGGTGAACATCGATCACGTGGCCACGTTGCGTCAGGTACGTTATCGCGGCCAGCGGCAGGGCGAGCCGTGCCCCGTCGAGGCGGCGATGGAGGCCGAGGCGGCGGGCGCGCATGGCATCACCGCGCATCTGCGGGAGGACCGGCGACATATTCAGGACTCCGACATGAAGGCGCTTCGGGCGGCGGTGGATACGCGCCTGAATTTCGAGATGGCAAACTCTGCGCCCATCGTGCGGTTTGCATTGCGGCTCAAGCCGGATGTGGCTTGCCTGGTGCCGGAGAAACGCGAGGAACTGACGACCGAGGGTGGTTTGGACGTGGCTGGAAAGCTGCGGGGCATTCGCGGCACGTGCAAAAAAATGAACGAGGTGGGCATTGAGGTAAGCCTGTTTATTGATCCGGAACCGGCACAGGTTGAGGCGGCGGCAAAGTCGGGAGCACAGTTTATTGAGCTGCACACTGGGGCCTACGCAGAGAAGTTTGTCAACGCGCGCCATCGACGGCGCGAACTCAACCGGCTGATTGCCGCCGCCACCCATGCGCATGCCCTCGGTTTGCGGGTGAACGCGGGGCACGGGTTAAACTATGAAAACCTTCCGCATCTGCATGCTGTGCCGCATTTGGAGGAATTAAACATCGGCCACAGCCTCATCAGTCGCGCCGTATCCGTGGGGCTGTCCAAGGCAGTGAAGGAAATGCTGCGCCTGATGAAAGGCTATCGCGGATGATCGTGGGAATCGGCATTGACCTCATAGAGGTTGCCCGCGTGCGCGACTCCCATGAGCGTTTTGGCGAGGTTTTTCTGAACCGGATTCTACTGCCGGGGGAGATCGAATACTGTCTCGGACATACGCATCCTGCACCGCATTTGGCCGCGCGGTTTGCAGCCAAGGAAGCCATCGGCAAGGCGTTTGGCACTGGGATTGGCGAAAAGTTCGGCTGGCACGACGCTGAGATTGCCCGGAGTGAATCCGGCCAGCCGCACGTGATCCTCAACGCCAAGGGCATGGCACTGGCCAGCCGCTTGGGCGGGGCAACCGTTCATGTCAGTTTGAGCCACCTGAAGGATCACGCGTGCGCCGTGGCGGTTCTGGAAGGATAAGGGTAAGGGTCGGGCGCGAGGGACGTTTAGTCCTTCAGCCATTGGCGTGCGGCTTGACTGAGAGTGCCGGGATTTTTTTGAACCATATCTTTGAGCACCTCCATGGTCACGCGTTCAGGATGCTGGGTTTGCTGCTGAAAGTCCATCACCAGCTTTTGCTTTTTCTGCTGGATCACCTCCACCTGCTCTTCACGCGCCTGGTCGGCCTCCAGTTCAATCAGCAACTCGCGTCGCCGACGTTTCTCTTCCGCCTTTTCCCGTGCCAGGCGCAGTTGCTCGTCCAAAGAATTTGTGTCGTCTGACATGTTCAAATATCCCTGCCCTGTAATCGGCCGGATGCCAACCAGACTTGAATGGTAAATTGGGGAGCCATTGGAAATCCAAACAATTCTTCTATCTTCCTCTGCTAGTGTTCGGTGCGTGCTCCAGCTCGGCTCTCGCAAAATGAAATCCGAATTCGTTTCAAGCGTAGTCCGAAACGTAAGGCAATTTATTTGCGACCAATTTGGCGCCTTCCAAGTTTTCCAGCAAACCGGCGCGGGCGTCCCAGGAGCCGTCGAGGTATTGGCCTTGGGCGCCGGGTTGGATTTGCAACTGAATGGTCACGCCAGCAGAGGTGATGGTGGAGGTGGCGACGTCGATGCTCAGTTCGGCTTCGGGGTTGGCCTCGATGGTCTCCTGCAGTTGGGCGCAAGTTTCGTGGTCGGCGGTGAAGCACGGGACGGCGAGGGAGACGCAGTTGCCGTGGAAGATTTCGCTGTAGCTCTCGGCGATGATGGCGCGGATGCCCCAGCGTTTCAGGGATTGCGGGGCGTGTTCGCGGCTGGAACCGCACCCGAAGTTTTTGTTGGCGACGAGGATGGCTCCATTGGAATAGCGGGCGTCGGCGAAGGGATGGGTTTCGCCTTTCGCGGCAAGGCCCTTGATATCGTCGGCAAAGGCGTGCTCGCCGATGCCGTCGAAGGTAACGCATTTCAAAAACCGCGCGGGGATGATGCGGTCGGTGTCGATGTCGTTGCCCCGCAGCGGAATGCCGGGCCCGGTGATTTCATTTATAATTTCGCCTGCCATTTTTTGTGCTGCCGGCATCTTGCCGGCAGTGGGTTTTTCTGCCGGCAAGATGCCGGCAGCACGTTTATGTCAAATGCTCCCGTACATCCGTCACCTTCCCCTCCACCGCAGCCACGGCGGCCATGGCGGGGCTCATTAAAAGCGTCCGGCCGGTGGGGGAGCCTTGGCGGCCTTTGAAATTTCGGTTGGAGGTGCTGGCGCTGATTTCGTTGCCGGAAAGTTGATCCGGATTCATCGCGAGACACATGCTGCAGCCGGCTTCGCGCCATTGGAAACCGGCTTCATCGAAAACCTTGTCGAGCCCTTCGTCGATGGCTTGGCGGGCGACTTCCTGTGAGCCGGGCACGGCAAGGGCGCGCACGCCGTCGGCGACTTTTTTGCCTTTGACGAACTTCGCCGCCTCGCGCAGGTCGGATAAGCGACCGTTGGTGCAGGAGCCGATGAAGACGACATTGACGGGTGTGCCGGCGATGGGTTGGCCTTCCTCGAAACTCATGTACTCGTAGGCCTCGCGCACGACGAGTTGGTCGGCCTCGGCAAAGGAATCGACCGCGGGCAGTTCCTGCGCCACGCCGACGGATTGCGCGGGCGTGATGCCCCACGTGACGAAAGGCTCGATGTCTTCGCCGCGAATTTCAACGATGTCGTCGTACTCAGCATCAGCATCGCTGGCGAGGCTTTGCCAATCAGCCACGGCGCGATCCCACGCCTCGCCCTCGGGGCAGTAGTCGCGGCCTTGAAGATAATCGAAGGTGGTTTGGTCGGGGTTCACATAACCGCAACGCGCGCCGCCCTCGATGGACATGTTGCAAACGGTCATGCGCTCTTCCATCGTCATGCGGTCGATGACCTCACCGCCGAATTCGTACGCGAAGCCCACACCACCATTCACGCCGAGGCGGTTGATATAAGCGAGCGCGACATCCTTCGCGTAAACCCCGGGCTTGAGTTGACCGGTGAAATTGATGCGGCGCACCTTGAGCTTGGCCATCGCGAGCGTTTGCGTGGCCAGCACATCGGCCACCTGGCTGGTGCCGATGCCGAAGGCCAGCGTGCCAAAGGCGCCATGCGTGGAGGTGTGTGAGTCGCCGCAGGCAATGGTCATGCCCGGCTGCGTCAGCCCGCGCTCGGGGCCGACGACGTGCACCACGCCCTGCTCGCCTTTTTCCGGTGAGAAAAAATTGATGCCATGATCGGCGGTATTTTGCTCAATGTGCTGGAGCATCTCCTCAGCCAGCAGATCCTGCAACGGCCGCTGGCGCCCGGCGCCGGTGGTGGGGATGATGTGGTCCACCGTGGCAAAGGTGCGCTCGGGGAACGGCACGGAAAGATCCTGTTCGCGAATCATCGCAAACGCCTGCGGCGAGGTGACCTCGTGGATCAGATGCAGCCCGATGAAAAGCTGATACTGCCCCGAAGGCAACTGCCCCACACAATGCCGGTCAAAAACCTTATGGTATAAACTGTGTCCCATGTGGTGAGCCGGAGAGCCTAGCAGAGAATGGGGGAATGGTTCAAGGCCCGTTGGTGTGGGATGCTTCCAGTTACAAGATGTTCGAAGTTGGTTGGGTGAAGCCGAATCATTTTGACACTGTCATAAAGGGCTGGCATGATCTGTGGCTCTTTCCACGAACAAAATCATGGCTGAACTATCAGGAAATTTATTGGTCGCCCAATCCGGCGGACCCACGGCGGTGATCAATGCGAGCGTTGCGGGCGTCATCCAGGAGGCGGGCCGGCACGAGTGCATCGAGGAGATTTACGGCGGGCTGAACGGCATTTACGGAATTCTGCGTGAGGACATCATCGATATTGGCGAGGAGAACACCAAGGCGATCCAGCGGCTGAAGCACACCCCCGCGGCCGCGTTGGGTACATGCCGTTACAAGATTGATTTCAAGAACAAGCCGGAACAGGCCGCGGCGGACATTCAGCGTGTGCTGGATGTTTTCCAGGCTCACAACATCCGTTACTTCTTTTACGCCGGCGGCAACGATTCGCAGGACACGGCGCACAAGATTCATCTTGCCGCCCAA
This sequence comes from Verrucomicrobiales bacterium, assembly GCA_002721895.1. The sequence goes on from PBLV01000010.1 coordinate 10,919, forward strand.
GAGCGCAACTATGACCTGCGCGTGATTGGCGTGCCCAAGACCATTGACAACGACCTGCCGCACACTGACCACACCCCGGGCTATGGCAGCGTGGTGCGCTACAACGCCACCACGGTCATGGAGGTGGGCTGTGACGTGGGCAGCATGGCGACCGACGATGGTGCCTGCTGCATCATCGAGGTCATGGGCAGGGCTGCCGGCTGGATTGCCGCTGGCACGGTGCTGGCCAAGCGCGCCGCGAATGATCCCCCCCACATCATTCTGTTGCCGGAGGTGCCCTTTGATCAGGCGGCGTTCCTTAGCCGGGTCCGCCACGTCATTGGCGCGCTGAAATATTGCGTCGTGGTCGTGGGCGAGGGGTTGAAGGATGCCCAAGGTGAGGAGATCGGCGCGGACAAGACCAATCTGGATGCCTTTGGCCATCCCGTGCTTTCGGGCGCGGCCGATCGGCTGGCGGAAATCGTGAAGGCCGAACTGGACCTGAAAACCCGCACGGTAAAGCTCGGCTATGCTCAGCGCGCCGCCGCCCATGCCGCCAGCGAGACGGATGTGGAGGAGGCTACCGAGTGCGGTGAGGCCGCCGTGCGCGCGGCCGTCAGCGGCGAGAGTGGGTTCATGGTCAAGATCGTCCGCGTGGGCGAAGATCCCTACCGCTGGAACACCGGCCTGCAGCCCTTGGGCGACATTGCCAACCAGGAACGCCTCATCCCACGTGACTGGATCGAGGAAGACGGATTTCTGCCCAACGAGAAATTCATCCGTTACGTCAAGCCCCTCATCCAAGGCGAACTGCACCTGCCCAAGCTCGATGGCCTGCCGGATTTCGCGCGCTTGAACAAGGTGGCCGTGGAAAAAATCCTGCCCCCTTACGGCATGATTCCTACGCCCGTGGCCCAGTCCGAGGCTGAAACTCAAGCTGCTCCGGCACAGGAATCCAGTGCTCCCATGGCGTAAGTTAAAATTGCCCGAGGGCAGTGTCTACGCCGCGCTCAATTTTGCTTCTCTCTGGAAGGTTTGGTTCAAAGAAACACGCAACAGTAAAAACCAGTAACCCGCGCGGAACCGTGCAAATCTTCGGGTGAAAGGGTGAAGACTAGTATACCCGAGCCGCTAGGATGTGTTGGTTGTAAACCGTGAAGGTGACGGTGGTGTAGGTTTTTCTGGCAGCGGGATTGTAAATCGTCAGATTGCTGTAGGTCCAAGTTGAGTTTTGCCACGAGTGGCTGTCGGGGTATCCAAAATCAGTCAAAACTGTTTGGGCACTGAGTCCGATATAATTCAGGTCAATCCGGTTAAATTGGCCCACAAACGCGGTCCAAGCTTGTTGTCGTCCAGGAGGAACATTCTGGTTGGAAGCTACATTGGGTTGTGGCAGCCGTTGTTGCCCCTCAACCTGAAAGGCGAGCCCAACCCAAGCTATGGCCATGATAAGGGTTAGGTTTGTCCAAAAAGACCGGTTTTTGTGTTCAATTGTCTTCATGGCCAAAAAGTTGAATTTACCTTCACCTATACATCCCAGATCTGGAGGATTTTCTTACAAAAAAATTACGAAAGATTTCCGGATCATTTGAACTCGCTCAAGCGGAACCACGCCGGTTGTTCCGGTTGGGTTTCAGTCAGGGAGGTTGCCGAGGTTTTGCCGGCTATTTCCGCAGGGCGGCGAGGAATCCGGGGGTGGTGCCGGCGAGGTCTTGGGCGCGTTGGGCGGCGAGGATGGCGCCATAGTTGCGGATGTCTTGAGCCATCATGTCGAGGCGGGTTTTCAGGTGGTCGCTGGTCACTTGGCCGTCGGTGATGTCTTCTTTTTCATGGAAGGAGACGGCGTAGGGGAGGGTCCAAGCGTAGCATTGCCGTGCGGCGGTGCGGATTTGATCGTGGGCGGTAAGGCCTTTCTCGTGGCTGGCCACGATGGGCGCGAAGAGTTTGCCGGTGAATTCCTTCCAGAAATGGTCGAGGAAATTCTTGAGGGCCCCGCTCATGCCGCCGTGGTAGTCAGGGGTGCCAAGGAGAAAAACATCGGCGCGGAGGACGCGTTCCTTGAGCACGGCGTAGTAGTCGGCGGTGAAGGTGGTGTCGGTGTTGACGAGAGGCAGGGTTTCGTTGGCGAGGTCGAGGGGATCAATGGTACAGCCGTGTTGTTCCAGAAGCTTTGTGGTGTGCCGGATAGCGGCGCGGGTGACGGATTTTTGGTGGAGGCTGCCGGTGACGGCGAGGACGTACGGGGCATCGTTGGTCATGGGTGGGACGGTAGATTGCAGGGTGGCGGTTGGCAATGGTGGATGCCTGCCGCGGGCGGGTTGTTAGGGGGTGAGGTGTTGGGTGAGAAAGGTGATAGGATCCTGTGCGGGCGGCGGGCCGTTGCGGTAGTGGAGGGTACATTGGTTGCCGGCGTCGTGAATGCGTTGGCGGAGCTTGATGCCGAAGAGGGGGTGGTGGACCCAGATAGTGGGCAGGGTGAAACGGTTGACGGAACGGTTGCGGCCGGTGTGGGCGAGGTAGACAGGGGGATCGCCGGGACTGACGTGGGTGTAAGGAGAGACTTGGCGGGCGAGATCGACGACGCGGGGATCGTGAAGTTCCTCCAGTGACTTGATCTCGAAGCAGCGGCGGGTGCTGGGAAATTCACGCAGGTGGGGAACCTGAAACCAGCCGTAGACTTCCGGGGCAACGAGGTGGGTGGGGGCATCGCTGACAGCGGCACAGGTGATACGGGTGGATTGGCGGGCGATGGGATCGGGGCTGTCGGGGTCGGCGAGGTCGTTATGAAAGGCGAGCCAAAGGGACATGAGGCCGCCGGCGGAATAGCCGCCGCAGGCGATGCGGTTGGGGTCGATGTTGAAATCAGCGGCGTGGTGGCGGATGTGTTGAAGGGCGCGGGCACCATCATGGAGAGGTTGGGGCAGAGGACCGGATTCGACGAGGCGGTAGTTGCAGGAGATGACCGAGATGCCCTGGTTGAGAATGGAACGAAGAACGCTGGGGCGCAGTTCCCATTTGTTGCCGAAGCCGAAGCCGCCACCGTGAAAGTACAGGAACAGGGGGCGCGGCCCTTCACCTTGGGCCTGCCAGAAATCGAACCGGTGGCGCTCATGGTCGCCGTAGGAGACATCGGCGCGGGTGGGCGCGGGGTCGGTGGGGGCTCCTTGGGCGGCGTTGCCGAGGTAGGAAAAAATGGCGTTCTTGTGGGGTTGCCAAGGGGTGGGGCCGGTGGCGCATCCGGCGAGAGAGGCGAGGGCGATAAGGGCGGGGATCAACGGGAATTTCATGCGTGGAAAGGGTTTATGATTTTCCCGGGTCGGGCAAGTGTTGAAAGGGGTGGTGGCCTCGGGATAGGTTCTGGGCATGAGTGTTTTGGCAAGGTTGCAGACGTTTTTGGGCGGTGAGGCGGAAGGGGAAGAGCCGCGGGAATTGCCGGAGGCGGACCTGAATCTGGCGTGTGCGGCTTTGTTAGTGGAGGTGGCGCGCGCGGATTATGCGGATGATGAGCGAGAGAGAGAGGCCACGACCAAGGCGATCCGGGAGGTGCTGGAAGTGGAGGCAGGGTTGGTGGAGGAGTTGATGGCGGCGGCGGAGACGGAGGTGACGGAGGGCACTTCGATGTTTCCGCACACGCAGTTGATCAACGCCAATTGCTCGCGCGGGCAGAAGTATGAAATTTTAAAGGCGATGTGGCGAGTGGCGTTTGCAGACGGCAACCTGGACAAGTATGAGGAGCACCTGATTCGCCGGGTGGCGGGGTTGATCCATGTGGATCACTCGGATTTCATACACGCGAAGATCGAGGCGCGGGATGGGTCAAGTTGAGCTGGGTGACTCCAAAAGAGAGGCGGTTTTGTAGTAGCTGCGGAGAGGGGTGAGGATTATGATTTGGTGATGGATGCCCGTTACGAGGAATTGGTCACGCGAGGACTGTACCAGTTCGATAAAGAGGCATTGTTTGAGTTGGGGGAGATGTGTCGGGATGGGGTGCGGGTGGAGAAGGACTTGTCGGCGGCAGAGGAGTGGTTTGAGAAGGCACGCATGCTGGGGCATGCCGATGCGGAGAAAGTGCTGGCGGAACTGAGAGGAGAACCGCCGGCTGAGCTGGAAGAGCCTGATGCGATTCCCGAGAAACCGCCTGAGGTAAAGGAGGTCCCCGAGGAAGCGGTGGTGGAGGAGATTCTCGAGGAAGAACCAGAGATCAGGCTTTCGGAGGAGGAGTTTCATTTTATTCGCTTTGACTCAACGGATGCGGATGAAGTGCGCTCTTTGATCGAGTCCAAAAAAGCGGATGTGAATGCGCAGGACTCAAAGGGGTCCCTGTTGCACTACGTCTCCAGCGCCAAGGTGGCGGAGGTGTTGGTTGACATGGGGACGGATGTGAATGCGCGGAATGAAGATGGGAAGGTGCCGCTGCATTGTTGTATGAATGAAGATGTGGCGATCGTTCTGATTGTCAGTGGTGCGCATGTGAATGCAAGGGATGAGGAGGGAGCCACACCGCTGCACGATTGTCGGGAGGGGAAGCAGGCCAAAGTTTTGGTTGAGGAAGGGGCGGCCTTGGATCCACACGACGTGAATGGGGAAACCGCGTTGATGAAGGCTGCCGTAAATGGGCGCCTTGAGGTGGCGAAAATCCTGATTGATCGCGGGGCCAACTTGGGGGCGAAGAACAAAGATGGGATGACGGCGTTGGATTTCGCGGAGAAAAATGAGCGGACGAGCGACACAAATTATCAGGAGCAATCCCGGAATTGCGAAAAGATAGCAGTGTATATTAGGGATCGGCTCAAAGAAAAAGGGAAGGCTGAGGAAAAATCCTCGAAAGGCGTGAAAACGTGTCCGAATGGGCATGGGCCGTTGAAGGCATGGGAGGGGCGGCTGCGTTGCTGGACGTGCGGATATGTAAATGACGGAGTCTTAACAAAAGCTGTTTGGGCACGCGGAGCTAAGGGCGAGAGTGATGCTCATCAGGCAAGCCATTGCCCCAGTGGGCATGGTCGAATGATTGCGTGGTACGGGACATACCGGTGCACAACTTGCGGGCATGTGGCGGGTGACAAGATGGATCCAACGCGCGACAAGTTGCCGAAGGAAAATAACCAGGGAATAGGTAGTGACAGTCTGGGATGTGTGTGGTGGGGCTTGGTGATATTTTTTATCCTGTGGGGTTCGTGTGGAGGTTAACCGAATATGCGGGAGGCGAAAGAGTTGCGATATGATTCTGGTGCTGGGGCGAGAATTTGAAAGGGTGATTGGGCTTGCTTTTGACGGGCTTCGGGGGAGACAAGGAGTCGCGTGATGGATGGGCGTCGACAGGATGTATTTGAAGGTGGGGCGATGGCGGAGGAATTGCCGGGGGGGCGTTTGGCGGGGAAGGTTTCCGTGCGGGGTGGGGTGGTGCATTTCAGTGGTGACGGGGTGGAGGTTTCGCTGCCTATCTCGGGGATTGAGGTGGAGCGGGGCGGGGCAGCCAATCGGTTGGTTTTCTTTAAACACTCCAGCCGGCAGGGCTGGGCGATGTTCACGGCGGATGGGGCGGTGCTGAAGCATCCGGACTTGGCGCGAGATCCACGAGTGGCGGAGATGCTGGGCGGTATTCGGCGACGTCGGATGCTGGCGGCGACGGGGCTGGCGTTGTTGTTCCTGGTGCCGTTGCTGGCGTTGGCGGGGTTGTTTGTTGCGCGCGGCTGGATTGTGGGAAAAGTGGCGGAGCAGGTGCCGGTGTCCTGGGAGGAGCAGCTGGGAGAGACGGTGTTCAAGCGAATTGGGAAGGGCAAGGTGGTGGAGAATGCGGAGATGCGGGCTGATTTTGACAAGATTGCCAAGCGGCTGGTGGAGGGGATTGGGAGTTCGCGTTATGAGTTCAAGTTTCACATTGTGCAGGAAGACTCATTGAATGCGTTTGCGTTGCCGGGGGGGACAATGGCGATCCATACGGGGTTGCTGCTGGCGGCGGATTCGGCGGAGGAAGTGGCGGGGGTGATGGCGCATGAACTGGCGCATGTGACAGAGCAGCACAGTGTGCGGAACATGATTGAGGCGGCGGGTCTGTACGCATTGGTGACGGCGTTGTTTGGGGACGCGACGGGGCTGCTGGCGGTGGTGGCGAACAATGCGCCGATGTTGTTGCGGATGAAGTTTTCACGGGACCACGAGCGGGAGGCGGACGCGGTGGGGTTCGAGTATTTGATGAGGGCGAGGATTGATCCGCGAGGGATGGAGGCGTTTTTCAGAAAGATGGAGGAGGAACAGGAAAAGATGGGAGCGGGCGCGATCCCGGACATCCTGAGTACGCATCCGGCGACGGCGGAGCGGATTGAGAAAATGCAGCATTTGAACGCGGGCGTTGAGGGTAGTGATTTTGAGCCAATTGACTTGAACTATTCGGCGTTCAAGGAAAAGCTGCGGGCGGCCCTGAAGGAACGGCGTTGATTTAAAACCATGCAGACGAAAATTGAGGGTGGACCGGCCTTTGCCTATCTCCACGTGGACTTGAACCCAGGAGAGACGGTGGTGGCGGAGAGTGATGCGATGAGCAGCATGGCGGCGGATCTGGACATGGACGCGAAGTTCAACGGCGGGTTTTTTAGCGGGTTGTTCAAGAAGTTCTTTGGCGGGGAGTCTCTGTTTGTGAACCACTTCACCAACCGCGCTTCCGGCGAGCGTCGGGTAACGCTGGTGCAGGCCACGCCGGGCAACCTGCGCGAGGTGCAGTTGAGCGGCCAGACGATCTGCCTGCAGCCGGGGGCATACGTGGCCAGCACGCCGGGGCTTGAACTCAAGGCGCGCTGGGCGGGTTTCAAGTCGTGGTTCGCGGGAGAGGGTTTGTTCAAGCTGGCGGTGACGGGCTCAGGCACTCTGTGGTACGGGGCCTATGGAGAGCTGCTGGAGAAGGAGGTCAGCGGGGAGTACATCGTGGACACGGCTCATTTGGTGGCCTACGACCCACAGTTGACGCTGAACATCCAGTTGGCGGGCGGTATTTTCAGCAGCTTGTTCGGCGGGGAAGGGTTTGTGACGCGGATTGAGGGGACGGGGAAAATCATCGTGCAGACGCGCAGCTTGTCGGGCTTGGCCGGCTGGTTGAACCCGAGGTTATTTTAAGGTTTAAAATGGATATTGCCATCAACCACGGACCGGGCAATGCGGCGGCGACCATTCGTCTGCAGCCGGGGGAAAGCTGCACGGCGGAGAGCGGCGCGATGATTGCGATGAGCGGCGGGCTGCAGGTGGAGACGACCACCCACAAGCGTGGCTCGGGGGGGATGATGAAGGCGCTCAAGCGGATGCTGACGGGCGAGTCGTTTTTCCTGAATCATTTTACCGCGTCGCATCAGGTGGGCGAGGTGATGTTGGGCACCCAGTTGGCGGGAGACATGATGCAGTATGACCTGCAGCCGGGGATGAATCTGGTGGTGCAGTCTGGCGCCTACGTGGCGAATCATCCACAGGTGGAGCTGGACATGAGCTGGCAGGGCTTTGGCAAGGCGTTGTTCTCGGGTGAATCGATGTTCTGGATTCACTGCAGCGGGCAGGGGCCGATTGTGCTGGCGTCGTTTGGCGCGATTTATCCCATTCAGGTCAACGGCGAATACATTGTGGACACGGGGCACATTGTGGCGTTCGAGGAAACGCTGCAGTTTGAGATCACCAAGGCGGGCAAGAGTTGGATTTCCTCCATGCTGGGCGGGGAGGGGCTGGTCTGCAAATTCAAGGGGCAGGGCACGGTCTGGTGCCAGAGCCATAATGCGGACTCTTTTGGTACCATGCTGGGGCCGTTGTTGCGGCCGCGCAAATAGCGAGGAATTTCATGGAGATCACCATCAACCGTGACGGCGAAAACTACGGGCCTTTTCCGGAGGAGAAAGTGCGCCAGTTGGTAGCCGAGGGGCAGCTCAGCACGGACGACAACCTGGCGTTTGTGGAAGGCATGACTGAGTGGAAGCCGCTAGGCGAGGTGTTGGCCAGTTCAGCAACGCCCGCGGTGTCCCCGGGCATTGTCCAGGGCAGTGGCAAGCGCGAGCATGAGTATGCCATCGAGGGCCGGCCGGACTTTGCTTACGTCACCGTGCAAGTGCCCGCGGAACAAACACTCAAGGTCGAGGCCAGTTCCATGGCCACCATGTCCACCAACATGGAGATGAAGACCAAGCTGAAGGGCGGCTTTTCCCGATTTCTCACAGGGGAGAGTCTCTTCATCAACGAGTTCAGTGCGCGCGGTGGCCCGGGCGAAATCGGCATTGCTCCCGGCGCGCCGGGTGACTTGGTGCATTACTTCGTGGATAGCCGCGAGGAGATTTTCCTTCAAAGCTCAGCCTTCGTTGCCTCGAGCATGGGGGTGGAGGTGGATTCCAAGTGGCAGGGCTTTAAAGGCTTTTTCAGTGGCGAGAGCTTGTTTCTCATTCGCTGCGCTGGGCAGGGCGACTTGTGGTTTAACACGTACGGTGCCATCATGGAGATTGACGTCAACGGGGACTACGTGGTGGACACCGGCCACATCGTTGCCTTCACCAGTGGCCTACAGTATGAGGTGACTTCGTTTGGGGGATTAAAGAGCCTGTTCTTTTCCGGCGAAGGTTTGGTCTGCCGCTTCAGTGGGCACGGCCGGCTTTGGGTCCAGACGCGCCAACTTCCCTCTTTTGCCTGGTGGGTTCACCCCTACCGACCGGTGGAAAGAAGCAACTAGCGGCGCCTACCTGAAAATGCCCGCCAGCCCGTTGAAGAAATCATTGATCTGGCCGATCAGGAATCCTGTCGCGGCGCCCACCGCGGAAACGGCGCCCAGAAAAATGAGGTGATAGATCAGCAGGACCGTGGAGAGGGTCAGTGCGGCAATGGCCAACTCTCGTCCGATGAGTCTGCCTTCGCTTCGGTTGATTTGCCACATCGCCACCGTGGCCAGAATGAGACCCAAAATGCCTGGGATCAGCAGGATGCCAAACGCGCTGAGAACCAGCGCCACGATGGCCATGACGCTAATTTGAGGCTGAGGTGGTTGTTCCACGGGGGCCGCCGGCGTGCCGTTGTCGGGCTGTGTGGCTGCGGCGGTTTCAGTGGATTTCTTTTTCACCGGCTTGCGTGATTGTTGCATGGTCATAGGTCAACAGGCCGCTCATCCTATGCCATGAATGGCCTCCAAAAACCAGCTTTTTCTGTGAAGCCCGGCGCCGTTGCGGTTACTTCGCACGGTTCTTTTCCAGCCAGCGAATGATATCCTCCGCCTCCTCGCCGCCGTAGCCATCCAGCCGGGTTCGCTCCTTGCCCGTGGCGTCCAGCAACAGGAGAACAGGAAAGCCGTTTACGTTAAATTGTTTTGCCAGGGCGGCATTGGCTTCCGCCTGTTTCTTGGGCAGGGGATTTCGCCGGGGGAAATCCACGAGCACCAGCTCGAGGTTTTCGTCCGCATAGTCCACGAAAGGCTTGGTGCTTAGGACGCGCCGGTGCAGTGCTTGGCAGGGAGGGCACCAATCGGAGCCCGTGAAATCTAGCAGCACGCCACGGTTGTTTTCAGCCGCCGCTTTGAGCGCATCATCAAGGTTTACGCCCCAGTCACCCTCGGCGTGTTCCACGGTGGGCAGACAGGCGAGCAACAAGGCCAATGGGGCCAACGCAATCCATCGCATGTGGGAAGGCTGGTCTGCCGTGGCAATGATGTCAATGACCCGGCTTGCGGCGGCGTCGGCAACGTGTTACACGAATGTTTTGCTGGCCGGGCATGCAGGTTCACTTGGATAGAGGGGGGCAACGATACGGCCCCTATTCGGTGGAGGAGATCAACACCTACCTTGAAGGCGGCCAGGTGTTGGCCACCGACTTGGCGTGGTATGACGGCGCGCCTGACTGGATGCCCCTCACTCAGGTGCCCGGCGTCAAGAATGGCGGTGCACCTCCGCCCCCTTCGCCTCCGCCTCCCGGGGCACCGGCCGCGGAAGAGAAAAAAGAAGAAGCCGCTCCCGCGGTAAACCCCGAGGTGGCCGCGATGGCCGCCAAGATGAACGAGTTGCCGGAGGATTTAAAGGATCGGCAAATCGAGCTGGAGGGGGACACCTGCCTTTACAATGGCTGGGTTTTTTTCCAGAAGAAACCAGCGGCCATTATCCTCGGTGCTGCCGTGGCGTTGCCGCTGGTGTTGATTTGCCTGGCGCTCCTTATCCCGGCTGGACCAATGCTGGGCGGGACGTTTTATTATTTCCTTCAGCGCAAACGCCTTCGGCGTGGCGGCATCTCGCAGATGTTCCATGGATTCAGTGGCCAGTTTGTTTCCCTGATGCTGGGTTTTCTCATCCAGTTTTTTATCCTGCTTTTTTCCGTGGTGCCCGGGATTCTGCTCATCTGGGGCGCGGGCTACAAGTTTGACCCCTACATCATTGGCTCCGATGTGTCCGGATTCTGGGAAGGCGTGACCATGGCGGGGGCGGCCTACTACGAATCGGTGGCGGACTGTGCCGGCTTCGGCGATTTTTGGTTTCGCCTGCAGCAGGCCATTTGGACGACCACCAGCCAGCTGACGGCCTTCATGTCCACGCTCAACACCGTGCCCGGCTGGGGCAAACTGGGCTTTTTCGCGGGGGCGATCCTGGTCGTGGTGGTGCCCTACCAACTGGGCCTCCGCTGGATGTTCGCCTTGCCGATGGCCGCTCACTACAAGATGAGCTTTGGCCGGGCGATGAAATTGAGTTCCGAGCAGGTGCTCAAGGACAAGACGGGCGTTCTCTTCTTTTTTCTGACCAGCATCCTGTTTAATGCGCTTGGACTGGCCCTGATCGTGGTAGGCACCATTCTGACCAAGATTGGAGGCGGTGGCGCTACCGCCGGTGGAATCGCCCTGATTGTGCTGGGCATCGCCGGGTTGATTTTCACTTTTGCCATCACCGGCACGGCTTACGTCGTGGCGTATGAGGAATTCTGCGGGCGCCCGCGGAAGATGGAACAGGTTCCCGAGTGGATTCTTTACATCTGTATTTTCATTGGCACCTCCATCGCGCTGGTATCGGTGTACACGGTTTTCACCGCGATGATGTCCGCCTACAGTTGACGGCCATCAAGGAGGGGGCGGATTGTCGTCCGGGTTCGGCGTCGGGTTGTCGTCGGGATCCGGATCGTCAACACCCGGCTTTTTCAATTCTTCATCCTTCTCGTAGGGCGAATCTTCGTCCGTCACCTTCATGGCCTCGATCTTGGCCTCAATCGCCACTCGCCATGGAGTCCGGGCGATGTTCTCGCGCAGCTTTCCATATGTGGGTGGCTCCATGAATTGCGCGTTTTCCCCTGTCTCCTCATCAAACTTCATGAATCCCGTGCTTTTCTCCTTAGGCAGCCCGTACATGTTCGCCATCTCCAGCTTCACCTTGTTGTAGGCCAAGCCAGTCTCGCTGAACTCCACGCTTTTAAAGCTGCGCTTGGGCGACTTGATGTCCGAGCCGTCCCGCTTGTCGATAGCCTTTTTAAAGCGCGCATCCGTCCACCGGTTCAGCGTCAACGGTTTCGCACCGTCAAATCCCAGTTCCCATAGAATCTTGCCTTGGTGGTAAACCTGCTCCTTGACCAGGCTGGAGCTGCTGTTGAACCACAGCTTGCGTACGTATGCCAACGTGCCATTTTCATCATAGGACTTGATCGTGGATGTTCCCGCCGGGCTGCCTTCCTTGAATTCCGCCTTGTGGACCAGCCGTCCCTTCTCATCCCAGATGAAGGCCGGCCCGTTCAGTTTCCCGTTGATCACGATCAACTCGCAAATCTTGTTCTTGTCGCCATCGTATTCCACGATGCGCCCCGTCAGCTTCGACCCGTTGTCGTCCATGGCGGTGATCCTCACCTCCGTAGGTGGCTCCCGCAGGCCCGTGACCTGATAGTAGCTGCTCGTGGTTTCATCCCAGACCGTGTCATCCTTTCCCTCCTCTTCCACCGGCGAGGTTACCAGGAAGCCGGGCTCAATAAACTTTCCCGGGGGTTCCTCTTCCGCCTCGTCTCCGAGGTCGATCATCATGTAGTAGAAAAAATTGGTCGGCGAATAGGTCGTCGCGTTGTTGGGCGACCCCTCCCACACTACGTCCTCATTGTTGATCTCCTCAAGCCGGGAACCGGAATATTTTCCGCCGCCGAATTTCCAGATGCATATCCCGCCCACGATTGACAACACCAACACCCCTAGGCCGATCCACAACGGCAACAACTTCTGCGCCGTGGACATTTCCTCGGCGTGGGTGGATTGGGCGTCGCCGCTCATGGCGTTACTATATCCCAATCAACCCGCGGTCCGCAATATCCCCAGTGCTTTCCGGTGCGCGCCCGCCCAGGCCAGTTCACCCAAAGCCGTGTCCTTCACCCAGCGGCCTTGGCTATTCGGCCGGTTACCCATCAGATCCGCCTGCCAGACCGTGGCGCGGATGCGGTATCGTGTGATCGAGTGGGTAAACTCCCCCAAGCGGCGGGGTTTGCTCACGACCCCGCCCGCCAGTGCCGCTGCCCAATCCTTTGGTGTACGCGGGTTATCCGTTTCCAACGTGGGAAATTCCCAAAGCCCCGCGTTCACGCTGTTCTGGGGACGCCTGCGTACAAGCCAGCGCCCTCCGTTCTCCAGCAACAACACCCGCCAATGCCGCTTTACTGCTGGCGCGGCCCTGCCTCCCCTCGGATAGTACTCCGGCTGGTTCATCCGCCGTGCTGCGCAGGATCGTTGGAGTGGGCACTCACCGCAATGCGGCCCGCGCGGCGTGCACACCGTTGCTCCCAGTTCCATCAAGGCTTGGTTCAAGTCTCCCGGCGACCTGGTGGCCCGGGCGAATTTGCCCGCCAAATCCCAGAGCTTTTTCGCCATCAACGGTTCACGCGTGTTCCCTTCCAGCGCCAGCAAGCGCGTCAAGACACGAGTGACGTTCCCATCCAGAATCGGTTCCGGCTGTCCAAAGGCGATGCTCAGGATGGCGCCCGCCGTGTAGCGCCCTACGCCCGGCAATGTCCGCAGCGCGGCCATTTCGCCGGGCACCGAGCCATTGTGCTCCTTTAAAACAACGTGTGCCGCCCGCCGCAGGTTGCGCGCTCTGGAATAATATCCCAGTCCGGCCCAAAGTTTTAATACCCGTTCCTCTCTTGAGTGGGCCAAGGCCTTCACGGTCGGCAACGCCCGCATCCAGCGCTTCCAATAGGGAATTACAGTGGCTACCTGCGTTTGTTGCAGCATTACCTCCGAGATCCAGATTGCGTAGGGATCACTCGTTCGCCGCCACGGCAAGTCTCGCGCACAGGCACCATACCAATCGAGCAACCGCTGCGCCAAACGGCGAACTCTGCGCCCATCCATCACCCACGCAACCTCCGTGGCCTACCGTCCAATGTCAAAACTCATTTGCGGACACGATTTTAATTCGACAACTAGGTCGTTTCCCGGAACCGTGTCCGCATGTCCGACGCAGGCAATTCGGAGCTCCCCGGGCTGCATGTCACCATCGACGATGTCGTGCTGCAGCCCCAGCCCATGGTTCCCGAGGGATCGCCCCATTGCTTTGCCTATTTCATTACCATTCACAACGACAGCAAGGTTCCCGTCACCATCAAGGGCCGCAAGTGGGTGGTCCGCGAATCCAACGGGGAGATCACTGCCGTCGAGGGTGATGGAGTCGTAGGCGAGTTCCCTCATCTCCGTCCCGGCGAGTCGTTCAGTTACAACAGTGCCCATGTCTTTGCCTCCTCCCGCGCTACTGCTGTCGGCAGCTACATCGGCCACGACGATCAAAACCGCACCGTTGTCGTCCCCATTCCCCCCTTCGAAATGGTCGCAAACGACCAGTAGCACGGATATTCCCCAAACCTTGCGGCGCAGGCTGGGACGCCGGCGCCACGGGTGTTGCGGCTGGAAACAAAAAAAGGGTTTAAGTGTCTTTGCATTTCTGCTAGGCTCCGCCGTCTTGAGCCTGGAAGTCATAGAACCCGTCATTCGTCGTTCCGCTGGAAAACCCAAGGGCAAATTGTCCAAGGGCGATTTGCGGCAGGTAGATAACATGGTGCTCACGTCCAAGGGCATCAAGGACATTGCGGCCATTGCGGACTTGCAGGGTCTCACGTCCCTGTCGCTAAACGACAATGATTTGTCCGACCTTAAGCCCCTTGCGGGTTTGTCCAAACTGGAGGTGTTGTTGCTGCAGGGCAACCAGATTTCCAATCTCAAGCCGTTGACGGGGCTAGTGAATTTGACCCAGCTCAATCTCAGCCGCAACCGCGTGACCGCCCTGACCGCCCTGACCGGCATGGAGAAGCTGGAGCGTTTGAACCTCATCAACAACCAGATCTCCAACTTGCGCCCCTTGGCCAAGCTGAAGTCTCTGGAATGGCTGGGGCTGAATTTCAACCAGATCACCAACCTTAAGCCCCTGCACGGCCTAAAAAACCTGCACACCCTGCTCCTCACCGGCAATCCAGACTTGGATGATGATGAGGTGGAGGAACTTGAGGAAATCCTCCCGAACTGCCAGATCGAGTATTAGGGGTATTCTTTCCCCAGTCGTGTTGCCGGTTGTTCGCTTTCGCAGTAAGAATTTCTGTTCACAGGGAGGGTGTCTTGCCGCATAACGAGACGGATGGGTGAGCGGAAGTTGACATCTTACACGTGTTCCCTAGATGAAACCCAAGGGACGCTCATGGAGGGGATTTTGCGTGAGCGGGGTTATGAGATGGGTGTGCCACCGGCTTATGCGCGGTTTGCGGGGAAGCGGGAGGGGGTGAATGTGGTTCTTTACGAAAGCGGGAAACTGGTGGTGCAGGGGAAGGGGACACGTGAGTTCGTGGAGTTTTTGCTGGAGCCGGAGGTATTGAAGGAGGCGCGGCTGGGTTATGAGGCGGAATTGGAGCCGGAATTAGGGTTGGCGCGGATTGGCGTGGATGAATCGGGGAAAGGGGATTTTTTCGGGCCATTAGTGGTGGCGGGGGTGTACGTGAATGAGAAAGTTTGCCGAGGGTTGGTGGAGGCTGGGGTGCGGGATTCAAAGCGGGTTTCGAGCGATAAACGGATTGGAGCATTGGCGAAGGTGATCCGGGAGGCGGAGGGTTGTGTGTGGTCGGTGGTACCGGTGGGGCCGGAGGCGTACAATCGGCTGCACGGAAAGATGGGGAGCGTAAATCGTTTGTTGGCCTGGGGACATGCGCGGGTGATTGAAAATCTACTGGAACAGGGCCGGGCGATGAATCCCGCGCCGGTTCGGGCGGTGAGTGACCAGTTTGCGTCGACCAAGGCGACGGTGGAGAAGGCACTGCTGGCGAAGGGGCGGGAATTGGAGCTGGTGCAGCGGCACAAGGCGGAGAGTGACTTGGCGGTGGCGGCGGCCTCGATTTTGGCGCGGGACGAGTTCGTGCGGCGGCTGGGGGAGTTGGGAGAGGGGTTGGGGGTTGAATTGCCGCGGGGCGCGGGCAAGCCGGTGGACGTGGTGGCGCGGGATTTAGCGGAGCAGCATGGGGAAGGAAGGCTGGCGGGGGGGGCAAAGATGCATTTTCGGAACGCGCCGCGGGCCTTGGGTCGGCCAGAGCCGGAACGGGTGGAATGGCGGGGGCGCCGTGGGGGTGGATAAGTTTTTGGTTTTTGCCCCAAAAAGGGGTTGACGGAGACGGGCGAACGGGTATTGTCCCCGCCGTCGTTAGGTGAACTTGAGGTTTACCCGAGGCAAAACTCAATATATCCCGAGTCGCTGGCTCTTTCAAAAGGGGGGCTTGTGGCGTTGGGATGTTTTGTCGTTTGGTGGGAATAACCTTGGGATAACCGGCGGCACAGGCAGGAGCCTGATTGGTAATTTGGGCTGCCCATGTAGCTCAGTCGGTAGAGCGCGTCCTTGGTAAGGACGAGGTCACCGGTTCAAACCCGGTCATGGGCTCCATGCGTTAAAACAACTGAACACTACTTAAAGGACATGGCAAAAGAAGCGTTTGAACGGACTAAACCGCACGTAAACATTGGAACCATCGGTCACGTGGACCACGGCAAGTCAACCTTGGCGGCGGCGATTGTGGATGTGCAGGCCAAAAAGGGCATGGCGACGCCGATTTCCTATGCGGAGATTACCAAAGGCGGCACGGTGCGTGATGATTCCAAGACGGTGACGATTGCGGTGTCCCACGTGGAGTACGAGAGCGAAAAGCGGCACTACGCGCATGTGGATTGCCCAGGTCACGCGGATTACGTGAAGAACATGATCACCGGCGCGGCGCAAATGGACGGCGCGATCTTGGTGGTGGATGCGGACAGCGGTCCCATGCCGCAGACCAACGAGCACGTGCTGCTGGCGCGCCAGGTGGGTGTGCCCTCGATCGTGGTGTTCATGAACAAGACGGATCTCGTGGAGGACGAGGAGATGCTCGATCTGGTGGAGATGGAGATTCGTGAGCTGTTGAACAAGTATGATTTCCCGGGCGACGATACGCCGGTGATTCGCGGCAGCGCGACGGGCGCGATTGCGGAGGACGAGAAGTGGGTTGGCAAGATTGGCGAGTTGCTGCAGTCGTGTGATGACTTTATTCCGGATCCACCGCGCGACGCGGATCAGCCGTTCCTGATGTGCATTGAGGACACGTTCATCATTGAGGGCCGTGGCTTGGTGGCCACGGGCCGCGTGGAGCGGGGTGTGCTCAATAAGATGGACGAGGTGGAGATCGTCGGCATTCAGGAGACGGACAAGACGGTGGCGACGGACATTGAGATGTTCCGCAAGCTGCTGGACAAATGTGAACCGGGCGACAACGTGGGCGTCCTGCTGCGCGGCAAGAAGAAGGGCGAGGTGGAGCGCGGTCAGGTGCTGGCCAAGCCAGGCTCGATTCAACCGCACACGAAATTCAAGGCCGAGGTTTACGTGTTGACGAAGGAGGAGGGCGGGCGCCACACGCCGTTCTTCGCCAACTACCGTCCGCAATTCTACTTCCGTACCAGTGACATCACCGGCTCGGTGACGGCTCTTAAGGAGGGCGCGGAAATGATCATGCCCGGTGACAACACGGAGATCGACGTGACTCTGATCCAGCCGGTGGCGATGGAGGAAGGCCTGACGTTCGCGATTCGTGAAGGCGGCCGGACGATCGGCTCGGGCCGAGTGACCAAGATCGAGGAATAATCGGGCTGCCCCCCGCGACTGGTGCCGGGGACCGCGCCGGTTTGTCGTCTATAACAATATAGGCACGAACGGCTTCCATGAGTACGGCGATAGCTCAATTGGTAGAGCAGCGGTCTCCAAAACCGCAGGTTGGGGGTTCGATCCCCTCTCGCCGTGCCAGCCGGGTTTCCGGAGGGGTGGCAGAGTGGTCGAATGCGGCGGTCTTGAAAACCGTTATGGCGCAAGCCATCGGGGGTTCGAATCCCTCCCCCTCCGCCATGGCGGGTGCTTGGAGCGGTGGAATGGATTTAATGAAACACGAACGCGTTTAATGGCATTGCAGGATAACAACACCGAGGCAGAGGCGGTACCGCAGGGCGAGCCCGAGGCGCAGGCCACGCCGCCGCCGGCTGAGGCCAAGCCCGCGCCCACGACGGTCAATGCACCGGCCGCCAAAGCGGGTACGGTGCAGCCGGAAGGTGATGCCGCGGAGGAGCAGGGCTCGGGGACGTCCGCCGATGGTGGCGGCACGGGCATGTACATTTTCCTCGGGGTGCTGTTGGCACTGTTCGCGTTCCTGTGGTATCGCGGCCACTTGCAGGCGTTTCGTCGGTACGTGGCGGAGACGCGAGAGCAGTTGCGCAAGTGCACTTGGCCAACGCGGGATGAATTATACCAGCACACCGTCGTGGTGTTGTTGTCGTCGATGCTGATGGGCGTCTTCACGGTGACGTCGGATCAGGTGGCGGCGGGGCTGATTTGGGATTTGCTGCTGGACGTGCCCACGAGCGTGTTCAGCAAGTTGTTTGGCTAAAGGAAAACGGGACATGAGCAGCAGCCAGTGGTTTGTTTTACAGACGCTCTCCGGACAGGAGAAGAAGGTGAAGGACAGCCTCGAGAAGCGCATTCCCGTGGAGGAGATGGGCGAGTTCATCAACGAGGTGCTGGTGCCGGAGGAGAAGGTGGTTGAGGTGCGCAACGGCAAAAAGAGCGTGACGCCCCGCAAGCTTTTCCCGGGCTACGTGTTTGTGAACATGGTGCTGTACGATGAGGAGAAGCGGATCATCGAAAAGCCGTGGTACTTCATCCGCAACACGCAGGGCATCACGAAGTTTGTGGGGGGCGACCATCCGCAGCCGACGCCGCAGCGGGAGATTGATGACATCAAGTCGCGCATCGACGAGAGCGAGGACACGGAGCGGCCGCGCGTGGAGTTTGAGCTGAACGAGACAGTGAAGATCAACGATGGACCGTTCCTGAACTACAACGGCGTGGTCGAGGAGATCGACACGGATCGCGGCAAACTGAAGGTGACTATTAACATCTTTGGACGGAACACGCCGGTGGAACTGGAGTTCTGGCAGGTGGAGAAAACCTAAACATAAAACAGGATTTAAAGACATGGCGGAAAAGGAAGTTGTAGGCGAGATCAAGCTACAGGTGGACGCGGGACAGGCGACGCCGGCGCCGCCGGTGGGCCCCGCGCTGGGCCAGCATGGCGTAAACATCGGCGAGTTCGTGAACCAGTTCAACGCGCGTACCAAGGACCAGATTGGTCTGAAGCTGCCGGTGGTGATCTCGGTGTACAAGGATCACTCCTTCAGCTTTGTCATCAAGAGCCCGCCGGCGGCCGTGCTGCTCAAGAAAGCTGCGGGCATTGCCAGTGGCAGCGGTGAGCCGAACAAGGAAAAGGTGGGCCGCGTGACTCGCGCCCAAGTGGTGGAGATCGCCAAGACCAAGATGGAAGATTTGAATGCTCGGACCGAGGAGGCGGCCTGCCGCATCATCGAGGGCTCCGCGCGGAGCATGGGCATTGAGGTGAGGTAACAACCAACCGGCGGGAGGGCTTGAAATACCCGTTAAAACCGCGAACAAAAAATGGCTAAACCAGGAAAACGATACAAGCAGGCCTTGGAAAAGGTGAATGGCGATGAGCCGCGCGCATTGGCGGATGCGGTGGCCCTATTGGCAGCGCAACCCAAGGCGAAATTTCGCGAGTCGGTGGACCTTAGCTTCTGTCTCGGAGTGGACCCACGGCACTCGGACCAGATGGTGCGAGGCACGGTGGATCTTCCTCATGGCTCCGGCAAGACCCAGAAGATCGTGGTTTTCTGCCAAGACGGCCCGGCGGCGGATGCCGCGCGCGAGGCTGGTGCGGATGAAGTGGGGTTGGACGACCTCATCAAGCGCGTGTCCGGGGGCTGGACGGATTTTGACGTGGCGATCGCGACTCCGGAGGCGATGGCCGAGGTGCGTAAGTTGGGCCGCATCCTGGGACCGCGCAACCTGATGCCGACGCCGAAGAACGGCCGCGTAACCGATGACGTGGCCGCGGCGGTGGGTGCCGCGCAGGGCGGCCGTGTGGAGTTCAAGGTGGACAAGACCTCCAATCTACATGTGCTGGTGGGCAAGGCGGATTTCCCCGCGGAACATTTGGAGGGCAACGCCAAGGCGGCGATTGACGCGGTGCAAAAGGCGCGACCCTCAAGCGCGAAAGGCGCGTATATCAAGAGCTGCACGATCTCGACCACGATGGGGCCGGGCGTGCGGGTGAACGTGAAGGAAGTTTAAAAGGGATCCTGGACATGCGCGAAGAGAAAAAGTTTCTAACCAGTGAGTATGTGGCCCGGCTGAATGCATCGCCGTACTTCATCGTGGCGGACTACACGGGCATGACGGTGGCGGAGTTCAACGAGCTGCGCAACCGGTTGATGGAGGCGGGTGCGGAGGTGCACGTGGTAAAGAATACCATCTTCAAGATCGCGTGCACGGAGGCAGGCATCGCCGAGTTGAACGGCGCGTTGGCGGGCCAGTTGGCGGTGGTGACTGGCGAGACGGAGATGGCCGGCGCGGCGAAGGTGGTGAAGAATTTTGCTCGTGAGTTTGAGCGGCCGGAGGTGCGATTCGGTTACCTGGGCGAGGAGCGCCTGGAGGCGGATGACGTGAAACGGCTGGCGGACCTGCCGTCGCTGGACGTGCTGCGGGCACAGTTGTGCGGTGTTATCCAGGCACCGGCAACGCAACTGGCGCGGCTGATCCAGACGCCGGCGAGCATGGTGGCTCGGGCGCTGCAGGCGCGCGTGGACAAGGAACAGGGCTGAGGAATTTGAATGAATCTTGCCGGGCCCCGGTGGGCGCGGCGATTGACAACAATAAGGTAAATCGTCGATGGGCTGGCTGGCCCGTTGAAATTCCCCGCGGCTGCGGGGGGCGACGAGACCGGAAAGGAAAGACAAGACAATGGCAGATCTGGAAAAGATCGTGGAAGACCTGAGCAGCCTGACCGTGATGGAAGCGGCTGATCTGGTGAAGCAACTGGAAGAGAAGTGGGACGTGAGTGCGGCGGCGCCGGCAGCGGTGGCCGTGGCGGGTCCTGCGGCGGGCGGCGACGATGGCGGCGCGGAGGAGAAGACCTCCTTTGACGTAGTGCTGACCGGGTTGGCCGACGCGAGCAAGAAGATTTCCGTCATCAAGGCGATCCGCGGCGTGAAAGCCGGCTTGGGCCTGAAGGAGGCCAAGGAACTGGTTGAGGGCGCGCCGCAGGCGGTGCTCGAGGGCGCCAGCAAGGATGACGCCGAGAAGGCGCAGAAGGACCTCGAAGAGGCCGGCGCCACGGTGGAATTGAAGTAACTGGATTTCCGGCGGACGGCTGTGCCCGTCCGCCGGGCCGGGGACACAACCGCGTCCTGGACGCGGCCTTTTAAGGGAACGGGAGTCGGCCTTGCCCGTGTAAAGAGGAGGCCGGGTGCACGCAGCGCCGCGCCGTGAGGCGGGGACGAATGGGAAAGACATGGCAACCAAGCAGATCGATCGCAAGTACTTCGGTAAAATTGAGGAGGTCATCGAGCCGCCGAACCTGATTGAGATTCAAGTCGCGTCGTACCGCGATTTTCTCCAGATCGGCGTGGACCTCGGGAAACGCAAGAATTCCGGCTTGGAGGCGGTGTTTCGGGAGGTTTTCCCCATCGAGAGCTACGATGGGACGATCCATCTGGACTACGACCATTACGAGCTGAACGAGCCAAAGAAGACTTGGCTGGAGGCATTGCGTGAGGGCGAGACCTACGGGGCGGCGCTTTACGTGACCTTTAATTTAAAGGAAGCCCGGGGAGTTAAGCAGGAGAAGGTGTTCATGGGCGAAATGCCGCTGATGACGCCCTCGGGCAGCTTCGTGATCAATGGCGCGGAGCGGGTGGTGGTCAGCCAGTTGCACCGTTCGCCGGGCCTAGCGTTTGAGGCTTCCACGCATCCGAATGGCAAGACGCTGCACTCGTTTCGCATTATCCCGGATCGCGGTTCGTGGTTTGAGACGCAATTCGACACGAATGATCTGCTGTATGTTTATCTGGACCGCAAGAAGCGTCGGCGCAAGTTTCTCATTACCACCTTCTTTCGTGCACTGTGTTTCCTGACGGATGACGGCGCGAAGGGAACGGACGGCGAGATCTTGGAGATGTTCTATGACATTCAGGAACTCAAGCTGAAGGCGGCGGAGAAGATTGACAACCTGCAGGATTACGTGTTGATCGAGGACGCGGTGGATGAGGCCAAGAACCTCATCGTCGCGCGCGCGTTTGAGCCGCTTTCCAAGGCGGTCCTCAAGCAGGTGGCCTCGGTGGGCATGGAAACGATCCGCGTAGTGGACACCTCGGTGGACGAGGGGATCGTGATCAAGTGCATGAAGAAGGATCCGACGCACAACGAGGAGGATGCGTTGAAGGAGATTTACGGGCGGTTGCGCCCCGGCGACCCGCCCACGGCGGCGAACGCGCGTGCGCTGCTCAAGCGCCTGTTCTTTGATCCCAAGCGTTATGATCTGGGCCGCGTGGGCCGGTACAAGATCGAACAGAAGCTTGGAGTGAAGGATCCGGATGAAAGCCGGGTGTTGACCCGTCAGGACTTGGCGGAGGCGACGCGTTACCTGTTGAAACTGAAGATGGGCGAAGGCGTCTTGGACGACATCGACCACTTGGGTAGTCGGCGTGTCCGGACGGTGGGCGAGTTGATTGCCAATCAGTGCCGCGTGGGCTTGGCCCGCACGGAGCGACTGGTCAAGGAGCGCATGACTTTGTTCGATCAAGAGAGCGACACGATGACGCCGGCCAAGCTGGTGAATCCCAAGGCACTCTCGGCGGTGATCCGCGACTTTTTCGGGCGCAGCCAGCTCAGCCAGTTCATGGACCAGATCAATCCGCTGGCGGAGACGACGCACAAGCGGCGCCTGTCCGCACTGGGCCCGGGCGGTCTTTCCCGCGAGCGCGCGGGCTTTGAGGTGCGCGACGTGCATCCCAGCCACTACGGCCGCATTTGCCCGGTGGAAACGCCGGAAGGCCCGAACATCGGCCTGATCGCGAGCTTGGCGACATTTGCTCGCGTGAACGAATTTGGCTTCATCGAGAGTCCCTATCGGAAGGTGGTGAAGGGCAAGCTGTCCGGTGAATTGGAATACCTGACGGCTGACCGCGAGGAACTGTTTACCATCGCACAGGCCAACGCGCCTTTCGATAACAATGGCAAGTTTTTAAACGAATACGTCACCTGCCGGCGCAAAGGCGAATTCATAGATGTGGTGCCAACGGACGTGGACTACATGGACGTGAGCCCCAAGCAGTTGGTCAGTGTGGCGGCGGGCCTAATCCCGTTCCTGGAGCACGATGACGCGAACCGCGCGTTGATGGGTTCGAATATGCAGCGTCAGGCCGTGCCATTGTTGATCACGGAAGCGCCGTTTGTGGCCACGGGCATGGAGGGCCGCGTGGCGCGCGACTCGCGTGCGGTGATCATTTCCGAGGTGGCCGGCAAGGTGGCCTCGGTGGGTGGTGGTCGAGTGATCATCACCAAGGACGGCGGTCTGCCTGAGGGCAAGCGTAAGTTTAAGCACGATCCCGAGAGCGGCATGTGGGTGTACGACCTGCGCAAGTTCATGCGTTCCAACACCGCCACCTGCATCAACCAGAAGCCGCTGGTCCAGAAGGGCCAGTCGGTCAAGAAGGGGCAGGTGATTGCCGATGGTCCGGCGACGGAGTTTGGCGAGCTGGCGCTGGGGCGTAACGTGCTCTGCGCGTTCATGCCTTGGAACGGCTACAACTTTGAGGACGCGATCATGATCAGTGAGCGCGTGGTGAAGGATGACGTTTACACTTCCATTCACATTGATGAATTCGAGGTGGGCGCGCGCGACACCAAGCTGGGCCCCGAAGAGATCACACGTGACATCCCGAATGTCGGCGAGGAGGCGCTGGCGGATCTTGGGGCGGACGGGGTCATCCGCGTTGGCGCGGAGGTGAAGCCCGGGGACGTGCTTGTGGGCAAGATCACGCCGAAAAGCGAGACGGAGCTGGCGCCGGAAGAGCGCCTGCTGCGCGCCATCTTTGGCGAGAAGGCCGCGGACGTAAAGGATACCTCGCTCAAGGTGCCCAGTGGCACTTACGGCATCGTGATGGACGTAAAGGTTTCGTCCAAGCACGAGAAGGGTGCCAGCAAGGCCGCGATCAAGAAGGGCGAGAAATCCCTGCAGGACGATCACAAGAAGAAGATGGTCGACCTACAGGAGCAATTGACCGAGGCACTTTCGAATATCCTGCTGGGTGAGAAGATTCCGCTGGATGTGGTGAACAGCGAGACGGGCGAGATCATCATCCCCGCCAACCGCAAGATTACCAAGACGCTGCTGCGAAAGCTGGCGAGTGTCTATGACCGCATCGAGATTGATCCCTCGCCGATCCGCAACAAGATCAACGAGATTCTCGGCGCCTTCAACAAGCGCTTTGAGGAGTTGAAGATGCAGCAGGACGACGAGAAAAGCCGCGTCGAGCAGGGCGTGGAGGTGGATCCCGGCGTCGTCAAGCAGGTGAAGGTTTACATCGCCAGTAAGCGCAAGCTTTCCGTGGGCGACAAGATGGCTGGCCGGCACGGCAACAAGGGCGTTGTGGCCCGCATTGTGCCGGAAGAGGACATGCCGTATCTCAAGGACGGCACGCCGGTGGACATTGTGCTTAATCCACTGGGCGTCCCCAGCCGCATGAACGTGGGTCAGGTTCTGGAGACTCACTTGGGCTGGGCGGCCAAGGTGCTGGGCATGAACTTTGCCACGCCGGTCTTTGACGGCATCCCCGAGGTGGACATTCGCGATTACCTCAAGCAGGCCGGTGACCAGTTGAAGGGCGACGTGGGCTTCAACCTCGTGGGCGAGAACGGCAAGGCGCGCCTCTACGACGGCACGACCGGCGAGCCGTTCGATCAGGAGGTTGTGGTGGGCTACATCTACATCATGAAACTTGCCCACCTCGTGGCAGACAAGATCCACGCCCGCGCGGTGGGCCCCTACAGTCTCGTCACCCAGCAGCCGCTGGGCGGCAAGGCGCAGTACGGCGGCCAGCGTTTCGGCGAGATGGAGGTCTGGGCCATGGAAGCCTACGGCGCGGCGTACACGCTACAGGAGCTGCTGACCGTCAAGTCCGACGACGTGGCGGGCCGCACGCGTATCTACGAGAGCATCGTCAAGGGCGACAACTCGCTGGATGCCTCCGTGCCGGAATCGTTCAACGTACTGGTGAAGGAGATGGAGTCCCTCGGCATGGAGGTGAAGGTGGGCTACACCAACCCCGTGGAGGACACTCAGGAAGCCGACGACACGCTCGCGGCCCTGGCCAGCTAACCGAAATCTTTTAAAGTATTTAAAAACTATGAGCAACAGAACTTCCGCACGCGAACTGCTGGGCTTGGAGAAGGTCAACTTTGTTGACTACGTGGGCATCAGTGTCGCTTCGCCGGAATCCATCCGGCGTTGGTCCAAGGGTGAGGTCAAGAACCCCGAGACCATCAACTACCGCACATTCAAGCCGGAGAAAGGCGGCCTCTTCTGCGAGCGCATCTTTGGCCCGGTCAAGGACTGGGAATGTTCGTGCGGCAAGTACAAGCGCATCAAGTACAAGGGTGTGGTGTGTGACCGCTGCGGTGTCGAGGTGACGCTGGCCCGTGTGCGCCGCGAGCGCATGGGTCACATTGAACTGGCGGTGGCGGCTTCGCACATCTGGTTCTTCAAGTGCATGCCCTCGCGCATTGGCCTGATGCTGGACATGACGGGGCGGCATCTGGAGCGCGTGATTTATTACGAGGATTACTTGGTCATCGACCCCAAGGATACGCCGCTGGAGCGCAACCAGTTGTTGACCGAGGCGGAGTTCCTAGAGGCGGAGGAGACCTACGGCTTTGACGCGTTCACCGCCAAAATGGGCGCGGGCGCGGTGCGCGAGGCGCTGGAGTTGATCGACTTGGAGGCCGGCGTGGAGGAGCTGCAGGAAGCGATGACACAGACGCGCAGCAAGCAGATCCGCAAGAAACTCGCCAAGCGCATCAAGCTGTTTAACGGCTTTATCGAGTCCGGCGCGCGACCGGAATGGATGATCCTGACCGTGTTGCCGGTCATACCGCCGGATCTTCGCCCGTTGGTGCCGCTGGAAGGCGGCCGCTTTGCGACCTCGGATTTGAACGACCTGTACCGACGCGTGATCAACCGCAACAATCGATTGAAGAACCTGATGCAGTTGAAGACCCCGGAGGTCATCATCCGCAACGAGATGCGCATGCTCCAAGAGGCGGTGGATGCGTTGTTCGACAACGGTCGCCATGGCCGTGGCGTGACCGGTGCGGGCAATCGCGCGCTCAAGTCATTGTCGGACATGCTCAAGGGCAAGGGCGGCCGGTTCCGTCAGAATCTGCTTGGCAAGCGCGTGGATTACTCTGGTCGCTCGGTGATTGTCATTGGCCCGGAACTGAAACTCAACCAGTGTGGTCTGCCCAAGAAAATGGCGCTCGTGTTGTTTGAGCCGTTCATCATTCGCCGTCTGAAGGAACTGGGCTATGTGCACACCGTGCGCTCGGCCAAGAAGCTGATCGAGCGGCAGACCACCGAGGTGTGGGATGTGCTGGAAGACGTGACCAAGGGCCACCCCGTGATGCTCAACCGTGCACCCACGCTGCACCGCCTCTCGGTGCAGGCGTTTGAGCCGGTGCTCATCGAGGGTGAGGCCATTCGCGTACACCCGTTGGTTTGCACGGCCTACAACGCGGACTTTGATGGCGACCAAATGGCTGTCCACGTTCCATTGTCGGTTGAGGCGCAGATGGAGACGCGCCTGTTGATGATGGCGCCCCTGAACATTTTCAGCCCCTCCAGCGGCAGGCCGATTATGACGCCGACTCAGGACATTACGCTGGGCTGCTATTATCTTACGGCCGATCCTCGCGAAGTTCCAGGCAAGCCGAAAAAGAAGAAGGAAGAGCGTTTGCCGTTGTTCGGCAGCAAGGACGAAGTCTTCTTTGCCCTAGACGATGGGGCGATTACCACCCACGCGCGGATTCGTTTGGCCAATCCCTGCCGCGGCAAGGAGACTGTTTACGGCGATAGTGAGGCCAAGGTGATCGAAACCACGGCGGGTCGTGTGGTGTTCAGCGAGATTTGGCCGGAAGAGTTGGGCTTCGCTAATTTTGCCGTGGGGAAGAAACAACTCGGCGATTTGATCTGGAATTGCTACACGCAAGCCGGCCAAGAGAGGACGGTGGGAACTCTGGACAAGCTCAAGGAGTTGGGCTTCCGCGAAGCGACGCGTGCGGGTGTGTCGATTGGCATCGATGACATGATTATCCCGAAGGAGAAGAACCAGGAGATCAAGGCCGCACAGAAGGAAATCGAGGATGTTGAGAAGCAGTACCGCAAGGGTGTGATCACGCCGGGTGAGCGTTACAACAAAATCATCGACATCTGGACGCATGCAACTGACAAGATTTCCAATGTGATGCTGCGCACTCTGGAGGACAACCAAGGTAAGGATGAATACAACCCCGTCGCGCTCATGGTGGACTCCGGTGCACGCGGCAACCGCCAGCAGGTGCGCCAGCTCGCGGGTGTTCGCGGCCTGATGGCCAAGCCTTCCGGTGACATCATCGAGAAACCCATCCTCTCAAACTTCCGCGAGGGGTTGACCGTTCTGGAATATTTCATCAGCACGCACGGCGCGCGTAAGGGGTTGGCGGATACGGCGCTCAAGACCGCGGATTCTGGCTACATGACGCGCAAGCTTGTGGACGTGGCGCAGGATGCCATAATTCGCGAGGCGGACTGCGGCACCACCAACGGAATCTGGCTGGAGGCCATTTTCGAGGGTGAGGAGGAAGTCGTGAAGCTCGGCGACCGGTTGGTGGGACGTACGGCCTGCGAGAGCATTCAAAACCCCATCAGCCCGGACGAGTACCTCATCCGATCCAACAAGGAAATCGACGAAGACGCCGCGGATCGCATCGAGGATGCTAACATTGACCGAGTGAAAGTCCGTTCGGTGTTGACCTGCGACACCAAGCACGGCGTTTGCATGTCCTGTTATGGCCGCAATCTTGCCACCGGCGGCAATGTGCAGCCCGGAGACGCGGTGGGCATCATCGCCGCGCAATCGATCGGCGAGCCTGGCACACAGTTGACCATGCGCACCTTCCACATTGGTGGCACGGCGTCGTCGGTGTTTAAGCAGCCGCAAATCAAGTCCAAGCAGGGTGGCACGGTGAGGTACAACGAGCTGCGTTGTGTGGAGCTGGAGGACGGCAGCAACATTGTGTTGAACAAGAATGGTTCCGTGACCGTGCTGGACGCCAAGGGACACGAGGTTGAGGATTACGACGTGCCCATCGGCGCGGTGATCACCGTGCCCAACGGCGGCAAGGTGAAGAAGGATGTAACCTTCATCCAGTGGGATCCGTACAATGTGCCCGTGCTGTCCGAGAAGGGCGGCAAGATCAGATTCCACGACATCATCGAGGGCGTGACCATGGAACAGGAGGTCGACCCCACGACCGGTCAGGATTCAATGGTCATCATCGATCACAAGGAGGATCTGCATCCGCAGATCATCATCGCTGACACCAAAGGCAAGGTCGTGGCGAATTATCCCATTCCGTCGGGCGCGCACATCCAAGTGGATGAAGGCGACCGCATTGAGGCGGGCACGCTTCTGGCCAAGACGCCACGCAAGACCTCCAAAACCAAGGATATCACCGGCGGTCTGCCGCGGGTGGCCGAATTGTTCGAGGCGCGCCGTCCGAAGGACGCGGCGGAGATCGCGCGTATAGATGGCGCCGTTGACTTTGGACCCACTGTCCGTGGCAAGCGGTCGATCATCGTTCGTGATGACGCCGGTGAGGAAGAGGAGCATCTCATCCCCATCGGCCGCCACGTGATCGTCTTCAAGGGCGATTTGGTGAAGAAGGGCCAGCAACTTACTGAGGGGCCGGTCGTGCCGCACGACATCCTCGAGGTGTGTGGTGTGCAGGCGCTGCAGGAGCATCTGGTCAACGAGGTGCAGGAGGTTTATCGCCTGCAGGGTGTGACCATCAACGACAAGCACATCGAGATGATTGTGCGCCAGATGCTGCGCAAGGTACGCGTTACCGAGCCGGGCGACACCACTTTCCTCTGGAGCGAACAGGTCGACAAGCTGGCGTTCGAGGAGGAAAACCAGCGCGTCGAGGAGATGGGCGGCCAGCCCGCGGAGGCGGTGCCCGTGTTGCTGGGTATTACCAAGGCGAGCATCGAAACCGAGAGCTTCCTGTCCGCGGCGTCCTTTCAGGACACCACGCGAGTGCTTACCGAGGCGGCCACCTTGGGCAAGCGCGACTACCTGCGCGGCTTCAAGGAGAACGTAATCATGGGCCACATTATCCCGGCAGGCACGGGTTATTCCTCGCACCGGGATGTGGGACTCAAGCCGCTGGTGGAACCGGAGCCGTTTGAGGAAGACGAGAGCAGTCTGGTCTTCGAGGGCGAGCCAATTGCCAGCTGATGAGGTTCCAGAATAGCCCGTGAAAAAACTTCACGGGAAACACAAATACTTGTTGCAACGGGATTAACCTTTGGTATTATCCCGCCCCCCGCGACCCCGACAGGGCAGGCGGATTGTGGTTTTAAACAATGCCGACAATCAATCAACTGGTTCGTTTTGGGCGCAAGCGCCAAGTGGAAAAGTCCACCTCGCGTGCGCTGCAGGGTTGTCCCTTTCGGCAGGGGGTCTGCCTGCAGGTATACACCCGCACGCCCAAGAAGCCGAACTCGGCCATGCGCAAGGTGGCCAAGGTTCGCCTGACCAACGGCCAGGAGATCATTGCCTACATCCCGGACGAGGGGCATAGCCTGCAGGAGCACTCAATTGTGCTGGTACGTGGTGGCCGCGTGAAGGATTTGCCGGGCGTGCGCTATCACATCGTGCGTGGCAACCGCGACGCCACGGGCGTGGAAAAGCGGCGGGTGAGCCGGAGCAAGTACGGCGTCAAGCGTCCCAAGGACGCGAAAAAGAAGAAGTAGAATTTTAGGTTAGTTAGAAAATCAAATGTCACGACGGCGCAGAGCAGTAAAACGGCACATTCGGCCCGACGCCCGCTATAGCAGCGAGCTGGTGGGTTGTCTCGTGAATACTGTGATGCGCTGTGGCAAGCGCAGCACGGCGCAGCGGATCATTTATGCCGCCTTTGACCAGATGTCCGAGCAGCAGTCCGGAGCGACGCCGCTTGAAATTCTGGAGCGTGCCGTGGAGAACGCCAAGCCACGCTTGGAGGTGAAGAGCCGCCGCGTGGGTGGTGCAACCTATCAGGTTCCCTTGGAGGTTTCCGGTGCGCGGCAGCGCGCGCTGGCTCTGCGCTGGATGGTGAACTTTGCGCAATCGCGCAAAAGCACCCCGATGCCCAAGGCCTTGGCGGCCGAGATTCTCGACGCCTACCAGGGTGAGGGCAACGCCATTCGCCGTCGTGATGAAACCCACCGGATGGCTCAGGCCAACAAGGCCTTCGCCCATTTCCGTTGGTAGGAATCCGATCCAGATTCGCCCCATTGCACGTTGCTTGGGGCGTTTTTGGTGCGGGGAAGGTTTGTATTTGCAAGAGAAGAAGATGGAGACGGTTTTGGAGACAGACAAGGCAGTGGTGAACGCGCCGGAGCGCGCGTACACGCTGGAGCGCACCCGCAACATCGGGATTGCCGCGCATATTGACGCCGGCAAGACGACGACGACGGAGCGTATCCTCTTTTACACCGGCCTCACCCACCGGATCGGCAACGTGGATGATGGAAACACGGTGACGGACTGGATGGATCAGGAACGCGAGCGTGGGATCACCATTACCTCCGCGGCCATTTCCTGTTACTGGAAGCAGGCTGAGGACGGCGTAGTGAAGAATTTTTCAGGAGTCGACCACGCCATCAATATCATCGATACCCCCGGACATGTGGATTTCACCGCCGAGGTGGAACGTTCGTTGCGCGTGTTGGATGGGGCGGTGGCGGTTTTTTGTGGGGTGGCGGGTGTGCAGCCGCAGTCCGAGACGGTTTGGCGGCAGGCCACCAAGTACAACGTGCCGCGCATTGCTTTCGTTAACAAGATGGATCGCACCGGGGCGGATTTCAACAATGTGGTGCATGAGCTGCGCGACAAGCTCAATGCCTACGCCTACCCGGTGGGCATTCCGATTGGCAAGGAGGACACGCTGGCGGGCATGGTTGACGTGATCAGCCAGAAGGCGTTTGTTCATGACCCCGCCGACGAGACGGGGACGAAACTTTTGATCGAGGAGATTCCTGAGGAACTCGCCGAGGATGCGCAGCTTGCGCTGACGGAGTTGATCGAGGCTGTGGCCAACAAGGACGACGCAATTGCCGAACTGGTGATTGAGGAGAAGCCCGTTCCTCCCGCGCAGCTCAAGCAGGCTATTCGCCGACTGACGATCGCCAATGAATTCGTGCCCGTGCTGGGTGGCTCGGCGTTCAAGAAACGCGGCGTCCAGCCTCTGGTCGATGCGGTGGTGGATTATCTGCCTTCCCCGGTGGACGTGCCCGATGCCGAGGGCGTGAGCGAGGATAACGAGGACGAGGCGGTGACCGTGCCCACGGGCGATGAAGGCCTATTCACGGGGCTGGCCTTCAAACTTTGGACCGACCCTTTCGTCGGCAAGCTGGTCTTTTTCCGCAACTATCGCGGCACCATTCGCAAGGGCGACACCCTTTACAATCCGCGCACCCGGAAGCGCACCCGCGTGAACCGCCTGATGCGCATGTCGGCCGACAAGCGCGAGGAGGTTGACGTAATTTACTCCGGTGAGATTGCGGCGCTTATCGGGCTGAAGAATATTTCTACCGGCGACACGCTTTGCAACGAGAAGGCCGGTGTCCTACTTGAGCCGCCGACCTTTCCTGAGCCGGTCATCGCCATGGCCGTGGAGCCCAAGACCACGGCGGATCGTGACAAGCTTACCGGGAGCCTGCACAGTCTCGCCGAGGAAGACCCTACCTTCCGCACCCATACCGACGAGGAGACAGGCCAGTTGATCATTTCCGGAATGGGCGAGCTGCACTTGGAAATCATCCGCGACCGTTTGCTGCGGGAGTTTTCCGTGCAGGCCAACTGCGGCGCGCCGCAGATTGCCTATCGCGAGGCCATCAAGGCCGAGGCGGAGGGCGAGGGCAAATTCATCAAGCAATCCGGCGGTCGCGGCCAGTACGGCCATGCTGTCGTCCGCATCCTGCCGCGTGAGCGGGGTGAGGGTGTGGAGGTTGTGAATAAAATTGTTGGCGGCGTGATTCCCAAGGAATATATTCCCGCCGTCTCCAATGGCATCGAGGAAGCGATTCAGGGCGGCGTCATCGCCGGCTATGAGTTGATTGACGTCGCCGTCGAGATTTTTGACGGCAGCTTCCACGAGGTGGACTCCAACGAGCTGGCCTTCAAGATGGCCGGCATTTTCGCGTTGCGCGAGGCGGCCCGCAAGGCCAAGCCGTTCCTGCTGGAACCGGTGATGGCGGTGGAGGTTACCACGCCTGACCAGTATCAGGGCGACATCATTGGCGACCTGAATCGGCGGCGCGGACGGGTGGAGGGCATTGAGACCCGGCCTTCGGGCACGGTGATTACCGCCGAGGTGCCGCTGGCGGAGATGTTTGGTTATGCCACCTCGGTGCGCTCGCTTTCCAGCGGCCGCGCCGCGTACTCGATGGAGCCAAAGTCCTTTGCGGCCGTGCCGCAAAACGTGGCGGAGGATTTGCTCGAGCAGAGTGGCGGCGCGAAAAAGAGATAGAAAGAACCATGGCTCAGGCAACGCAACAACGCATTCGCATCCGGCTGAAGGCATTTGACTTTCGGGTGCTCGACCGTTCGGCGGTGGACATTGTGGACACCGTGAAGCGCACCGGTAGTGTGGCGCGCGGCCCCATCCCGCTGCCGACCCGCCGCGAGCGCTACACCATGACCCGCTCGCCACATGTGGACAAAAAGAGCCAAGAGACCTTTGAACAACGGACGCACAAGCGTCTGATCGACATTCTGAAACCCACGGCCAACACCGTGGACGAACTGAAAAAGCTGAACCTGCCCGCAGGCGTGGACATCAAGCTGACCTTGACCTGATTATTTAAAGCACCATGTTGGGATTGATTGGCAAAAAACTGGGGCAGACCCGCGTGTATGATGACACGGGCGCGGTGGTTTGCGTGACTGTCGTCGATGCCGGCCCCAACCGGGTGGTGCAGTGCAAAACCGAGGAGACCGACGGCTACAGCGCCGTGCAGTTGGGATACGGCGACAAGAAGGAAAATCGCGTAACCAAGCCGCTGGTGGGCCATTTCAAGAAGCACGAGGTGGCACCGGTGTATAAACTGAAGGAATTCCGGGATTTTCCGTTGGAGGTGAAGGCGGGCGATGAGATAGGCGCGACGGTGTTTGAGCCGGGCGACCACGTGGACGCGGTGGGCTTGACCAAGGGTCGTGGTTTTCAGGGTGTGGTTAAGCGCTGGAATTTTGGTGGCGGCCCACGTTCGCATGGCCAGAAGGGCTGGTTTCGCCGGCCCGGCGCCGTGGCGGCCGGTTCCACTCCCGGCTGGGTGGACAAGGGCAAGAAACTGCCCGGCCAAATGGGCCAGAAATCGCGCACGGTGCAGAGTCTCCGCGTGGTGCAGGTGCGAGAGGAGGACAACCTGCTTCTCATTGAGGGAGCCATTCCTGGTGCGAAGGGCGATTATGTCATTATCCGCGAGGCGGTGAAAAAGCCGAAGGCGGCAAAGAAATAACGGGAGAATTTAATGAACCTGACGGTCAAGGCAAAGGACGGATCAGACGCGGGCTCGCACGAGGTCGGGTTTGACGTCATTGAAAACGCCAAGGGCACACAGGCCGTGCACGAGGTGGTGACGGCCTATCGCGCCGCGCAGCGCAGTGGCACGGCCAAGGTCAAGAACCGCAGCGAGGTGCGGGGCACGGGCAAGAAGCCCTGGCGCCAAAAGGGCACGGGCCGCGCGCGCGTGGGTTCGCGCCGCAACCCGGTATGGCGTGGCGGCGGCGTGGCGCATGGACCGGTTCCACGTGATTACTCCAAGAAGATCAACAGCAAGACCCGCAAGTTGGCGCTGCGCAAGGCGTTGGGCGAACGGATCAAGGATGGCGATGTGATCGTGGTGGACGACCTTGTGTTGGAGTCCAAGAGGACCAAGGATTTCGTGAAGCTCATGGCTTCATTGGAGGTGGATTCGGGCGCGTCGATCCTTTTAGTGGACAGGGCGAACAATGAAAATCTGCGCTTGGGCTCGCGCAATGTTCCCGGCGTGGACACGGAGACCGGCGAGACGCTGAACACCTATCAAGTTTTGCGCTACGACAAGCTGATCTTTGGCAAGGACGCCTTTGAAGAAGTGGAGAAACGGCTGAAGTAACCATGAGAGCGACCGATATCATCAAGACCATCCGGGTCTCGGAAAAGGCGCTGCAGCTGCGCGACCTCTATGAGGCCAAACGCTCGGAGGGCATGAAGGAGGACAATGCCCCTCCCGCGCAATACACCTTTGTGGTCGACCGCCGTGCGAACAAGCACCAGATTCGCCAGGCCATTCGCGAGCTTTTTCCCAAGGTCACGGTGGCCCGTGTGAACACCCTCAACCAGCACGGCAAGCCAAAGCGCCAGAACACGCGCCTGCCGGGCTACACGCAGAACTGGAAAAAGGCGATTGTGACCCTCAAGCGGGGTGACACGATTGACGAACTGATTTAACGAGCCATGCCGATCCGTAGCTACAAGCCCACTACGCCGTCGATGCGCTACATTAAGCGCTCGACGTTTGAGGAACTCACCCGCGACGAGAACGGCAAGGTCAAGAAGCCGGAACGGCGCTTGTTGAAGGCCAAGAAACGCAGCGGCGGTCGCAACAGCGACGGGCGCATCACCATGCGGGGCCGTGGTGGTGGCGCCAAGCGCAAACTGCGCAGTGTGGATTTTCGCCGCAACAAACACGGCGTGAGCGCGAAGGTGATTGCCATTGAGTACGATCCCGGTCGGTCCGCCCGCTTGGCGCTGTTGGAATATGCCGACGGAGAGAAGCGGTATATTGTTGCGCCAGTCGGCTTGGAAGTGGGCGGCTCAGTGCAGTGCGGTCCTCAGGCAAATGCCCGCCCGGGCAACTGGTTGCCGCTGTCAAACATTCCCCCCGGTTCGGACATACACAACATTGAGTTGGCACCGGGCAAAGGCGGGCAGATTGCGCGCTCGGCCGGCAACTCGGCTACGTTGATGAGCTGCG
The DNA here is from genome assembly GCA_002721895.1 of Verrucomicrobiales bacterium. Next base: position 45,563 of record PBLV01000010.1, read on the forward strand.
ATGGCGGCATGGCGCAGGTGAAGCTGCCTTCGGGCGAAATCCGACGTATCAACGAAAAGTGCTACGCGGCCTTCGGTCAGGTGGGCAACACGGACCATGAAAAGCAGGTGCTCGGCAAGGCCGGCAACCGGCGGCATCGCGGACGGCGCCCAATTACCCGCGCGGTAGCTAAGAACCCGCATGACCACCCGATGGGTGGTGGCGAGGCCAAGACCTCCGGTGGTGGACATCCCACCACGCCGTGGGGTAAGCCGACCAAGGGCTTCAAGACCCGCCAACGCAAAAAGTATTCGAACAAGTTTATCCTGGTGCGCCGTGACGGTCGCCCCTTTAAACGGAAGTAAGCCATGGCACGTTCACTCAAGAAAGGCCCGTTCTTCGACGACCACCTGATGAAAAAGGTGGAGAAAATGAGCGCCACCGGAAGCAAGCGGCCGATCAAGACTTGGTCACGCCGGTCAACGATCATTCCCGACTTTGTCGGCTATACTTTCAACGTGCACAACGGGCGGGTGTTCGTGCCGGTGTATGTCTCCGAACAAATGGTGGGCCACAAACTTGGCGAGTTTGCTCCCACTCGGACCTTCAAGGGCCACGGTGCCCACACCAAGAAGGAGACTAAGTAATGGATATCCTCTCGACTACCCGCAACGTGGCCATGTCGCCGAAAAAGGTGCGGCAGGTGACACGCCAGATCGTGGGTCTGCCCGCGCTGGAGGCCAAGAACGCTCTGGACGCCATGCCTCGCAAATCCTCGCACTGGGTGGCGAAGACGCTGCGCAGCGCCATGGCCAATGCCGAGAACAACAATCAAATCAGTCCCGCTAGCCTGCGCGTGAAGGAGGCCTCGGTGGGAGACGCGATGTCGATGAAGCGCTGGATGACCCGCGCCCGCGGCAGCGCGGACACAATCATCAAGCGCCGGTGCCACATCCGCATCGTGCTGACGGACACGGAGAAATAACATGGGCCAAAAGACACATCCGGTTGGGTTGCGTGTGGCGGTTACGAAGGACTGGCAGTCCAAATGGTACGCGGACAAGGGCGAGTTTGCCGGGTTGCTGGACGAGGACCGACGCATTCGTGAGCTGCTCAAAGGCAAACTGGAATCGGCGGCGGTGACGAAGATCCTGATCGAGCGTGCCACGGGGCGCGTGCGCATCCGCATCCTGACGGCGCGGCCGGGCGTGGTGATTGGCCGTCGCGGCGCTGAGATCGACAAGATCAAGGAGGATCTTTCGCGCATGACCGGCAAGGAGGTTTATGTGGATCCGGAGGAAATTCGGCAACCGGAACTGGATGCGCAGTTGGTGGCCGAGAATGTTGCCATGCAACTGGAGCGCCGCATTGCCTTTCGCCGCGCGATGAAGAAGGCGGTGCAAACGACGATGGAATTTGGAGCGGAAGGCATCCGCATCCGCGCGGCCGGCCGCTTGGGTGGTGCGGAACTGGCGCGAGTGGAGCAGTATTTGAAGGGCCGTGTGCCGTTGCACACGCTGCGGGCAAACATCGACTACGGATTCGCCGAGGCGACCACCAAGCAGGGCCAGTTGGGAATCAAGTGTTGGATTTGCCGGGGTGAAAATTCGCCCCAGAAACAGCAGGAAGACATGGTGGTCGAGGGAGGCCGTCCGCGCCCGGCGGCCTGAACAGGATTTAATAGAAAAGGCACAACGAGATGGCTCAGATCCCAGAACGCGTCAAGTACCGCAAAATGCACCGGGGTAGCCGTGCCGGCACGGCGCGCAAGGGGCACACGGTTGCCTTTGGCCAGTTTGGCCTTCAGGCGCTGGACCGGTGCTGGATGACCACGCAGCAAATCGAATCAGCGCGCCAGACGATCACCCGCACCATGAAGCGCCGTGGCAAGTTGTGGATTCGCGTGTTTCCGCAAAAATCTTTCACAAAGAAGCCGCTTGAGGTCCGGATGGGCAAGGGCAAGGCCAACGTGGAGGGCTGGGTGGCTGTGGTGCGGCCGGCCAATGTTTTATTTGAGGTGGACGGTGTGTCGGAAAGTCTCGCGCGTCGTTGCATGCGCTTGGCGGCGGCCAAGCTGCCGATTCCCACGCGCTTTGTGACTCGCCGCAAACTGGGATAATCACGATGAAGATGTCGGAGATCAACGAGTTGACGGAGGTGGAATTGGCCGCGAAGAGCCGAGATCTCCGGGTGGAGCTGTTTAACCTGCGCCTGCAGCAGACCACGGCGCAGCTGGAGAAGCCCCACCGGGTCAAGGAACTGCGCCGGGACGTGGCCCGCTTGGAGACGCGCCTGACCAAGTTGCGCGCGGAGAAAAAATCCGCGGCGGCCGCCTAGGAATTTAACGAGATGAGTGAAGCCAGCGAACAAGCGAAGCACCGCAAGGAACGGCAGGGCACGGTGGTGTCGGACAAGATGACGCAGACGATTGTCGTGCGCGTGGACCGGCGGGTGCGCCATCCGCTATACAAGAAGGTGATCACGCGGTCGCGCAAGCTTTATGCGCATGACGCGGAGAACGCGGCGAAGACGGGCGACGTGGTGAAGATTCGCGAGACGCGTCCCTTGTCGAAGCTGAAGCGTTGGGAATTGGTGGAGGTGGTTCGCGCGGCGGCCACGGCATAGGAGATTTGAACGATGTTGCAACTGCGATCCATTTGTGAAGTGGCCGACAATTCCGGCGCGAAGCGCGCGGCGGTTATTCGTGTGCTGGGCGGCAACAAGTCGTATGGCGAGATTGGCGACATCGTGAAGGCGCACATCAAAGAAGCCGCGCCGGACGGAGCGGTAAAGAAGAGCGAGGTGGTGAACGCCGTGGTGGTGCGCACAAAGAAGGCGATTCGCCGCAGCGACGGCAGCTACCTGCGCTTTGACAACAACGCGGTGGTGATTATCGACGCTGAAAACAACCCGCGGGGCACACGCATTTTTGGCCCGGTGGCCCGTGAACTGCGCGAGAAACGATTCATGAAAATCATCTCCCTGGCGCCGGAGGTTCTGTAGCCATGTCAACAGCAGTCAAGAAGAAGAAGATGGAGTATCGCCGATCGGGTGAGCGTTTTCACGTGAAGAAAGGCGATGATGTGGTGGTGATCAGCGGTTCATCGCGCGGCAAGCGCGGGCGCATCCGCCAGATTTTGCCGGCCAAGCAGCGGGCGATCGTGGAGGGGCTGCAACAGGTCAAGGTGCACAAGAAACGCAGTCAGGATTTGCCCAATGGCGCGATTGTGGAGCAGGACGGCAACATTCATATCTCGAACCTGATGAAAGTTGAGGTTTATGAAAAGAACCACAAGGCGCTCCCCGAGACAGGAGGCGGCCAGGACAAGGAGGAGCAGGCGGAGGCGTAAATGAAATCAAGGCTCTATAGCAAATATCAGGACGAGATCAAGCCGGCGATGCGGGAGGCACGGAGCTACGGCAACGTGCATGAGGTGCCGCGCATTGAGAAGATCGTGGTGAACATGGGCATTGACTCGAATCTGGAGAAGTCGGCGCTGGACGACGCACAGGCGGAGATGACTGCCATCACCGGTCGCAAGCCGGTGGTCAGTAAAAGCCGCAAGAATATCTCGAACTTCAAGCTGCGAAAGGGCATGCCGATTGGCTGTTATGTGACGCTGCGGCGCAACGTGATGTATGAATTCTTGGACCGATTGGTCACGGCCGCGCTGCCCTGCATTCGTGACTTTCGAGGCATCAATCCTAAGGCCTTTGATGGCCGAGGCAATTACTCGCTGGGCATCAGCGACCAGACGATTTTCCCCGAGATTGAGATGGACAAGGTGAAGCGCCAGCAGGGCATGGACATTACCATCGTGACCAGCGCCAACACGGACGATGAGGCGCGCGATTTGCTCGCGCGCTTTGGCATGCCGTTCGCGCGGCGGGACGAGAACTAATTTTTAAGGAACAAAACATGGCCAAGAAATCCTGGATCGCACGCAACAACCGCAAACGCCGCGCGGTGGAAAAGTTCGCCGCCAAGCGCAAGGAACTGAAGGCTGCGGGAGACTACGCCGCCTTGGCGCAGCTGCCACGAGATGCCAGCCCGGTGCGCGTGGTGAATCGCTGCCACCTCACGGGTCGCCGCCACGGCTACTTGCGCAAGTTCGGCCTCAGCCGCCTGGCGTTCAGGGAGGCGGCGTTGAGCGGGATGATCCCGGGAGTCACCAAGGCCAGCTGGTAAAGAGCTACTATGGATCCGATTGCCAACATGCTTACGTGCGTTCGCAACGCCAGTCAGGCACAACTGTCTGAAGTGGCCGTGCCGCACTCGAAGATCAAGGAAAACATCGCCCGCATTCTCAAGCGCGAGGGTTACATCGCCGGATTCGGCGTGGAGGGCGACGCCAAGAAATCGTTGAAGATGGAGCTGAAGTACAGTGGCCGTCGCGGCGTGATTGAGGGCCTCAAGCGGGTAAGCAAGCCTGGCTTGCGGCAGTATGTGGGTGCGGCACAGGTACCGCGTGTGCTTGGTGGGCTGGGTGTGGCCATCCTTTCCACGAGCAAAGGAGTGATGACCGGCCAGGAGGCACGCAAGGAGAATGTGGGCGGCGAAGTGCTGTGCCATGTTTGGTAGGAAGGATTTGAACGATGTCGAAGATTGGCAAACTCCCCATCCCGGTGCCCGACTCGGTGAAGGTAAACCTAACGGGTGACCGAATCTCCGTGGAGGGACCCAAGGGCAAGCTGGATTTGGATCTGCCGCCACACACCAGCGCCGCGCTGGATGAAGAGGCGAAGCAAATCGTGGTCAGCCGCGAAGACGACCAGGCTCGCTCCAAGGCCATGCACGGCTTGTGTCGCAGCCTTATCAACAACAACGTGGTGGGCGTGGCCGAGGGGTACACAAAGAAGCTGGAGATTCACGGCACTGGTTTTAAGGCGGCAGTCAACGGAAACGTGGTGAACATGCACTTGGGCTATTCGCACGAGATTAATCATGAGATTCCGCCGCAGGTGACGGTGAACGTGGAGCGCAACACGCAAATCACTATTGAGGGGCCGGACAAGCAATCGGTTGGGCTGCTGGCCTCCGAATTGCGTGCCTATTACCCAGTGGAACCCTACAAGGGCAAGGGTGTGCGTTACAGCGACGAGGTGGTCATTCGGAAGAAGGGCAAACGCGAGCAGTAGGATGAGAACGCAGATCAAACACCAACGCGAGCGCCGCCGCCGGTGGCGCATTCGCAAGAAACTTAAGGGTACGGCAAGCCGGCCACGCATGAGTGTGCGGTTTACGGGGCGCAACATTTACGTGCAGTTTGTGGACGATGCCGCCGGCCAAACCTTGGCCAGNGCCTCGACTGTCCACAAGGCGCAGGAAGGCCGCGAGAAATTGGCCGCCAACAAGGCTTCCGCCGAGATCGTTGGCAAGGCCGCCGTTGAAGCGGCCAAGGCCAAGGGTATTGAGCAGGTGATCTTTGACCGCAGCGGCGCGCAATATCACGGTAAAGTCGCCGTGCTGGCCGACACCGTGCGTGCGGGCGGGATTAAATTTTAACCAACTAGGAGCAAACGTGGCAGAGGAAACACAGGCACCAGAAGCCGCTCCGGCGGCAGAGCAGAAACCCGCCGAGGCCCCCGCGNCAAAGGCGCCCGAGGGNGGTCCGAGNGTGGCCGGCCGTGGCGGAGGCCGTGACAATAATCGCCGGGGCCCGGGAGGAGGCCGATTTGGCGGGCGTCCGGGAGGCAACAGGGGGCCGCGGCCGCGCCCCAACGACCAGCCGGACGATGGCCTGGTCGAGAAGGTTATTTTTATCAATCGTTCCACCAAGGTGGTCAAGGGCGGTCGTCGATTTGGCTTTAGCGCGCTTGTGGTTGTGGGCGATCAGGAGGGCAAAGTGGGCTTGGGCTTTGGCAAGGCTGGAGAGGTGGTGGAGGCCATTCGCAAGGGCTCTCAGGATGCCCGTGCAGTGCAGGAGGATGTCCGGCTCGTGGATGGAACACTGCCGCATGAGGTGTATTCGGTTTATGATGGCGCGCGTGTGTTGTTGCGCCCCGCTTCGACTGGCACCGGAATCATTGCCGGCAAGACTGTGCGTGCGGTGCTGGAGGCCGCCGGCGTCAAGAATGTGCTGAGCAAGTCGCTCGGCAGCAACAACCCCGCTAACGTGGCCAAAGCCACCCTGCAGGGTTTGCGGCGGCTGCGCCGCGAGAGGGAAGTCAACAAGATTCGCGGCCTGCAGCCGGCTGCCAGTGAGGCTTGATCCAACCATGCGACTGCACGATTTAAANCCCAAGCAAGGCGCGCGTTCCCGCCGCAAGCGTATTGGTCGGGGCCGCGGCAGCGGTCAGGGCAAAACCAGTGGCCGTGGTACCAAGGGCCAACTTTCCCGTGCGGGCAGCAGTGTGCGCCCGGGCTTTGAAGGTGGCCAGATGCCCATTTACCGCCGCCTGCCCAAGCGCGGCTTTAGCAATGCCCGTTTTGCCACCAGCTACCTACCGGTGAACTTAAAATCTCTTGAGGAGCGATTTGAGACTGGCGCCACTGTGGATGAGGCGGCAATTCGCGAGGCGGGCTTGGCCAATGGCCGGAGTGATGGCATCAAGATTCTCGGGGTGGGTAAATTGACCAAGAAACTCACCGTGAAGGCCCATGCCTTCAGTGCTTCTGCCAAGGCGGCCATCGAGGCGGCGGGAGGTTCCTGCGAATTGGTGGGCGTTGCTGTGCCCGAGGAAAAACCCAAAAAGGTGAAAAAGGTCGAGCCGGCCCAGGAAGAGCCCAAGGCCGAGACGGAAACTTCCGCCGAGAACTCCCCCGCGGATGACGCGTCGGCGGAATAGGCGACACGGCGCATGTTCAAGAGTTACTTCGAGACCCTGTCGAACTGCTTCCGGATTCCGGAGCTGCGTTCGCGCATTGTCTTCACGTTGCTCCTGCTTCTGGTCTGCCGGATGATCGCCCTCACGCCCGTGCCGGGCCTGAAGGGATGGGAGCTCTCCGAACACTTCGACAAGCAGCGAGCGGAAGCCGCGCAAAAACAGGCGGCAGGTGAGGGTGGCGGTGCCCAAGGATTACTGGATCTCTACAGCCTTTTCACTGGAGGCGCGCTTGAACGCTGCGCCATTGGCACCTTAGGGATCATGCCCTACATCAGTGCCACGATCATCCTGCAATTGATGACCGCAGTCATCCCCTCCCTGAGCAAACTGGCACGAGAGGAGGGTGGGCGAACGCAAATTATAAAATATGGACGATACCTTACAGTCGTGCTGTGCCTGGGCCAAGGCTACGTGATGTCCATGGGTTGGGAGCATCCCGGGCAGGTTTTTCAGGGATTCAGCGGTGAACTGGTGGAGGATCCGGGCACTTGGTATCGCGTGAGGACGGCGCTCATTCTCACCACGGGCACGGTTCTCCTGATGTGGCTGGGTGAGCAGATCACCGAGCGTGGCGTGGGCAACGGGGTGTCGCTGGTTATCACCGTCGGCATCGTGGCCCGGTTGCCGGAAGCCTTGCAGGCATTGTGGGACATGTTCTTCCCCGGCGCGGGCTGGTTCGATTTTGACGCCATGTCATCTGCCCGCGAGTTATCCAGTTTCAACATGTTCCACGGCATCGTGCTGGTGGCATTGCTGCTGGGGGTAATGGCGGTGGTCATTGCCATGACTCAGGCGCAGCGGAAGATTCCCGTGCAATACGCGCAGCGCGCCAAGGGCGGGAAGATGTATCAAGGCGGCAGTTCCTTCTTGCCGTTGCGTGTAAATTACGCCGGCGTCATGCCGATCATTTTCGCACAGGCCATCCTGATGTTTCCCCAGACGATCTTCCAGTATCTGGCGGGACTGACCGCGGAGGGCACTTTGTTTAACGCCGCCTTTACCACGCTCGCGGCTAATTTGGCATGGGGTTCGTTCTGGTTTCTCCTGTTGGAGGCGACGATGATCATGTTCTTCTCCTATTTCTGGGTGGCCACGCAGTTCAACGAGACACAAATTTCCGATGATTTGAAAAAATACGGGGGTTATATTCCCGGCGTTCGCCCGGGCGCGCCGACGCGCGATTTCCTGCACCACGCCATGAGTCGCATTACGCTGGCGGGTGCGGTGTTCCTAGTGGGCGTTGCCCTGCTGCCAACAATCCTGAACAATCAGTTTAATGTTCCCTTTGCGGTGGGTAGTTTCTTCGGCGGCACCAGCATCCTCATTGCTGTCGGCGTGATGCTGGATACCATGCGGCAACTGGAAAGCCATCTGATGATGCGCCATTACGATGGCTTCCTCCAGAAAGGCAAAATTCGCGGGCGATGAAGTATGATTCCCATCAAGTCACCGGCGGAACAGGAGGCCATGCGCGCGGCTGGACGCATGGCGGGGGAAGTGCTTCAGGAGGCGTGCAATTTTGTCCGGCCGGGGGTGAGCACGAAGGAGATCGACGAGTTTGCCGGCGAATGCATCAAGGCGCGGGGCGTCACGAGTGCATTTCTGGGGTATCGGGGGTATCCGTGCAACATTTGCATTTCGGTGAACGAAGAGATCGTGCACGGCTTGGCCAACGACCGGCGGTTGCAGTTTGGCGACATCGTGAGCTTGGATTGCGGAGTGAAACACGGCGGCTTTATTGGCGACACGGCGCGAACCATCCCGGTGGGCTCGTGCAGCTTGGAGACACAAAAATTGATTGATGTGACCCGTGAAGCTCTGTACGATGGAATTTCCCGCGCGTTGCCCGGAAATCGGGTCAAGGATATCTCTCGCGCCGTGCAAAATCGCGTGGAGGCCAATGGCTTCAGCATCGTGCGGGAATTTGTCGGACACGGCGTGGGACGCGTGGTTCATGAAGAACCTCAAGTTCCCAATTTTGTCAGTAGCGGCGCCTCGCCCAAGCTGCGCGCGGGCATGACTCTGGCTATCGAGCCGATGGTCAATGCGGGCGGTGCGGCCATTCGGCAGTTGCGGGATGGCTGGACGGTTGTAGCCCGTGATGGATTGCCCTCGGCACATCAGGAGCACACCGTGCTGGTGACCGAGGGTGAGCCGGAGATTTTGACATGCCTGGAGCCACGGACGGCGCGGACACCATCGCCGCAGAAGGTGTCGTGACCGAGATCGTGGGTCGTGGCCGGTTTTGGCTGGAGCTGGAAAATGGTCACCGGCTGATGGCCCACCCGACGCGCCGAACGCGGACGGAATTGGAAAGTGTGAAATTGGGTGACCGCCTGCGGGTGCGGGTGTCACCCTTCGACCTGTCGAAGGGCCGGTTGGAATAAGGAAATTTAAGGAACGAAAAATGAAGGTGAGAGCCTCAGTCAAACGGTTGTGCGAACACTGTCGCGTTATCAAGCGCCGCGGCGTGGTTCGCGTCATTTGCAAAAACAAGCGCCACAAGCAACGCCAAGGTTGAGCCATGCCACGCATACTCGGAATTGACATCCCCACCAACAAGCGCATCGATATTGCGCTGCGGTCCATTTACGGAGTCGGCCCGCTGGTTTCCCAGACGGTTCTGGCAGCTGCTGATATTGACCCGGCCATTCGCGCCAAGGATCTGGACGAGGCGCAGCTTTCAAAACTGACCAAGGAACTGCAGGCGGTGGAGATTCGCGGCGAAAAAATGCTGCTGGAAGGTGACCTGCGCCGGATGATTGGCGAGAACCTCAAGCGCCTGAAAAATGCAAAATCGTATCGTGGCCTGCGGCACATGCGCGGCCTTCCCGCGCGCGGTCAGCGCACTCAGACGAACGCCCGCACCCGCAAGGGCCCCAAGAAAACCGTTGGCGTGCAGCGCAACCCGAACGCGAAGAAGGGCATCCATTAATCCTTAACCCACCTGAACATGGCAGACGAGCAACAGGAAAAACACGAGGCCCAAAACGAGCAGACTGAGGCGAAGGCTCCCGAACCCGTCTCGGAAGAGAAACCGGCTGAGGCGAAGACGGAAGAAAAGCCGGTTGATGCCAAGGCGGAGACGAAAGAGAAACCGTCCGGAAAGAAGGCAGAAAAGGCAGAGGACGCCAAGCCAGACGGCGAGAGTGATGACAAGCCGAACGTGGCAGCGCCCACCGCGGCCGAACTGCTGGCCGATGAGCCGGCGGACGTGAAGGTCGTCAAGTCCAAGAAGTCTAGGAATGTATCCATTGGCATCGTCCATATCCTCGCGACTTTCAACAATACCCACGTGACGATTACCGACACGCAGGGCAATCCCGTGAGTTGGTCAACAGCCGGCCGCTGTGGATTCAAAGGCAGCCGCAAGAGCACGGCTTATGCCGCCCAACAGGTGGCCCAGCGGGCCGCCCGTGAAGCCCAGGCGCACGGCCTCCGCGAGGTGGAGGTGCGGGTGAAGGGACCAGGAAGCGGCCGCGAGTCCGCTATTCGCGCTCTCCAGGCCGTTGGCCTTGATGTCACGGTCATCAAGGATGTCACCCCTGTGCCGCACAACGGTTGTCGGCCTGGCAAGCGGCGTCGCGTTTAATTTTATACCCCGAGACACCATGGCACGATACACAGGACCTCGACTTCGCATCAGCCGCCGTATGGGCGAGCCGGTTTTTGGCCCGTCGAAATATCTCGACCGCAAGAACTATGGCCCCGGCGTTCATGGCCCGCGTTCCCGCCGCAAGCGGACCGACTACGGCTTGGCGCTGATGGAGAAACAGAAAATGCGCCACTACTACGGACTGATGGAAAAGCAGTTCCGGGGCGTGTACGAAAAGGCCCTGCGCCGGCGTGGCGTGACGGGTGAAGTCATGTTGCAGATTCTGGAAACGCGCCTCGACAGCGTGGTGTACAACCTTGGGCTCGCCTACACGCGTGCGGCCGCACGGCAAATGGTTGTGCATGGGCACGTGCTGGTGAACGGGTCGCGGGTGAGCACTCCTTCCTACGCTTGCCGCGTGGAGGATGTGGTGGCGATCAAGGATTCCAACAAGTCCCGCCTGTTGGCGACGCGCAACTTGGAGATATCCACCAGTCGCGCCGTGCCGGATTGGTTGACGCTGAACAAGGATGCCATGCGTGGCTCCATCAGTCGTGAGCCCACGCGTGAGGATTTGCAGCCGATCGCCAACGAGCAGACGATCGTGGAGTTTTATTCCCGTTAAACCGTGCGCGCCTCCGGGTGGAGGTGCGTCGCAATTATATGGGCCCCCCGTGAGACGGGAATGACATTGGGGGGCCAGTTTAAAATTGCAACCCAAAGGATAACAGAAGATGCCCATCAGACTGGCACCATTTGAACAGCCCAAGCGGCTCGCGAAGGACGAGAGTACCGCGACGGACACCTATTGCAAATTTACGGCCGAGCCCTTTGAGATCGGTTATGGCCACACCATCGGCAACTCGCTTCGACGTGTGTTGCTGTCCTCGCTGGAGGGGGCGGCCATTACGTCCATCAAGATCGACGGGGCTTTGCACGAGTTTGCCACGGTGGATGGTGTGGTGGAGGACGTGGCGGAGATCATCCTGAATCTCAAGCAGGTCAAGTTTCGCCACAACCGCGACAGCCAGAATCCCCGTGAGCGGCAGGTGCTCATTCTCTCCGCGAACAAGGATGGTGCCGTGACAGCCGCGGATATCGAGTTGAACCAGAACCTTGAGCTGGTTAACCCCAAGCAGCACATCTGCACGCTGGACAAGAAAAAGAAATTCCTCATGGAATTGGAAGTCCAGGTGGGTCGCGGCTTCCTCTCGGGCGACGACAACAAGAAGCCCGGTCAGACCATTGGCACCGTGGCAATTGATTCCATTTTCTCGCCAGTCACTCGTGTCCGGTACGACGTGGGCGACGCGCGCGTGGGCCAGCGAACGGACTACGACAAGCTGGATCTTGAGATTTGGACCGACGGCCGCATCACCCCCGATGACGCACTGACCCAAGCCAGCGGCATTCTTCGCAAGCACCTCGACGTGTTTGTTGATTACGATGAAAACGCCGTGGAGTTTGAGGAGGAGATTCGCCGGAACGACGAGGAAAAGAGCGAGTTGAAGAAACTGCTCGCCATGAGCGTGAATGAGATTGAGCTCTCTGTTCGCGCCGCAAACTGCTTGAACAACGCCAACATCACCACCGTTGGTGAGCTGGCGAGCAAGACCGAGGCAGATATGCTCAAGTATCGCAACTTTGGCAAGAAATCACTCAACGAGATCAAGGACAAACTCGTGGAGATGGGGCTGGGCTTGGGTATGACCTTTGATGATGATGTCATGGCTAGTATCCAGGCCGACGTGGCCGCCGCCAATGCCGCCAATGAGGAAGGCGGCCTGATGGAGGAGGAATCGGCCATCCTGTCCTTCAGGGACGACGACGAGGAATAAACAATGCGACACCGCAAACGCACCGCCAAGCTGGGCCGCACCAGCGAGCATCGCAACAGTATGCTTGCCAACATGGTGTGCAGTTTTATCAAGCAGGCCAGCCAGGGCCGTCAGGGCCGGATCCAGACCACGCTCGCCAAGGCCCGCGCCGCGCGCGTGGTCGCAGAGAAGATGGTCACCCTTGGGAAAAAAGGTCAAGACAGGGTCAAGACCGTCCAGTATCGCCGATTGGCTGCTGCCCGCCTGCGTGCTCCGGCGCGTTCACACTTTGCCGCCCAAGGCAAAACCACGGGCAAATCCCTGCGTGAGGCGTGGCGTGAAAATGAGGATGTGGTGCATATCCTCTTTGACGACATTGCGCCGCGCTACAAGGACCGTCAGGGTGGATACACGCGCATAATCAAGCTTGGCCGGCGCAAGGGCGATGCCGCCGAGATGGCCATTTTGGAATGGGTGGAAGAGGGTGATGGCGTGACCGATCAGTCATCCGCCTCCTCACCAGCGGCCGCGGAAACTGCCGAACCCAAGGCAGAGGAACCCAAGCCGGAAACGGCGGAAACGTCCGTTGAGGAAAGTGAGGCACCGGCCGAAGAAGCCGAGGCGGCTACGGAGGAATCGTCCAAGGACGAGGAGGGAGCCTCCGCGGAAGCCGAATCCGAAGCCAGTAATGGGGATAAGAAGAAAGAAGAATAGTTTTCCTCGTGAACCTTTCGAGACCGGCGCCTCCCAAGGCGCCGGTTTTTTTGTGCGCTTGTTACGCGAGGCCAAAACCGTATCATCCCCGCACAAAGGGCAGGCTGCATGCAAACCATAGATTATCTCGTCCTCTTTATCTACTTCGCCGGCATGGCCGGTATCGGTTTTTGGCTGATGAGTCGGCAAAAGCGACAGGAGGATTTCTTCATGGGTGGCCGTCAGTTCGGCAAGCTCTTCCAAACTTTCGCTGCCTTCGGTGCCGGCACGGGTTCCGCTGATCCCGTCAATACCGCGCGCGGCACGTTTAACAACGGCATGAGCGGCATGTGGGGCGTAATGTACTGGCTCTTTGTCACGCCCATTTACTGGTTCAGTGCCGTTTGGTACCGCCGCATGCGCTGCCTCACGCTGGGTGACTGGTTCGTGGAACGGTACGAGTCCAAAAACATCGGCGTGGCCTATGCGCTTTTCGGCTGCTTTTACTACATGGTTTATGGTGCCATGCTCTTTACTGCCATCGGCAAGGTCGCCGGGCCGTTGATGGGTGATACTCTCTTTGGCGTGGAACTGCAGTATTCACTGCTGCCCCTCATCGCGATCATTGTGATCACCTATGGCCTGCTCGGCGGCATCGCGGCGGCGTATTGGACCGATCTCATCCAGGGACTGGCCATCATCCTGCTTTCGGTTTTGCTCATCCCGTTCGGCCTGAAGGCAGTGGTGGCGGAGCATGGTCAGGAAGGCGATGGATTGATGGATGGTTTCCGCATCATGCACGAGCAGCTTGGTGAAAGCGCCTTCACCATCGTGGGCGGCACCACTGCCAGCGAGTTTCCGTTGTATGCCATCGTCGCGATTGTGGTGATCAACATCATCGGTATTGTCCTCACGCCGCATTTCATCGTGACCGGCGGCGGCACGGCCAAGAGTGAGTGGGATGCCCGTGTGGGACTGGTGACCGGCAATTTCATTAAGCGCTTTTGCACCATTGGCTGGGTAATTACGGCGCTGATCGTACTTACCCTCTATGGCAGTGATGCCAGCCTCACGGCGGACGCAGACAAGGCGTGGGGTTTTGCCACCAAGGAACTGCTCGGGCCGTTGGGTATCGGGCTGGTGGGATTGATGGTCGCTTGTCTGCTGGCTGCGTTGATGAGCAGCGTGGACTGCTACATGCTCGTGTGTTCGGCGCTGGTGGTTCGCAATATCTACGTGCCGTTCGTTAGGCCCGATGCCGGCGAGGCCGAGTGCTTAAGGTTGGCTCGTATCATTGGCGCGATAGTGGTGGGCGGCTCGGTAGTTTTGGCGCTGACTATTTACGACATGTTCGCCAATCTTCAGCTTACATGGATCGTGCCGATGCTATTTGCGGCAGTATTTTGGGTAGGCATGTTCTGGCGCCGTGCAACGACCAGGGCGGCTTGGGTCACCTTCACTTTTTGTCTGCTGTTCTTCTTTGTGCTGCCCATCGCATTACCCAAAATCAGTCCGAGCCTGACGACGAGTGTTTCCCTGACCCAAACCAGTCATGTGATCAAGGCCACCACCACGCGCCAGGCTTCCCCGCTGGATGTCGCGCGGGGCAAAGCGGCTAAGGTGGGGGAGGACATCACCGAGACTAGGCGGCGCGGTGGTGTGGCGTTGTTTTGGACCGGGAGCGTGAAACCGGTGGGCGAGGAGAAACTGATGGAAATTGACCGGCGCAAAATCAAGGGTGGAGAAGAGGTGGTGTATGTTTACGACTGTCCGCTCAAGGGTAGTGGCCGGATGCGTTTGGACATGTTGATCATCGACCAGATGGGCATCGATTTGGCATCCAAGAACAAGGCGGCGATCAAGACGCTGGACCTTCCGTTTGCGACAATCGTACCGTTTTTGGTGATGATCATCGCCAGCCTGCTCACCAAGCCGAACAGTAAGAAGTCGCTGGACAAGCTGTATGCTCGGATGAAAACGCCTGTGGATCCGGATCCGGAAAAAGACGCGGCGGAGCTGGAGAAAAGTTACACCAATCCGGATCGGTTTGATGACACGCGGCTGTTCCCGGGCACGCAGTTGGAGTTTACCCGGTTTACCAAGCAGGATGGTTGGGGATTCCTAACCTGTTTCGCCATCTGTTTTGTGATCATAGGCCTTATTGTGGCCGTGAGCCGCATTGGAGCCCCATAACGCACTTCCCGTATTTTAATTTTTTGACGAGTGCGCAGATTGCAAAATCTATCTACTCCTCTTCCTTCTCCTTCTGAGATTCGGTAACGACCTTTTTTTGCATGTCGCCGGGCATCTCCTCGTAGTGGCTGAACTCCTCGGTGTGAATGCCACGGCCCTCGGTCAATGACCGTAGAGTGGTGGAATAGCGGTAAAGTTCCTTTTGAGGCACGTGTGCCTTTACGATTTGGAANCCGCCGTTGGCGTCCATGCCCTGCAGGCGTCCGCGGCGGCTGCTCAGGTCGCCGGATACCGCCCCAGTGAAGTCGTCCGGGATTTTCACTTCAATGCTGTAAATGGGTTCGAGCAGCGTCGGCTTGGCGGCGTTTACGGCTTCCTTAAAGGCGCCCTTGCCGGCGATCTGGAAGGCTACATCCTTGGAGTCCACCGGGTGCATTTTGCCGTCATAAAAATCCACTTTTAAATCCACCACACGGTAACCCGCAATCACGCCTTCCGTGGCTGCGGCGTTTACTCCCTTCTCAACCGAGGGGACGAAAACACGATCCACATTCATGCCCACTAGGCTGTCGACAAATTCCAGCCCGCTGTCCCGATCCTTCGGCTCTATGCGCATCCAAACCTCGGCAAACTGACCCGCGCCGCCGGACTGTTTCTTGTGGCGGTACTTGCTTTCGCCGGCACCCTTGATCGTCTCGCGGTAAGGCACCTTTGGTTCAAACAATTCAATCTCCACGTTGTAACGCTCCTTGAGCTTGTCCGAGACCACTCGGAGATGCAGCTCACCCATGCCACTGATCACCGTTTGGTGCAGTTCCCCATCCACCCGGTAGACAAACGTTGGATCCTCTTCGTGCAACGCCGCCAGCCCTTGGGCGATCTTGTCCTCGTCCCCCTTGCTTTTGCTGCGGAGCGCTTCATGGATATTTGGCTTGGGGAAATCAATGGGGGGCAACTGTACGGCTGCCTTGGCCGAGCAAAGCGTGTCGCTGGTGTGTGTTTGCTTCAGCTTCACCAGCGCGCCCAAGTCGCCCGCGTTCAGTTTGTCGGCGGTCTCATTTTCCTTGCCGTTGAGTACAAAAATCTGCCCCACGCGTTCGCTGCCATTTTGGGTTGTGTTTTTCAGGTCGCTTCCCGCTGTCAAAGAGCCAGACAACAATTTGAAGAATGAAAGATTTCCGACGTGACGATCCGAGATGGTCTTGAAGATTTGCAGCACTGGCTCTGTCCCATCAATTGCCACCTCGGTATCACTGTCGTCTGCGGCCTTCGCGGGAACGGGGCCCCGGTCCGTCGGCGCGATTCCAAACTTGGCGGCAAAGTCCATCAGCCGGCTGACACCCACATTGCTGGTGGTCGCCGTGGTAAACAATGGAATCAGTTCACCACTCAGCAACGCTGCACCCAAGCCCGAGCGCAATTCCTCATCGGACAGACTGCCCTCCTCAAAGAACTTCTCCATCAACGCATCATCTGACGCTGCCACGGCCTCGATCAGCTCGGCGTGCATGGACTCAGCCTGCTCCGCAAGATCTCCCTCCGCGGCGGCGGCAGTACATTTGCCCATGCCATCGATCTCATAAGTCACCACTTCCTTGGTCAGCACATCAAGCACTTGGTTGAAGCCGGGACCTGCATTCACCGGTACTGTTAACGGCGTCACAGCCGTTCCCAATGAATCCCGGATGCCAGCCAGCGCGGTGTCAAAATTAACGTGCTCCTTGTCCATGCCGTTCAGCACGACAAATTTGGCCAGCCCTTTGTCGTTCGCCCATTCGACAACCTGCGAAGTGCCCACCTCAACGCCTTCCACCGCATTGACCACTACCACGGCGCAGTCGCAAATACTCAGGGCCGCCTTGGCTTCCGCGAGAAAATCGAGATACCCCGGTGTGTCCAGCACATTGAGCTTTTTGTTTTGCCAATCGGTATGAAGAAGCGAGGCACCAATTGAAATTTGGCGTTCATGTTCGGCGGATTGAAAGTCCGAAACGGTGGAACCGTTCTCGATGCTGCCGAGCCGGTTGATAACGCCGCCGGCGGCGAGGATGGCCTCGGCCAGCATGGTTTTGCCCGCGCCGGCGTGGCCGACGAGCGCCAGATTGCGGATGTCCGCAGAGGGGTATTCCTTCATGTCAATTGGGTGAGCGCGGATTGTCCGTTTCCGCGCCGCCCAAGGCAAGCCCCTTGTGCGAAATTGTCNGGAAAATGAANGCTATTTTTGGAGCTTCTCGTCAATGGCATCNAGNCGCNGGTTCAGCCGCAGCCACAGGCGNCCGAGGAACACCAGCACGATGAACCCGGCAAAGATGCCNATGCCCAGCCACTGCAGCTTGCTCCAGATGGACCACATCGCGCCGATCAATGAGGCCACCAGCGCCACGCCCATCGCGAGGTTCAGCGCCACGCGCTTGCCGCCCTTGGGCAACGCATCGCCCAGCAGGCTCTTGCTGTTCATCAT
>PBLV01000011.1 GCA_002721895.1 Verrucomicrobiales bacterium
CGTGCACCTTATCCCTTCGAAGACTACGCCCAGCCCCTGCCCGCCCCCGTCGTCCAGTTGCGCGTGCGCGAGGGTGACGATGCCAGCTGCCTGAACTTGAACCAGACGCGCGAGCCGCGGCTGCTCGGCGTCGATCCCGCCAAGCTGAAAGACCGCTTCACCTTTGCCACTACTCTCGACGATCGCCCCGGATGGGAACTGCTGAACGAGGATTATGGCGAAGGCATCGTCCCCGCTGTCGTCGACCAGAACACCGGCATGTGGGCGCTGCACGTCAAGCTCGGCGACACGCTCGACTACCCCGCCGAGAGCGGCGGCACCATCAAGTTGAAAATCGTCGGCATGCTCGCCTTCTCCATGATGCAGGGCGACGTGATCGTGTCCGAGGAAGCGCTCGTCCGCCACTTCCCGAGCAATAGCGGCTACCGCGCCTTCCTTCTCGACCGCCCCACCGACGGCAACGCCACCGCCACTCTCGCCATGCTCAACGACGGCCTTGCGAACCACGGACTCGACCCCATCTCCGCCGCCGAACGCCTCGCCAACTTCAGCCAAGTGCAGAACACTTACATCACCATCTTCCAGGCGCTCGGCGGGTTGTCATTGCTGCTGGGCAGCCTCGGCCTCGGGGTGGTCGTGCTGCGCAACGTGCTGGAGCGCCGTGGCGAATTGGCCGTCATGCAGGCCGTCGGCTTCCGCAAGGCCGCGCTGCGCTGGCTGGTCTGCACCGAGCACGGGCTGCTGCTGCTGCTCGGCCTGGCTGTCGGCGTCGGTGCCGCGCTGCTGGCCGTGTGGCCCTCCTTAAACACCCCCGGCGCGCAGATGCCCTGGGCCTCGCTGGGCTGGATGCTTGCCGCCGTCCTCGCCAGCGGCCTCCTCTGGACCTGGCTCGCCGCCACCGCCGCCCTCCGCGGCCACCTCCTCCCCGCCCTACGTAGCGAGTGAGTGGGCTTGCGTTTCACCAATCGTTCTCCTAGCTTGGAAGGAACAAGTAACCCCTCTGCTTGGATGAGTGTAATCACCTCCGAGTCGAGACGGCTTGGATACGTTATGAAAACTCTTCAAAGACTGCTCTTCACCTTAACCGGCTGGTTCCTCAGCGTGACAGCTTTTGCTGCGGGCCATTCACTGGCGAATGTCATGCCGGCCGGCGTAATTGCCTTCGCTGAAACGGATGGGCTCGGCGCCAAGGTTCACCAATTTCAAAAATCAAAATTGTTCGAGCTCATTCTTCAGAGCCCACAATACCAAGAATTCGAAAAGGGGCCCGATTATGCCCAATTTATGGCGGGCAGAAAAATCGCGGAAACGTTTCTTGGAATGGATTTGTGGACGACCGCAGAAAAACTCTTGAGCGGACAGGTAGCACTTGGGCTGTATCCTCAACCAAACAAGAACGATCCGCAGGCAGTTGCGATTCTGCGCACAAAGGACGCTGAAACCCTGGAAAAACTGCGCGGCCGATTGGCGCCGTTTGTCTTGCTTGCGGGTGACACCGTGAAAAAGGAGGAGCTGGCTAATGGAGCGGAGCTGTACACGCTGGAAGATGGCGTTCTGCTTGCCGCGAAAGCGAATTGGCTGGCGGCTGCACAGAGCCGACCGCTGCTTGATCAAGCCATGAAGATGTTGACCGGCGAACCGGGGAAGTCTGTTTCCCAAGATGCTGGTTATCTAAAATTTCGTGAACAAATGGGACGTCACGACTTGGGGCAAGCCTATATCGACTTGAGACCGTTCAGGAAACAAGCGGGTCCACGGTTGGGCATTCAAAAAAAGGAGAAAGATGGAGGCGCGTCCTTTTTCCTCCATGGCATCCTCGAGTTGGCGGCACACAGTTCCTACGCCGGCCTGACACTGAACATGGGTGAGGCCGGAATGGCCATCAAGGCCGGTGTCGAGGGTGGACCGGAATCCCTGCCCGAAAAGTTCCAGTGGTTTTTTTCCGACCCCAACAGCCCCGGCACTGGCAACCTTCCGGAAGTACCCGGCCTGCTTGGCGGCATAGCCATTCACCGGAACATTGGTGCGTGGTACCGTCAAAGGGAGCAGCTTCTTGCGGAACAACTGCTGCCGGAGTTTGACAAATTTGAAGGTGAGATCGGCAACCTGTTCGGTGGGCAGGATTTTGGCGAAGATGTGCTGCCTGCGATTGGCTCAAACATGACATTGGTCACCGCCCGCCAAACCTTTGAGCATTTAGATGGAGAGCCAGGCGTCAAAATCCCCGGATTTGCGCTCATTGTTGATCTGGAAAAACCTCAGGAAGGAGCAGATCTGTTCCAACTCTTGTTCCAGACCATCATTACGATTACAAACTTTGAGGGGAAAGACAAGATGCGCGCACCATGGATTCTCTCCGCGCAGGCATACAAAAAACACAGCATCACCTTCGCCAAGTACACACGCAAGCCTCAGGGAGCCAACCTGCCCGTCTCAGCAAATTTCCAGCCAGCAGCCGTGTTGGTTGGCAACAAGTTTGTCATAAGCAGCACGGTGCAACTGGCCAAGGCGCTGACCGACGCACTGGAACGCCCCACGCCAAAGGCCCACACCAATCGCAACTTCAATCTCGAACTGCGGCCCGCCGATTGGGTGCCGGTGCTTCACGACAACCGCAAGCAGGTGATTGCCCAAGCCATCCAGAAAGGTCAAACCATCGAACAGGCCAGGTGGGGCGCGAACGCAGCGGAACAAATTCTCAAATCCATTGGACTGCTTCGTTTGAGCACCTCCGTGGGTCGGGAAAATTTCACCATGAAACTGGAGGCCCGCCGGCAATGAGCAAGCCCACCGGCTTGCTCTCGCCCCGCGGCGAAACCGGCTGGACCAGCCGGGACGCAACCCATCTCCTGTGGCGCACTCAGTTTGGCGCCTCGGCGCATGAAATCAAACGCGCCACCACGGAAGGCTTGGCCAAGACCGTAAATCGGCTCCTGAAAGACCAGCCGGAGACTGAAGAGTTTCGCACCGTCGAACCCCTGTTGCGGTCTGCTGCATTGGATTCCGGCAACATCGATAACCTCAAGGCATGGTGGCTGCACCGCATGCACTACACCGCCA
This sequence comes from Verrucomicrobiales bacterium, assembly GCA_002721895.1. The sequence goes on from PBLV01000011.1 coordinate 3,061, forward strand.
ACCCCCTTCGGGAGCGTCTTGCACTTTTCTGGCACAACCATTTTGCCACCTCCAACGACAAGGTGAACGACGTCGCCGCCATGGCCGCCCAGAACGACCTGCTGCGCCGCGAGTCCCTTGGCAGTTTCCGCCGGCTGCTTCACGGAATGGCCAAAGATCCGGCCATGCTCATTTGGCTGGATGGAAACGCAAATCGAAAACGCCACGCCAACGAAAATTTTGCGCGCGAAGTGATGGAACTCTTCAGCCTTGGCGAGGGAAACTATTCCGAGACCGACATCAAGCAGGCAGCACGGGCTTTCACTGGCTGGCACGTTCGCAAGGGCCAATTCTGGTTCAACCGTGCCCAGCACGATTTCACGGACAAAACCCTTTTTGGCGTCACGCGCAATCTGGATGGCAGCGACGTGGTCGAACTCTGTCTCGCGCATAAGTCCTGCCCGCGCTTCCTTGCCTTCAAGCTGCTTCGCGCCTTTGTGTTGGAGCAGCCAACGGCCGCCCAAGTGGGCGCATTGGCGGCGCGCATCCGCGAGCACAATTTCGAGATGACCCCCATCATGCGGAAGCTGCTTACTTCAAAACTTTTTTACAGCCCAACCAACCGCCATGCCCTGATCAAAAGTCCCCTGCAACTCGTGCTGGGGGCCTTCCGCGCCTTGGGCGGGCGCCCGGACCTTTCCAAGGTCGCCCCTCTCCTGGCCCAACTGGGGCAAGACATCATGGCTCCCCCCACCGTCAAGGGCTGGGAAGGCGGCCGTCTCTGGATCACATCCGCCACGCTTCTGCAACGCAACAACTTCGCCGCAGCACTTTTAAGCAATCAGCTGGGGCGTATCGATACCTCTCGCGGTGTTGTGGATCAGTTTGCCGAGCTGCTCTTGGCCCGAGATCTGCCGGCCTCACGCAAACGCCTCGCAGGCTATTTAAAGGAAGCTGAAGGGGACCCGGAAGAACGACTCCGTGGCGTGCTACACCTCATCACCACGATGCCCGAATATCAATTAACCTGAAATCATGACAACCAGACGATCTTTTATCAGGCAAATGGGCGCTGCGAGCGTTGTGGCTGTGGGTGCGCAACCGCCCGCGCTGTTTGCCCGCGCAGCCGAAGTCGCCCCTCCCGTCGATCCCGATGGACGCATCCTAGTTCTCGTCCAACTGGCCGGCGGCAATGATGGACTCAACACCGTTGCACCCTTTGACAACGACGCGTACCGGCGCCTGCGCCCCAGCTTGGCCCTGAACCGGAACGCCGTGCACAAGCTCAATGATCAACTGGGATTGCATCCCGGCATGGCAGGCTTCAAGGAATTGTTTGATGATGGAGCACTGGGGATTGTCCAAGGCGTGGGTTACCCAAATCCCAACCGTTCGCACTTCCGCTCGACAGACATCTGGCACACTGCCCGGCCAGACAATGAGGACAAGCGCGACGGCTGGTTGGGCCGCGCTTTCAACGTCACTGCCGCGCGGCGCGGCGGACGCACACCGGCGATTGCCTTGGGCACAGGCCGCCTGCCTCTGGCGTTGGTGTCCACACGAGTGACCATCCCCACGGTTCAGAGCCTCAAAGATTACCAGTTGCAGTTGGGCCAAGACTCCAGCACCAACCAGCGTAAGCGCGCCAAGCTCATCCGCGAACTGGCAGAAACCCCGACACCCGCGGAATCTGAACTGGCCTTCCTGCGACGCACGGCGGTGACGGCGCTGGATACGGCCGAAAGGCTCAAGACCGTCACCGACAATTACCGGCCCGCCACATCCTATCCGCTGAACGGCCTGGGTCAGCGATTGAAGACCGTAGCCCAGTTGATTCAGGCAGGTCTCGAGGCCCAAGTGTACTATGTTTCCCTCGGCGGTTTTGACACCCATGCAGACCAGGAAGCTGCCCACACCGCACTTGTCACGGAAGTGTCTTCAGCACTGCACGCTTTCCACAGAGACCTCAAGGCGCACGGCTTGGGCAGGCGAGTGTTGGCGGCAACATTTTCCGAGTTTGGCCGCCGCGTAAAAGAAAACGGCAGCCTCGGCACCGACCACGGGGCCGCCAGCCAGATGTTCCTCATCGGCGACGCCATCAGGGGTGGTCTCCACGGCGCGCACCCCAATCTGGACAAGCTTGACCAAGGCGACCTAATCCACCATACGGATTTTCGCCGAGTTTACGCCACCCTGCTCGAAAAATGGCTCGGCTGGCCCGCCAAACCAGCCTTGGTCGGGAATTTTGAGCCCCTCGACGTCATTTGATGGCAGCCAAAAAGTTTGACTTGGCCACTCAATCCATTATCAAGTGCGTCCGCACCCACCAACGGATGCCCGAAACCTGTTCCAAAATGGATCGCCATGCCAATTAAAACCCTGATGTCATTCATGATATTCAGCGCCGAGGTGCTGAATCCTAGGCAAAAAATCGGGGCAGCTTGGCCCAGCGGCCCCACCCTGACCCGGCGCATGGCCAGTTTTCTCCCCACCAATCCCTCCGGATACGTGGTGGAATTGGGCGCGGGAACGGGAGCCATCACAGACTCGCTTCTCAAGCATGGCATCAACCCCAAGCGCTTGTTCGCCGTTGAAATGTCCGAGAAAATGTCGGGCCATCTCAGGAAAAGATTCCCGAAAATAAACGTGCTCACCGGCGATGCCGCCCACCTGCGAGAGTTGCTACCCCGCAAAGTGAATCCAGACCACATCAGCTACATCGTTTCCAGCCTCCCCTTCAAGGTCATGAACGACGGACTTGTGCGCCGGATCGCCAACGAAGTTCGCGAGACGTTGCCCGAGCATGGCCGGCTGATTCAGTACACCTACGACATTCGCCCCCGGCGCAACCGCTGGATGGACGGCATTCTTGAGCGTGTTGATGGCTCCCTTGTTTGGACGCATATTCCACCCGCCGTCGTGGATGTCTTTCGCCCGATCAAGAGCGCGTGACGGTTTCGTAACGTCTGCAAAACTTTTTTGCATTTGCCGGTTGCATTTTCCCCCCCAATGCCGCAAAAAAACCCCGCCGACATCGTCGGCGGGGTTAACCAACCTGTTCTAACCTCCTTTGCTCAACTCCGTCGGGGTTGAGCTGTCTAAAAAGGTAGACGCCGTTTTCCCCTCTGGAGTTCCAAACTTTTTTCAGCCGGAAACATTTCTTAAGAAAACCATCCGCCTCCAGGGAACGACCGTGGGAACAATACGGCCGGGGATTCAATCCCGGGAGACGAATGGCATTGCTGGCTAGTAGTTTCCTTGGCGGCTTTTGTCGATTTCGTTACCCACGCCGTATCCCACGGCGGCACCCACCCCAGCGCCGATCAGCGTGCCTTTGGTGTTGTCGCCCATGGCCTGTCCGGCCAGAGCACCGATCAACCCCCCGGCAAGCGCGCCGTTTGAGGCATTCGACATTCCCGCGCAGCCCGAACCCAGCCCGGCCGCGATTGTTAGTATAACCAGAATCTTTTTCATGAGATGATGTGTCTAAATGTTTTAGGCGCATTGATACGCACACGTACAAAATAGTATGTACGCGTAATTTGTCAACACTCGGACTAAACTTTTTTGAAAAAATTTTCAGGCTTCGTGAAGAGTTTCCTGACAACTTTTCTTTCCGTGACATTGCGCATTGAGCCAAGGGGCGTACATTGAGGGGAGCACATGAAAGTCATGGGATGGATATTTGGAATGGCCTGTCTCTCGGCCAGCTTGTGGGCCAGCTATCTCCTATTCTATCAACCCAACAGCGGATGCGCGACCGCAGCCAAGCAAATCCAGCAGCGCCTGCTGGATTCGCGCGACGCCATGCGCACCCTGCGCTCCCTCCCCCGCAATGACATGACAATTCCCGCCAACAAGATGACGCCTTATATCGGCAACCAACTGCCGATGTGCCCGGATGGCGGGCGATTTGTCATTCATGTCAGTGCCCCTGCTGAGTCACACGAAGGCGGCACCCGAACGCGATTCCATGTCAACTGCACCGAACACCAGTTTCACAAGTGGTAAGATCCCGGTTGTATAATCTTTTACGTTCATTGTAGTAGTCGCACGCGCACTAAAACGCTTACTCTTGAATCGGTGGCGATGCCGAGATAGGCCGGCCGCCGCCACAGTGCGTTGGGTCGACCGTCGGGAGTCTGCGGACTTCCGGCGGTCATTTTTCACGAGCCAAACAGGGCCGCCATTTGCTACACTGCGCCCAAGCACAACATGAAAACAACCTGCGCATTCATTCTCACGGCGCTGTTTCTCAGCGCAAACCCTGCCTCCGCGGCAAACGGCCTCTGGACAGATCCCAAGGACCCAACCCTTCCTCTGGATTTCAAGGTTCAGGGTGAATACATCGGCGAGCAATCCTGCGGCTGCACCATTGGCGCGCAAGTGATTGCCCTAGGCGGCGGAGCATTCCAGGCCGTCCTGTACCCGCTCGGCCTGCCGGGAGGCGAATGGGACAAGACTGACCGCACCCTGCTCGCGGGCAAACTGGTGGACGGGAAGGCGGTATTTGAAACGGCCACAGGCAAGCGGCGTTACCTGGGCAACAAGCCGTCGGAATTCAGCGCCACCAAACAGTTCCCCCCCAAGGGACACAAGACAGGCACGGCAACCATTGAAAACGGCAAGATGACTGGTATTTATGGCAAAAAGAAATTCGTGCTGGAGCGTATCGTCCGCAAGGCGGACACGCTGGGAACCAAGCCTCCCAAGGGTGCGGTGGTGTTGTTTGATGGCTCAAACAAGGACGAATGGCTGGGCGGCCGTCTTGATGCCAAGACCAAGCTACTGAACACCGACGGCCGGGACATCAAGACCAAGCGCAGCTTTGGCAACTACCACATGCACGTGGAATTCCTACTCCCCTTCAAACCCGCAGCGCGCGGCCAAGGCCGGGGCAACAGCGGCTTTTACCAGGTGGACCACTACGAGGTGCAGATTCTCGATTCCTTCGGGCTTGAGGGTGAACACAACGAGTGCGGCGGCATCTATAGCAAACGCAAGAGCGACGTGAATGCCTGTCTCCCACCGTTACAATGGCAGGCGTATGACGTGGACTTCACCTTGGCCGAAACCAAGGATGGCAAAAAGGTAAAGAACGCGCGGGTGACTGTGCGCCTCAACGGCGTGGTGATTCACGACAACGTGGAAATCCCCGGCAAGACCGGTGGATCACGCGGCGGTGCTGAAGGCACACCCGGCCCCATCAAACTCCAAGGCCACGGCAATCCGCTCCAGTTTCGCAATGTCTGGATCGTGGAAAAGAAGTAGCCTACGCTAGGCATTCATCCAGCGCGGCGTAAAGTTCGCTCATGGACTCGACGGTTTCGTCTCCCATGTTGGAGAGCCGGAAGGTTTTGCCTTTTATCTTTCCATACCCTCCATCGATGAGGATACCCCGTTGCTTCATATCCGCCTGAAGTTGAGGCACATCAACCACGCGGCCGCCATCCTTTGCGCCATTGTTGATACAAGTCAGCGTCGCGGACTCGTATTTTGGCTCCGGGAAAAGGGTGAACCCCTGTCTCACCGCCCAGTCGCGAGTCATTTGTGAAAGTTGAGCATGCCGCGCATAACGGTTGTCCAGCCCCTCGTCCATGAACACGTCCAACTGCGAGGATAAGCCGTGGATCAATCCAATGGCCGGCGTGCTGGGAGTCATGTTCTTCTCCGCATTCTTTTGAAACTCGACGAGGTCAAAATAGTACCCCCTGTCCGGCATTCGGGCCGCCTTCTCCAGCGCTCTTTCAGAACAGGCAAACACCGTCAATCCCGGCGGCATCGCGAACGCCTTTTGCGTCCCCGCAAGCATCACGTCAATGCCCAAGGCATCAAACTCTAACGGCATGGCGCTCATTGAACTGACTGTGTCCACGATGAACATCACCTCCGGATATTTATCCTTCAGCGCCGCGATTTCCGCGAGTGGACTCATCGTCCCGGTGGAAGTCTCATTGTGAACCAATGTCAGGGCATCATATTCACCACTGGCCAAGCACGCATCGACCGTCCCGGGAAAGATCGGCGACCCCCATTCTGCCTGCAGCGATTCCGCCACCAATCCGCTCCGCCGGGCCACATCCAGCCACTTGTCCGAGAATGCCCCGTTCATGCAGCACAACAACTTGCGGCTGCAAAGATTTCGTATGGCTCCTTCCATCACACCCCATGCCGAGGAGGTGGACAGATAAACCAGCCGATCCGTACCCAGCAAAATCTGCAACTGCGGCTGCACCTTGGCGTACAAGTCCTTAAAATCCTGGCTCCGATGACCTATCATCGGCGCGCACATTGCACGAAATGTCTTTTCGCTGACCTGAACCGGCCCAGGAATGTGAAGTTTCATCTTCCTTGTGTTGTGTTGGCCCCGCCAAGGGCGCCCGGCATTGGTGCCATCAAGCCCACCCTTGAGCAAGGCGGAGGAAAGTGCCGTGTCGGCGGCGACATGTAAAGGATTGTGACGCCTTCAGGCTGCTTGGGGAAACATCTCGAGAGGCTGAACCGTCAGCGTTCGCCGCTGTTCCTCAGCCAGCATCGCTCGCAAGGCATTGCGCAAACGCCCGCGAGCCCGGTGCGCCCGGACCCGAACACTGACACTGCTCCAGCCCGTGAGCCGACTGATATCATCCACGCTCCAGCCCTCGATGCTCTGCAAGGTAATCACCTTCCGGTCATCCTCCGAAAGCTGCGCCAACAGGTAGCCCAACAGTTCGCAGGCCTCCGCCTTTTCCACATCCCTCTCACTATTCTCTGACCGCAACCAATCCAAGGGCGCGTCCCCCAAGTCATCAAATCCCGTTTCCCTGATGCGCCTCGTAGCGCGGCGAATATGATCCAGCGCCACGTTCACAGCAATTCGTGAAATCCAGTGCTGGAACGGAGCGCTTGCCCGATACTGTTCCAAGCCCTTCCACGCCTTCAGAAAAGTATCCTGGGCCAAATCCTCCACGCGATGGCGATCTCGTTCGTACCTTGAAAGAATCGCGAATACCTGCTGCTGGTGCCGCTCCACCAGTAGCGCAAAGACCTCGTTGTCTCCCGCACGGACACGCGCCACCAAATCGGCATCGGTCAAAGGCTCAGAGCTGCCAGTAGATTCCTCATGAGCATGGGCAATAAGTTGCATTGCGATTCCCTTCGCTTGGTAACCTTGTGGACTCCGGCGGAGTCTTGTTGGGCATATTAGAACGGAGTTCTGTTAAGATTTTGTGTTGCGGACGGGGAAAATTTGTAAAGATTTGTAAAGCGCGATGATGAGCCAAACGACGCCGACAACACCCACCCACGTTTTGATGGTGGATGATGACCCGAAACTTTGCGGGTTGGTGAAAGACTATCTGGAGCCACTGGGTTATGCCATCGAGGCCACCCACACGGGCCCTGATGGCGTCGAGGCGGCCCGGAAAGGGTGCTTTGACGCAGTGATCCTTGACGTAATGCTTCCGGGCATGGATGGCTTCGAGGTGTTGCGTGAGATACGCCGCGAATCAGCCGACCTCCCCGTGCTCATGCTGACCGGCCGCGGCGAAGAAGCTGACCGTGTCATGGGACTAGAGCTCGGCGCAGACGATTACCTTCCCAAGACCTTCTCCACCCGCGAACTCCTTGCCCGCCTGCGTGCAGTCACCCGCCGATCTTCACGCCAACCCGCGCACGACAATGAAGGCGAACTCATCAACGGTGATCTCCGCCTTCGCGCCGAAGCCCGTGCCGCCTCCATTGGTGACAAGCCCCTGCGCCTCACCGCACTGGAGTTTGACCTACTCGTCAGCCTGCTGCATAACGCCGGCCGTGTACGTAGCCGAGAGCAACTCCTGAACGATGTCGCCGGGCGCAACTATGATGTGTTTGACCGCTCAATCGATGTCCACATGAGCTCCCTCCGCCGCAAGCTCGGCGACAACCCACGCGAACCACGCTTCATCCGGACCATCCGTGGCGTCGGCTACATGATGCAAAAACACTGATGGACATCCGCAGCTCACTCTTCACCAAGATCATCGCGTGGTTCATCCTAAACCTTGTGCTCCTCGCCATTGCCTTGGGCATCATCTTCAAGTACCGCATCGGCCCGGCCTCCCCCTTCGTTGGCCCCTCCGAGACACGCATTCGCAATGTCGCCCGCCACGTCTCCGACCGTCTTCTTGAACTGCCCTCCAGCGAATGGGAAACAGAACTGGGCCGCTTCTCAGCCAACTATGATGTTACCTTTCACCTCTGCACCGCGGAAGGACAAGCGTTGGCCGGCCCAAACCCGACACTCCCCGAGCCCGTCCTTCAGGCACTGCGACCGGCCGAACGCAATCAGCCCAGTTCACTGTTTCGCCAGTTTGTCCAGCGCACCTATGCCGACCTCAATGCCACCGAAACCCAGTTGACCCACATCGAATCGGCCTGGACCCGTCGCAGCCGAGCCGTTCGCGAGATCGGCAATGACCCCGCGTTGCGACAAATGAACCATGAGGAGCGTCAGGCAGAGACCACCAAGAGACGCGACAATCTCACCGCTTCCTTTCACAAGTCAATCGAGTCTATTTTAAGGCCAGAGCAAAAGCCGGCCTACGCCCGAATCAACGCCCGCCTCAGTTCGCGCCCGGGCAATCGGCTCCCCTTTCATCGCTTGGGTTTCGGGCTTCCGCGAATGAACGACCAACAACTCGCCCGCCATTTCAATCAAGCCGATGCCAATAAGGACGGCACACTGGATCCGCGTGAAATGCGCCGGTTCATCCTGAATGCTCCGCGGCCACTCCCCCGCCCTTCCCAAGGGCACCCTCCAGAACGCGGCCCGCGCACCTTCATGCTAACCACCAAGTCACCCGAGCGCTATTGGGCAGGCGTCGACATCCCCCTCCGCATCCAAGCCGATCACACCGGCGCCCCCCCCGAGGATGCCACCGGACTGCGCCCCGTGCGTCGCCGTGACGAAACCCACTACTTGGCCACCCTCTTGATTGAAAGCGACACCCTGGGTGGCAAGAGCCTCTTTTCCGACCCACTGCCATGGATCCCCATATTCCTTGGAGCCATCAGCCTCTCCGCGCTTTTCTGGCTGCCTATGGTGCGCAACATCACCCGGCCCATTGCCGAGGTCACCGCTGCCACAGAGCAAATTGCCGAGGGCCGTTTCGAGACCCGCGTCGGCACCAATCGGGCCGATGAAATCGGACGTGTCGGCCAGGCGGTCGATCACATGGCGGATCGCCTCGCCGGATTCGTGAAGGGCCAAAAACGATTCCTAGGGGATATCTCCCACGAACTTTGCAGCCCCATTGCCCGCATTCAGGCTGCCCTTGCCAACCTTGAGCAACGCTCCGATGACACCCAGAAAAAATACGTTCAGGACCTGCGTGAAGAAGTGGAACACATGAGCGAACTTGTTGACGAACTCCTCATGTTCAGCCGGGCCGGAATGAAACCCGCCGAGATCAAGCTACAACCCGTGTCCCTTGAGGAAACCGCGCGACGCGTCATTGACCGTGAAGGCGCAGCCGCGGTCAGCCTGCAGGTCGACATCCCTGAAAACCTGAAGGTCATTGCCGATCCCACCCTTCTCGCTCGAGCCCTTGGCAATCTGCTGCGCAACGCCGTCCGTTACGCCGGCGAGGCCGGCCCCATAGAATTGACCGCAAAAAAGGAACTCAATCAAATCAAGCTGGCCCTTGCCGACCACGGCCCTGGCATATCTACCGATGCGCTGCCCCACATTTTTGATCCCTTCTTCCGCCCCGAACAAGACCGCAGCCGAGACACCGGGGGCGCGGGCCTAGGCCTGTCCATTGTAAAGAGCTGCATCGAGGCTTGTGGCGGAAAAGTAGCCTGTGCCAACCGCGATTCCGGCGGTCTGGAATTCACGCTCACCTTGAAAAGCGCGTGAAATTCCCACACCAACGCGCGCGGACTGCGCACGGTTTTCCCGCTTCGGCCACCACTCCCCGCCAAACCCCTTAAAAACCATCAATTAAAAGCCATTTATAAATTGGCACGGCGATTGCTTTATCCTTTCCAGCAGGCAATTTAACAGCCTCTTGAAAACAAAATAGGATTTTTGGAGAGGAGAAGAAGGTCTGTGACATGCCTCGATTGGAGGGCGGCGTTCCGGCTAAGGGAGCGCCGCCCTTCTTCTTTGTTCATCGCGTTTAACACTTTTTAAAGATGAATGAATAAAGAAAGCTGCCTAGCTTTGCATCCTTACTTCTTGGGATGCGCCTTCAGCCAATTGGTAATCGCCGTGTCGGCGGTTTTCTTTTCCTCCGCCTCCAGCAGCTTGGCCACCTCGTTTTGGTTGTTGCCGGCGCTGGCATTTCCACGGGCCTTGGCAATGCCATGCCATCGATAAGCGGCAGCATTGTCCTGCTTGACCCCTTGGCCAGTGAAATACATTCCGGCCAACAATGCGGGCGCCTCGGAGTTGCCCTGCTCGGCGGCTTTCTCAAACCATTCGGCCGCACCCGCCAGATTCTTGGGCAGGTCTTTCCCCAAGTACAGCATCAGTCCAAGACGAAACTTGGCCATGTCATCGCCGCGCGCTGCAGCATCCTTGAGCAGGACAATCTTGTTCTTGATTAAATTTCGCGCCCTGGGATGGGCCTCCGCCAATTGACCCGCCGGCAGGCTGTTGGCGGCTTCATTCATCCCCGCCTGCGCCAAACCGCCGCCGGGGCTCGAGGCGGCATGCAGCAGACGCAGCCCCTCGACAGGATCCCGCCCCACACCATCACCGGCCATGTATAGGTGGCCCAACAATGCAGCCGCACCGACATGCCCCTGCTTTGCGGACAATTCCAGCCACTTGGCGGCCTCGGATCGGTTGCGCGGCACCAAGTCATCCCCAACAAAAAAGCGAAGGCCCAATGCATATTGCGTGGCCGAATCCCCCTCGTCGGCCTGATCACGCAGAGCTTTCATTTGATCTTCAAAAAGTTTCTTGGCGGCCTGTCCGGCCTCCTCCACTTGAACCGAGGTTAGCATGGACGCCAGCCGCGCGCGGTCCTTCAGGATCATGCTCCGCTCAATGCCTTCGCTGCGTGCCACCGCAAGCGCCACAAGTTCGTAGGCCTTCACCGTGTTTGTTTCCACGCCACTGCCCAGCTCGTGTTTCAGTCCGAGAACCCAACTCGCCTTGGCGTTGCCTTTGTCAATCAATTGCTGCAACTCCGCTACGGCCAACGCGGGGTAATCCGGCTCGGCGGGTGCCGATGCCACCGGCGCGGCGTTGGTCTCAGCTGGAGCGGTGGGGGCAACCGCAACATTGTTAGTCTCAGCGACCACAGGCGCGGCGTTTGTCGGGGTTGCTGGAGTGGCAGGCGCGGGAATAGTCGTGGGCGATGGGGGTGGAGCCGTATACCCACCCCGCGACGGAGGTCTGCGCTGGTCGCATCCAGAAACAATTGCCAAGGAAATGAGTGCTAGTGAAAGTGTAACAAGCATCCAGCGAGTCATGGGCTCTTTGTAAAGGCGCGCCATGGCGCTGGCAAATGGAAACTTGCGCGCGAACAAAGTCGCATTAGACTCCCCCCACGCGCCGCGTGGGGGCATGAAACACACCTTGGCAACAATCGGCGGATTCGCACTGGCTTGGCTAGCCGCCGCCGACTCCGTGGTGCTGCGTGACGGCCAAACCCTGCACGGCAAACTCGCCCTTACCAAGGACGGTGCCATCCAAGTCACCGACGCCAATGGTACAAGAATCTTGGATGCCGGCAAATGGAAGCGGGTCATCCGCGACACCGCCACAAGGCCGCCCGGCCTTTCGGGTGTGGAATTCAAATTCTACGGAGGAAACTGGCCCAAGCTTCCAAATTTTGCAGATCTTCCAGCCGACCGCAGCGGAGTGATGTCCACCACCAAGCTCGACCTCACCCCGCTGGGTATCGTGGGCACGGCTCAAAGGCTTTTTGATCTCCGGGCCGGCCAAGTCATGAGCCACGACGCCTCGCCGCGCATGCAGAGCCGCCCCTTCACCATCACGGCTGAAGTTACCGCCACCGCACCCGATGGCGTCATCCTCGCACAAGGAGGCCGCGTCGCGGGCTATGCGATTTATCTCGAGGAAGGCCGGCTCATATTTGCCACGCGCATCAACCACAAGCTCACCACCGCGGTCTCCGCCCAGAACTTTCCCCTGAACCAGCCCGTCACCATCACTGCCCAGTTGCGACGCGATGCCATCATGGAACTAACCGTCAACGGACAGCCCGTCGCCCAAGGCGCGGGCGCCTCACTGCTTCCCAGCCAACCCCGCGATGGCCTAAGTGTGGGAAAGGATGTTGATGTGCGCGTGGGCCCTTACAAGAACGAGAACCCGTTTCAGGGCACCATCAAGCGCATCAGGCTACAGCTTGAAGGCGGCGGCGTGGTTTACACAGGTCGCCTTCACACCGCTGCGGGCCGCCATGAATTCAACCTCAATACAAGCTATGCCGCGCGGCTGAAAATTGATGGCCGCGCTTACATCGACAAACTTGACCCCAAAGCTCCAAACCAACAACGGGCTGCGTTACAACTCCCCGCCGGCCCACATTTCTTCCAGCTCGAGTTCGCACAGCTTGACCCCACCCAAGGCGGCAGCCAAGCCAACGACTTTTCACTCACATGGAGCGGCCCAAGCATCGCCGACCCAACCCTCACGGCCGCACCACCCGCGGATACGCAAACCTGGGTACGGGACGACACTGCAACGCCCGGCCCCGGGTTGCTCACATGGAACGGCTCCTTCCTCCCGCACACCGTGAAAACCATCGACGCCGACAAAGTGTTTTACAACAACACCAGCATCAGTCGCGCAAATGTCAGCATCGTTTTGTTGCAAAAATTGACCGTCCCCAAGGCTCGCACGCTCAACGGCAGCCCTCCCGGAGTGCTGCTCCAAAGCGGGGACTTCGTGGAAGGCAAAGTTACCGCGATGAACAAGGACACCATCACGGTTGAATCCATCCTCATTGGCCGGAAAACCTATATGCGCCTCATCGAAGCCGTTGCCCTGGTCTTCAACCGTCCCTCGCGTCCCATGCCCGGCACACGATTCTCCATGCGCGACGGTTCGCGTTTCGTTTCCACCCGGCACGAGTTCCGGGAGGGAAACATCCACTTGATCCAGCCCCCTTTTCGCGGGCGTGTTCTTCCCTTCAATGAGATTTCAGAAATCACCACCGGCACCCTGTCCAACCTACTGCAGGAAGCCTCCGCGCACTGGGACGCCCACACAATCGCAGGGCAAAAATTCCTCGCCCGCCGCGAAACCATCAATGCCGGCATCATCCGCCAACACAATGACCTGATCCAAACCCACGTGAACGCCGCCAAGCGTGCCGCCCAAGCCACTGGCGAACTCCCCGCCCTTGCCAAGTTTGAAACCGAGGCCAAGAACGCCGAACAAACCCTGCGCACCAAGCGAGACGCCCTGCGCGGCCAGGTTTCCCAACTCCAAAACACCTACAATCAGACCAAGAACGCCCTGACAACGGCCCGGAACAACCTGGACACCGAGTGCGAACGAGCCAATAGCGCACTGCAACAACACAATGCTGCGCTGACATCACAAGCCCAAGCCACGCTGACATCACACGCTCTCGCTCTACAAAACGACCTGACCGCCACTTGGTCACAGAACATCAGCAAAAACGAACTCGACCACTCAAGGACAACCGAAGTCCGCGCCACCACCGCCCGCGACATCGCACGCAAGACCCTCGCCCATAGCCAAAACATTCTCCACCCAGCCCGCAGTGAATCCTCCAAGGCACAAGGAAGTGAATCAAACAGCCTAGCCAACAAACGAGCCAAACTGCAGGAACTGGACAACAAGCATCGCGCTTTTCTCGCCAGTCAAGAGCAGACCGGCCTCGCCCTCATGGGTGCCGCCTCATCCGGCCAACGCATCCTGCAGATCAGGATCAGTCGTACCCGCGCCATGGACGAGTTGGCCCAGCTAAAAATCAGCTTGGAACAAGCGGAGCAGAAAATAAAAACCGCCGAGCAAGCCGCGATGGCCGCTGCCACATCCGTACAAAAGATCGTCAACAGCACGCACGCCGCGAGGAACGAACACACAGCTGCATCAACCGCACTGGCTCAGGCTCAAAAGACATCGGATGAGGCAAGCCTCATTGTCGACTTGATAGGTGGAGGAGAATTGGATCGACAGATCACGCAATCAACCACACGCCAACAAGCTATGGAGAAAGCCGCAAAAGCCGCGGACACTAGCCTAAACGATGCGCGAGCCGTATTGGACAAAACCACAAAGGCAGTCGATTCCGCAAAGTCCAAGGCGGACGCAAAGCGGAAGGCCAAAGGGGCTGCTCTCCAAAAACTGGAAACCAAGCTATCCGCGCAACAAGCGGCACTACAAAGCCTAGCCGAGACCTCCGAAAGCGTGACCCATGCAAATATCCTGAAAACATCGTCCAACCGTGAGATCAAGACCGCCAAAGAACGACTCGACCGAGCCACAAAAACCGAGTCGCTGGCAAACACCGCGCTGCAGTCAGCTGTCAACGCACACAATACAGCGCGCAAAGCCCAGTCCGTATCAAGCAGGGAACTCAGCGCCGCCAGTTCCAAACACACAAGCACAAAAAATACATCCGCCGCTGCATTCAGGGCTTACCAAACCAGCTTCGCCAGACATCAGCCTGCCGCCGACAAGTCCGCCGAGGCAAATGCCGCGCTCGCCAAATTGCGCAGGGAAATCTCCGTCGCCAAGAGAGCCGTTGACGATGCCACCCGCCGGATTGCCGGAGCCCAAAATGAGCTCAAAAAGGCCGACCATGCCGCCAACACCAATCAGGACACGGATCAAGCAAATGCCCTGCGCCAACGTGTTGCCGATGCCAAGTCTCTCCTTACCCGACTCACCGGCACCACTCTTCGGTTGGCCAACAACAGATTGAAAGCCGCCAACTCCGCCTACTCGAAGGCGCTCTCCACCAAGGCCTCAGCCGAGCGCACGCTAACGGAACAGTCCAAGCAACTTGCCACTGCCAGGATGAACCTGCGCACGGCACAAACCGATTTCCAAGCCGCCAAGGCCGGGCTGCAAAGGGCGCTAACCCGATTTGAGCAGGCCGCAATCGGGGAACAACTGGCACAGACAGGCTACAACCAAGCCACGCACAATCACAACGTGTCCAAGCAGGAACTTGCCAACGCGAAAGACGGGCACTTGAAATTGACCACACAAAGCAAACAGGCCACGAACGCTGCCGGCCTTGCCTCCACCAAGCGTTCCGGTGCCGAGAGGTTGCTCGCAACCGCGACCCAGCAATCCTCCTCCGCGTTGCTTGAGTTCCGCAAAGCAGAAAAGGATTTTCAGGATGCGGAGGCCATTCACCAAGCGGCCCTGATGGAGATGAACGCCGCCCAGAGAGTTCTCAAGAAAGCAGAGGATAAAACCAAAACAAACCACGCCAAGGCGGCCACAGAACGACGGACACTGGAACTCTTGACCCAGGCAAAACAGAACAACCTCACCTTGCCACAGGCCGAAATGGCGGCGGGCAAGGCGATGGAAAATTTGAAACAAGCCCATGCGACCGAGACAGAGAAAAAGACCCAGCGGGATCTGGCCATTGAAAACCAATCCAAGCTTGAAATGGCTTCTGCTACTGCCACCCTATCGTTTGAAGAAGCCAAAGCGAACCATGCTACGCTCACCGCCCAGCAAAAGTCGCTCGAGGAACTGGCAAGGAACCTAGATGCCCTCATAACCGCCACCACGGGTAGCCGCGACGCCGCGCGCAATCAAGCCAACTCCCACAAGGCCAACTGGACACGAGCGCACCAGACAACCGCGGCTGCCACGATTGGCCTTCGCGAGGCCGACATTCAGACCCAAGCGGCCAGACTGGCCACCCGCCGCATTTTCCAAACCCGGGACGCCCACGCCCTGCACACGGATCTATGGCTGAAGGAATTTAGGCGGCTCGATGCGGAATTTGCGCGGGTTCAATCAAGAAAAGTTTCGCCGGCGATTCATCTGGCCGGCGCTCACAAAAACGCCACGACCCAGACAAAGGCCGTCCAATTTTCCACGGTCAACAACCTGAATAAAGCCAACGCCGCCACGGTTACCGTTGATCTCGCTTTCCGCAATGCCGTCAAAACCAACTGGGAAAAGGACGTCGCCGAGTTGGAGGCGCAGCGACTGGAGTCCGTAGCGTGGGGGAAATTGTCGACAGCCCAACTCACGCTCGACCAAGTGATGGATGAGTACAAGGTGGTTTACGATGATTACATCAAGAAGAAACGTGCCGCGGACGCGATCCGCGGCAAAATCGCGAGCGCCCTGCGCGAGCGCGACATCGCCAAGCAACGGCTGGACGCCTTGAAGCCCGCGCATCGCGCCATTGTTTCCCCTTGATCGACGACTACTCGTCCTCGTCCCGGCCAAAACCATACATGGGGAGCAGACGGTAGTACACTTCTAGGCTGAGGACGGCCAAGCCTGTGGCGAGTACGCGGCCCCCAGTGTTCACATGCTGCCCCTTGGGTTCCCAACTGCCCTTGTTCGCGCCGGTGGCTTGCTGCAATGCCACGTAGACTTCCTTAAGATTATCGTTCCACTCCTTCCAGATCGGCCCCTGGTGCTGATAGAGCGAAAGTGTGGCGTAATAGTCGTAGTAGAAATCAACCCGATTGGCCTTGAGCATGTTCGCCTTCAGGTAAGCAGCGCTTTCCTTCATATTCGGCGCGGTGGGGGGCGACAAGTCCAGTTGCCGTAAAAACATACCCGTGGCCGTCATGGCTGGTGGCCCGTTGCCCTTGCCCGTATAGCCATAGCGGCCGCCCACCTTTCCGCCGGCGACGGAGTCAATGAACTTGCGGGTCAACACAAAGGCCTGCTCAGGCACTTCAAGATCCGCCATCCGCGCCGAATGCATGGCCATGTACTGCCAGCCCGTCACCGAAAGGTCGCCCTTCTCTCCCGGGTTGTACCGCCAACCACCACCCTCCTTGTGTTGCGCCTTCAGGATGAACTCGATGGAGCGCAGGGCGGGATCCTTGAGCTTGGGATCCTTGGTCAACCCGTAGGCCTCACACAGGGCAATGGCCGCAATGCCGTGGCAGTACATGCGCCCACCGGTGTTTCCGCGCAAATCACCATCCGGCTTCTGCTGTTTCAGCAGCCAATCCAGCGCTTTGCTTTGGGCTTGCGCGTGGCGGGTGTTGTCGTTGTGCTTGATGCCCCAGCCGTAATAGCAAAGAAGCGCCAAGCCAGCGCCAGCGGTGTTGTACCTGGAATTGCTGTTGAACTTGCCCATCTCCCACCGGCCGTCCGGTTCCTGATTGGCCGTAAACCAGTCCAGCCCCAGTCGTATGGCCCGCTCGGTAGCCTCGGAGCCGCCCAGTTGCTCAATGACCTCCTGCGAGGGTTTGCCTCGCAGTTTCTTGACGAACTGGCCCAGATTTTTGACGTCCGGGTTGTCCTTGGGCAACTCCAGCTTGATGCCGCCGGAAAGGCGGTCGATGGTATCCTCACCGGGCAGGTTCATGGACAACATCGGCTGGTCGATCACGCCCTCCAGCTTGGGTGACTTGATGTTGGCTTCCAGCCCATCCACGGGATTGATGGTATCGCCGCCCGTGTCCGTGGTCGGCGCCGGCTGGCCGCTGGCGGCAATGGATTTCGCGTTGGATTGCACGTCTGCCTGCTGATTGCCCGCGGCACCGGTTTGGCCCTGCGAGGTCCGCACCCTCTGGAGGTCGCCCTCGTTGCGCTTGAAGTCACCCTCGCTCGGGTCCGCCGGGTTCACCTCCAGCTCCAAGCCCTTGGCGAGTGAGTCCACCGGGTTTTCCCCCGGTAGATTGTTCGACAGCGAATCCCGGCTGATATCGCTCTTCACCGGACGCGGCAAGTCATTGGCCTCCAGTCCCTCCAAGGGATCCACCGTGTCCGTCGTCAACGCCGGCTTGCTGCTGGCCGCGGCAGATTCCGATTTGGACACTACGTCCACCTTCCGGTTCTCACCGGGATCCACTTCCGCCTTTTCGGTCCGGACCTTCTGGAGCGTTTCCTCGTTGACTTTGAAGTCATCCTTCGCCGGATCCACCGGTTCAACCGGCTCCGCGCTGGCCACCTCGCCCACCTCCAGTTCGGCCACCTCCAAACCCGGCAATTCCATGGGCGCCAGTTCCTGCAGCACCGCTGAATCACGCGCTGGCGCGTTCACCGTTTCCGGGGTAGACTGGCCCTTAGATTCATTGGCCTTGGACGGCCTGAAATTGCTCACCAGAGACTGATCGGTCGTACGTTGCGGAACGGGCACGGGAGCCGTAGCTGCCTCGGCCGGATTAAACTCCACCTCACGAAATTCCTGAACGTTTTTGTTCACGATCAGCTGCGTGGTCCGTGACACTTCGGCCAGTTCCTGCTCCGACTCCATGGCCAGTTCTTCCTCCGCCAAATTGTCCACCGACACCGCCACCTCGGGCGCCTTGGGCTCGCGACCGCCCAAAGCCTGCGTGATCAGCCAATAGGACAGCAGAAGAAGCAACAACAAGTGTACCATCGCCGATCCCGCAAGGCATTTGTGATAAAGGTTGGTGATGTCACGCCATTTCTCCAGCAGGTAAATCAGCGCAATCAACGACGCGATGGCCAGAAGAATCCACCAGATGATATTGCTCATCAACTGCTTGAACTGCGCCAATTCCGACAAATCCGTATAGCCGATCACCTCGCGCGTGGTGGACTGGTACAAGCGGTATTTCGGCTTGGCCGCGGCCAACTCTTCACCACCCTCCAAGTCACCATCCGCGCTGAACAACAGATCAAAGCCCTCCATCCGCACCGCCGGATCCGTCGCGTTACCGCGCTTGATGTAAACATCCACTTTCTGCGGCGCCTGCATCTTGCCTTTCACCACGCGGGACAAATAGAGGTTGAAACCCACTTTGCCCTTATGGCCACGATCCGAGGCGAGAAACACGTGACTGCCCCTGCCGGTCAGAGCTGTTTCGATGTCATCCGCGCTTGAATTAAGCACACTCACGGGCTTCGCCTCAGTAAATTCCGGTATCGGCGGCAGCGCCGAAGCCACGGGTGGCTGAGTCGCATTGTCCTCGCCGGAAACAGGCGCAGCCAGTTTGCGACGGGCCACATGGATATCCTGCGCCTTGCCGCCCGTCTTGCGGTTGGAGGAAAAGAAAAGCCGTGCATCATCCGCAGAAGCCGCCGGGCCAGTCTCGTCATTTGCCGAGTTGATCTCTCCGCCAAGCCGCTCCACGCCCATCCACTCCCCATCTGCAAACCGGGCCACATACAAATCGTATCCCCCCGCCCCGCCATCACGATCCGAGCTGAAATAAAGATAACGGCCATCCTGTGAGAATGCCGCCCCCCGCTCATTGGCCTCGGTGTTCAGCGCCACCATCGGCTTCGGACGGCTCCACAGGCGACCATCCCAAGTTGAAAGATACAAGTCCGCCCCAGTCTCCGACACCTCATCTTTCGCGTCAGAATCCTTGGCCCAACGCGTCAAAACCATCATGGCCCCATCCGCTGAGAATGTCGCCTCCACACGCTCGGAAAATACGTGAAATCCCACCGTTGCGTTGGCATCCGTCACTCCGCCAAACACCCTTTGGCGCGGATCCTCCCACAGCACCATTCGCTCTTTCTTCGCCTTCGCATCCACCCGCAACCCCTCATCATCCGTAAAGTAGGCCCAGACATCCTCATGCAATCGATCCTTCAGAATCGCGCCCAGCGCCACCACCACCGCCAACGCGATTACCGGGAGTATCCAGCGTGTCCACGAGCGCTTCCGGACAGGGGTCTCATTCTCCTCCACCCGCACCTGTTTATTCTCCTTACTCATTTCAGGCATTCTCCCCAACTTCCTGTCTTTCCTCCGTGGGTTGCGCCGAATTCGGCTTGGGATCACGAATTGCGTACCACGTGCTTCCCACCAACACCATCAATGCCCCCGCAAGTGCCAGAATCATCTGGATGTTGTCCGCCATCCACGCGCCCGTGGGCATCTTTGAGTAGTCATACCGCCTTTCAACGCGCCGGCTCATGGCTCCATATAGTGCATCGCTGTTCTTGTCCCGGGCAGAATTGAACATCAGGTTGAAGCCGGCCATACGCAACGCGGGCGCGGTTTCATCAGAAGCCGAGTTGATTTCCGGGCCAAGGTTTTCCGCTTCACCCGGTAACAGGCGCCCTCCCAAATCCGCCCCACCCGGTCGCTTAAAACGCGCGCGGTAAATATCCATCCCCCCCTGTCCTTCCGAACGGCTCGACGCAAAGTAAATGAAATCCCCATGCTCCGTCACCACGGGATCCAAATCTTCCCCGCTCGAGGAGAGTCCCGGAATATGCTGCGCGTGGCGGAACAACGGCGTCGACGGCAGTTGGCCACCGGTCTTCAGGCCCTCCGCTTCGCTCATTGGCCCCGCCGGATCCGGCTCAAAACCCAGCCCATAAAGCGGCGTGTAACGATAATGCGCCTCCAGCGAAAGCGCCGCCAAAGCCGTGGCCACCACCGTGCCCATGGCCCCGCCGTGTGCGCCGGACGCCGCCCAGGAACCATCCTCCGCCTGTGCAGCCACCAGCTTTTCCCGCATGGCATCCAGCCAGCGTCGCCATGCCGGCCCCTGCTGCTGATAGGACGCCAAGGTGCCATAGTAGGAGTAGTAAAGATCCGCAACCGACAATCCCTGCTGGTCCACAATCTCCGAAGCTTCCGCCGCCAGCTCGCTGTTATTGGACAGGCCCAGAAGCTGACTACAGAAGAAGCCCACCGCATTCATCGCCGGCGACTTGCCCTTGGGCGGCACGTTCTCTCCATGCGCGTAGCCAAAGGATCCTCCGTGCTTACCCCCGCTCATGATTTTTAAAAACTTGCGGGCACCCTCGATGGTCTCCGGCTTTACCTTCAATCCCGACATTTCCGCGCTGGCCAAGACCATGATAATCCAGCCCGACACTGACAGGTCGCCCTTCTGAGAATCAAACCCGCCGTCCGAGTACGCCTTGTAACGCCAGCCTCCTGTCGTTTTGTTCTGTGAAGCCTCAATAAAGTCCACTGCCGATTGCGCGCGCGGCCGCAGTTTCTGGTCTTTCGTCACACCGTACGCCTCTACCAGCGCCAGCCCGGCGATGCCATGGTCATACATATCCCCTTTCGGGCTGACGCCGCGCAAGTCACCGTCCGCCTTGCCCTGCTGTTCCACCAGCCAATCAATCCCCTTTCGCACAGTTTCCTGATAGGTGCAGTTCAAATCATGCCGTTCACCTCTTCCGTAAAACACCAGCAGCGCCGCCCCGGTCGCCGCCATATCGTGGTTGCCAGCTCCCTTGTGCTCGCTCAGGTCCCATCGCCCGTCCTCGGACTGAGTGCTCGCCAGAAACGCCAACGCCTTGTCCACCGCCGACTCCGTGGCCGGCGTGCCACCTAGCTTGCCCATCACGTTAGTGCTGGCCAGTGCCCCCTCGCGCAACGAATAAAGCATGCTCAGGCGCCGCTCCACCATCAGATCATACGGGCGCTCCTGTGCCAGGTCCGCGGAATACAAGTCGTGATCCACTTTCAGTTCCTCAACCTGCCTGATGGAAAGCTGCTCCTCGGCCCCATCCACCCTTTTGCGTGGCCGGTTGCTGGAGAAAAACAATTCAAAATGATCCGGCGAAATCGCCGGACCCAGCTCATCAAACGGCGTATTCACCCGGCTCGTCAATGGCAGCGGCCACGCATATTCCGCTCCATCCCACTTGGCCACCCAGATGTCATAACCGCCCAGCCCTCCCGGCCGGTTACTGGAGAAATAAAGAAACGTTCCGTCACCACTGAGACTGGGGGATGACTCCTGAAAATTGCTGTTCAACGCCCGCATAGGCCGGGGCTTGCCCCAGGCACTGCCATCCCACCGGCGCAGGAACAAGTCCTCCGTTCCGTCCTTGCCCAGGCGAGCATAAACCATCCTCGTGCCGTCCGAGGAGATGGCCGGCTCGGAAACCACATCCTCCGGCAACAAGCCCGCCTTCACTGGCTGCGCTTTTTCCCAGAGGACAAACCCCACCTCCACATCATGCGCCACCTGCTCGAAGGAGACCACGTCCGTGTACTTGTACCAACGGTGCGGCTTTAGGTGCGCCACCATCCAAATGGCTGACCCCACCAGTACCACTGCCGCCAGCCAGCCATAGGCCCGGAATCGCTGCGTGCGATCCATGCCCAGCAACTTGCGCTCTTCCAGCTTCGTGTCCTGACCCAGTTCGCTCATTTCCCGCCTACTTCAAGGTTTTCACCATGATATGCGATTCCTTAACTCCAACGAATTTGCAGATCGAAAGCACGTTGGCCACATAAAGGTGCTTGGTCTCCTTGTCTGCCCGCACCATCACCTTCAGCTCAGGCCGTTTTTGCACCGCGGTCTGCATGGTCTTCTCCACTTCCTCCTCGCTCACCGGCTCGCCCATGATTACGTAGGCACCTGACTTGCGAATATTCACCTTTACCACGTCGCCCGCCTTGTTGGAAATCGCCTGGTTGCGCTGATCCACCGGCAGTTCCACCCGCCGGTCATCCTCCTTCTGTTTGAACGTGGTCGTGACTAGGAAAAAAATCACCAGGATAAACATCACGTCCAAGAGCGAGGTCATGTTGATGTCTTCCTCCTCTTCAGCCATCCGCGCACGAATACTCATGATTTGCCACCTTTCTTCGCGCTTTTCTTGGTCGATTCCTCAGGTTCATCCTGCTCGGCCGATTCGACGGGTTCCAGCAAGCCTTCATCGCCGCCTTCGCACGAGAACACAAATTCCGCGCCAGCCTCGTCAATGTCATCAATCAGCCGATCCACCCGGGTCGAGAGAAAGTGATAAAACAAGAGCACGGGAATGGCGATCGTAAGCCCCGCCGCCGTGGTCACCAACGCCTCATAAATACCGCGCGCCAGCTCCGTCGTGCTGGCATCCACCGAGGTCACCTGAAATGCCTTGATCATGCCATACACCGTCCCCAGCAGGCCCAGCAACGGCGCCACTGTAGCAATGTACCGTAACGGTCTCAGGCTGCGTTTCATCTTGTCCGCCTCACGCGAACCCACATCATCAATCGCCTTTTCCACGGCCTCGCGGCCCAGCTTGATGCGCCGAATGCCCGCCTTGAAAATATGCCCCACAGTGCCCCCCGCATTGTCGCAATACGAAAGCGCCTCGCGGCCCGTCGAATCCTTCCCCCAAGCCTTGCTCAGGCCCGGCAGAAAACTCGACGGCATCACCCGGTCACGGCTCAGCGAGATGAGGCGCTCCAGCCCCAGCGCCAACGCCAGAATCGAGGCCAACCCCAAGGGATACATGACCGGGCCACCCTTCTGGATAAGCGACAACACGGTTTCCTGCTCCACGCCTGTCTTTGCGTCCACCTCCGCCCCAAGTGCGCTGGTGGCGCAAACGGCCAGCAGCATCACCGCCATGGTCCCGGCACATTGATAATGATTGTTCTTCAATCGATTGCTCCTTTCTTTGGAAACCTGTCCGGCTACCGGTTCAACCGCAGCTCATCCAGGTATCTTGTCGCGACCTTTGCCGCATTGGTTTTGGGAAAACGTTTGATTACATCCTTCAGCCGCTCCTCCGCCTCCTCATTCTTCCGTTGCGCAATGAAAATTCGCCCCATCTCCAGCACCGCCTTGGCCCGCATGTCCGGGTAACCCTGCGCATTGATCTCCACGCTCAGAAACTCCGCCATGGCCTTGTCGTAATCCGTCAGGTTAAACCAACATTCCCCAATCTGGTACCGCGCCTGGACCATCCACTTGTCCTGCCGCACCGGGTTGTTGCCCTCGCGCGGAAGCAGTTGGTTGTATTCCCCAATCGCCTGTTTGTATTTCATCTGCTTCTCCAGCGCCCGCGCCATGCCGTAGCGAGCGTTCCGAGTCCACTGGCTTTCCCGATATTGTTCGAGGAATTTCCGGTAACTCTCCTGCGCCTCCTTGTGCTGCCCCGTCAGATTTTGGGTTTCCCCCAATCGCAACAGGATGGATTCAGCCAAGCCCGCGGGCACCCCCTTCGCCTTGTAAGCCGTCAGGAAATGCTCCCTCGCCGGCACGGATTCCGTGAGGGCCAGTCGCGACTCCGCCGCCTGAAATAGGATTGAAGGCATCAACTTGGATTCCACGGCGCGAGGAATCAGAGCCTCGAACATCTTCGCGCTGGACTCGTAATCACGCTTCTTGAAATGCGCGCTCGCGAGCTGATATTCCAGTTCGAACTTCAACTCCGGCTTCTTCACCGTTTTCATGGTTTCAGTCAACTTGGCGATCACCGCATCCTGCGCCCCCACATCCAAGTTCAATTCCGCCAGCTCCGACTGCACCTTGGTCGCCAGTTCGCTTTCCGGATACTGCTTAAGCAACAGTTCGTAACGCTCCGTCGCCTCCTTGTTGCGTTTCATCGAACGCTCGCACCACGCCCATTCATACGCTGCCTTGTCGGCAAACTGCGCCTTGGCGTGGTTCTCCACCACCTGCTTGAAAAAACCCGCGGCCGTTCCCCAGTTCTTGACCCGCGCGTACGAAAGTCCAGTGTAGTACAGAATCAAGTCCCGCCGCGGGTGTTCGCGGTACTGGTTGGCCACGTTTTGCAGATGCTTGGCTGAGTTCTCGTAGTCCTTCGCCTCAACCAGCGCGATCCCCTGTTGTAGGGCTGCGCTGGCCGCTAGCGAACTGCCGTCCTTGGCCTTGCGCCCGCCGCTGTTTGCCGCCGCAATGCCAAAATGATTAGCCGACTCCTTAAACCGGTTCTCCTTGAAATCAATCCAGCCCAGATAATAGTGTACCCGGCCCAGTTCAGTACCTGAGGCCGGGAAGAACTTGCTGTTCT
Source organism: Verrucomicrobiales bacterium (assembly GCA_002721895.1). The sequence goes on from PBLV01000011.1 coordinate 27,875, forward strand.
TGTTATTACGCTCATTTACAAAACGCTCCAACACACCCCGCGCGCGCTTCAACTCATCCGCATCATACAACAGCTTGCCCTGTTCCGAAAGCCCCAGCGCCAAGTGCGGCGTCTCCGAGCCATAGTTGCCCACGAGATGTTGCAACTGCTCCACCGCCTCCGCTCCCCGGCCCAAGCGCGCCAAGGCCACGCCCTGCTGAACCAGTGCCGCGTCCAGATTTGGCCCCTTCAGCAACTTGGGTTTCTGGTTTGGGTTTTTCTTCTCCTCAAAATGGGTGGCGATGAATGCCTCAAATGGCTTGATGGCCTCCGCCCATTGGCCCAGCCGAAAGTAATTTTCGCCCACCACAAACGACAGCTGCGCAAATAACTGCCCGTCCGGGTTGCGCGCCAGCAGCGGAACCGCGCGCTTGTTGGATTCCGCCCACTGCTGTTTGTGGTGATGCACCTGGGCAATCCTGAACTCCGCCGCCAATCGCTGGTCATGGGTCTTTTCTGTCGTCAGGAAAGTCGTATAGGCCGTCACCGATTCATCCAGCCGGTTGAGCAGGAACAGGTTTTCCGCGTGTAAAAAACGGACATCCCCAATCAGCGGGCTCTTGGCCCTTTCACGAATAAACCGATCCGTGGTCTGGAAACTGGGATTGAATTGCTTGAGTTTGTGCTGGCAAATCGCCTGCTGGCTCATCACTTCATCCATCTGCCCGTAATCCCCGCGCCGCTGCTGTATGCGCACCAGCAGCTTCAAGGCGCCTGTCCAGTCAGGATTGGACTGCAGCATCAGGGCGTTGGCGTACTCAAAATCAATGTCCGCCACAATCGATGTCCGTGGCTGGCCCGGCTTGGGCTGAAACCCTTTCTTGTACCATTCCTTATCAATTGCCGACCGCAACGCATTGGCCGCCTCAGCAAACTTGCCGTTGCGCGAATACAACCGACCTCGCCAGAGATAAGCCCGCCCGGCGACCTCATCATTGCCCTGCCCCAAGCCATTGAACCGCTGGTCCGCCTTTCCCGTCTCATTCTGCTCCATCAAGCACCGCGCCACCTTAATCTGTGCCTCACGCACACGCGGATCCTCATTGGCCGGTTTCTTGTTGTCCTTCAAAAAAATCTCATAGTCCGCCTGCGCCTCCTCCCATTTCTTCTGATTGAACTTCACCGTTCCCAACCGGTACTGGCAATCGACCGCATCCTCACCCCGCAATCCCGCCAGTGCCGACTGCAGCGATTTCTCCCCCAAATCCAGTTTGCCATTCGCCACGTGACATTCCCCCAACAAGTAGTCCAAGCGAGTTTCCCACGCCGCCGATTTCTCGGTGGAAGCCGTCACTCGCGCCTTGGTCAATGCCGCAATAGCCTCCGGATATTTCTCCAGCTTGTACTGTGCAAACCCTTCCTGATATCCAGCCCTAATAGCCTGTGGCGCCGTCGGCTGGACCGTTGCCACCTTGCGCGCCCACAAAACCGTCTTGTCCCAGTCTTTCTTGGCAAAGAACAAGTCCGCCACCGCCGCGGTCGCGCCCGTCCGATGCACACCCGCCTTGAGGTTACTTGCGGCCGCAATCAACCGGGCCTGCGCCTCGTCCCGTTTATTTGTGAACAGAAGACACTGCGCGTGCAACAAAGTCAGCCGACCCCGTTCAATCTTTGAATCCAACTTCTTCTCATCCAACAACCGCTTGAACTCACCCACCGCCCGGTCGTATTGCTTCAGCTTGAACTGGCTCAACCCCAGACCATATCGCGCCAGATGCGCCTTTTCGTGCGCTGCGTACGCCGCCAGAAATTTCTGATAATTCCCCGCCGCAATTGGATACAGCATTCGATTGTAGGCGGCATTCGCGGCAAAATAGAGTTCCAATGCGGGATCAGCCTTGGGTTGCGCGAATAGGGAAGGAGCCAGCGTGCCAGCCAGTAGAAGAACCACCGCCGATAGAGAAGTTCTCATGCGCGGAAGTATTGAACACCCTCGACTCATGTCAAGCCCACGCACCGATGAATAAGCCCTCTTTCTCATCGTCAGTTTCCAGAGGTGGGTGCCCACCGGATATCACAGAAAATAAGCGGGAAAATGAAATGGCTCGGAACATATATCCTTGGTGCTGCCAGTGTTTGCCGCCTGATGGGCGCAGATCCTGCCGATGTGACTTTTTTCGAGGAGAAAATCCGGCCGATATTGGCGGAGAAATGTTATAAGTGCCACTCGGATCGCGCGCAGAAGTTGAAGGGGGATCTCAAGCTCGATTCGCGCGCGGCGATTTTGAAGGGCGGCGAGGAAGGGCCCTCGGTCACGGTGGGCAAGCCGAACGAGAGTCTTTTGATAAAAGCCATTCGCCACGAGATTCCCGACTTGGAAATGCCGCCCAAGGAAAAGCTGCCGGCGGCGGTGATCAAGGATTTCGAGCAATGGGTCGCGCGCGGCGCGGTGTTTCCCGAGGGCGCGAAGAAGGTCGATGTCGCGTGGTGGGATCGCGTGAATGACAAAAGGCTGTTGCCGAAGGGAAAATCCATCGCCGAGGTGGTGGATCATTATGTGGATGCCAAGCTCGCTGCCAACAAGGTGAAACCCGTCGATGCCGCGGACGATTACGAGTTCATCCGCCGCACCACGCTCGATCTCGCCGGTCGCATCCCCACCGTGCCGGAGCTGGAAAAATTCGTCGCCGACAAGGCCAAAGACAAACGCGCGAAACTGGTCGACCACCTGATGGCCTCCGAATCCTTCCTGCGCCACCAAGCCATCGAGTTCAACTGGCTGCTGATGGACAAGCAGGACAGCAAAATGGCCAACTACCTCACCACAGCCCTGAAGGAGGGGCGGTCTTGGGACAAGATTTTCCGCGAGGTGATTTTGCCGAATCAAGCGGATGAAAAGCAGCGGGATGCGGCGGTGTTCATCAAGGAGCGCGTGAAGGATACGGACGTGCTCACGGTGGAGGTGAGCGTGAAGTTTTTCGGCATCAATGTTTCGTGCGCGCGCTGTCACGATCATCCCGAGGTGCCGTCTTGGAAGCAGGATCACTATTATGGAATGAAGTCCTTTTTTAATCGGACGTTTGACAACGGCGATTTCTTTGGCGAGCGCGAGTACGGGCAGGTGAGTTTCACGACGACGAAAGGGGAATCGAAAAAGGCGAAGTTGATGTTTTTGTCCGGCAGCGAGTTGAAGGAGCCGGAAGCCAAGGATCCGGACAAGAAGGCGAAGGATGCGGAGAAAAAGCGGAACGAGAAATTTAAGAAGGACAAAAAGCCGTTGCCGGTGCCGAAGTTCAGCCGTCGCGCGCAGCTCGTGGACGCAGGGCTGAAGCCGGGCGATGACGGCTTCTTCGCGCGGTCGATCGTGAACCGCTTGTGGCACCAGATGTTTGGGCACGGCTTGGTGATGCCGCTGGATCAACTGCACGGGGCGAATAGCCCGAGCCATCCCGAGCTGCTCCAGTGGCTCGCGCGCGATCTCATTGAGCACGACTACGACCTACGCCGCACGATCCGCGGCTTGGCGCAAAGCAAGGCGTATGCCCGCGCCAGTCGCTGGGGCGATTCGCAGCGCCCGTCACCCTCGTACTTCGCCGTCGCTATGCCGCGGGCGATGACACCCCACCAATATGGCGCCTCGCTTGCCATCGCGGTGCAGGATCCGGGCGATATCGCCAAGCAACCGACCGCTGAGCAAGCCAAGCGCATCGCCGGCTGGGAAAAGCACGGGCACGGTTGGGCGAGCCAATTCGAGCGTCCGCGCGAGCTGTTTCAAATCAGCGTTGACGAGGCGCTGTACCTCAGCAACAACGACCGCATTCGCCGCGAACTGCTCGCCGAAAGCGGCAAGCTCGTCGGTAATCTCCTCAAGCTCAAGGACCGCCGCGAACGCATCGAGGCCGCCTGGCTCGCCGCGCTCTCCCGCAAACCCGCCAAGGACGAACTCAATGCCGTCGAAGACTACCTCACCGCCCGCGACGACCGGCTCGCCGAAGCATGGAAACAAATCGTCTGGTCCCTCCTCACCAGCGCGGAAATGCGGTTTAATCATTGACCGGCTGGCTTGCTTTTTTCGTTCGTCGTCGCTAGAGTTTCACCATGAGCTACGAGGATTACATCGAGGTGCGTCGTGAAGTGCGCAGCGGCAAACCCTGCTTCAAGGGTACGCGCATCACGGTTTATGATGTGTTGGAGTACCTCGCCGGCGGCATGGCGGAAGCAGAATTGTTGGAGGAGTTTCCCGCACTGACACCGGAGCACATTCGCGCGGCGCTGGCGTTTGCCGCGGCGCGTGAGCGGCGGCTGGCATCGGGGCTGGCGTGAAACTGCTCCTCGATGAAAACCTTAGCCATCGCTTGACGGCGCGGTTGTCTGCGGCATTTCCAAGAACCCAGCATGTGGATGACTTGAACATGCGCGGCCAGCCGGACACCCTGATCTGGGATCGAGCTGCGCGGGATGGGTTCGTAATCGTCTCGAAGGATGATGACTTTCGCCAACTCAGCCAATTCCGCGGGGCGCCACCGAAAGTCGTTTGGCTGGTGGTGGGCAATGCGGGCACGGGAGAAATCGCAAAAATGATTCTCGATCAGCAAAAGGCGATCGAACAATTTGCATCGCACCCCGAGGACGCACTCTTGACTTTGCGATTAGACTAAATGAATCCACCGGCCCATGCGTCCAAACAACGAGTATTTGAATCATGAAAGAGGGAAACAACTTTTGCGGGTCGGCCGAGCATGATGTCAGCCGGCGGGCGTTTCTCGGCACGATGGGTGCGGCGGGGCTGGTGGGCACTTCCGGCGCGGTGCATGCGCTCAGCGAAAAGGGGCTGACCGGTGCGCTTAAAAACAGCAAAAAACGGGTGATTTTGCTGTGGCTCGCGGGCGGCTCCAGCCAGCTGGAAACGTGGGATCCCAAGCCCGGCGCAGTGACCGGCGGACCCTTCGCCGACATCGGCACCGACATCCCCGGCGTGCGCATCAGCGAGCTCATGCCGCAAATGGCCAAGCGCATGAAACACTCGTGCATCGTCCGTTCGCTCAACACTCGCGACGGCGGCCATGGCGGCGGTGCGCAGATGATGATGCGCGGGCGCAAGGATGAGCCGAATCTCAAGTATCCGGATCTCGGCGCGGTGGTCGCGCGGGAGTTGGGCCAAATGGACAGTCAGGTTCCAGATTACGTCAATTTTTATACCAGCACGGAGGGCCGCAATTCCGCGCGTGTATCACCGGGCTTTCTCGGGGCGCGGTATGGCGCGATTCATTTGCACGACGGCGAAAAGCTCACGCTGCCGAACATCAAGAAGCTGGACAGCATTACGCAGGGCGACCACGAGGCGCGGGCGCAGTTGCGGCGGTTCCTGAGCGACCGCTTCGAGCAGGGGCGCGAGCTGCCGGTGGTGAAAAGCCACGCCGCCGCTTACGCGCGCGTGCACGGGTTGATGAGCAGCGAGAAGCTTTTCGACCTGTCGAGCGAGCCGAAAAAGATTCGCGAAATGTACGGGCCCACACAGTTTGGCGAGCAGGTGTTGATGGCGCGGCGCATGGTGGAGGCTGGCGTGCCGTTCGTACGTGTGAGCCGCGCGTGGTGGGACAGCCACGGGCAGAATTTCGAGACGCACCTCGAGTTGGTGCCGGAGTTGGACCGCGTGCTTGCCGCGCTCATTGACGACCTCAAGCAACGCGGCATGCTCGACGATGTGCTCATCGTCACCATGGGCGAATTCGGTCGCACGCCGCGCATCAACGGCAGCCTCGGTCGTGACCACTTTGCCACTGCGTGGAGTGCCTCGCTGCACGGTTGCGGCGTGAAGGGTGGTGCGGTTTACGGCAAGACCGATGCCAAGGGCGAGAAGGTCACCGAGGGCGAGATTGGCGCGGGCGAATTTTTCGCCACCATCCTCGAGGCGGCGGGCATCGATCACACCAAGGAATACCACGTCGGCGCACGGCCCATCCCGCTGGTCAACCCCGGTATCAAGCCCATCAAGGAAGTGTTGGCGTAACCTCAACCATTCACGACATGGCGGACGACAAGAGCACCAATTTTAAGGTCAAGAAAGACTTCGGGCGCAGCGATATCTGCTTCAGCATGGCGCGCGAGCCCGGCACAGGCAAATGCTACGTGGGCAGTAGCGACGGTGGCGTGTATCACATGGATCTTGCCAGTGACAAGCCCGAGCCCAAGCGCTGCGAAGGCGAAGGTCATAGTAGTTATGTGACGGGGACGACGTTGACGGCGAAGCACATCGTCACCGGTGCGTGGGACCGTCATCTTGCATGGTGGGATCGCGAGAGCGGCAAGCTTGTCCGCCGCCAAAAGGCGCACGACAAATGGTTGCGCGGCGTGGAGGTGTCACCCGACGGCAAACTCATTGCGAGCGTCGCCGACGACATGGTTTGCCGCCTGTGGAATGCCGAAACCGGCAAGCTCGTCCGCGAGCTGCGCGGGCACAAGAAACAGACGCCGCACAATTATCCGAGCATGCTTTTCTGCGCGGTGTTCAGCCCGGATGGAAACCGGCTCGCCACCGCCGACAAGCCCGGGCAAATCGTGATATGGGACGTGAAGACCGGCAAACAACTGCAGACTTGCGAGTCACCCGGCATGTACACGTGGGACCCCAAGCAGCGTCGCCATTCCATCGGCGGCATTCGCAGCCTGCGCTTTTCGCCCGACGGCAAAGTGCTCACCGCCGGCGGCATTGGCCAGATTGGCAACATTGACCATCTCGGCGCCAAATCGCGGCTGGAGTTTTTCGAACTGGGCAAAGACGAAAAAGGAAAGTCGCTCAAGGTCATTGAGGCGGGCGACAAGTTCAAAGGGCTCGTCGAGCATATGGAATATCATCCGGAGAAGAAGTGGCTCCTTGCTGGTGGCGGCGACCACAACGGCTGGTTACTCTTCATCGACCCCGATGCGCTGAAAATCACCCGCTCCGAAAAAGCCCCGATGCACATTCACGAGTTTAACCTCAACGAGACCGCCGACAAAATCTACGCCGTCGGCCACAACAAGCTCGCCCGCTGGGAACTCGAGGCATGATGGCTTGAATCACGCGATTGTTTTCGATAGTCTTCGGACGTGAGGAGCATTTCCCGAAGATTCCCTCAAGTTCTGCTCTTGCTTACTGTTTTGATTTGTTTGGCGTGCCCAACCATGCGCCCTCCCCAGCCTGTCAATGCCCGCGAAGCTGAAATTGCACAGATTTTCCGTGACATGGGCGGTGTGGTGCGTGTGGATACACAAGGCAAGGTCAATGAGGTCATCCTCGCTCGCACAGCCGTCCGTGATGATGATCTACTTCTGCTGAAGGAATTATCAAACCTCCGAATTCTCTCGCTGGCTCATACGCGCATCACTCCGGCCGGCTTGGAGCATCTAAAGCAACTGCGCCAGCTAAAAACCCTGCTCCTTTATAAGACCGCGACCTTCGCCGCCGTCGATTCTCTCCGGGAAGCCATGCCGTGGTGTATCATCACTGACTAACACCAGGCCTTTGCCCTTGTACGGCACCGCACACCTGCTAGAATGACCGCGTATGGAGTTCTTGAAAGCATTCGGATTGATCACCCTCATGGGCGTCGTGATGGGCGCAAGTGTCGTGATTCTTGCCAAAGGCGGCACATTGTTTGCGGCCGTTCCATTTTTCGCCAACCTAGGCATTGGCGTCTGGGCGTTCACTAAATGGGGCTGCCTACCCTCGGGCGGCCATTAGGAGAATACAGCATGCTCGGCATTGGGGATTTTAAAGCGCGGTCCTGCGGCGGGCAGACCCGGCGGTCGTTTTTGCAGACGGCGGCGGCGTTGCCGATGGCGTTTGGGCTGGGGAACGAGGCTTGGGCGGCAGGGAAGGCGCCGCGGGCGAAGTCGGTGATTGTGCTCTGGCTCTGGGGCGGCCCGAGTCATATTGACATGTTTGACCCGAAGCCGGATGCGCCGAGTGATCATCGCGGACCGTTTGGCACGATCCCGACGCGGACGCCGGGCATGCATTTCACGGAGCTGCTGCCGAAGCTGGCGAAGCGATCGGACATGTTCAGCGTGATTCGTTCGATGCAGAGCACCAACGGAGGGCATCCGGGCGCGGGCACGGTGGGTTTGACGGGCTTTGAGGAGCGGCCGACGGTGCATCCGAATTTTGGCGCGATCGTCGCGAAGCATCGCGGACATGCGGATGCGTTGCCGCCGTTCTTTTATGTGGGGCACGGCATCCCGCGTGATCTGCCGCGGCGCATCGCGGGCTATGGCGGCGGCACGTTGGGCAAGGCGCACGATCCGTTTCTCGTGGAGTGCAGCGAAAAGGGCGAGGCGAACATTCCGACGCTGAAGCTGCTTGAGGGACTAACGCCGAACCGCATCTCGGATCGGAAAGATTTGCTGGCGCAACTGGACGCCGCTGAACGCAAGCTGGACAACGCCGGCATCGCCGACTGGAAACGCACGCACCAAAGTGCGTACGGGCTGCTGGCGGATCCGAAGGCGCGGGCGGCGTTTGACCTGACGAAGGAGAAAGCGAAGACGCGCGAGGCGTACGGCCAGACGACCTTTGGCCAAAGCTGCCTGATGGCGCGGCGCCTCGTGGAGACCGGCGTGCCGTACGTGCAGGTGAACTGGAGCGAGTACGTGGAAACCTTTACGCCGAACGGCGACTGGGGTTGGGACACACACATTTTTAACTTCGAGCTGTTGCAGGATCGGCACTGCCCGATTTTTGATCGCGCGTTCTCTGCGTTGTTGGACGACCTGAACGGGCGCGGTTTGCTGAAGGACACGCTCGTGGTGGCGATGGGCGAATTCGGTCGCACGCCCAAGATCAGCAAACGCGCCGCACGTGAACACTGGCAGCACTGCTACTTCTCCGTCTGGGCCGGCGGTGGTGTGCAGCCAGGGCGTTGCATCGGCGAGAGCGATCGCGTGGGCAATTACCCCGTCACCCCGCCCATCACGCCGTTGATGACGGGCACGACCATCTGCGAGCTGGCCGGTGTGGATGCGCAGGCGCGGGCGGAGATGAAGGTGCTCGACGGCGGCAAGGTCATCAAGGAGTTGATTTAATGCGCGCGAATTTGTTTTTCATTTTCATCGCGGGCACGATTGCGCTCGGCGCGGCGGAGGTGCGGTTGACAACCGACGGCACAAACAAGCGGGATCCGCGCTTCATCAACGACGGCAAAGAAATCATGTACTCGTTCGACGAGACGCGGGCGTTGATTCGGCTGATGGTGATGGATGCGAAGGATTTAAAGCCGCAGCCGATGTTCAAGGACGCAAACAAACATCAGCTCAACGCGGCGATGTCGCCCGACGGCAAGTACATTGCGTTCAACGAATGCACGGGCAACCTCACGGCGCACTTTGTCATCCGCCATCGCGACCCGCGCAAGGACGCGCACGTGAAGCACGGCGGGCGCGGCGGCTATCGCAGCCCGGTGTTTTCGCCGGACAGCAAGTTTGTGTTTTACTGCTTCGCCGAGACCGGCCCGCAGCACATCTGGCGCGTGACGCCCGACGGCAAAAACAAAAAGCAAATCACCGAGGGCACAGGCGTTAACAACTGGCCGAGCTTCACGCCCGACGGCAAGACGCTCGTCTTCGGCAGCAGTCGGACGAATACATACGAGATTTACACCAGCGATGCCGACGGCAAGAACGTGAAGCGCCTCACGAACAACACCGTGATGGACATCCGCCCGGAGGTGTCGCCTGACGGCCGGCGCATCGTCTTCACCAGTGTGCGCGATGGCAACCGCGAGTTGTACGTGATGGATATCGACGGCAAAAACCTCCGCCGCCTCACGCACAACGACGAGCGCGACGACTACGCCAGTTGGCATCCCGATGGGCGTCGCATCATTTATGTCGGCGAACGCGGCGGGCGCTTTGACCTGTATCTACTCGACATGCCCAGCGCCACCAAAACCGCCCGCAAATAACGCCGTTGACCGCCGATGCATTCCGCGAAACCATCGGCCATGCGCCTCCCGCTTTTTCTCGCCTTCGCACTGCTCGTGTGTCGCGTTGCCGCCATGCCTTCCTTTTCCGGCACCGAGCCGCTCACTATCGCGCCCGGCAAAACCGGTGAGGTGAAAGTCATTGGTAACGGCTTCGGCGATGATCTTCGCCTCTGGACCAGTTTCGGCGTCGCCAAGCTCGTCAAACGCATCAACGCCCAGCAAGCCATCTTCACCATTACCGCGCCCGCAGATGCCAACGGCGTCGGCGTGCTGCGGTTGCATGACCGTTCCGGATTGAGCGACGCGCGCTTCATCGCATTCGACTCCACGCCCGCCACAAAAAAAATAAGCACCGACAAAACCAAGCCTGCCCTTCTCAAGCTCCCCGCCGCAATCGACAGCAAAACCGGCGGCGTGCATTCGCACTGGTTCGCCTTCGACGCCAAAGCCGGCCAGCGCCTCGCCATCGAAGTTTTCGCCGAGCGCATCGGCTCCGGCGCCGACCCGATGATTCGTCTGCTCAATCCCATGGGCCGCGAAGTAAACTATGCCGATGATGATGAAGTACTCGGAAGCGATGCAGGGCTTGTCCACACCGCCAAGCAAACCGGCCAATACCGCCTCGAGTTGCGCGACGTGCAATACCGCGGCGGACAGGCATACCGGCTGCGCGTCGGAGATTTCGAAATCTGGCCCAAGGTGCGGCCCGCATCCGGCGCCGTCATCGAGAAGGAACCCAACAACACCCCCGCCCAGGCCACGCCGCTTTCGCTGGGGCAGCCGGCCTTTGGGCGCATCGAGGAACCGGGAGCTCGCGACCATTTTTCTTTCACCGGCAAGAAGGATGATTGGGTCACCATTCGCGCCTTCAGCCGCAGTGTCGGCTCGCCCGCATATATTTACCTCGAACTGCTTAACAAGGACGGTAGTGCCATCGCCACCGCTGGCACGGAGAACACGCGCCAAACCGTCCTGCGCCATCGCCTGCCCGCCGCCGGCGCGTACACGTTGCGCGTGGAGGAACTCATCCGCGCCGGCGGCCCGCATCATGCCTATCGCCTCACCACCCATGCGGGGCGCGGCGCATTTCAGCTCAATCTCAAGACCGACAAAAACAAAGCCGACCGTTTTTGGGCTATCCCCGGTCAGCAGGTGAATCTGCCGTTGCAAATCGAGCGGCACGACTACGACGGCGCCATCACGCTCGCCGCCGACTGGACGGCTGCCGAGCCCATCCAGGCCAAGGCAAAGGATTTCACCGCCAAGTTCACCGTGCCCGCCAACGCGAAACCCGGCACGTTGCATCACCTCCGCATCACCGGCGTCGGCGAGGGCGATTCGCCCGCCAAGAGTACGCTCGACCTGTTAGCCGCCCACCGAGCCCGCTGGCCGCAGCTTGCATTTCCGCCCGCGGCGTTGCGCAATGTCGTGCCTGTCGCCGTCATCGCACCCACGCGCATCACTGTTGCCGATATTAAATTAAAGGCTGGCGCCAAGGCGAAAGTGCGCGTCACCACCCTGCGCCCGCCGCCGCCCATCGGCCAAAAGGCGGCTCCGCAACCCATCGCCATCACACTCAAGAATCTCCCCGATGGCATCAAGGCGCCTGAGAAAATCACCGTTGCCACCAACAAAAATTTCGTCGAGTTCGAGTTGTCCGCACCCGCCGAGACCGCAGCGGGCAAGCACTCGCTGGTGGTCATCGCCAAGGGCAAATACCGCGGCGCGGACTGGACGCATGAAGGCCAACCGGTGGCGTTGGAGGTGTTGCCGAAATGATGCGTGGTATTCTCGCCATCATTTTCACGGCGTTCGCGATGCAAGCTGCGCCGAAGGTTTCGCGAATTGAGGTGGAGCCGCGCGCGGTGAAGCTCGTGCACTTGCGCGACTCGGCGCAGTTGACGGTGACCGCGCATCTCGCCAACGGGCGTGTGATAGACGTGACGCACGCGGCCAAATTTACGTTGGGCAATCCGGCATTGGCGGACATCGACCGCGCCTTGCTGCGACCGAAAGGCGGTGGGGCGACGGAGGTGCTCGTGGAATACGCCGGGCAACGCGCGAAGGTGGCACTGGTGAATGAGGCGAAGTCGCGGGCGGTTTCGTTTAAGCATGACACCCTGCCGTTACTTTCGAAGCTCGGTTGCAGCAGCGGCTCGTGCCACGGCGCGCCGCACGGCAAGGGTGGATTCCGGCTGTCGCTGCGGGCGTTCGACCCCGTGCTCGACGAATACACGCTCACGCGCGAGGAGCTGGGGCGGCGCACGAACCCGCTGCAACCCGCCGCGAGCCTGCTGTTGGCCAAGCCGGCGATGGCGGTGGCGCACGAGGGCGGACGGCGGTTTCGCAAAGGGGACGAGTTTTACAATCTGCTGCGCGACTGGATTGCCGAGGGTTGCCAAGTGCAGACCGATGAACCGACTTGCGTGAAGCTCACCGTGTCGCCCGACTCCGGTCGCGTGCTGAAGCATCCCGCGTGGACGCAGCAGCTTCGCGTGATGGCGCACTTCACCGATGGCAGCCAACGCGATGTCACGCGGCTGGCGGTGTTCGAAAGCTCGGACGACAAGGTGGCGGACATCGACCGCACCGGGCGCGTCACCGGCATTCGCCGCGGCGAGGCTGCCGTGCTCGTGCGCTACCTCGAGCACATCGAAAGCGTTCTGATTACATTCGTACGCGATGTCGAAGGCTTCACTTGGCCGAACGTGCCGCAGAAAAATTACGTGGACCGCCACGTGGACACGAAGCTGCGGCAGCTGCAATTTGCGCCCGCCGGCTTGTGCGATGACGGCACCTTCGTGCGCCGTGTGCACCTTGACCTCATCGGCACGCTGCCCACCATCGCCGAGACGGAAGCCTTCATTGCCGACAAACGCCCCAACAAACGTGCCCGGCTCATCGACGCATTGCTCAATCGGCCCGAGCACGCCAAGTTTTGGGCACTCAAATGGGGCGATCTCCTCCGGCTTTCCGTAAAACAAATCGGTGCCCCAAGCGTGCACAAATACCACCGCTGGATCGAGGGAGCCATTGCGGCGAACATGCCTTATGACCGCTTTGCCACCGCGCTGCTCACCGCCCGCGGCAGCACGTTGCGCAATCCGCCCGCGAACTTTTTTCGCACCGCAGCCAATCGCGATGATGCGGTGGAGACCTCCGCGCAGATTTTTCTCGGAACACGCATCGCCTGCGCCAAGTGCCACAATCATCCCTTCGAGCGCTGGACGCAGGATAACTATTATGGAATGGCGTCCTTTTTCAATCGCATCCAGCGCCACCGCACAGGCAAGGGCGACGAGACGTGGATTCTCGATACCAAGTCCGGCGAAGTGACGCATCCCCTCAACGGCCGCACGATGAAGCCCTGGGCGCCGGCCGCCGGCGAGATGGCGCTGCCGGCGGAGGCGGATCGGCGCCGCGAGTTTGCCCGCTGGCTGACCCGCGCGGACAATCCCTTTTTTGCGCGGGTCGAGGTCAACCGCCTTTGGGCGCACGTGATGGGGCGCGGCATCGTGGAGCCGTTTGATGATTTTCGCGACACGAATCCGCCCGCAAATGCGCCGCTGCTCGATGCGTTGGCGGCGGATTTCGTGAAGAGCGGTTTTGACCGGCGACATATTTTGCGCGTGATTTTGAACAGCCGCGCGTATCAGGCTGCCTCGATCGCCAGTGCGTTGAATCGCGATGATCGCAAATATTTTTCGCATTACCGCGCGCGCATGCTCTCGGCGGAGCAGTTGCTCGATGCCATCGGGGAAGTGACGGGCATTCCTGAGCGGCTCAACGGACTGCCGCCGGACATGAAATGCACGCAGGTGCCCGCGCCGGAGTTGGCGAATGTGGATTTCCTGAAAGTCTTCGGGCAGCCCGAGCGGCAGTCGGCGTGCGAATGCGAACGCAGCGACGAGAGCAGTCTTGAGCGGGCGTTGGCGCTGTACAACGGGCGGCTGCTAGACCGGCGCTTGAAGGACGGCGGCAACCGTTTCCGCCGCGCCCTCGCCGCGGGCAAGCCGGATGCAGCGGTCATCGACGAACTGTACCTTGCCGCTCTCAGTCGCCGGCCGACGGATAGGGAGCGCAAAATCATCACCGGTCACCTCGCCGCGAGCAAGGACCGCAATGCCGCCTATGAAAACATTCTTTGGGCGTTGCTGAACAAGACGGAGTTTCTGTTTCAGCACTGACATATTTCAGACACGGATTTCACGGATGACACGGATTCAGAATTTATTAATCAGCGCCATCCGTGAAATCCGTGTCTTGATTTTGGTTGGCGCATTTTCCGTGTCCGCCGCGGAGGTCAGTTTCAAACGCGACTTGGCGCCGATTCTCATTCAGCAATGCCAGATTTGCCACGAGGCAAAGAAGGCGAAGGGCGGGTATCGCGTGGATACGTTCGAGCGGCTGATGCGTGCGGGCGATGGCGGCGAGCCGGGCATCACGCCGGGCAAGCTCGATGCGAGTGAGTTGTTTTACCGCCTCACGACCAATGACCCCGACGAGCGCATGCCGCAGGATGCCGACCCGCTGCCTCCTGCGCAGATCGCACTATTCAAACAATGGATTGTTGCCGGCGCAAAACTGGATGCGCCTAATCCGAAGGCACAATTGACCAGCCTCGTGCCGCCGCCCGCGCATTCAGACCCGCCCAAGGCTTATCCACGATCAATTCCCATCACGGCGTTGGCGTTTGGCGCGGATGGGGAGACACTGTTTGCCTCGGGCTATCACGAGGTGACCGTTTGGAATGCCGCCGAAGGGAAACTAATTCGCCGCATCATGCGCGAGGGCGAGCGAACGTACGGCTTATCGGTCAGCCCCAACGGCCAATGGCTGGCAGCGGCAAGCGGACAACCGGGGCGCTTGGGCGAGGTGCGCCTGTTCAAAACCGCTGATGGCAAGCTCGACAGCGTGCTGGCCACGGCGACGGATGTGATGCTGGACGTGGCCTTCAGCCCGAAAGGCGACCGATTGGTCGCGGGCGGTGCGGACGGGGAAGTGCGGGTAATTGACTTCGCCTCGCGCAAGGTTACGCAGCAGCTGCCGTTGCACTCGGACTGGGTGAACGCGGTGGCATGGGATAACAACGGCTCGCGCATCGCCACCGCCAGTCGTGACCACACGGCGAAGGTTTACAGCCTCGCCGCGGGCAAGTCGCTCGCCACGTATGCCGGGCACGGGAAGAATGTTCGCGGCGTGGCGTTTCACCCGAAATCGGTCAACGAGGTTTTCACCTCCGGCATGGACAAGAAGCTGCGGCAGTGGAAAGTGTCGGACAACAAGACTGTGCGCGAGATTGGCATCGGCGGCGAACTCTTCAAGCTGGCGCGGGCGGGTGAGGCGATTTTTGTGCCCGCCGCCGACCACCACATTCGCCGCTTCCAAACCCCCGGCCAACCAAAGCAGACCGGCGACTACCAACTCGACGACTGGGCGGTGAGCGTGGCGATTTCGCCCGACGGCAAACGACTGGCTGCCGGCGGCTTCGACGGCAAAGTGCGTTTGTGGAATCTTGAGGATGGAAAAGTAGAAAGCACATTCACCGCCCTTCCCGGATTCAAACAGGCCACAGAAGACCACTAATCAAGAACGGACTATCTTGCAGCAACTGCTTTTTGCCGGGATTCACCAAGCCCTGTAATCCCAAGCTCAACCACATCGCCCGGCTTCAGGAAGCGTGGGGGATCAAACCCCAAACCCACCCCGCTCGGGGTGCCGGTGCTAATCACGTCACCCGGCAACAAGGTCATGAACTGGCTCAGATAATGGACGAGGTGTTGCACGCCGTAGGCCATGTCATTCGTGTTGCTATTCTGAAGCATTTCGCCATTTACATTCAGCCACAAGTCCAACGCCTGTGGATCCGGCACTTCGTCCGTCGTGGCCACATATGGGCCAATCGGCGCAAATGTGTCGCAGCTTTTGCCTTTCACCCACTGGCCATGCCGCTCCAATTGAAACGCCCGTTCACTGTAATCGTTGTGCAAAACATAGCCAGCCACATGATCCAGCGCATTCGCCTCCTCCACGTAGCTGGCTTTCTTGCCAATCACAAATGCCAACTCCACTTCCCAGTCGGTCTTTTCACTGTTCCGAGGGATGACGATGTCATCATTCGGCCCCACGATGGCACTGGTTGCCTTGAAAAATATCACCGGCTCGGGAGGTAATTCCATGCCCCCTTCCTCCGCGTGGGCTTTGTAGTTCAGGCCAATGCAAATCAATTTGCTCGGCCGCGCCACTGCTGGGCCCAGCCTTTCCTCCGCTCCGAAGGTCGGCAACCCCTCCTGCCTTTCCAGCCATTGAATCAGCCGGGCAGGGCCATCCGTGCCAAAGAATGATTCACCGTAATCCTCTCCAAAGGCACTCACGTCCACCCGCGTGCCATCCTCGCGGAGCACACCCGGCTTTTCCTCACCCGGATTTCCAACTCGTATCAGTTTCATTTTATCTTATGTAAAGTGTCCCGCCGTCCACGGGGTAAGGGCAGCCCGTAATAAATGACGCCTCGTCGCTACAGAGAAACACCGCCATCGCCGCCACCTCTTCCGGGCGGCCCATGCGACCCACCGGCTGCGACTCTGACAATTTCTGGAACATTTCATCCACGTTGTTAGGGTAGTTCTTTTTGATGAAGCCGTCCACGAACGGCGTTTGAATTCGCGCCGGCAGGATGGCATTGCAGCGAATGTTTTGCTTCAGGTAATCACGTGCCACCGAGTAGGTCATGGTCAACACAGCCCCCTTGCTTGCCGAATATGCAAACCGGTCGTCAATCGCCATCACGCTCACCGTCGAGGCGATGTTCACAATGGCCCCGCCCTTATCCTGCATCAACTCCACCCCGGCCTTCAGGCAGTTGTAAACCCCCTTCACATTCACTCTCAGCACGCGGTCAAAATCCTCCTCCGAGGTATTCAACACATTGCCCACATGCGCCACCCCCGCATTGTTTACCAGACAATCAATCCCGCCGCGTTCACCTGCCACGCGCCCGAACACCTCGCGCGTCTCCGACTGGCTGGTCACGTCGCACCGGTGAGCCGCCGCCGTGCCATCTGCCGCCTCAATTTCAGCCACCGTTTCCGCCCCGCCCGCCTCGTCCAAATCAAGGATATCCACCACTGCGCCCTGCCCCGCAAATGCCTTGGCAATGGCCCGACCGATGCCGCTTCCTGCGCCGGTCACCACCGCATTTTTGCCTTCCAGAGAAAACATGGCCCGGACTCTGCTCAAACCCGTCTCTCGAGGCAAGTTTCAACGTTGTTTCCCTGAATTCCATTGTCTTGACCACGTCTTATTTTTGGGCGAACCTGTGGCCGTGGGGCGTGGGTGCCCTGTGTCAACAATGATGCCATGAAACCTGTGGTTCAACTTTTTCTCGGAATGGCTCTCGGGCTGTTTGCATCCCTTCCCTCCAATGCCAACCCCGGTCAGGTGGACAAGCTCATCAAGGCCGACAACGCCAAACATGAGCGCGGCATCACCCAGACCGCTGGGGGCATCAACGACATGGCCTTTTTGCGCCGCGTCACCGTCGATCTGATCGGGCGCATCCCAACCCATAAGGAGATCAAGCAATACCTCGCTTGGCCCGCCACTGAGCGTCGTGCGAAGCTGGTGGAAACGCTCCTGACAGAGGCCCGCTACGCCGACCGCTGGACGGTGTTTTTTGCCGACATCCTCCGCATTCGCAGCAACGCCACCGGCGGCAATTCACTTTTGGCCTACATGCACAAGGCCGTGCGCGAAAACCGCCCGTGGGATGAGTTGGCCCGGGAGATGATTTCCGCCAACGGCACCACCGGCAAGGTTCCGGCCGTCGGTTTCATCTTGGGCGAAGACGCCGATCCCATGTCGTTGGCGGCGGCCACCAGCCAAATGTTTCTGGGTGTGCGCATGCAATGCGCGCAGTGTCACAATCACCCGTTTGATGTCTGGAAGCAAAAACAGTTCTACGAGTTGGCCACCTACTTCGGCAAGACACGCCGGGTCGAGAATCAATTCTCCCGTCGGGTTTATACCACCGAAGCCAAGGACACCACCGTTCTTTGGCCGCCCGAACGCCGTAAGCCACCGGAGCGCTTTCCGGTCGCACCCAAGTTCCCCATCGATTTTGATGAGTACACGGAAAAGCCCAGTTTCGTGAAGCGATTGGAAGCCAAGCGGGAGGCCATCCGGATCGCTCAAACAAAGGGCGCCGAGGGCAAACAACTCGACGATCTTCTTGATGATGTCGACACCACCAAAGCCTTTACCAAGGCCGGCTTCAACCGTGACGTGGCCGAGGAAGCCAAGGCCCAGACCCGCGCCTTGGACGTGGTCGGCGACCTCTACAAACAAAGTGTCGACCGCACCACCTTGTCCAAGCTCATCACCCACCCCTACAACCGCTATTTCTCGCGGAACATGGTCAACCGACTCTGGGCTGAGCTGGTGGGCCGCGGATTTTATGAGCCCGTCGACAACTTTCAGGACATCGTCAGCCACAAACAAACGCTCAACTACCTGTGCGAGGAATTCGTCGCTCAAGGGTACGATGTCAAATGGCTCATCAGCACCATTGTGCAAACTCAAGCCTACGCGCGCGGACACCTCGGCGACAGCCATACCGTGGAGGAAATTCGTCACGCAGAGGAGGCCTTCACTGCCACCCGGCAACGGCGAATGATCAGCGAAGTCCTGTACGATAGCGTTGTCATAGCCGGACACCTCACCGATTACAAGTGGCCGGCCGGCGTAAACATCCGCACCTACACCGAGCGCGTGCGGATACCCATCGGCCCCGTGGAGGGCGGCGAAAGCCAGCCCGGCACCGCGTCGCCCCTACCTCCCTCGGGACAACCCAACATGCAGCCCAGCATGATGGCCATGAAGGCTGGTGGAGGCTATGACCTTGAAAACCAGATCTCACTCAACTTTGATGAATTGTTGAAGAGCGAGCTCAAGAAGGATCTTGAGTCCATGAAACAAATGAGCGACGCCGAGTTGGAGCGTCAGCGCCGCATGCAGGAAATGGCCATGCAGCGACAGGCCAACAACCCGCGCATGCGCTACAAGAGCGAGTTGGTGGAGCGCAAAGTAGACGACAATCCACGCTTTGGCAGCACCATGCGGATGGCCACGCCAGCCCCGCCCGCGCACTTCCTGCGCGTGTTCGGCCAGCCCGCCCGTGACGGCCTCGGTCAGTTCCGTGACGAGACTCCTTCCATGCGGCAGCAACTGATGATGCTCAATGGCAAGGCCACCCACGAAGCTTCTCGGGTGGGGCCGTTCGAGCCCATGTATAAACTCCTCGGCGTCGACAAGCAGAACGTCGATGGCGCCATCCGGCTGGCCTATCTGGAGATTCTCACCCGCCAGCCCGATGCGGAGGAATTGGCCTTTGCCAAGCAAGTCGTTGGCACTGGCAAACCTGCAATGGACGGCATGGCCGACCTTCGCTGGGCCCTGTTTAACAGCAACGAATTCCGATACCTCCCGTAATTGAAATCGGTTTAACCAAAAAATAAGGAGCACAAATGAACCAAGGATGCCTTGACTACCAAATGACGCGGCGCCGCATGCTGGGACTCTCCAGCGCCACGCTGCTCGGCATGCCCATCGCCCAAATGCTGGCGCGAGCGGGAGAAACCAAGAACGCCAAGTGCGATCACGTCATCCTCTTCTGGAACGGCGGCGGCATGAGCCACATCGACACGTGGGATCCCAAACCGGGCCGACCCGTGGCGGGTGAGTTTGATCCCATCGCCACCTCGGCCGATGGCATTCAGATCAGCAGCATTTTCCCCAAACTGGCCAAGCAGATGCATCATGCCGCACTGGTCCGCTCGATCGCCGGCACCAACGGTGCCCATGGCCGCGCCTCCTACCAGTTGCAAACCAGCTACAACCAGAGCGGCAACCTTGTGCATCCGGGCATCGGCTCGATCGTAACACACGAGAAGGAGCGCCTTGGCGACCTGCCGTCTTTCATCACCATCAGCGGTAATGCGCGCCGCGCCGGTTATCTCGGCCAGCGCTGCGAGGCCTACTATGTTGGCCGCCCCGGCGAAAAGGATCCCTACCTCGCCTTCCCTGCCGGCATCACCAATGTGCGCGGCAACAAGCGTCTGGATATCCTCAAGCAAATCAACCTGCGCAAACAGGCCAAGCTTAGCGCCACGGAGTTGAAGGCTGTTGACACCGCCACACGCGAAGCCGTCAACCTCATGCGCAGCCCCACACTCAAGTCCTTTGAGCTTGAGAAGGAGGATCCCATGACCTTGGAGCGCTACGGCGACACGGACTTTGGACGGGGTGCCCTGCTCGCCCGCAAGCTGGTGGAAACCGGCGTTCGGTTCGTGCAGATCAACCGCGGCGGGTTTGACACACACAACAATAACTTCCCCGCCATGCAAAACCACGGCGACGTGATGGACCCGGCGCTGGCCTCTCTCATCGAGGACCTTGCCGCCAGCGGCAAGCTCGCCAGTACCATGGTTATCATGCTCAGTGAATTCGGCCGCACCCCGCGCATCAACAACAACGCCGGGCGCGACCACTGGGCGCGGTGCTTCAGTTGCTTCATGGCTGGCGGCGGCATTCAGGGTGGTCAGGTCATTGGCAAATCCGACGAGGATGCCATGGGCCCCGCCGAGAGGCCCGTAAACCCGAACGATCTCCACGCGACCATTTGTCATGCGCTGGGCATCGACCACACCAAGGAAGTCGAGACTCCGCTCGGCCGTCCCATGCGTCTCATTAGCGAGGGTGCCAAGCCGGTGATGGAACTCTTCGGCTAGAAAACCGATCCTCAAGACGCCCCGCCAATGCTCCGGCGGGGCGTTTTTTGTGCTCAAAATTATCAGTCTTACTCAAATTCCGCTCAATTTCCGGGAAAAAATGCCGATAACAACTTGAAGCCAGAGAGGGAATGCCCCCATTGTGCTGACCGATCAAAATGAAAGGGCATTGTTACATGTCCCCCGCCGTTGTCGCGTGGGGATTCGTGGGTTGCGTGTCGCCCGATACGAAACCCGCCAGCAGCCTCAGTGTGCCTGCCCGTTTCAGCACGGCATCAACCAACGCGCCCGTGGCCAACGGCTGGCTGACTGATTTCAACGCTCCTCGTCTCGAATCACTTGTCCGTGAAGCTCTGGAAAACAATCCGGACATCAGGCTCACAGCCGCCCGCTTGAAAACTTCCGTGGCCGAGGCACGCATCGCCGGCGCAGATCGAAAGCCACAAATAGAGGCCAGCTTCAATGCCTCACGAACCAAGCGCAGCAGCAGCACGGGGTTCAAGTTGAACACCAGCCGTGCCAACCGCTTCGGCCCCAGCCTGAACCTGTCCTGGGAACTGGATGTCTGGGGCCGGCTGGCCGACGCCCGCGCCGCCGCCCATCTCGACGCGGAACAAGCCGCCGCCAACTTGGAAGCGGCCCGTTTGTCCCTTGCCGCCAACACCGCCAAGGCCTGGTTCGATGCCTCCGAAACACATCTCCAAGTCCAACTTGCCAACCGTACCCTGGACAGTTACGAGAAAAATCTAACCGTCCTTGAAGAAGGTCTACGGCGAGGCCTTGTCGAGGCACTCGACGTGCGCCTGATGCGCACCAGCGTCCAGAACGCCCGCAACCAACTCGCTCTTCGAAAACGCCAACACGACGGTGCCCGGCGCACACTCGAAGTCCTGGCAGGCCGGTATCCCAGAAAGGAACTGGAAGCCTCCGCTGCCCTGCCAAAAATGGAAAAAACAGTCCCCACAGGATTGCCCTCGGGATTGCTCGAACGCCGGCCCGACATCATTGCCGCGCAAACCAAGTTCAACGCCACGCACCGGCGCGTAGCCGCGGCCCGCAAGGCTTTACTACCCAAGATCAGCCTCACCGCCAGCGGCGGCACATCCAGCGATGAGTTGAAGGACGTCCTCGATATCGACCACAACGTCTGGTCCTTGGTCGCAAACCTCACACAACCTCTTCTGAATGGCGGACGACTTCGGGCGCAGGTTGACCGTGCCCGCGCATTGCGCGAAGAGGCACGTTTTGAATTCATCCAAGCCGCACTGGCAGCATTTCAGGAAGTGGAAACCTCACTCGCTGCGGAAATGTTTCTGAAGGAACAAGTCGCCGCCCTTGATGAAGCAGCAGCCGAGGCGCGCAAGGCAGAAGCGCTTGCTCTGTCCGAATATCAAGCTGGCCTAGTGGAAATCATTGCCGTGCTGGAGGCGCAGCGGCGAAGCTTCGACGCCCAACGGTCCCTGATCGAGATGCAAAACGAAAGGCTGCAAAACCGCGTTGATCTTTACCTCGCACTCGGCGGCCCCTTCGAAAGTGCCCCCGAAAAGTGAAGGACAAGCGTAAAGAACTCGCCCACGACAAGGCGGAGAAGCCCCATACGGGTGGCCATCTGCTGCGCGCGGTTGTGGGATTGCTCGTAGGCGGGACGATTCTTGGCGGCAGCGCGTTTGCAGCCTGGCATTTCTGGAACACCCGACCTCTCACCCGGCCCATGTCCAAGGCGCGCCCCCCATTGCAGGTAGAGGTCATCCCGCTACAACCGATCGACTTTGCCGTGCGGGTTCCATCGCAGGGACGGGTCAAGGCCCGGGCGGTCAGCGGCATTGTTCCGGAAGTCACGGGGCGCATCGTGAAGATCGCCGCGGATTTTCGGGAAGGCGGTTCCTTCGAGCCCAGCCAGCCTCTTGTGTGGCTGGATCCCACCAACGCCATCCATGCCATCGCAGAGGCCAACGCAACCGTGCGCCAACTTCAGGCCAAGCTGGACCTCGAGCGCATCAATCGCTCCAGTTACACCAATGCCGTCACCCTCGCTCAGGCTGAGCTTCGCAAGACAGAGGCCGCGCTTGAACTCGCGCACGCCAGGCAAGCCGCAGCGATCGCCAGCCTCAAGCTCCTCGGCACTTTTGACAACTCGACCCCTTTGGCCCGGCACGAGCCACAGGTGAAAGAATCCACCGCCACGGTCCAGTCCGCCGCCGCGGAACTGGCCAAGGCGTTGGCAGATTTGAAACAGCGCCCATCCCGGATGGAGGCGGAGCTGCAGGCGCAGATCGACGCTGCCGGAGCTCGGCTGAGCCGCGCCCAAACCGACTTGGCCCGAACGATCATTCGCGCCCCCAGTTTCGACGGCCGCATTGTGGAAAAGAGCGCCGACGTGGGACAGCATGTGTCCACCAGCACCACCCTTGCGCGTGCCATTGCGGTGGATTACGCCGAAGTGCGCCTGCCCATATCCCGGAGCCTTCTCGCGCAGATTGAGATGCCCAGCATTTCTGATTCCACAAACTCCGGCCCGGTCGTCGACATTCATCTTCCAACCAGCGATTCAAACAGTCCGCCCGATTGGACCGGCCGTATTGAACGTACCGAGGCGCGTGTAGATCGTTCCAGCCAGCAACACTTCCTGATTGCCCGAGTCAATGCTCCCTTTGCGCAACCTCCGTTCCTTCACGAGGGACTTTTCGTTCGGGCCCGCATCCATGGCCGCGTGCATACAGGCGTCTTTGAAATTCCCCGAGTCGCCGTACGCCGTGGTGGCGAAATCCTTCTGGTTGACCAGGAGAACCGTTTGCGCCGAGTCCGCATGGCCGAGGCATTATGGCGGGATGAAAGGAAAATCCTGATCCGCGAGGTCATCCAAGACAATAAGCGACGCCCCTTGCGTGCTGGCGAACGGCTGTGCATTAGCAACGTGGATTATGCCCCGGAGGGCGAACTTGTAGTCCCCAACCGCGATGGCAAACCCCTGCCCCGGAGCCGGCCAAAGGGGCAAAAGCGGCCCGGCAAGGCGCATTTCAGCAAGCAATGAACGCCTTGATCGCATGGTTTGCCCGGAATGGCGTGGCGGCCAACCTGCTGATGGCATTCATCATCTTGGCAGGCTTGAATGGCATTGTAAACCGGCTGCCCGTGGAGGTCTTCCCAGATTTTGGCGCGGACGAGGTTGAGGTGCTCGTTAACTACCGAGGCGCCACGCCCGAGCAAGTGGAGGAAGCCATCGTGCAACCGATCGAGATGAGCATCGGCGATCTGGTGGGAGTCGAGGAGATCCGCAGCACGGCCTCCGAGGGACGGGCCAGCGTGGATATCGAGGTGGCACAGGATCACGATCCCGCCGAGCTACGCAACGACATCAAAAACCGGGTTGACGGCATCACCTCTTTTCCCGAGGGCATTGAGCCACCCGTTGTCCGCTTGGAGCAAAGTTTGCACGAGGTCTTGACCTTAATCCTACACGGCGACCTGTCGGAGAATGACCTTCGAAAGCTCGGCGAACAGGCGCGCGATGAAATCGGCCGACTGGAGGGCATTTCGCGCGTGAAAATGCGGGGGGTGCGCAACTACGAAATTGCCATCGAGGTTTCCGAGACCGTGTTGCGTGAGCACGGCTTAACGCTGCAAGATGTGGCCGACGCCGTACGCCGTTCCGCGGTGGATATTCCCGGCGGAAACATCCGTACCCACGCCGGGGACATTCTCGTGCGTACCGAAGGCCGTGCGTATGTACAGGCTGAGTTTGAGCAAATCATCATCCGGCCCCGGGAGGACGGCACACACCTGACCTTGGGTGAATTGGCGACAATTTCAGACGGATTCGAGGAGGATGAGGCCATCATGAAATTCAATGGCCGCCGATGCATCGTTGTACATGTGGCCCGTACAGGGAACCAGAATGCCCTGGAAATTGCCGCCAAGGTGAAGGGTTTTCTGGTTGATTACCGTGCACGACTCCCCGAGGGCGTGGCCATCGACCTTTGGAATGACCGAGCCTCCATCGTCTCCAAGCGATTAAACACCCTTTCCGACAGCGCCCTGTACGGCGGCATTTTCATCATCACCCTGTTAGGGCTCTTTCTCAGGCCGGCGGTAGCACTTTGGGTTTGTGTGGGTATCCCTGTGGCATTCATGGGTGGCTTTGCACTAATGCCGTGGCTGGGTGTCTCCATCAACCTGTTCACCCTTTACGGGTTCATTCTGGTCCTGGGAATTGTCGTCGATGACGCCATCGTCACCGGTGAGATTATCCATGTGCACCAGCAGCGCGGCGGCAACGGGCTTGATGCAGCCATCCGAGGGACGCAGGAAATCGCCGTGCCCGTGATCTTTGGTGTGCTCACCACGGTCATCGCCTTCACGCCCTTGATGATGGTTGAGGGGAGGCGCGGCCTCATCTTCATGCAGATTCCAGCCGTGGTCATTCCTGTCCTCCTTTTCTCGCTGGTGGAATCCAAGCTCATCCTCCCCGCCCATCTGAAATACCTTTCCACCGGGAAACCCAAGCGCGAAAAACTCAACCCACTCGCCCGCATCCAGCGTACTTTCGCGGATGGCTTGGAATGGTTTGTTGAGAAGATTTATCAGCCCGTTCTTTCCCTGGCGTCACGCCATCGCTATGTCACCCTTTGCCTGTTTCTCGGCGTTGGAGGAATGGTGTGCGCCTATACCTATTCCGGCCATATCAAATCCATCTACTTCCCACAGATAGACAGCGAATATGGCACCGTACGGCTGATCATGCCTCAAGGCACGCCGCTGGAGGTAACGGGTGACAAAATTGACCAAATCCGGCGTGCCACAATTGAACTGCGGAAGGATTACACCGGGGAGTTCATGGATCCAAACACGGGTAATATATCGCGTCGCAGCCTCATCGAGGACATTCTGATCACGACCGGTGGCGCAAACATTGCCGGAGTTCGTGGACGCGCCGAATCAGGCACACCCCACATCGCCGAGGCCTCTTTCCACATGGTCCCGCCGGAGGATCGCGGCGGCTTTCTTGACGCCCGCATCCGTGATGCCAACACCCGCACCCTCATCGGCGAATTGCGAAAAAAAATCGGCCCCATTCCCGGTGCGGAGGAACTGACCACCCGAGCAGTCATTGGCCGGTTTCGCGAACCCATCGCCATCCTGCTCAAGATGCCCTACGTGCAGCGCACGGCCGAGGAGGCTGCGCAGGACTTGCAGTCAGCCGCCAATGCCATCAAGGCTGAGCTGCGCCGACATCCGGGATTGTTTGACATCAATGACACCTTTGAACGATCCAAGGAGGAAGCCAAGCCCGACCTCAAACCCAGCGCCATGCAGCGAGGATTCACCCGGCTGGAAGTTGGCCAACAAGTCAGCGGTGCCTTCTTTGGCCACGAGGCTCAACGTGTCCAGCGAGGGCAGAACGAAATCCGCGTGATGGTCCGCTATCCCCGCGCTGAACGCGAAAGCCTGGCCCACCTTGAAGCCATGCACATCCGCGCGCCCGACGGCGCCGACACACCATTAGCCGAAATTGCCGACATTCGAATCGGGAGCAGTTACACCGCCATTCGCCGCACCGACCTTGCGCGGACGCTCATGGTCTTTGCCGATGCCGACAAGGAAAAAGCCAACCTGGAAGAAATCCGGAAAGCACTCGACAAGAAACTCGCCACCATCGTCGCCCCCTACCCCGGCATGATGTACAGCTTCGAGGGCGAAGGCCGTGAACGGCGGGAATCTTTTGATGCCCTGCACATCGGTGGCGTCATGGTGCTCCTCGGCATTTACGCCATGCTCGCCATTCCCTTTCGCAGTTATCTCCAGCCGCTCATCGTTATGAGCGTCATTCCCTTCGGGCTTGTCGGTGCGGTGTTAGGCCACATGGTCATGGGCGCGCCCATCAGCATCATGAGCGCCTTTGGCGCGCTGGCGCTGTGTGGAGTCGTGGTCAACGACTCCCTGGTCATGGCCCACTACATCAACCGCAGCCGTGATGAGGGCCTGCCCCTGCTTGAAGCCGTCCGGACCGCCGGCGGCGCACGCTTCCGCCCCATCCTCCTCACCAGCCTCACGACCTTTGGCGGCATCCTGCCCACCATGTTTGAATCCAGCACTCAGGCCAAATTTGTCATCCCCATGGGCATTAGCCTCGGCTGGGGCATCCTCTTCGCCACCTTCATTACCCTCTTACTCATCCCCATTTGCTACCTTATTCTCGAGGATATCCGCAGCCTATTTTCCCGCTACTGGGCTTGGCAAACCGGTCGCAAACCCTCCCCGGCCCCAACCTGAACTTGATTCTGTTAGCAATTCAAGTTAGTATGCTAATTGATGATGCTGGCGGTCATTGAGATTTTCCTGGAGCTACTCATTGAGGTCATGTTCGAAGGCGCCATTTGCAGCTTCTTCTGTCTGCTGGGCGACTTCCTGTCCGCTATGCTGGAAAAAGCCAGTGATGCCGCAGAGGCCGTCAGCGACGCCGCCGCCACCGCCAAGGCCGGCTGTGGAATGTTCGTCCTACTGCTCGTCATGGGTGCCGGCACCGGCTGGGTCATCTCCGAGGTGTTTCCGGAAAAAATATTCGCCTCCATCCCCATCACCGGCATCAGTCTTTTGATCACCCCACTGTTAATGGGCGGCCTAATGAGCCTGTGGGGTGCCTGGAAAGCCGACCATGACTACGGCGCCTCATTCATGGCCACTTTTA
This sequence comes from Verrucomicrobiales bacterium, assembly GCA_002721895.1. Next base: position 55,288 of record PBLV01000011.1, read on the forward strand.
TCGGGGGAGCCCTGTTCGGCTTTGCAGCCGCCGGCGCGCGGCTTATGATCCTGAGCTAAGTTTTAACATACATGACGAATCCTTTACCTCGAATAACAACAAAAATATAGACGCCATACGAAGTTAGGTTTAACTACTTTATTCGCCCAATAGTTTCAGCGCTAACTTTGCATCCTCTGCCATTTCCTTATTCGATCCTTTTGCGATCGCTTCAAGTTCCGCTTTCACTAGCAAAACAGCCTCCTTACTCGATTCGACAAGTATCACCAACACTTCTTCTTTAAATTCAGTGTCCTCTCCGGCTAGAACCGCCTTTACCACACTGGTAAATGAATCACTCGCGCCAATCATTAAAAGAGTTCGAAGCGCATTTCCACGCACGTCCATGTCATCATCATCAACCGCCAGGGTCTTCAAATCAACCAGAACCCCTGAATCTTGATACTGCCAAACCCCGATCAAGGAAACTGCAATATTTCGAATTTCCGCGGAGGAATCTTTCAAAAGCAGAGCAATCTTTGCTGCATGAGGTTTAGCTTTGTCACCCAGACTTGAAAGCTCATTAATTCCTTCAAGTCTAACGGCATCCGAATTGTCCTCGATTTTCACCAAGGCAGATTCCAGCGGATCAACTACTACGGCGTCCCTGTCGCCACAACCCATGAACAAATAATTGATGATCAAAAGCAAAATACAGCATGCCGGACCACCCAAATTCAAACTCGGGCCAAGTTTATTTAACACCACAATCATGTCTATTATAGAATTTGGTTAAAATTAATTTATTAAAAATAAGGAAGCGATCAATAGTTAACCACGAAACCGTCATGCTCCAACATGGGCTTGTTCTCAAGCTCTTAAGCGCATTCGTACATATTCAATCGGCCTTAAACTAACGAGGACTTTCAGCCGGCCCTTTTCCAGAAGGCTTGCCGTCTACTTTGTTGACAACAATTTTGTCTAACTTGGTCCCATCTTCACGCATCCATATATTGACAGTATGTACCCCAGCATCAGGAACCTCCAAAATAACTCTGCTGAGGCCATTCCCTGAATTCACCCAACCCCAACTTTTATTATTACGTCCGATTCCATATTTTGAATTCCTAGTAACCTGTTTTCCATTAATGCCGATATGCACGGAATCGCTGTTTCCTCCATAAGCACTCGCACAAGCCGTAAGAATTGAGACGTAATATTTGCCCCCACTCCTAAACTTAACATCGTAATCCAGTCGGGGCCCCGTAATGGCTTTTCCTGTCCCAACATGAGGAAGGGCCCCATCCTTGGATTTGTCCGGAAGTGCCTGCAACGCCTTTCCTCCGCTAGCCTTAGTATCTCCTATCAACTCCCAGTTCCGATTAAGGGCAGATGTTTTTTTCGAATAATTTTCTGCCTCCATGACTGCTTGTGTGGTGCTTGCGAGAAAAGCACCCCCAACTGACGCTGAATCATCCGGAATGGAGGGATCGCCACCACACCGGACAATTAATAGATACGTAGCAGTGCTCACACCACCCTTCTCTTTGCTGTGACGCCCCGTAATTTCACCACCACTGCCCATATCAGCATCATCTGCGGCCAAGGTACTTCCATCGGCGCGAACCACGTTGCCTTCATTGCTGTTGAGGAGTGCCATTGTATTTTTGTTATCCGGATCCGTATCCGCACCGAGCCATCGAGTGGAAATGAGGTCGCCCGAGGTATTGCGAGTCAAAGCCAGCACGGAGAATTCGCGCTGCACATCTGCGCCCTTACAGAGGTTATAGCTAATGGCATTGCACTGCACCCCCGTGGCAGGCGTGACTGCGGCCCATGCATCACCGGCCTCCTCACTGCCAGCCTTCATCGCCGGATCACAGGGAGACGCGAGCACATCGGAATTCTTGAGCGCGTCCTTCATGGCAGGCAAGGCATAAACCGTTCCAGGATGCCACTTAGCCGCATCTCCTCCCTTCCACTGCACTGCAGCATTACGCGGGGTTAGTTGCCAGGGAAGCCGTTGATCATTTTCGCCGGCATAGGAGTTAAATGCCTTACCGACCTGGGCAAGGTTGCTAACACAGGCAGCTCGCGATGCCTTTCGCTTGGCGTTCGCCATGGCAGGAAGCAACAGACTGGCAAGTATGCCAATAATGGCAATAACAACTAGCAACTCAATAAGTGTGAAACCGTAATTATACGGAGATATCCTTTTCATAATAATGTTGATTCAAACGCCAAAAATCGACCTAGGTGTTGATGCTTGGCGGCTACATCACGCATTTTAAAAGCAAGAAACATGCCAAGGACATCTATGGAAATTTTTATCATACCCCCCTAAATTACTTCATCCGCGAGGAATGGGAAGCAATTGCTTTGCGTGAAAATGACGCAATTCATGAATTGCCTGCGTCCGTCAACGACCTTTTCGGCCACGCTTGGGGCTAGCCAGTTTTTTATCAGCCAAGTCCATAATGTCCGCAGCAAATGCATCCACATCTTCCTCCGTAGTGTCCCAGGCACACATGAGCCTCGCATCGCGGTCACCGTATAGGGTGTAAAAATGCCAGCCGCGCCGGTGCAGAGCGGCATTCAACTCCGGTGCCATGTCGATGAACACAGCGTTGGCTTGTGTGGGGTGCAGGAAACTCATTCCTTTCAATGCACGCCGCAATCGTCGGGCCATGCGATTGGCATGTACAGCATGCCGCAACCAAGCTCCATCCTCCAGCAGCCCCACCCACGGCGCGGCAAGGAAACGCATTTTGCTGGCCAATTGACCGGCCTGCTTGTTTTGCCAATCAAAGTCCGCGGCCAGTGCCTTGTCGAAAAAAACCAGTGCTTCACCCGCGTGGGTTCCATTTTTCGTGAGCCCAAAGCTCAGGAGGTCAACGCCCGCCTTCCAGGTAATGTCCTTGGGTTTCACGCCCAAGCTGGCCACGGCATTGGCGAAACGGGCGCCATCCATGTGAACCTTCAGTCCTGCTTTACAGGCAACTCGACATAATGCCTTGATTTGCGAAGGCGTGTAAACCGTGCCCAATTCGGTCGACTGAGTGAGACTCAACGCGCCCGTTTTTGGAAAATGTAGGTCCGTGCGTCGGGCGATAGCCGCCTGCAACGCGGCCGGAGTCAGCCTGCCGTCGCGTCCTTTTAAATAGCGCACCTTTGCGCCGCCACTGAAAAATTCCGGGCCACCGCACTCGTCGTTCTCCACATGTGCTGCCTCATGGCACAGAATACTGTAGAATGACCGGCAAATGGTTGCCAGCCCCAGCGCATTGGCAGCGGAGCCCGTGAAGAGAAAGAAAACTTCGCAATCGGTTTCAAAAACACCGCGAACCAGATCGCATGCGCGAGCGGTCCAGTCGTCGTCCCCGTAGCCCGCAGCATGCCCGGAATTGGCGGTCTGCAGAGCGGCCCAAGCCTCTGGGCAAATGCCGGCATTGTTGTCACTGGCAAATTGACGCGCGCGTTTCATGATTCCGTTGCTGACATTTCCCGGGGGCGCAGACATAATCACGAAAGTGACTGATCACCAAGTTGAAACAAATCCACACACACGCCGTTCAGGCTTCACCCTGATCGAAGTGCTAGTGGTGATCCTGATTTTGGGGGTGGTCATGTCCATCATGCTTCCCTCGTTGTCCCGCTCGAGCACGAAAATGCGAATTGAGCGAACCGTCAACAACCTTCGCGTCATTGGCGTGTTCATCAAGGATTATCATCTCAACAACGAGGGACTGGGCGCGCCGCACTCCGATGGAGGGTGCTGGAACACACCCGCCGACGGCAATCCCAAGAATCATTACTGGGGCTACCAGTACGGCGCAGACAAGGAATTGTTCAATTCGCCGCTGACTTGGAACACGATTGAGGAACGCTCCGACGGATCACGTGCCGATGGGCACAAGTTTGTGGACTTTGGCTTCAACGGCGTTTGCGCCAAGTGGTCGGATGATGGCGCCACTTTTCAGGATGTAAAAACCGGCTTGGCACGCGATCTGGACTCATACCCGTACCCCGCCACCACCATCTGGGCTCATGATCATTCCGAGCCGATGATCGATGGCGACGGCGACGTTCCCTGCTACGCCTTCGGCCAGGACCAAAACGCGTTCAACAAGGGCCACGCAAATTTCAACCCGGATGGCGTTCATCGCGAGAATTCTGAACTGGCGCTACAGGAGATTTATCGGAACCTCGGCTCCAGTTGTGTCCTGTGGGCGGACGGCCACGTAAGCAAGGTGAGCATGGCCGAGGGTTGGAAACCGGAATGGTATACCGGTGGCATCCCCGAGGCCCAAACCGCTTGGGAGGAACACGAGGGCGGCAAATACACGCAGCCTGCCCCCTACCCCTACGGCCAGGCGTACATCGGCCGTTTTTAATCCTCCAGCAGTTGTTGCTTCAAAAATTTCCCGGCTTCTCCGGCCAGCTCCCCGGCCTCGACTGTCTCCGCCTTTTTACCCGCTTGCCGCAACGCCTTGGCAATCACCGGCGCGCTTGCGCCAGCCAACAACACGGGACTTGTTGGCGAAACCGCCCGCAGGTTTTCCCCTCCAGCATCCAACGGTGAGATGGATTCCAGAAACGCGCGCGTCTTTGCGTCCCACTCTGTTCCAAACTCAACGCGCAAGGCGGGTCGCCGCCATTCCGGCGCATTCTGTATGTGTTCGGGCCAATTGGGAATCGCATCTTTCACCACTCCGCAACGGATAAAAGCATTGAACTCCGCCATGGCCAACAGTGCCAGGCTGCCTCCAGCTCTGCTGCCCCACAAGGCCACGCGTTCACCATTCAAGCCAGGCTGTTGGCGAATCCAGTTCAGAACAACATTCAAGTCACGAACCTGATGGGCCCGCAGCCGGCCATTGTCCAAATCACGGTGCCGGCTGCCGTAGCCACTCGCGCCGCGCAGGTTGGGACTCACCACGGCAATCCCATGCCGCTCCAACAGCGGCGTCAGGAGACCGAGATGTGATGGCCGCACCTGCGTACCTGGGCCATCCGGCAGGACCACCAGCACCGGACGCCGTCCCTCAAAGCGCTTCATGTCCGGCATCCAGTAAACCAGAGGCACAATCTCGCCATCGAAAGCGCGAATGATTCCAAGGCTCGGCGCCGCATGAGCCTTGGGGTTATGACGCGTCCAGCGTGTGAGTTTTTGACTGTCGACATTCAGGGAGAAAACATCACCCGCGGAATCCGCTGCGCTGACAGAAAAACCCAACTCACCACCACCCCGCCAGTGCAGATCGCACACGACTCCGCGCGGCACATCAGCCACCGGTTTCAATTTACCACCTTTCAAGTCCAGCAAATGAAGCTGGCTAATGCCTGCAGCATTCACTACCACGGCCGCCTGTGCTCCGCTGGGCGCCACGGCAAACGCCTCCACATTCCATTTCAAATTCGCGGTCAACACCTTCGAAGTGCCACGACGCAGATCCAGACGGCACAACTGCTGAAACTCACTCTCCCGGTCCGACGTAAAATAAACCGCGTCCATTCCCGGCGAAAAACGCGGGTGCGCATGGGCCACTTTGGCCTGCCCTTTGGGAGTCAACACCGACAGCGTCCCCGTGCCGGCATCGGCCAGGTAAAGAAAACTCTCCGCATCAGAAGTTTCCTCGCGCATCAGCATCATGCCGCTGTTGACCGCCCAGTGTTCCAAACTCCAACCGCCTCCCGGCAGCGACTCCAGCCGCCGGGCCGTACGCGGCGCAAGAGGATTAAAAATCTCAAGCCCCAACCCCTCCTTTCCCGGCGAACGCGCAAGACAGGCAACCTGCTGGCCATTGGGCGCCCAGAGCGCGTGGGAATAGGGCCGCTTGGCATCGGAAAGCAGAATGGGCAGAGGCTTTTCGGAGTCCGCATGTACCCGAAAAAGTTGCGGCCCAGCCTTTGGTTCCCCCGCGGCAAAAAGCACCCACTTGCCCGAGATGGGTTCAAACATCGCCTCATATACCGGCCGATTGGAAAAGGTTAATTGCCTCGGTTTGCCCATCGGTCCAGACACAACCCAAAGCTGGCGGATGCCTTTTCTTGGCGCGCTGATGAGCATCTCGCGTCGTTCCGGATGCCAGCCATGAAAACGCACCCCATCTGCATGCAGACCAACCTGCACACACAATGCAGCCACGCAAAACCAAACTGACAACCATCGGGACAAGCCCCCATCCTCAACAACCAGCAGTTCAAGGCAAGCCATTCCTCCACTTGCGCCCGGCGAAGGCTTGGGCCATGCTCCGTACATGCCGATTGTGACCAAGCTGCTACACACCCGCTACCGCGTCGACGACCTTGAGCAGACTGTTAAATTCTATACGGAAATCCTGGGCCTCACGGAGACCCGCCGCCACAAGTCGCCCCGCGGTTCGGAGCTCGTTTTTCTATCGACACCAAACAGTGAAGAGGAGATCGAGATATGCTCCTACCCCAGCAGCGGCGGCGTGCAGGTGCAGGAAGACCTGACACACCTCGCCTTCCAGGTAGAGAGCCTCAAGGAATTCGAGCAGCACATCAATGCCCACGGAGTGGAATATTCCGATGGACCGCACATGAAAGACAACGGTGGTGGCTTCGCCTTCATCGACGCTCCCGAAGGCTACGAAATAGAACTCATCCAAAAAGCCCCCGGCGATAGCGGGTACTAGACCTCCGGTCCTTCGGCCCCAAACCGGCTCACTGCCTTTACCGCCTCCTCAAAGAGCGGCATCACCCGGTTTTTCGCCAAGTACACTTGGTTGGCACTGACGCCAACCAAATCCTGCACTTCCTTAACGCTCATTCCCTTGACACAGTGAGCCAAGAATATCTTGAATTGTTGTGGCTTAATCCGGGGCTTGATCCGCTCCAGTGCCGTATGCAGCAAATGGCTGCGTTCCTCCTCATCCCAAACGGACTCCCAGTCACTCGCTGAATCTGGCATTCTCCGAATCTCGGTTTCCGATGACACCCGCGGCTGTCCCGGGACCATGGGCGCAATTGGAATTTTACGAAAATGACTCGCCGCCTGTTGCTTGGCGATCAGGCAAAGCCAATTCCTGAACTTCCCCTTTTTGGAATCATATTTAAACCTGCCGATATTTTGAGCCACCTTGATAAAGGTCTTCTGGACAACGTCCTGGGCATCGGCATGGGGCAGACCTGAGTTCGTGGCCACCTTGTAAACCAGCCTCCAGTAAATCTCGTAGAACTCGTCCCAATCCTTCTTGGCCACACTGGTCATCCGGAGTTTATCCAGCAGTTCCCGCCTTGTCTTGGGAGCTTCCATCGGCTTTGATTTAACACCAATCCGTCAATTTCGTCCAGCCCACTAAGCACCCAAATCCCCACAAAAACAGACTCTTTCTGGTGATGAAAAAAAATTTCAGGAAAATGACAGAAATCCGAGGCAGCCCCAGTACTATCCAATGAGAATAACAATCTGCCTTCAGGCAGTGAACAAACTAAAAAAGGACGAAAATGAAATTCTGGGCCAAAAAAATCACCCTTTTGGGACTCGCCGCCTTCGGCACATTTCTTGGGGACATTGCCAATGCACAAAGCCGTTACTCACCCCAATTCAGCAGTCGTTACTCGTACTACGGCGGAAACTACCACATGAACCCCTATCAGCGAATGATGATGAATGCCATGCAGGCGCAGGAATCCGTCTCCCGCAACATGGGTTCCATGTTTCAGCAGGACGCAGCGTATTGGGCTGCGGTTCGTCGGAAACACGAGTACATGGAGCACGCCCGCCAGAATCAGGAACGCGCCATGGCGATGTACAAGCAAGCTCAGGAGATGTTGAAGAAAAACCCCTCTTATGCCTTCCAGTCGTTCCAATACAACCGGATCCAGTTCCCCATGCCCCAATTGCAAATGGGCTCCGCCATATCGCCCACCATTCCGACCCTTAGCCGGCGCTAGGCGCGCCACTCCGCTCCACGGTCAACTTGCCGTGGATCAAGGCCCCGAGCACCTGTGAAGTGTTGATAAACAAAGCCAACTCTTCATGGGTGAACTCGGCCTTGGGGTTGGTGGAATCCACACACGCAACGCCAATCTGCTGGGAGCCGAAGGCAATGGGCGCGTAAATGCCCCCGCAGATATTCAGCATTTTGATTGAGTCAGACGTCATCCCGCTTAAATCACGCTCCCAAGTAAATGCCCTCCCGGACGCCAAGACTTTCAGGGCCAGCGTGCGGCTAAACGCAGGCTCAAACACCGGGAAGTGCGCCCCAACCTCCAGCCGGGTATGCGATTCATTCAACAACAAGACCGCACCGCGCTCAGCCGGCTCCATGGTTTCCACAATCGCCTTAACAGCCAGCTCAAGCAATTCTTCCAAAGGTTTCTCAGCCGAAAAAATATCCGCCAATCGCCCAAACAAGCCTGACGAATGACTTCTGGTAGCCAACCGCGTTCTCTCGGTATCCCTCCAAGTCCATTTTCTCCCCTCACCTCCCCCCTCCTCAACAGCCAACTCTTCCACCTCATCTTGTGCTCTCTCCTGAGCCACTACTTTTGCTTGGAGGCTGGGGCTTAGTTCAATCGTTTCATCCGAAATTCCAATATCCTTCACGAGATGAAAATCCAGCAACTCCTTTAGTTCGCCTCCGTCAGTCCCCAAGGAAATATCCGCACGATCAATGGTTAGCGCCGAGTCTCCCAAGTTGAAACAATCCCCTGAACACAAACGCGCCGGCATCGTCAACCGATGCCCATCCTTGAAAGTCCCATGCGTGCTGCCCAAGTCCTCCATCCAATACCCGTCCAGCGCCCGCCAAATCCTGGCATGTCGGCGCGACACCTTGTCATCCATCACAATTAATGCCGGGAAACCCCCTTTCACCATTCTCCCCACCAACACCTCATCCTCATCAAAGGCATAATGCTCCCGCTTGCCTCGCACACAAACCGTCACCTCGATGCCGGGCATGCTTTAAAACTAGCCCCTCCCCGCGCGGTGTCAAAGAAAAATCCAGTTTTTAATGATCCTCCTTGGAAGCACAAACCGAAACCGAGAGCACCTTGGCCATGCTCACAAAATCTGACAGATGATCCCCCGAAAATTGTGCACTGGAATGGGTTGAGTCCACACAAACAACCCCTAGGCTGTTGGCCCCAAAACCCAGCGGCGCATACAAGCCCCCCTGAATATTCAATCTCTTGATAGAGGATGAAGCTGCCGCATCCGTATCTCTTTTCCAAACAAAAGCCGACCCGCTGTTCAGGGTGTTGATGGCTAACGTGCTGCTGAATGCCGGTTTATATTCGGGAAAATGCGCGCGAAATTCCAACCGCGTGTGATCCTCATTCAGCAATAAAACCGCCCCCCGCTCAGCAGGCTCAATCCCATTGACAATAGCTTCCAAGGCTAATTTGAGCGAAGCCTCCAAGGAAGATCCCCCCGCAAAAACATCCACCAACCGCGCCTTGAGCGAGGCGGAAGTGAAGGCACTATATGATCTTGAAAAGCGAAACTAATCGGTTTATGCGATGACCCATCGGATGAAATCGTTACCTTCCCTGGCCCTTTGGTTGTTACTTTCCTGTTCTATTGCGTGGAGCGACAATCCTCCACCCAATGTTCCCAAGCTGGATATTCGGTTTACGCAGAAGGGTTTCAGGACGGTGCCGGAGAATTTTGTGGCGGTTTGCAACTCGGCGGCAATGGCAATTGCGCGGCATTATCCGGACCGAAAATTCAAGCCGATCCTGATCCCCAAGGCGAATCATGGTTATCCCGTGCAACTGGACCGGAAGGGGCCGAATGGGGAGTCGCGCATTATGCTTAGCGTCTCGGATGGCTGGGGCTGGGCACAGATTGCCTTCCAGTTTTCCCATGAGTTCACGCATATTGTCATCAATCAGGATCAACCCAGTGCCGGGCCCAACCACTGGATCAACGAGGCTTTTTGCGAGGCAGCCTCGTATCATGCCATCATGGTGATGGCCAAAGAGTGGAAGACCCATCCGCCTTATCCAAACTGGAAGGGATATGCGAAGCACCTCGATTCCTACGCCGGCAATTACTTGAAAAAGGAGAATGCCAAGCCCGAGGGGATGGAATTTATCCCATGGCTGCGCAAGCATGAGAAGGCGCTTCGGTTAGGCAAACGCTATCCCAACCGGGAAATTTATAAATACGTTTCCTATCAGCTTTATGGATTGATCGAACGGAACCCAAAACATCTTGCTGCCATCGGACTCTTGAACACGGGGTTGAAAGATCAGGCGCTCACGACCCGCCAGTATTTGGCTCGCTGGAAAAAGGTGTTGCCTCCCACCCACAAGCCGTTTGCGGATCAAACGGCTGCTCTCCTTGGCTACCCTTTGTCTTCGCCGTAACACAATCCATCGAGGATTCCATGTCATACCAAGTGATTGTTGTCGGCGTTGGCTCCATGGGAGCCGCAACTTGCTGGCGACTGGCCCGGAAAGGCATCAGGGTTCTGGGCCTTGAACAGGGGGCACTGCCTAACCCCCTGGCCTCCTTCGCCGGGGCGACGCGAGCCATCAGGCTTTCATACACGGAACATCCGGATTATGTGCCGCTGCTGCGCGGGGCTTACCGGCTGTGGGATGAGTTGGGAGAGGAAACCGGGGATCAATTTCTGGTTCGAACAGGTGCGGTTTACCTTGGGAAAAAAGAGGGTTACATGGTGGGCGGCGCACTCCGGGCCGCGGTGGAGCACAGGCTGGAACATGAACTGTTGACGAGCGAGGAGTTGGCCAAACGTTGGCCCCAGTTTCAAATAGCGGAAGAGGATGTGGGGCTGTTCGAAAAAGAGGCGGGCTACGTGCTTTCGGAGAGGGCCGTGGGAGCCATGGTGCATCGCGCTCTACTGGCGGGGGCAGAGTTAAAGGGGCATGTCGCAGTGACGGATTGGCAGCCAGATGGGGATGGTATCGTGGTCAAGACAGACCAGGGGAATTTTCGGGCGGACCGGGTGGTCTTCGCGGCCGGGGCGTGGTCGGGAAAGATCTTGGGAGACTTGAAGACGCCCTTGAAGGTAACCCGCCAAGTGCTGGGATGGACTTGGCCCGAGTGCCCCTTGGATTTCACGGCGGAAAAATTCCCGGTCTGGGTGGCGGATGCGGGCGGCGGTGCGGTGCACTATGGATTCCCCCTGACACCGGATGGATCAGGTGGCGTGGGCCTAAAATCCGCGCGGCACTTTCCAGCCATGGAGGTCGATCCGTATCATGTGGCACGTGACGTGTCGGCGGGCGATGAAGAAGAAGTGCGGAATGGCCTGCGTCGTTTCGTGCCGAGTGGCGACGGACCGCTCTTGTCCCTGCGCGTTTGCCTCTACACCAACACTCCGGATGGACACTTTATTGTGGATCAGCATCCCGATTGCGAGCGCGCAATCATTGCGTGCGGCTTCAGCGGGCATGGTTTTAAATTCGCCCCGGTGATGGGCGAGGTGCTGGCGGACCTAGCGACGGAGGGAAAAACGGATTGGCCAATTGACTTTTTGGGGTTATCCCGTTTCACCGAGTCACGCACATGAAAATTACCGGCATCAAGGTTTATCAGGTGGATTTGCCTCTGCACGAGGGATCGTATAAATGGTCCGGCGGCAAATCGGTGGAGGTGTTCGACAGCACCGTGGTGGCGGTGGAGACGGACGCGGGATTAACCGGCCATGGCGAGGTTTGTCCCTTGGGCCCATTCTATTTGCCGGCCTACGCGAAAGGAGCACGAGAGGGCATTGGCGAACTGGGGCCGCACTTGATCGGCCAAAACCCAACCCGGCTCGGCCCTGTGAATAGGCTGATGGATCAGGCACTGCAGGGGCACCCCTACGTGAAAAGCGCCTTGGACATGGCCTGCTGGGACATCCTCGGGCAATCAAGCGGACAAAGCGTGTGCGAGTTGTTGGGTGGCCGGCATGGGGAGGACTTTGTCCTGTACCGCGCCATTTCCCAGAAGGAGCCGGAGGCCATGGCGGAGAACATTGCCGGCTACCGCGAGGAAGGATACCGCCGGTTCCAACTGAAGGTGGGAGGCAATCCCGATGTGGATATCGAGCGCATTCGGCAAACGCGAGCCGTACTGGAACCCACAGACAAGCTGGTGGCGGACGCCAATACCGGCTGGACCCAGCATGAGGCGGCCCGGGTAGTCCGTGCGGTTCGGGACGTGGATGTGTATATCGAACAGCCTTGCCAGACCTACGAGGAATGCCTGGCCATTCGCCGGAGAACGGATCATCCTTTTGTGCTGGACGAATGCATCGACAGCCTTCGTCCATTGATTCGCGGTCACGCGGATGGAGCCATGGACGTCGTGAACCTGAAGATCAGCAAGTTGGGCGGCTTGACGAAATTAAAACAGGCACGAGACTTGTGTGTGGACTTGGGCATTGCCATGACCGTCGAGGACAGCTGGGGAGGCGACATTGTCACCGCCGCGATTGCGGCCCTGGCACACGGGACGCCGCCTGAACTGCTCTTCAGCTCCACGGACTTCAACAGCTACGTGACCACGAGCATTGCGGAAAATGCGCCTCAACGCGATGAAGGCCGGCTGAGAGCGAATGAAACGCCCGGACTGGGCATCGCCCCCCGGCTGGAGGTGCTGGGCAAGCCGGCCCTGGAACTGTAGTCACGCCGCAGCGCGGCACTTCAATTCAGACATTGCCGCCAAGCACAATATCGAACGTGCCTTTCAGGTAATGGCCGTTGCCTCGCTTGATCTTTTGAGTGGCAATGACCAGCGGTGAATTTGCAGCACCCAGATTCTGGCCGAAAGAGTCGTTTTTAATGTTGGGGTCGCCCTTGAAATAGATCTGCGTGATGAGCCGGGCATGGCCGGGTGCCTGAATCATGTAATGAATGTGCGATGGGCGGGTTTGGCGGCCAACGCTGTAGGCGGCAGGCTTGATCGTCTCGTATTCGTAACGGCCCTGCTCATCGGTGAGTAAACGGATACGGTTACGGAAGTGAGCCAGTTTGGGTTGCCTGCCGCCCACGACCGGACGCGGCTCGGTGGCGGGATGATCCTGAAAATCATATCGCCCCTTCGCATCTGCCTGCCAGACATCCAGAATGACATTGGCCATGGGTTTACGCGTGGCATGGCTCCAGACCCGGCCACTGATGACCAGCAATTCGCCAGGCTCCAACGGGGGCGTCACCTTGCCTCGAAACGGCGCGCCACCAGCCCAAAACGGGCCTAGGATGTCCGGGTGCGTGGGCTTCCACTTTCCCTCAGGGGAAATCGCCGGCACTCCTTGTTGCTGGAGATAGGCCACGTAATTGTGTGCATCGGGCGTGGCCGGAGTGGGGTTCGCATCCGCGCGAAGAATCAGCGCACCGGATGCGGCGGCGAAGCCGAGAAATTGGCGCCGGTCAAGGGAGTCGTTCATGTTGTGCATGGGAATGGTTTTCGGTTGAGTCAACGTGTGGGTTTGGCTATTAAACGTGCGCGCTGGCGGCTCATCGGCTGCTCCCCACAACATACCGTCTGGCAATGAATATTCAAATGTATTCAGGCAACATGATGTATGACATGTATCCGGGCACGCCCATGGATCACCTCATGTCACAACATGAGCAAACCAGCGCAATTCTCCCGAATTTCTACGCCACGCCCCAAGGAGGAACCGGCCAAATGGTATTTGGGCAGTTGCAGGCATTTGACGTGATGAACCTCGACCGGTATCGTCCCGGGGTCTTCTTCAATGCACTTGCCTGAAATGAATCGCCGCCAATTCCTCGCCTCCTCGGCCCTGCCACTCGCGGGCTGTGTCACCCCCACCCTTCCCCTAGCCACGCAGCCTCGAGTTAAGTTTGCCATCGCCACCTATTCCTACTGGCACTTTACGCCAACCCGTTACCCGATCAAAAAAGTCATCGACCACGCGGCGGAAATGGGTGCGGAGGGAGTGGACGTGTTGAAGGTTCAAATGACCAACACCTCCACGACCTACCTGCAATCCTTGAAGAAACACGCGCTGGTCAATGGAGTGGATCTGGTTTGCCTTTCCGTGCATCAGGATTTTGTCGACCCCGACCGTGCCAAGCGTGCCCAGCAGGTGGCCCGCACTCTCGGCTACATCGACATCGCCCACGAAATGGGCATCCCCTGCATCCGTCTCAACACCGGCCGCTGGGGCACAACGCCCACCTTTGACGAACTGATGGCCAACCGCGGCATCGAGCCCGTGCTGCCGGGCCATACGGAAGATGAAGGCTTCAAGTGGTGCATCGACGCCATCAACCAATGCCTGGGACACGCGGAAAAACGCGGTGTGATGCTGGCCCTGGAAAACCACTGGGGATTGTCCCGCACGCCGGAGGGATTGATGCGCATCATCAACGCCGTCAACTCGCCGTGGCTGCGGGTGTTGATGGACACGGGCAATTTTCTGGAAGACCCCTACCCCAAGCTCGAGCAGATCGCCGCGCACACCGCCTTCGTGCAGGCCAAAACCTATTACGGCGGCGGAAAATGGTACACACTCGATCTGGATTACACGCGCATTGCGGAAATTTTGCGCAAGGTCAACTACCGCGGCTACGTCTCGATTGAGTTTGAGGGCAAGGACGACGCAAAAACCGCCGTTCCGCGAAGCCTGAAAATGTTGCGCCGGGCCTTCGCCTGATGGCACGCGTTGTGCTGTGTCTCAGGGGATGCGAGATTCAGCGTACAACAAGCCCCGCAAGCGCAAGATGCCCTACCGCCGCCACACCAAGCACAAGGTAATTGACGAGTTGGAACCGGAGATCCAGAAGGCCTTGGAGGAACTTCCCGCTTGGCTTCAGCGACACGCGCACCGCGCCAACATGCATTAGGGTAAACCCCGCGCTTGCCAGCCGACCGACCCCGCGCCAAAGTCCGGCATGCGAAAGACCCCTTCCCTGCTGTGGGCCGCGCTGCTGGCCCTGCCCGCCGGGGCCGCCGAAAAAACCGCGCCCCCCACTCACAAGGTTCAACCCGCCCCCTTCAAGATCGAGGTTCAGCTTGACGGCAGGTTCTCGGCACAAAAGGTGCATGAAATCACGCTGCGCCCCAAGTCATGGACCGACCTGAGCGTGCTCAGCGCCGTTCCACACGGCGCAACGGTAAAGAAGGGTGACCCGCTGGTGAAACTCGACCTTGAAAAACTGGACCGCAAAATCCGAGACACCAAAATCGATCTGGAACTCAGCAAGCTGGACTTGGCCCTCGCCAAGGCAGACTTGGAATATGCCGAGGCCACCATCCCGCTGGATCTCACCGCGGTGGAACGCGCCTACCATGAGGTAAAGGAGGATCTCGACCGCTACCAAAAGGTCACCAAGCCCTACAACGTCAAGTCCGCCGAACGTACCGTCATCAGCGCCGCAAACTACCTCGCCAATGCCGAGGAGGAACTGAAGCAGCTGAAAAAAATGTATGAAGCCGACGACGTTGCGGAGGACACCGAGGAGATCATTTTAAAGCGCGCACAGCATGCCGTGGATCGTGCACGCCATTCGCTTGAGGGTGCCAGGATTCGAAGTGAAACCTCGCTCAAAATCACTATTCCGCGTGAGTCAACGGCCAAGAAGGAGGGCGAACTACGCAAGCGACTGGAACTGGTCAAGGCGCGCGTTTCCAATAATGCCGACCTGAAAAAGAAACAACTCACCGTTGAAAAACAGGAAATTTCACACAATCTGGCCATCGAAGCCCTGACCAAGCTGGAGGCCGACCGGGACCGACTCATGCCCAAGGCACCAGCGGGCGGCACTGTTTTCTACGGCACCTTTAGCCGCGGCGCGTGGAGCGGCTTGAAACTCGTTGAACCCAAGCTCAGGAAACACGGCAAACTCACCCCGGGCACCGCGTTCATGACCGTCGTGGAGCCCGGGCCACTGCGCATCCACGCGCTACTGGATGAGAAAGATTTGCGACATGTTGAAGCCGGCGACAAGGGCAACGCCACAGCCAAGGCGGATCCGGACCGTAACTTACCCGTGACGGTGGCCAACGTATCCCGTGTGCCCGTGGATGTCGGCAAGTTCGAGGTCATTCTCGAAAGCCAAGCCGGCGGCATTCTCGTGCCTGGCATGGCCTGCACGGTGAAGCTTGTGCCCTACAAAAACCCCAAGGCACTGGCGGTACCGGCCAAGGCGGTTTTTGAAGAAGACGCCGCGACGTATGTCTGGCTCAAGGGCGGCAAGAAACGCATGGTAACCACCGGAAGGAGTTTTAGTGGCAAGACTGCAATTCTGAAGGGCCTGAAAGCGGGTGATGAAATTCTTCTCGAAAAGCCTTAGCCTGCTGGCCGCAACAGCCGCGTTCTGGGCAGCAGGGCCGGCATTGGCCGCCGAGCCGGATTTCTCCAAGAGCAACTCCGTGCCCAAGGTCGCACCGCCGGGCAATGCCAAGGTGGCCAAGTCCATTGAGCGCGGGGTTTATTTCCTGCTGGAGCGGCAGAACAAGGATGGTTCGTGGGGCAGCCCGCGCAACACGAAGGGGCTGAACATCTACGCGCCCACCTACCAAAGCCATTATGCCTTTCGGCTCGCGGTCACGGCGCTTTCCACGTCGGCCCTCATCGAGGCAGGCGAAGATTCTCCGCGCGTGAACCGCGCGATTGAAGATGGCGAAAAATATCTGCTCGAACATCTCCCCAAGCTTCGCCGGGCCACGGCAGACGCCATGTACAACGTGTGGTCACACGCCTACGGCATCCAAGCGTTGGTGCGAATGCGTGCGCGTCTGCCCAAGGACACCGCGCGGGTCACACAGATCGACAAGCTAATCCGGCACCAGTTCGATCGGCTGACCCGTTATGAATCCGTCGATGGCGGCTGGGGTTATTACGATTTTCGCGCGGGTGCCAAGCAGCCCTCCAGCAGTTCCATTTCCTTCGTCAACGGCACCGTATTGCACGCCTTTCACGAGGCTAAACAAGCCGGGGTCCAACCACCCCAGCGTCTTGTCACGCGTGCGCTGGCCGCCATCAACCGCCAACGCCTTCCCGACGGCAGCTACCTCTACGGCGAATACCTGAAAATGCGCCCTCGCTCCGGTATCAACCGGCCCGCCGGCAGCCTCGGGCGTTCCCAGTGCTGCAACTTGGCCCTCCGGCTTTGGGACGACAAGAAAATCACCGACAAGGTCATGGTCACTTGGCTGAATCGTCTGTTTGCCCGCAACGAGTGGCTGGGCATGGGGCGCAAGCGACCCGTGCCCCACGAGTCGTGGTTCGCCGTGGCCGGCTATTTTTACTATTACGGCCATTACTACGCCGCACACTGCATTGAATTGGTGCCTGAACCCGATCGTGGCAGACTGCGTGACCACCTCGCCACCACGCTCATGAAACTGCAGGAAAAGGACGGCAGTTGGTGGGACTTTCCCCTCTACGACTACCACCAACAATACGGCACGGCCCTCACCGTCATGGCACTCAAGCGCTGTTTAAAACCAGAACACAAGTAACGCCGCGCACTCTCGACGCGTCTAACAGGATGATGCAAAGGATGACATGGGCCATGGCGGCCCTCGGGCTGGCGGGGATAATGTTCGCCCAAAACGCACCCCGCCGACCGGGCAGCATGGCTGCCCGGGAGTTCTTCCGTCTGATTGATGCGAATTCCGATCACCGCATCAGCGCCATGGAATGGTCGGCCTTCTGCAAGCCCGCGGATTTCAAGGCCGCTGACACCGACAAGGACGGCCACGTTGTTCCACGCGAGTTGCATCATTTCATGCAGCCCGGCCAAGGTGCCCCGATTCGTGGCATGGGGCCGGTCGTGGGCACACCCGCACCAAAGGTCAGCGCCAAACATCGGGACACCGGCAAGCTCATTAACCTTTCCAAGGTCAGCCGGCCAACCGTCTTGATTTTTGGATCCTACACTTGAGGGCCCTTCGCCCGGGAGGCCGTGCGCCTCCAGAAAAACTACGAGCAGTTCAAGGATCGCGCTGATTTTTGGTGGGTCTATATCCGTGAGGCGCATCCAACTGATTCCGCCCGACCCGCACGCCATGTGCAGATCGAGCAGCCAAAGACGTTTCTGCGGCGACAGGAAATTGCCGGCCAATGCTCCGCCGGGTTGGACCTGAAAATCCCCTGTGTGGTGGACGATATGGAGGACACCGTCGCCCGCGCCTACGCTGCTTTTCCCGACCGCCTTTACATTCTGGGAACCGATTCCCGCATTGCCTACCAAGGCGGCCGCGGGCCACGCGAATTCAACATCCCCGAGATGGAGGAAGCGCTGAAAAAACTGCTGTCGAAAAATGACTAGCCAATCCCACGTTACTTTTTCGTGTAGGGATTCTTGCCCGGCGGATACTCCTTGTGAGGCTCGTGGCAGCCCCGGCAATTGGTGGCCGCTTCAAAATCGTCCACCGTGCCCATGCCATCGGCTATCGCCTTGGCCGCCGCCACCACCGCCGCCGACTTTTCCGCCCAGCTTGCCGCCGTTCCCTTCTTGGGAGCAAACCCTGGAAGCGTCTCCGCATAGACTAGGAACAAATCCTTGTCCGCCTGCGTCGCCACGCCGTCGATAATCTTCTTGCGTAGCGACTCGTCACCCTTGAACCCCTCCTGCATCACAGTCTTCATCGACGGTTGCCCGCCCTCGAACAACTTGCAGGCCGTGGTGAGCAAAGCGAAAACGGCACACAAGGTGCCCCAGCGAATCATGGCATTTTTCATCGGATCAAGTCTCATGGCGGACACATCCGCCCAACACAGGATTGGGCAACCCGGCCCTGCCTGTCAATCACATCACCCGGCACCCATAACATTCTGGGGTTGCATTCCCTAAATGGCGAAGTAGTCTTGGAGCGTCAAAGTCCTAACGCGCTTGGACAACAGCGTTAAGAAAAACATAGCTATGAAATACATCACGACTATCGCATTGGCTCTCGGCTTTAGCGCCACCGTGGCGCTCGCCGGTGAGGCGACCCTCGAAGGCAAGGTGCAGTGCGCCAAGTGCACACTGAAGAAGCAGGGGAAGTGCCAGGCGGCACTCGTCGCCAAAGGCAAGGACGGCAAGGAGCAGGTTCTCCTGCTGTTGGGCAAAGAAGCCAAGGCCCTCCACAAGGCCGTGTGCAAGCCCGGCTCAAGCGTAGCCGCCAAGATCACCGGCGCGGTGAAGGAAGGCACGCTGAAGATCTCGAAGGTCGAGAAAAAGAAGTAATTTCAGGAATACCTGAACACGACCCTGCGGTGTGCCGCAGGGTTTTTTTGTGCACCCACCTACTGTTCTGCTTCAAGCACCTTTTTCAGCCGGTCAAAATTTGACCGCATCACCCCCAAGTAATCCCCCTCCGCAGGCGCATCGCCACACGGTACAAAAACCACCGGCACAACTCCCAACGCCCGAAGCCGTTCCTCGGTCTCCCTCGCCGGCTCACTTTCCCAAAGCATCGCGGACGCGCGGTGCTCTTGCAGCCTCTCCTCCAAGGCGGCCCATTCCTTTTCCGACGGCACAATTCCCGACTCCCAATGGACACTCTGCAGGTTCAAAGCAAACCGCCTTTGCAAATATTGGTACACTGGATGAGATGCCAGCAACGGCGTGGCAGACTCTGGCAAATCCGCTCCTAGTATCTCCAAATCAGTTTTAAGCGCTTCAAAATGCTTCTCAAACATCGAAGCCCTGTCCGGCCGTTTCCGCGTCAGCGCATCCCGGATGGCCTCCGCTTGGCGCACGGCCAGACCTGGATCCAGCCACACCGTGTATGAAATTTCCCCGTGACTGTGTTCGCGACCGCCCTTCCCGTGCCGATGAACAACCCTGTGCGCCTTCTCCAGTTCAATCAGACTGCTGCGAAATGTCCGGGAGGTATTCACCAGTTGCGATTCCCGCCATGAGCCATACTTGATCCACTTCGCATACCCAGCCCCGTTCATCAGAATCAAGTCCGCCTTTTGCGTCTGTTGCACAAACTCGCGCGCTGCCTTCCCCGCGGGCCTCCAGTCCGCTGGATCCTCCCCCGTCGGCGCGGGCATCGTCACCTTGACAAAATCGCCGCCAATCCTTTCCGCGAAATATTGAAGAGGATAGTTCACGGCCACGACCGTCAGGGGGCCACTTTGCCCATTCTTGGACCCCCGCCCTTCCTCGAGGTCTCGCCCACAAGCCACCAGCATCACCAGCATAAGCCATATCCATCCCCTCATCATCAAAGTCCCATTCCCCGCATCATTCCATCCACGTAGTCCAAGGTAACCCAGACACCCAACAAGGCCAGCACTACGCTCATCATCACCACAATGCCCAATTCCGCCACCTGCAGCCAGAACACCATCGCCCGGCTACAGCCCAGTTGAAACAGGGTCTCCATTTCATCACGCCGCAAACGCAGCGACAACAAAATCACCAACCCCAAAAACAGTCCCGTGCAAACGGCCACTACCAGTTGGTTGGCATCGATAAATCGCTTTGCGCGCAGGATCACGTCCAGCATCTCCCCCACCACTGCCGCCGGTTCCAAGGCCTGCAACATGGCGTCTTGTTCAAGGAATCGGTTTTGCCCCTGGAGAATCACCGAGTCCGCCTCGCTTTTCGGGAGGGCAATCACCGCCGTCAGCGGCAGTTTTTCAGGTGGATCATGAAAATGAAAACTTCCCAGGTTTCCGCCGTCCACTTCCCCCGCGGTCTCCAGCGCGGCGTTAAACACCGTCTCATTTCCCTCTCCCGATTCATGGCCATGACCATGCCCGGCAATGATCCACGCCGTTTTCAGGTCGGTAAAGATCGCCGCGTCATCCGCCGTATGGGTCCTTTTCAGAGTTCCCGTCACGCGCATTTTCAATGGCAGACTGGTCAAGTCCGCCAGTGACCCTGGGTCAGGTGTCACCGCATCACCCACCTTTGCACCCAGTGCCCTGGCCGCCTCCGCACCGAGAACGCAATCCCCCAGCAACGCCATGGCGCCACCCTCAGTAAATCCCAAGCTCCGGAAATCCAGATAGTCCATCGTCGTGCCAACGATCGGAAACGCCCGCCCTTTCCGTTGCTTAAAATCTTGCAGGAACAACGGCACCGGTGCCGCCAAGCCATCCTCACGCAGACGTTGCAACTCGGCCGCGCCAAAAGCACTGCCCTCCGGCAACGGACGGAAATTCAGCGCATGCAATACCAAGTCAAACCGGCTTCCGCGTGCCCCAATCACCAGCGGCGTCGCCGTGTGCACCCCCACCCGCGCCGTCATTCGCGCGTCAAATTCTCCCACCAACCAATGGCTCACCAGCGGCAGGTAAATCGTCAGCCCAACGCATACCACCAAGATCACCGTTTTTGCCCGGTGAAACCGCAGGTAGAACAAAGCCAACCGCAGCGCGTTCATGCGGCAAACTCCCCGAAATCCTTCACCACATCAAACCGCTCCACCAGCGAATGGTCGTGTGTCACCATCACCACGGTGGCCGACGCCGCCTGTTTCAAGAGCAAGTCCATGATTTTCATGGAATTATCCGGGTCCAGATTTCCTGTCGGTTCATCCGCCAGGACAAGCCGCGGCCCCGGCAGCAAGGCCCGGCCGATAGCCACCCGTTGCCGTTCCCCTTGCGACAGGTCGCCCGGATGTCGATCCAACAAACCCGAAATCCCCAGCCCTTCCGCCAAGCTCTCCAGCCCCTCCACCCGCTCCATGGGCAAAGCCCTGTTGATTCGAAACGGCAACAACAGATTTTCCCGCACATCCAGATATTCCACCAACCGAAAATCCTGAAACACAAACCCCACGTTCCGGATGCGAAACGCCCGCCGCTCCCCGTCACCCAATCCCCCCAAATCTTCCCCGCCCAGTTCCACCTTCCCTTCATCCGCCAACAGGATGCCTGCCAACATGCGTAGCAATGTCGTTTTGCCCGATCCACTCGCCCCCGTGAAAACCGCCCTGCCGCCGGCCTCCAGTTGCCACTCCGGCACCCGCAGCCGAAACCCATCGCCGCCGTACCGGAAATCAACCCCTTGCAGGCGAATCTCCATCTCAACCAAACGTCTTGCCGTCCCAGCCCCACATCGGCCGTGGAAAATCAAAGAAGTTGATAAACACCCGTTCCGCCGGCACCCCCAGTTCGCCCTCCAACATCCCGCAAATCCCCGCGCTCAACTCCCGCGCCATATCCTCCGGAAGCCCCAGACTGCGCAATTCCACCAAGGCGGAATTTCCCGCCTCACCCCCAAACGCCATCGCCATACCCGGTTCCACCACCACCTGCACCACCCCGCGCGGTTTGCCCATCAAATCCACCACCAAATCCGTCCCACGCTCCAGCAACACCTCCACCTTCTCACTGGAAACCTCCTCGCTCACCTGAATCTTCAAAAGCGGCATGAGCGATTGTTGCGGAAGAGCCCTCCTTCTCGCCAGACAAAAGACGATTGACCAAACCGCAACCAGCTCCTTTGCTCTCGTCCATGACTTTCAGGCTCCTGACATTGCTCACCCTCTTGGCCGCCACCCTCCATGCCGCCCCGGACAAGGAACGCTTTTACAAGCCCATACAGAAAAACGTCGAGGGCTGGAACATTGCCGTGGACCCCGAGCTGCTCGAGCCCAAGCACAAGGCCGTCGCCGACAAGGCCTTCACCGCACTGGCCAACCACCTGCAGCGCGTCAAGTTCATCCTGCACGAGGCCAAGGTCAAGGAACTGCAAAAACTCCCCATCCGCCTCGAGTACAACAATGACCGCCTCGGCAACATGCAATACCATCCCTCCGTCTCCTGGCTGCGCATCAACCGGCACGATCCCGCCCTCGCCAAGCACGTCCATCTCCCGCGTGCCAAGTCCCTCTTCGATCCCCACATGTGGGCCAAACACCCCTACGTCGTCCTCCACGAGCTCGCCCACGCCTACCACGACCAAGTCCTCGGCTTTGACAACAAGGAAATCATCCAAGCCTACGAAGCCGCCAAAAAGGAAGGCATCTATGAGAAAGTCCTCCTCTACACCGGCCGCCGCCCCGTGAAGCACTATGGCCTGAACAACCACAAGGAATACTTTGCCGAAAGCACCGAGGCCTATCTCGGCGTCAACGACTTCTACCCCTTCGTCCGCGCCGAGTTGAAGGAACACGACCCCCGCATGTACAAGATCATGGAAAAGATCTGGGGCCCCATCCGCTAGAGAATAACCTGCTCCCACCTCCTCCCCTTACCCGCACTCGAAAAACCCGAGCAAGAATACGAGGTGCGAGGCACGAGCAGGATTAACCCAGCTACTCACCATCCCCGCCATGACAACCCGTGCAATTCTTGCGGGGAACCATGTCCAACTCCGCAAGGAATGGATGGACCGGGCCCAAGTCCGGGTCTCCTTTCATGGCGCTGATGACCCCGAATCGCCAGTCTAACAGCAACGAAGCCATGTCATTCCGTCTCACCATGTCGGAACGATATTTACGCTTGCCATCCGCCATGTCTCCCACCAGCGAACCCAGTTCGCCCACTTTTTCCTCCACCACATCCGGCGTAAGTCCGAAGTAAGACTTGTTTAACGCGTATTTTCCCCAGAGGCCGACCAGTACGCGATGCTGCTCGACTTGACCTTTTCTATACTTTGACTGTTTCATATATATTCCTTTTGTTATGTTATTTTATAATAACTACATGTTCGACGACGCCCTGGGCGTGTCATTCAAATAAAATAAACAAATTTTACTTTTTTTAATAATTACATTTAAACCAGCCTGCCCCGGCGTGCCCGAAGGCCCTTGCAACACGCTGCAAGACCCAACGGACACGCCGCTCCTCCATGCAACACGTTGTTTGGTCGTCGCAACACGTTGTTTGGCCGTTCAACCGAGTTGAATTGCTGATACAACATGAAAAGGAAGAGTTTTGCCCCTGAAACCCGGCAACCCTGTAGCGCAGGTTTCCAAACCTGCCGTAGCGCAGGCCTCCGAGCCTGCGGAAATGGAGAAGCATTTAGGTTTTCAGCGTCGACTTAAATTGCCGGCACCCACTCACGCAGGTTTGGAACCTGCGTTACAGGGCAACCGACACAACTCCCATCCAGAAATGAACTTCCAATCCGGTTGCCACTCATCCCGCGATGTGCCAAGGTTTCCTCGTGTCGTGCTCGAATATATCCCTGCTGACCTTGGTGGCCCTGATTGCCTATGGGTGCGGGAACAGCAACCCGGACATCATTGGGAAATGGGAAATGATCCTGGAACGCCCAGAGGAAGGTGGTGGATCAACCTTCATCTTCAACGAGGATGGTTCCGGATCTTTTGGGTCTTGGGCGGAAACAAACAAAGTCACCCACCAATTTAAAGAAGGGCACCTGTACATTAACCACGCTGCGCCCAACGGCCAAGCCCTCACCCAAGAAATCTTTTATGCCTCACGAAACGGCAATATTCTGACTCTTAAAACGACCGACTCCGAGCTTCGCTTTAAAAAATCTCCTTCAAGGAAAAGTCATTCGGTTTGCACAACGGGTATTCCCATCAATTCCCAAAATTGCTCACGCAGGAATCCATTTTGTGACCCGTAAGGGCTCCTCCCTTGTCATTCTTTACAGCCTTCGCAAAATTATCGAATGAATTTCTCCCAAATGTCCAACCTGAAGGTTTTTCCGAGCATTTGTAGTAACAAGTAGTAGCAAACGACGATTTATAAGAGAGTTGCCCCTCTTGTTGTTCTGATTTCTCTCCAGCAGTTTTATTGGTTCCAAACCCCTTGGAACCCCCGTCTCTAACACCCAAAGAGCAAGGATCTCCCTTCATACTGTAAACATGCATGTTGGCTATTCCCTGATAACTCTCCCATTTCGGAATCGCAGGGTTGAATGCGAATACTTTTGTCACTCCTCCATCTTTGGATAAATCCATCGCAATTCTTCCCCCAAGGCTGTGCCCCACCAGCATCAAGGTGTGTTCTGGATATTTTCCTTTCACACCATCGACAAACGATTTGGCATTCTGATACCTGTTGCTTGCCTCATAATCTGTGAGGTCACCAAGCCAAATATTGCCAACTGACGAACGTTCAGCGAGAGCGGAGGCAAACCCAAGAAGTTTTGGATCAACCCCGCGAATCGCAACGACTGCCAGCTTATTCTCATCGCTGATACATGCCATTTCTTTTGTTCCGGACTCCCCATAAGTTGTGAACCCTTCCACAGCAGCTCCATTACCGGCCGCCCATTTGTAAACATTACTCGCCATCTCGGGCGCTTGGGCCACGGTCAACTCTGGCTCTTCAGTCTGTTCCTTAGGCTTGTTTTCTGGCGGAACAACAACGGCGGTAGCAACACCACCCAATGTCGCCTGTCCAGCCGGCCTCAGAACGAGTGTGCTGGAAGGTCCCTTGGTGAGTCCGCCGGTGGCCTCAATATGTTTGCGGACGGCGCCGCCCTTGGGGCCGAGGTCGGTGTCGTTGGATTGGGCGGCCTTGCCGTCAGTGAGAACCAAATGGCCTTCGTTCTTATTGAGCAGGGCCATGGATTGGGGAAGCATACCGCCGCCAGCGGTATCCGTTTCCTCGGCACCCGCCCAGCGGGCATTTGCCAGATCGTCGGTGGAGATATTGCGGGTGGTCGCCAGAATGGTGGTGGGCCGGGCCACCTCGGCGCCCTCGATCAGGACATAGCTGATAGCGTCGCCAGGGATGGGGTTGGCGGGCTCCCATTTTTTCCAGTCGGCCTCAACTGCATCGTTGGCGGCCTGCCGGTCGGGATCGCAGGGGGAAAACAGAAGCTTGGCGGTGGTCAGGCCGGACTTGATTTCGGGTAATGAAAAGACAATCTCGGGCCGGGCCAGCGGGTTGGCCAGTGTGGCTTGGGCACTGGTGGCATCGGGAGCGTTGCTGACCACGCCGCGCAGCAGCACCCGGGCGTCATTGGGCTTGACCTGCCATGGCAGGCGTCCGTGGTAATCATTGGCAAAGCCCTGAAAGGCGATGCCAATCTGGCGCAGGTTGCTGACGCATTGGGCGCGCAGGGCGCGTTTCTTGGCAGCAGCCATGGCGGGAAGCAGGATGGCGGCCAGAATGCCAATAATGGCAATCACGACCAGCAACTCGATGAGGGTAAACGCCCGCCGCCGCCGAACGTAATCAAAAGTGGAATTCATAAGCGTGTCCCAGTTCTTTTCCACCGGACCGCATCATTTCATTCGCCCTTTTCATTGTAAAGGGTTGCGGGGAGAAAAATAACCTATTTTTGCTGACAAGCGGACCTCGGGAGTCATCCGGATCAACCCGCCAAATGCACCCCGCTGCCTCTTGTCCGCGACCTGAATAGGCGTTGCCCCGTTGCGTCAAAACTGGTAGATTTTTTGCTTATGCTGACACGCGATTTTACCATCGGATTGGCACTTGCGACGGTGTTGGCCGCTTCGATTCAGGCGGCTGAGAAACCCGTTAGCTATTACGAGGATATCCGCCCCATTTTTCAGGCCCACTGTCAGGGCTGTCATCAGCCCGCCAAGGACAAGGGCGGATATGTGATGACGGATTTTGCCAGCCTGTTGGCCGGTGGCGACTCGGAGAAGACCGCCGTGGTGCCGAAGGACGGCGCCAAGAGCCATCTGCTCGCGCTCATCACCCCCAACGCCAAGGGCGAGGCGGAGATGCCCAAGGACAAGGCGCCGCTTTCCAAGCCGGAGATTGAACGGGTGCAAAAGTGGATCGCCGCCGGCGCCATCGACGACACACCCGCCAACGCCAAGGCGAAGTATGACGTGGACAATCCTCCCACCTACACCCTGCCCCCGGTAATCACTTCGCTGGACTTTTCACCGGACGGCCAGCTGCTCGCGGTGGCCGGCTTTCACGAGGTGCTGCTGCACAAGGCGGACGGCTCGGGACTGGTGGCACGCCTGATCGGCATGTCCGAACGCATCGAGAGTGTGCGTTTTTCACCGGATGGCAAACAGCTCGCGGTGACCGGCGGTAAGCCCGCGCGCATGGGCGAGGTGCAAATTTGGAACGTGGCCAAGCAAACGCTCGAGCTTTCGCACCCGACCACCTTTGACACCGTGTACGGCGCGTGCTGGTCGCCCGACGGCCAACACCTTGCCTTCGGTTGCGCGGATAACACCGTGCGCGCCATCGAGGTGAAAAGCGGCCGGCAGGTCTTCTTCCAAGGCGCCCACAATGACTGGGTGTTCGACACCGCTTACGATGTGAAAGGTGAGCACCTCATTTCCGTGGGGCGTGACATGACCGCGAAGCTCACCGTGTTCCAAACTTCACGTTTCATCGACAACATTACCTCCATCACCCCCAAGGCGCTGAAGGGCGGTCTGGCCGCCATCGCACGCCATCCCAAGCGCAACCAGATCCTCGTGGGCGGCTCGGACAGCGCGCCGCAGGTGTTCCGCATCTTCCGCCAAACCGCCCGTAAGATTGGCGACAACGCCAACCTCATCCGCAAGTTTCCCGAGATGCCTGGGCGCGTATTCAGCGTGCGCTACAGCACCGATGGCAGTGTGTTCGCCGCCGGCAGCGGGCTGGACGGCAAGGGTCAGGTGGTTATTTTCCGTGAGATGTTGCCCGAGAAAATTCCCGATGACATTCAAAAGCTCATCGCCAAGGACAACCTCAACTCTGGCGAGACTATCAAGCTCGACAAGTTTTATCTCGATCACGTGAACGAAGTCGCCAAGGTGGACATAGGCGACAGCGGAATTTATGCCGTCGCCGTGAGCCCCGACGGCAAAACTGTGGCCGCTGCCGGGTCCGACGGCAAAATCCGTTTGCTCAACACTGCGGACGGCAAGGCAACTACGGCGTTTGTGCCGGTGAAACTCGAGGGCGAAGGCGTAGCCAAAAGCAACGTGAAGGAGCCCACGCCCAAGGCCGACCTCCCCGCTGCCGAGTCATTGCCCAAGGGTGCCACAATACAGGAACTGACCATTGAGCCGGCCGAGGTGGTGCTGGCCAGTCCCATTGCTTATGCGCAGGTGCTCGTGAGTGCCAAGCTTTCCACCGGCGACGTGGTGGACGTAACACGACTGGCCAAGCTGCAGTTGAGTGACATGGCGGCCATCACGCTGCACGGCGTGGCCACACCGTTGAAGAACGGCAACACCACCCTTACGGTTTCGTTGGCTGGCAAAAGCGCCTCGGCACCGGTCAAGGTCAGTGGGCAGGGGACGGATTTTAAGGCCGATTACGTCCGCGACGTGACGCCCGTGCTATCCAAGGCCGGCTGCAACGCCGGCACCTGCCACGGCGCGAAGGACGGTAAGAACGGCTTCAAGCTGTCGCTGCGCGGGTACGATCCGATTTACGACGTGCGGGCGTTCACTGATGAGCTGGCTTCGCGCCGTGTGAACGTAGCCTCTGCGGATGACAGCATGATGCTGCTCAAGGCCACCGCTGGTGCACCACATACCGGCGGACAGGTGATTCCGCCCGGCGGCAAATATTACCGCATCATCCACAACTGGATCGCCAATGGCGCGAAGCTGAATCTGAAATCCGCCAAGGTGAAATCCATTTCGCTTTCGCCGATGAACCCCGTGGTGCAGCAGATCGGTTCGCGCCAGCAATTCCGCGTGGTGGCCACCTACGCCGATGGCAGCACGCGCGACGTGACGGCCGAGGCAGTCGTCGAGAGCGGCAACACGGATGTTGCGGACCACGATGCACGCGGCCTTCTCACCACTCTTCGCCGTGGTGAGGCTCCCGTGCTCGCCCGCTACGAGGGTGCTTACGCCGCCACCACCCTCACGGCCATGGGCGACCGCACCGGATTTGTCTGGGAAAAGCCCGAGAACTGGGGCCGCTTGGACCGGTTGGTCGCGGCCAAATGGGAGCGCATGAAGATCAAGCCCTCGGAGCTGTGCACGGACACGGAATTTATCCGGCGCGTTTATCTGGATCTCACGGGGTTGCCCCCTTCGGCGGATGCCGTCAAGAAATTCATCGCCGACGAACGCGACACCCGCGAAAAACGCAATGAGTTGATCGACAAGCTCATTGGCAGCGAGGAGTTTATCGACCATTGGGCCAACAAGTGGGCCGATTTGCTGCAGGTCAACCGCAAGTTTCTGGGCACCGAAGGTTCCAAAGCGTTCCGCGCCTGGATTCGGAATGAGATCAAGGAGAACACGCCGTACGACGAGTTCGCGCGCAAAATCCTTACGGCCAAGGGTTCCAATAAGGCCAACCCACCGGCAAGTTACTACAAGATTCTCCGCAAGCCCGATGAGACGATGGAGAACACCACGCACCTCTGGCTGGCCACGCGGTTTAACTGCAACAAATGCCACGACCACCCCTTCGAGCGCTGGACGCAGGATCAATATTATGAGATGGCGGCCTTCTTCGCCCAAGTCGGCCTGAAACGCGACCCTGCCAGCGGCAAGTCTACCGTGGGCGGCACAGCCGTGGAGGGCAAAAAGCCGCTGTACGAGGAGGTCTACGACAAGCCGGACGGCGAAGTGACGCATCAACGGACAGGTGCGGTGGCCCCTCCGGAATTCCCTTACTCCGCCAAGTTTGAGCCAAAGGCCGATGCCACGAGACGGGAAAAATTGGCGGCCTGGATCACCAGTTCCGACAACCAGTACTTTGCCCGCAGCTACGTGAACCGCATCTGGGGTTATCTGTTTGGTATAGGCATCATTGAACCGCTGGATGATATCCGCGCCGGCAATCCCCCCACCAATCCTGAACTGCTCGATTGGCTGACGGCCAACTTTGTGGTGCACGACTTTGATGTGAGGCACATTATCCGAACCATCTGCCAAAGCCGAACCTACCAGCTGTCCATCAACACGAACAAATGGAACGTAGATGACACCCGGAACTATTCCCATGCCATCCCGCGGCGTCTTCCGGCGGAGGTGCTGTTTGATGCGATCTACTTTGCCACCGGCGCGCAATCCAAGATTCCCGGTGTGCCCGCCGGCACACGCGCTGCCGCCCTCCCTGATTCCGGCGTAAAACTGGCCGACGGCTTCCTCGGCAACCTCGGCCGCCCTCCTCGCGAAAGTGCCTGTGAATGTGAGCGAAGCGGCGACCTGCAACTCGGCCCCGTGATGGCGCTCATCACCGGCCCCACGGTCGATAACGCCATCAGCGACAAGAACAATGCGATTGCCAAGCTGGTGGAAAACGAGAAGGACGACCGCAAACTGATTGATGAGTTGTTCCTCCGAATCCTGAACCGCCACGCCAGCAACAAGGAGATTGAAAGCAGTCTCAAGCTTCTGGCATCCATTGAGCCGGAACACAAGACGCTACTCGCGGAACAGGCTGCCCACGCTGAGAAACTGAAGCCGGACATCGAGGCCCGGGAGAAAGTGCGCCAAGCAGACATCGCCAAGGCCCAAAAAGCTGTGGAGGACTACGAGAAGTCCATCGCCGCACGCGAGACTGAGGAGGAGAAGAAACGTCAGGCCGCCATCGCCGCCGCTGAAAAGGCCGTCAAGGATCACGAGACCTCCGAGGAGACACGCTTCAACGAATGGTTGAAACGGGGTGACGGCAAATCCACTTGGATCACGGTGGAGGCGAAGGAGTTGAAATCCAAGATCGGCGCCACCTTGACCAAGGAAAAGGACGGCGTGATTTTCGTCAGTGGCAAGAATGGCAAGGACACCTTCACCATCTCCGCGGAAACCACGCTAAAAAACCTGACCGGTCTGCGCTTGGAAGCGCTGACCGACAAGCGCCTCCCCAAGAATGGCCCCGGCCGCGCGCCCAATGACGGCAACTTTGTCCTCACCGAGCTGGAACTCATGTGGGCACCCAAGGACAAGCCGGGCGAACAGAAAAAACTAAAACTGGAAGCAGCCAAGGCGGACTTCAGTCAAGGGGGTTACCCGGTCGCCTCTGCCATCGATGGCAAACTGGCCGACAGCAATAATGGCTGGGCCGTGGCTCCTCAGTTGGGCAAGCCCCATCAGGCGTCATTTGAAATCAAGGATGCACCGAAGCACGACGGACCCATCCTGCTCAC
Source organism: Verrucomicrobiales bacterium (assembly GCA_002721895.1). Next base: position 86,140 of record PBLV01000011.1, read on the forward strand.
CTTTGTGATGAAGCAGGAGTTTAGTGGCAACAATTGGCAGCTGGGCAAATTCCGCTGGTCCATCACCAACGCGAAGAAGCCCTTGAACTTCGGTCTACCCAAAAACATCAATGACCTGCTGGTTCTGGAAACGAGGGACGACAAGCAAACCAAGGTTTTGCGCGACTATTACCGGGCGCAGGATAGCAGGCTCAAGGGTCTGCAAACCGCGCTGAACAACGCCCGCAAACCGCGTCCTGTCGATCCCAAGCTCAAGAAGTTACAGGACATCGTCGCCAGCGCCTCCAAGCCGTTGCCCGAGGACCCGCAACTGGCCGTTTACAAGCGAGCGGTGGAACTCAGCACCCGGCAACTGGCCAACAAGCGGCTGTACGGCGCGCAGGACATTGCTTGGGCTCTCATCAATAACCCGGCATTTCTATTCAATCACTAGACTGGACTTTTTATCAGCACCCATTAGAATATTAACAACAGGAGCCAATCATGATCAGAATTCCAGGAGAACTCGGGAAAGACTTGTGTGACAGCCACCTTGGTGTTTCACGCCGCGACGTGTTGCGCGTGGGCGGTTCAGGCATGCTCGGCCTGTCGTTGGGCGGCATGTTTGAGCTGGCGGCCAAGGCAGAGGAAAACAAGAAGGGCGGTGGCCCCGGCTGGGGCAAAGCCAAGAGCGTCATCCTTTGCTATCTACAAGGCGGTCCCTCGCACTTGGATCTGTGGGATCCCAAACCCGGCGCAGCCGAGAACGTTCGCAGCATATTCAAGCCCATCAAGACCAAGCTCCCGGGCGTGAACTTCACCGAGCTGCTGCCCCGTCTGGCACAAGTGAATGACAAGTTTACGATGATCCGCTCGATGAGCTACACGCCCAACGGGTTGTTCAATCACACCGCCGCCATTTACCAGATGATGACCGGTTACACCACCGACAAGGTGAGTCCCTCCGGCCAGCTGGAACCGCCAAGCCCGAAGGATTTCCCGAATTTCGGCTCCAATATCACACGCCTCAAGCCGCAGGAGGAGCCAATGCTCCCCTTCGTAATGCTGCCGCGCCCGCTTCAGGAGAGCAACGTGGTCGGCAAGGGTGGCACCGCCGGCTTCCTCGGCAAAGCGTACGATCCCTACTACCTATACCCACCCGGCGGCGACATGGACATGGGCAAGATGGACAAGATTTCCATCGATGACCTCAAGATGCGCCCCGAGGTTTTCAGCAAGCGCCTCCGCCGACGTGCACGCCTGCGCGACGCCATCAATGAAGCCGCGCCCGAGCTGGACGAAGCCGTTGCCAAGTTCAATCTGAACGAATACTACGATCAGGCCCTAAACCTCATCGTAAGCGGCCGCGCCCGCAATGCGTTTGACCTTGCACAGGAAAAAGCGGTCACCCGCGACATGTACGGTCGCAACACCTTCGGCCAAAGCTGCTTGCTTGCCCGCCGCTTGGTGGAAGCCGGCACTCGGGTTGTGGAGATCGTCTGGCCCAAGGTCGCCAACAGTGACAACCACTCATGGGACGTCCACAAGGGCCTGCCCAAGCGCATGCGCGACCAAGCCGCTCCCATGCTGGACATGGGCCTGAGCAGCCTGTTTACGGATCTCGACGAGCGCGGCTTGCTGGACAGCACGATGGTCATTTGTGTCGGCGAATTTGGACGCAGCCCACAGAAGGGCCTTTCCACCAGCGGCAATGGCAACGGCGCCGACAGTCGGGATCACTGGCCCTACTGCTACACCGCAGCCATCGGTGGCGCGGGCATCAAGCGTGGATTTGTTTACGGTAAATCGGACAAGACCGCCAGTGCTCCGGATGAAAACCCGGTGCATCCCACGCAGTTGTTGGCCACCATCTACCACAGCTTTGGTATTCATCCGAATACGATCGTCTATAACCACCTCAACCAGCCCCGGGAACTGGTCAAGGCCGAGCCCGTCAACGGCTTGTTTGCCTAAACCGGACGCGAGCCGGCAACAATCTTGATTAAAATGGCCCGTCAAATAACGGGCCATTTTTTGCGGCTCGAACCCCTCGTCAAGCTCACTCAATGATTGTGCCGAGCCATGCAGTCGGCAACGCAATGATAGTGTGTCGCTAGTTCTAGGCAACCACCAGTGGAAAGCTGCCCGACATTCGCACGGTAAATTTCCTGCCAAGGCGTTTGATGCTTCAGTTCCAGCGAAGGCATCGCCTCGCGACGCCTTCGCAGTTCACCATCCGATACCTGCAGGTCCACCCGGCATGAATTCAAGTCCACGCGAATCTTATCGCCTGTTTGCAACAGAGCCAAGTTTCCGCCCGCCGCTGATTCCGGCGATACATTTAGAATGCTCGGGCTGGCCGAGGTGCCGCTCTGGCGTCCATCCCCCATCGTGGGCAGCGTGCGAACACCATCCCGAATGAGTGCAGCCGGTGGCTGCATGTTCACCACCTCCGCGGCGCCGGGATAACCGACCGGGCCGCAGCCACGAATCACCAGCAAACTGCGTTCATCAATATCCAGCGCCGGGTCATCGATGCGAGCGTGATAATCCTCCGGCCCCTCAAACACCACCGCGCGCGCCGTAAAACAATTTTCTGCGCCCGCCTCTGACAAATAGCGCCCGCGAAAACCATCACTGATCACACACGTCTTGATGAGTGCCGCATCAAACAGATTTCCTGAGAGAACGAGAAAACCCGCCTTTTCCCGCAACGGACTGCTGTAGGCACAAATGACATCACGATCTGGCTCCGGTGTTTCGACATGATTTTCCCCAACGGTTGAGCCGCTGACGGTCATCACATCGGCATCAATTCGATCGGCTCCAATCAGCTCGCGAATCACCCCCGGCACCCCCCCCGCGCGGTGGAAGGCCTCCCCAAGATACTTGCCCGCCGGCTGGCAGTTGACCAACAGGGGCACGTCATAGCCGATAGCCTGCCAATCGGCCAGTTCCAGTGAGACGCCAATATGGCGCGCAATGGCGTTCAGATGGATCGGGCAATTGGTGGATCCGCCGATTGCGGTGTTCACCACGATGGCGTTTTCAAATGCCTCCCGGGTCATAATTTGCGATGGCCGCAAATCTTCCCTCACCAAGTCCACGCTGCGCCGGCCGGTCTCATATGCCATTTGCATCCGCTCCCGGTATGCGGCCGGAATGGAGGCGCACCCGGGAAGCGACATGCCCAGTGCCTCGGCCAATGAGTTCATCGAGAGTGCCGTGCCCATGGTGTTGCAGTGGCCAATGCTGGGTGTCGAGGCCGCTACCTGTTCCATGAATTGCTCGTAGGTAATCCGCCCTTCCGCACAAGCCTTGCGCCCTTCCCAGACCATCGTACCCGAACCCGCCAGTTCGCCCTCGTGCCAGCCATCAAGCATCGGCCCGCCGCTCAGCACGATGGCAGGCAGGTCCAGCGTGGCCGCTCCCATCAACAATGCTGGCGTCGTCTTGTCACAGGCAGTTGTGAGCACCACACCGTCAAACGGATAACCGTGAAGAATTTCCACGAGGCCCAAGTATGCCAGGTTGCGGTCCAGCGAGGCCGTGGGACGGCGGCAGCTTTCCTGGATGGGATGCACCGGAAAGACCATTGGAATGCCGCCGGCATCGCGGATGCCTGCAGTCACGCGTTCCGCAGTCTCCAAGTGAATCCGGTTGCAGGGGGCAAGATCGCTCCCCGTCTGCGCAATTCCGACCACCGGGCGGCCGGATTGCAATTCCTCCAGCGTAAGGCCAAAGTTTAAATATCGTTCCGCGTAAATCGCGGTCATCGCCGGGTCATCCGGATTGTTGAACCAGTCCTCGCTGCGAAGTCTTTTGCGCGGCTCTGCCATGACGCATGCCTCGTGGGTCAGGGTGAAACAGAAAGTCTCTCGTCGGTGTATTCACTGCTCATCATGACCCCAAACTCCTTGTAGGGCTTAAGCATAAAATGGGTGGCGGTAGAGAGTACCCCAGTCATGGTCGCCAGTTTCTCGGAAACGAAGGTGGATACCGCCCGCAAATCCGTGCCCTCAACGATGACCAACAGATCGTAACCGCCACTCATCAGGTAACAAGACTGAACCTCGTCAAACCGTGAAATCCGGAGAGCAATCCGGTCAAAACCACCCTCGCGTTCAGGCGTAATCTTGACCTCGATTACCGCGCGGACAACATCGAGGCCAAGTTTCTCCTCATTGAGGACCGTGCGGTAACCAAGAATCACATCGTCTTCCTCATATGCCGCTACCCGACTGGCCACTTCCTCCTCGGACTTGTTCAACAACCCGGCCAGTTGGGCTGGCTGCAGGGACGCGTTTTCGCGGAGAAGTTTGAGCAGTTCATCCATGCCCGGAGATTAGCGGCCCGCCAAGGCTAAAGCAAGACGGTCCGCGACCAGCCGGCTTGGCCAAACCGTCCGTGGTACTTGGCACGAAGCGCCTCCGCCTCCGGCCGACCCGAGGTCAGGGCAAACACCGTTGCTCCGCTACCGCTCATCATGGCCACTAATGCTCCGTTGCTTTCCAGAAAATCTCGAATCACTGGCAACACTGCGTGCTTTTCAAATACAGGTTTCTCAAGTGAATTGAAAAACAAGCCCTTCGCATTTTCCAGCGATCCCCGGGCCAATTCGTCCGCCAACGAATCCGCCATCCCCTTTTTTGATTTGTTCATATTCAAGTGGGAAGCAAACTGGCGGTACGCCCAAGGGGTGCTGACGCCAAAACCGGGATTCACCATCAACAAACCGAGGTTGCTCAGCGACGCCATGGGTTCCAAAACCCGAATTTTCTCCCCGCGACCCGTAACAATCGCAGGGCCATCCGCCAAAAAGAAGGGAACATCAGACCCAATCCCTGAAGCCAAATTCCGAAGAGAATTGTCACTCAAGGGCCTACCCCACAGTTCATTCAAGCCGCGCAGCGCATAGGCCGCATTGGCACTGCCAGCGCCAATGCCGGCCGCCAAGGGCAGATTTTTCTGCATGTGGATGGTGATCCCCTCGCCCGTGACGACAGCCCCAAAAAAAACCCGAGCAGCTTGATATACAAGGTTGGATCCATCCACGGGCAAGTGCGGGTCACTGCAGGAAAGTCGTACCCCCGCTTCACCGCGTTCCATGCGAAGCTCATCACTGATGGGGACGGGAAGCATCAACGATTCCAGTTCATGAAAACCATCCTCGCGGCGGCCGAGAATGTTGAGGCACAGGTTTACCTTGCAGGGTGAGGCAAGAGTCAGAGCATTCATTGCCGGTTACTCCTCACGGTCTTCACCCGTTTCCTCGGCCGCCTCCGCTGCCTCCTCGCGTTTGCGCCACAGGCGCGCGATGAAAAGGCTGATCTCGTACAACAACTGAAGCGGCCCCGCCACCATCAGCATGGTGAAGGGATCCACCGTTGGGGTGATCATGGCGGCAAGGATAAGGTTGATGATAACGGCATAGGAGCGAAACTTGGCCAGCCCCCGATCGTCGACAAAGCCAATCTTGACCAGCGACAGGATGATCATTGGCATTTGGAAGGCCAGCCCCATCCCAATGGTAAACTTAGCCACGAAGCCAATCAGGTTGTCCGCCCGCCATTCATCCGCGCCAAAGCCAAGCATATGGGCAAAGCTGACCGAGATGAGCATGGTGATCTTCAACAACACGAAATAACAGAACGCCGCCCCCGCAAGAAAGAGGAGAGTGCCGCCACCCACAATGTAATAGATAAGTTTTCGCTCCTTGCTCTTCAGGGCGGGAAGAATGAAGTCCCCCACAAAATATAAGATAAATGGAATTGAAATAAATATGCCGCCGAATATGGCCAGCTTAATCGCTCCCATGAAGGGATCAATGACCCCGTAATATTTTGCCTCGGGGATGGGGGCGTCGATGTTCCCGGTGGTTTTTGGCACGAGTGTCAATGCCTGGTTGGTTTTACCATCAATTGGCGGAAGGTTGGTCAGAACCAACTGCAGTTCCTGGATGGAGTTCTGGTGTGTCTTGTTGGCCTCGGGATACAACTCCAAAAGCGAGGTGCCCTTGAGCGTGGTGATTTGCTTGTCCCCTAGGCGGACAGGAATGAACTTCTTGTCCAAGCCGCGCGACAACTTGATGTATTCCATCTCCCGCGCCCATTCCATGGGTTTGGTGAGAATGCCCATGATGTTTGGCGCTGCCACCAGAGACACAACCATGCCGATGGCAACCGAGGAGAATATTTTCAACAGCATCCACCGGAAATCCTCCAGATGGTCAAGAAACGGCTTTACGGGTCCTCCATACGGGTTGCCATCATCATCGTACTCCGGTGAAAAATCATCATCCGGATCGTCCGGCACACCGCCGCCGTAATGGCTGCTGCTGTATGCATGGGGATCATCGTGGTGAGGATCCCCGTGTTGGTCATCATGATGGTATTCTTCATGGTAGGAATCGTGATATTCACCGTGTTCCCCATGATGATATTCGTCCCCCTCATGGTAGCCATAATGGTCATCATTGTACTCGTCATGATGAGGGTCCGCATCTTCACTATCCGAGCGATCCGCATCAGCATCACCAGTATCTGCCGGCTGGCTTGACTCTTCCGCCTCCTCGGATGCCCCTCCTTCCGGGGAAGTGACGGATTCCAAAGGGGCAGAAATCTCCAGTGGCAGTTCAGGCTGCTCTGCATCTTCAGGGGCCGTCTCCGGAGCAGAAATATCCTCCGGGCTTGGATCCTGATGTGCTGGCGGCTCTGCCTTTTCCGGTTCGGGGTTTCCGGAGGGCTCCTTGGCCATGTTTTGAAGAGACCGTCTTAGGTCTTGGAGGTGTCGGACTCCGTGGTGGATTCCACAGTCACGGCATCATCCTTGCTCGAGGTTTCCTTGGCCACACGCTCGCCACTTTCGGGGCGGTGTGTACGATGGTCTTCCTCATAATAGGTCCGGTCCATTTCATCCTGAATGTCGGTGGAGGCACGTTTGAATTCCTTGATTCCCTTGCCCAATCCCTTGGCCAATTCGGGCAGTTTTTTTGCGCCGAACATGATCAAGACAATGGCCAAGATCAAGATCACCTCGCCCATGCCGAGTCCCATAAACGCCAACATCACGTTTTCCATATTGCTTCCTGAAGTAGCCGGTTTATTCGCCTGAAAATCCGCGCACAGTTGGGACGGTTCAATACGTCCGCCGCGCTGCGGTTTTCCAAGATAAGCGGCCCATTGAGAATAGCCCCGTCCGGTCTTGAGTAAAGAACAAAAAAAGCACGGCCCCCTCGGGGACCGCGCTGAGGAATTTTCAAGATCATTGTCCCGGCAACGTCATCAACACAAATTCCCCACGACGGTTTGCTTGGTAGGAATTCTCATCCGCGCCCTCCACAACCGGCTGCTTTTCACCATAGCTGATGGTCTGGATGCGTTCCCCATGGATTCCAAACTCAGCCAAAACGCTGCGCACCGCCTGTGCCCGGCGCTCACCAAGGGAGAGGTTGTATTGTTCCGTGCCCCGCTCGTCACAATGGCCCTCAATATACAGCAGATGGTTTGGGTTCGAAAGCATGTGCCGCGCAACGGCTTCCACCTTGCCACGGTCTCCCGGCCGCACCGACGCACTGTCATAGTCAAAATGAACAGTGTGGGCGCTGAAGAAGTCATAGTTCGGTTGCGTGTTTGCAAAGTTGGCAAACTCCTGATTCGGTCCAGACGGAACGATGGGCGGCTGGACAGGATTAACCACCACCGGGGGCGGATTTCCACCGGGCACACCTGGCGTCACTATCGGCCCCGTAGGCCCACCGGGTACAGAGGTCCCGGGAGGCGGCCCCTGCGGATTGGATGGACCCGAGGGAATCCCTGGATTCGGATTCTGTACAATGGCCTTCAGTCCAGGGATGGTCGTCAGTTTCCCCGGCCGTTGCGATTTACAACCCAGCCCCAGCGCAAGTCCCAGCGCCAATAGGGCCGTCATGGTTAACTTGTTTTTTGTCATGGTCCCTCCTTGTGGTGTTTAAATCATGGCACAATAACCGGCTGCCCGGCGGGCGGCTGGATGGCCGCCGGCACAGGACGCCAGATCACGAACTCTCCCCGCCGGTTTTCCTGATAGGAAACCTCATCAGTGCTTTTCAACACTGGAAATTTTTCTCCATAACTGATGGTCTGGATGCGCTCGGGGCTAATGCCAAATGGCGCCAACGCCTCACGCACCGCCTCCGCCCGCCGTTGACCCAGCGACAGGTTGTACTGTTCCGTGCCTCGCTCATCACAGTGCCCCTCAATCACCAGATGAAACGTGGGCTGTGCCGAGAGATACCGCGCCACGAGCCCAATCTTTGACTGGTCCGTCGGTCGTACAGCTGCGCTGTCGTAGTCGAAATGTACGGACTGCGCCGCCAAGATTTCCCGGTCCTCCATGTAATCGCCAGGACGCGGCCCCAGCTCCCGGTTGCGGTCGTCACCCGTGTTGTCGTTGTTGGTGTTGTCGTCACCGCCGTTGTTTCCATTGCCACCATTGTTGTTGGTCACGACCGTGTCGTTGCCACCGCCCGTGTTGCCCGAACCAACGCCGCCATTGCCACCATTGTTTCCACCGCCGGTATTCCCATCGCCTCCGTCACCCTCGGAGGAATCTCCATTATTGTTTTCTGGAATATGAGTCAGACCTGGCTCCTGAGTTGATTTGCAGCCCGCCGCCAAGGCAAGGCCCAACACGGCTGTCAACGCGACTGGATACAGTTTTCGTCCCAACATAAATGAACTCCTTTCAGTTATTAAAAAATCCTTGGTTTGCACCACCCTTAATTTGCCCAAGCTGGCGACGTCGCCGCGCCACCCTCAAGCGGGACCAGCTTAACCCGCTTGGTGGGCACGTCAAGCAGTGCCAGCCTTCTCTTATTCACACCCGCACCTGTGCGCAGCGTAAAGATGATTGTGCGGCTGTTCGGCGCCCATGACGGGTTCTCCCCGGCCACCAGAATTCGCGCCTCGCCGCCATTCGCCGGCACCACGCAAATGTTAAACCCCCCTCCCGGCGCCGTGAAGGCGATCCACTTTCCATCCGGGGACCAGTCCGGCTCCGAAGGGTTGTGAATACCCTTGGTGTCCACCCGAAACATCGGGCCGCCATTGGGGCGCTTCTTGACCAGCCATCGTCGCCCGTTCGTACGCGTGGCAAAGCAAAGCCATTGGCTGTCGGGCGACCATGTTGGGCTGGATTCGCCTTCCTCTGTTGCGGTCACCCGCACAAGTTTGCCACCACCTTGGTCCCCCTTAAAGTCGTACTGCGGGGGGGCAAGATAAACATCCGGGCTGCCTCCCTTGCTCAACACCATCGCCAGCCAACCGTTTGATCCCATGGCCGCCCCAGTGTTCAACCCGCGATACCGCGCCACAATATCCCTCTTGCCGGTATTCAAATTATGGCGCAGCACAGTGGGGTTTATGATCCCGGCGAATGTCAGATAAGAAGTGTAGAAAACCTCGCGATTGCCCTTCCCCCAGGACGGCGTGACACACAGCACTTTGTCGTTCGTCAATGCCACCGCATTGTGTCCGTCGAAATCCGACTGAAACACCTCCCAAGAGCGTGCCCCGGTTTTTCTGGTGAAAATGATCTTGGTTTGCCCGATACCGGGGATGCGATGGACAGATTCCACCACCGCATCGGAAAGCGCATGTGCTTGGCTGCGCAGCGACCCTCCATTGAAGGATTTGTTGAACAGAAAATCCTGATTGGCATCCTGCAGGGCCCCTTCCACTGCGGCACCGTTCTTTCCGGAGAGGATGTATTTCGCATTGTCCGGAGGCACAATTTTAAAGCCCTGCACCTCAAGGTCGAATCGCAGCACCGCAGCCACCTCACCACTGAACCCCTGAAGCGCAAGGGGCACGAGCTTGCTCTCGTCCACCGCGCCAATCACCGTCACTCGGTTTGGATCCCCCGCTGCACCCGCGGCCGGCGGCGCCGCCGCCAACCAAGCCGCACCAGCCAAACATCCCGCCAATATTGCCAACTGTTTCACTCTGTCTTTCCTCCCAATTGTTATCGCATCTGGAAATCAATCGTAAACGTCTGCCGCGATTCCTTCACACCCGCGGGAAACGATCGCCCGATTGAACGCACAACGTTGAGCGTCCCCTGCACCGAGGCATCCAGAGGCGCCTGTCCGGAGCGACGAACGATGCTCGATGAAAGCACTTGACCGCTGCGCGACACCGTCACCTTCACTGTCACCACCTGCCGATACCGCTGGCCCGGCAACCGGCCGCTGTTCCAAGTTTGCTGGTATTTTTGCCGAACCCACTCCTTGTAATTGTTGTAACTCGATGAGCCCGGCCGAAAAACCACCGCCTGCAACGTGCTGCTCAATTTGCTTTTCAAGTTGTTCACGGCATTGGGGTTCACCTTCACCGTGTTGACCGCCTTGCGCGCAGGGTTCACCTTGGGTTGGCTGCTGGCAGTTCCCTTGTTCGAAAACACCTTACTGTTGACCTTGATTTTCGGAACCTTGGGCCGGCTCTTTTGTTGCTTCGGCTGACTTTTCGGCTTGGCCGCGTTCGTTGACTTCCGGGTGTTCTTCGGCTTCACCGGACTGGGGTTCTTCGGCGGCGTGGTCTTCACTGACCGCTGCGTGTGGGTCTTGACCTGCTTCCGCGGCGGCTCCACCACCTTTCGAGGCGGAGTTGGTGGTGTCACTCGGCGAATGTTTTCCGGCGGCACAACCCTCCGGGCCTGATGCTGCTGCGGGGCAGCCGAGGGTGCCTCCTCACGGGCAACCGTCAGTGAAATATATTTGACCGGCTCCTCATCCTTCCGGGTCGTTGCAAATGCCACTCCAAACACCACCACCAACAGGAGCAGCAAATGCATACCCAGCGAAACCATGAAGCATTTTTTTTGCAGGCGTTTCCGGCTCATGTTCCCTCCTATCTTTGCGGCCTTGTCCGCAGCGAAAACTTCGTCAGGTCATTCCGTTGACAGACATCAATCACATCATACAGATGCTTATTTCGCCCATTCTCATCCACACGGATGTAAATAACGGTGTTCGTATTTGCCTGGTGCGCCTGCACCAAGGCCCGCTCCAAGTGAGACAGCGACATTTCCTGACCATCAAGCTCGAGCCGACCTTCCGGGCTGATTTCAATGGTCTTTTTCACCTCCGGCTGGTTTGAATCCACCGCACCACCCTGCGGCAATTCAAGCGCCATTCCCTGCTCCAACAGTGGCGTGGCAATCACGAAAATGATCAGCAGCACAAACGCCAAATCCAACATCGGCGTGATGTTGATGTCACTCAAGGTCACCAAGGAATTCTTCTGGGAATACCGTTTCATGCTCAACCCACTCCCGTCCCCAGCAGTTCCGGCTGCTGCTCATCATCTCCCTTCTTTTCCTCTTCCATCTCTCCCTTCTTGTGAGACTTCGCCTCGCCCGTGTTGGGAGCCTCGCTTCGCGGGGTTTCCGGCAGGGGCTCATCCACTAGGAATTCCGTCTCCAAGCGTGAGGCAAATTCCTGTGCGAAATTGTCTAGCTCCACGTTGTGAACCCTTAAATTATGAACCAGCCAGTTGTAGCCGAACATGGAGGGGATCGCCACCACCAGCCCTGCCACAGTCGTTGCCAATGCCGCCGCCACGCCGGGAGCCACGGTGACCAAAGTCGCGTTGCCCGCTTGGGCAGCCGCACTGAACACCTCCATCACACCCCACACCGTGCCAAACAACCCAATGAACGGCGCGCCACTCACCGCAATAGCCAGTAGGATCAGTCCTCCTTCCAAAGCCACCGCCTCGCGCGCCACCGACGCCTCGACCATACCCTTGATGTGTTCCATTGACTTGAGGCTCAACCTCTTCCTCCTTTCGCCGTCCGGCCCTTTCAGGCGTTCCTCCAAGGCGTGACAGCCATCTGAATAGACGTTGAAAAACGGGCAACCCTCCACCTGAATACGGCGATCGAACATGGCCGTCACTCCCGACTGCACCCTGAACTCATTCTCGAAGCACCCGTTAAGGTGCCGCGCTTTGCGCATTTGCAGCGCCTTGTAGGCCATCACCGCCCAAGCGCACATGCTCAACAGCACCAGCACAATGATGATTCCCACTCCGACCGACGACGCTTCCTCCCAGACAAACCGCAACGTCGGCTTGCTGGCAGCGGGCTGCGCAGCCAATATCAAAAACCATTCCATTTATCTGCCTTCCTCCTTAAAAGGCACCTCCTGTGTACCCTCTTTTGTACCCCTGTCACCACCCTCAGTCAAAGCTTTTCCGGCCTCAAAAGGCATCTTTTCCCTATAGAACCGCCCGAAACGCCGCCCGACAACCAATTGATATTAACTTTGCCAACCGCAGCTTGTTAACAATGAGTGCCATTTTCGCCGACAAAGGATCTCCTGCCACAAATGCTCACAGCTCACCTCTGCGTCAACTCCGCTGAAACATCAGGCATCCTAGGGGCGGCAGTACAAATTCAGCCGAAAACGGTTGGCCGTGCCAGAGAACGGGTTCCGCCATGACTCCCCCTCCATTTCCGAAATTCCCGCCGCCATAAATCTCCGCATCACTGTTCAAGGCTTCATGCCACCAGCCGTCACGCGGCAAGCCAAGCCTATAGCTCATTCGCGGTGTAGAAGTTAAATTCAACACCACCAACACTTGGCGCGAACAGGCCAAATCCTGTCGCACGAATGAAACCACACTGGAGGCATGATCCGAGCAATCCACCCAATAGAAGCCCGATTCCTCGTAGTCCGCCTCCCAGAACGCCGGCTCGCCAACATAAAGCCTGTTCAAATCCGCCACCCACCGCCGCACACCCTCGTGCCCCTGCACCTCCATCAATTCCCACGGCACTTCTCCATCCTCGCTCCACTCCGTCGGCTGTCCTAGTTCTCCTCCCATGAACAACAACTGCTTACCCGGAAATCCCCATTGTCCCCCCAGCAAGGCCCGCAAGTTCGCCAACCGCTGCCAACCATCCCCGGGCATCCGCATTAACAACGACCGTTTTTCGTGAACCACTTCATCGTGCGACAACGGTCGCAGGTAATTCTCGTTGCTCCGGTACAACATGGAAAATGTCAGCTCATCCTGATGCCATTGCCGGTGAACTCCCTCATGCTGGAAATATCCCAAGGTATCGTGCATCCAGCCCAAGTCCCACTTTAACGAAAATCCAAGCCCGTCCGCGGCGGGCGAACCTGTCACCCGCGGCCAATCCGTCGACTCCTCGGCAATCATTACCACTCCCGTATGCTCCGAGTGTACCACATGATTGGCATGCCTTAAAAACTCAACCGCCTCCAAATTTCGGTTATCCCCATGCACATTCGGCACCCATTCCCCCTCCTTGCGCCCATAGTCCAAATACAACATTGATGCCACCGCGTCCACCCGCAACCCATCCACATGAAACATGTCGTACCAATACAACGCATTGGCCACGAGAAAGTTCCTGACCTCGTGCCGCCCATAATCAAACACCAGCGTCCCCCATTCCGGGTGATGGGCCTTGCGCTCGTCCGCATATTCAAACAACGCCTCCCCATCAAACCGCGCCAACGCCCAATCATCCCGTGGAAAATGCGCGGGCACCCAGTCCACTAGCACGCCAATCCCCGCTATATGCAGTGCATTGATCAGAAACTGCAGATCCTCCGGCGTCCCATACCGGTTTGTGGGCGCATAAAAACCCGTTACCTGATATCCCCAGGATGGATAATACGCATGCTCAGCCAGCGGCAAAAATTCCACATGCGTGAAGCCCATCTCCAACACATAATCGACCAGCGGCCCCGCCAATTCCCGATAGTTAAAGGAATTCCCATTTGCTTTTCGGCGCCACGAACCCATGTGCAGTTCATAAATGCTCATCGGTCTGCGCGATGGGTCTGACTTGCTCCGCGCCTCCATCCATTCCCCATCACCCCAGGCAAACTTCCTCGGATTCCAGACAATCGCCGCGTTCTTCGGAGCAGACTCGAAGAAAAACCCGAAAGGATCCGTTTTCTCACGCACCTCCCCACCTAGCGTCAGCAGGTCAAACTTGTAATGCACCCCCTCCCCAACTCCCGGCACAAACAACTCCCAAACCCCGGAGTCTCCAAGCCGGCGCATAAGATGCGAGTCTGCGCGCCAATAATTAAAATCCCCCTTCACGCTCACCCGTGCCGCGTTGGGTGCCCATACGGCAAACGCAGTCCCATTCACTCCATTCAACTCAAGCGGATGCGCTCCCAGCTTGTTGAAAATCCGCCGCTCGTCTCCCTGGCCAAACAAGTAAAGGTCCTGCTCGCCAACCGTCGGCTCGAACGAATAAGGATCCCGCGTCCGCCATTGCTCCCCACTTTCCCATTCGATCGCCAGTTCATAGGGAAACATCTCCGTCACATCGCCCATGAGCCCCTCAAAGATATCCGTTCGCCCCAGCCGGCGCAGGGGCACCACCGGTCCGCCCGCGTTCAGGGCCATGGCCGCCACTGCACATGCCTGCGGCAGCAACGCTCGCACCACCACTCCATCCTCCATCAAGTGCATACCCAACACGCCATGGGGAACGGCGTGGCGTCGCGCATCCAGCGCAGTCAATTCGGATTCGGATAAAATCAATTTGAAAAACTAATCCACCAGCCCCAGTTGCCTCAGTTGAACCTCAAGTGCCTCTATTTCGCCCTCGTTCCATAACACGTGGTCGGAGCGGTCCATTTTGGTTTCGATGCCTAGTTGCGCTTCCATTCGTTGGCGGACCTGAGTATCGCCCCAACCCCTTTCTCGCAGGCGGGCCATCTGGGTTTCCGCCGTACAGGCAACACACAAAACAGCATCAAAATTTGACTCCGCACCCACCTCAAACAATAGGGGGATCACCACCACTCCCCCTTGCCTCGCCTTGCGCCAGCCAGCGATAGATTCCTGCCAGCTTTCACGCACTCGAGGGTGTATGATGCCCTCCAAACATTCTCGGGCCAAAGAATCTCTAAAGACATGTTCCGCCATCTTGGCACGATCCAGCCGGCCATCAGTCTGGATAAATTCGTCCCCAAAAATCCGCCGGATTTCCTCGAGTGCGGGTTGGTCCGGTCGCACCACATCACGCGCCAAGTCATCTGAATCCACGACCGGCCAGCCCGCCTTTCCCAACAATCGTGCCACAGTGGTTTTACCCATCCCAATCCCACCCGTGAGCCCAAGGATTTTATTCATTCAACTTGACCAGCAAGGCCGAGATTATCGAGAATTTGAACCGTAGAATACGACTTGTTCAGGGTATAAAAGTGGAGCCCCTCGACACCCGCCTTCAACAGGCCTTGGCACTGCTCCGTAGCGTACTGGACTCCGAACTGGCGAACAGCGTCGTTATCATCCCCCAATTCCTCAAGTTTCGCGGATAGAGCAGGCGTCAGCTTGGCCCCGCACAAGTCCGTGAACCGCCGAATTTGCGCACCACTCAGTATCGGGATAATGCCCGCGGTAATTGGCCGACCCATGCCCAAGCTGCGCAGATGGTCCCGAAACCGGAAAAAATCTTCATTATCGAAAAACAATTGTGTGATAACAAAATCAGCACCGTGATCCACTTTCTCCTTGAGGCGCTGCCAGTCCACATCCTTCCCCTCCGTGCAGGCGATATGGCCCTCTGGAAAACCCGCCGTGCCAATCGAGAAGCCTCCGTGTGCATGGATAGCTTCGACCAGTTGATACGAAAACTCAAAGCCACCCTCCGGTTTCACAAATACATTTTCCCCGGCAGGTGGATCACCTCTCAGGGCGAGAATATTTTTGATTCCGCGCGCCTGGGCCTCGTTTAAAAATCCGCCGATGTCCTCCGCCGTGGACCCCACGCACGTCAAGTGCGCCATGGCCGGAAGATCGTGCTCATTCTGGATGGCTTCGACAATGTCCAGAGTCTTGCCGCGCGTGCTGCCCCCAGCGCCATAAGTCACCGAGCAAAATGACGGCCCCGCCGCTTTGAGGCGCGGAATGGTTTTCTCCAGCAAACTACGCTCGCCCTCGGGAGTTTTGGTGGGAAAAAACTCACAGGAAACCACCGGCCGTCCCTCGGCGCTGGCCTCAGCAAAAATGTCGCGAATAAAACGCACGGCGGGATGATGGGGAATTGCGCAGGAAGGAGCAAGGCATCAGCCGCCAATGGCGCTCATCGTGCGGTCGGGCTGCTCGAAATCTGTCTCGCCGATATGGTGGCGCTCTTCCTTTTTCAGGGCAACGCCATCCAGCCACTGGGCAATTTCGGAATCAGTAGCGCTTCCGCGCAGCAGCGGCTTGAGATCATGTTCATGCAAACTGAATAGGCATGTGCGAATTTTCCCGTCAGATGTCAGGCGAATCCGGTTGCAATTTCCACAAAACGGCTCGCTAACGGGCATGATGAGGCCAATCTCAGAAGAACAACCCTTGAAGCGCCAACGCTTGGCTGTGGCGGCAGCATGTTCACGATCGGCCGGCTCCAAATCAAAACGTGCCCTGAGCCGCCCGAGAATTTCCCGGCCAGTCACCACATGATCCTTTTGCCAGACACGACCGGAATCCAACGGCATGAATTCGATAAAACGAAAACTGATCTCCTCCGCCCGGGCAAATTCGGCCAACGCCTCAATCTCGTGGTCATTCAGTCCGCGAATGACGACTGCGTTGACCTTGACCGGCTGAAAGCCTAGGGAGCGGGCTTGTCGAATGGCGGACAAGACCTCCTCCAGCCCGTCCCGCCCCGTCATTTTTTTAAAATTATCGCGGTCCAACGAATCCAAGCTGAAGCTCACCCGCCGCAAACCCGCCGCTCGCAACTCCTCGGCGTGACGCGCAAAATGAAATCCATTGGTTGTCATCGCCAAGTCCTCAACCGGAAGCGCGGCGAGTTTGCGAATCAATACCGGCACATCACGTCGCAAAAGCGGCTCGCCGCCCGTGAGGCGCAGCTTGGTGATACCCCGCTTTACAGAGACGCGCGCCACCCGCTCAATCTCCTCATAACTCAGGAAATGCGAGCGAGGCTTCCAGTCGCGCGGGATGGGCTTGGAATCGCCGTCCGTCCCTTGACGATAAAAATCCGCCGCCTCTTCCGTCTCCGGCAGACAGTAGAGGCAGCGGAAATTACAACGGTCGGTAATGGAGATCCGCAGGTCGCGCAATGTGCGGCCAAACGAATCTTTCAACCGTCCGGACGCGCTCACGCTCACGGGTTGGCGGGTGCCGGCGCGGACGTAGGCTCTACCGATGGAGCCGCAGGGGTATCCTCACTAGGTTCCGCAGGCTTGGGAGCCTCGGGTGCTTCTGAATTGCCCGGGTCCGGTGTTTCAATTTTGGGCTGCACGGGTTCCTCCGCCGCTGGTGTCACCACACCCTTGGGTTCCTCAACGGCCCCCTCCGGTTGCGGCGCTGGCGTAGAGTCATTCGGCTCCTCCTTCGGCTCCGGCGTCACGACCTTGGATTCGCCATCCGGAGTGGTAATGGTCACCGACCCGTCATTTTTCAGTTCCACACTCAATTTGCTTGGATCCAAGCCGGGCTTGCCATCCTCGGCCGCGGACTTTTGACGGTCACGGGCATTCAACCTAGCCAGATTATGCAGGCTGCCCTTCTTCTGTCCATTCGGCCGGAAGTAGCCAATCTGCTCCCGGATCATACGCAGACGCTCGCCGGCGACCCACTCGGACTTCAGCTTCTTGTACTGCGCCTGTACAAACTCGAGGTTGTTGAGCTGTTTTTCAAGCGCGGCTTTTTCCTCCTGCATGCGCTTGAGTTCCCGAAGCAGGAAAGCGCGGTCACCCTCGGCGGCGTCGAGTTTCTGCTGGGTCACGGCAATGTTCTGCTCCAAGTTGCCAATCTGGTTCTTGAACGCACCCACCTGCTCGGTCACCACCTTCAGGTCGCCTTCCAGCTGGGCAATGCGATTCTGGCCATCCTCCAGTTCCTTCACCGCCGTGGCAAGCGCTTCATTCTTCCTCTCTACCTCCTCTTCGACTTCAGTGATCTTCGCCGTGGCCTCTTTCAGCTTGCGGTCGGCATCGGTTAGGGCCTGCGTCTTGGTGGCCACGTCGGCCTTGACTTGCTGCAATTCCTGCGCCGTTTGACCCAGTCGAGTCTCAACGGCGGTCATATTCTCCTTGGTGACAAGCAAATCCTGCTGACTCGCCGCCAGCTGTGCCTCCGCATCCGTCAGCTTGGTGTTCGTGGTGTCCCGCTCCTGAGTCATGGCGTCTAGGCTGGCTTGTGTGTCCGTGGTTGACTGCTCGGCAGCCGTCAACTGCGCCGCCAGCGATGCCACATCATCATCCTTGTCGGACACATCCTTCTTGGCCTTGTCCAAACCCTCCTGCAAAATGGCGACTTGGTCCTTGAAATCCACGACTTTCTTTTGATGCTCATTTGCGGCAGCCTGCTCGCGTGCCTTGGCGCTGTTGTGTTGCACAACCAAAAGAATTCCCAGCCCCAGTGTGGTGGCTAACAATATGATTACCGGCGTTTTCTCTTTCATACCCGGGAGGGATTCTGCGCATCACAACCGTTTAATCCAGCGGACCTTATTCTTTCTTTTCGGCACCCAATTCACAGGTTGTCCCACGAGGGCCGCCGGAATTTTTTGATCGCCCAACCGGCAAGTCCCCCGCCAGAATAGCCGCATGGATACCGGCCCCATGCCACCCATGAGCCCGAGCCCGGAGCAAATTGCTGCCGCGCTGTTCGCCGAGTCGTTGCAGGCACAAATCACCACCTGCATGATGCTCCTTGGCCGTGCGCGTCACCCCGCGCTCGACAAGCCTGTCACCGATGCCCCCAAGGCCAAGCGCATCATCGACCAGCTTGAGTTGCTTGACAAGGATTCCACAGGCTTGGGGCTCGAGGAAATCCAGATGGTTCGGGATAGCCTCCACCAGCTTCGCATGGCATACGTGGAAACAGTCGGGTCAACCCCGGAGGACAGCCTGCCAACCCCCGAAGAGCCGGAAGATTCAACGAACGATTCCGCGACTGCTGATCCCGCTGAAAACCACGCCCCTGAGAATCCGGCAAGCCCCTCCCCCGGCAAGCCTGCGGCAGAAGCCGGTGATGACGAAGACGACGACGAGCCCCGCAAACGGTTTGTTAAAAAATATGACTGACGCTCACGGGCCGAGCGTCACCTTCACCTCTGCATCCTCACGCAGCTTTTTGTAGTAACCCGGAAGGCGCACCGATGCCTCCTGCTCCGCGAGGTGTTTGCGAATGTCCTTTTGCAGTTCGATGAAAGGCTTCACTTTTTTTGGAATCCGCTGAACCATGCGAATGACGTGAAATCCAAATTTAGTCTCCACCACGCGGCTGATCTGATTGGCCTGCATCGCAAATGACACCCGCTCAAACTCGGGCGCCATCACCCCACGCGCAAATGTGTACTCGCCTCCCTTGCGCCGTGTTCCCGGATCCTCAGAAAAATTTAAAACCAACTCCTCAAACTTGCGCCCCTGCAATGCCAGCGTACGCACCTGCTCAGCCTGCTGCCGTTTTTGTGCCTTGCCCGACTCGGAAAGCTCCAGTCCGGTCACGGGGTTCATGGTCGCGAGCAAAACATGCTGAACACGTACCTGCTCCGGCTCCGTCCAGTTTTTTTGGTTGTCCTCGTAAAACTTGCGACATTGCCCCTCAGTGATGTCGATCTTGGAAGTCAATTCCCGGTCCATCACCGCCCGGGCCAATGCCTCCTCATATAGCCGCTTTCGATAGGCGTTTGTGCTGATGCCCATTGCCGCCACGCGTAGGTTAAACGCCCTTTCACTCGTGTAACCGGCCAGTTGGTTGTTATAAGCCTCTTTCGCTTGGGTATAGGCCTGACTGCGGTCGTTTCGCGTTGCCCGGCCGAAGGCCAAACGGGCAAAGATCAACTCATGCAACAACTGTTCCTCCAATGCTTGGGGAGCCACCGCCAAAGGGATACCTTCCGCTGCGGAATTCATCAGGGAAAATTTCACGGCCGCGTCCAGTTCCGAGCGGGTCACCTTGACCCCCTGCCCCTCGGCCACCACCTTGTTTGACTTGGGAAACAAGTCATCCAAGCCATCCCCCCAACCCCAACATACGAGTACGCAGGCTATGGCCACCGACATCAAACGAGTCGCCCTCATGGCATCTTATAGTTTCACCACCCGCACATTGGAGATATCCGGGTCAGCGTTTACCTTGTCCAACAAGGCGTCCGGGGGAACACTGTCCAGATTCAGCACCGTCAGCGCATTGCCCCCCGCCTCGTCGCGGTTCAAGCTCATGCTGGCGATGTTCACCTTGTGCTCGCCCATCAGTGAACCAATGTATCCGACCATGCCCGGTTTGTCGCTATTATTCATGATGAACAACACGCCCTCCGGCACAATCTCCACATTGTGCCCCGAGAGCCTGACAATCCGTGGCTGTGTGCCAAAGAATGTTCCCCCCGCAGACACGCTCTCCCCGTCCGATTCCGCACCCACGTGCATCCATTCTGCATAGTCCGGTCCTTCATGCGCCTTAATCTCCTCAACCATCAATCCCAGCGAACTGGCCAAGCTCCTAACATTGACCGGGTTGACATCCTGTCCGCCCGCCATTGACAGGAAGCCCATTAAAACGTAGCGCGTGACCGGGTCAGCCGGCACCTCCGCAGCCTTGCCGCCATAGGTGATCACCAGACGCTCGTTGCGCTTGGGCGCAAGCTGCGCCACCAATCGCCCCAGTTTTTCTCCCAGTTCCAGATATGGCTTCACCGATTCATAGGTCTTCGCGTCCAAGCTCGGCATGTTCACCGCATTGCGCACCGCCCCGTTCACCAGATAGTCCGTGACGGCCTCTGCCACCTCCAGCCCCACACTCTCCTGCGCCTCCTTCGTACTCGCGCCCAAGTGGGGCGTCATCACTATTTCCGAGACACCTCGCAGGGGCGAATCTTCCGGCAACGGTTCCGATTCATAAACATCCAGTGCCGCCCCAGCAACCTTTCCATCGCCAACAGCGGCCACCAAATCCGCCTCGTTAATGATGCCACCCCGGGCACAATTCACCAGATATACCCCTTCCTTCATTTTTGCGAACGCCGCCGCGTCCAGCATATTCCGGGTCTCCTCGCTCAAGGGCATGTGGACCGTTATGAAATCTGCCCGCTCGAAAATTTCATCCAGTTCCAACAATTCCACCTGTTGCGCGCGCGCCTTGCTCAAGGACAGGTACGGATCAAAGGCCAACACACGCATCCCGAACGCAATTGCCCGACGCGCCACCTGGCTCCCAATTCGCCCCATGCCCAGCACGCCCAGCGTCTTGCCGCTCAGTTCCGTGCCTCCAAATTTTTTGCGGTCCCACGCTCCGCCCTTCATCGCCATGTGCGCCTGCGGAATCTTGCGCGCCAGTGCCATCAACATGCTGAAGGTCAACTCTGCCGTGGAAATCGTGTTCCCGCTCGGCGTATTCATCACCACGATACCCCGCTCCGTGGCCGCCTCCACATCCACATTGTCCACTCCGACACCAGCCCGCCCCACCACACGCAACCGTGGCGCCTTATCCATCACCTCACGCGTCACCCTCGTGGCCGAGCGAACAATGATCGCCTCACCGTCTCGCAGCAGTTCATCGGATAAACCACCCTCAACCGCCACCACCTCAAGGCCCTGCTGCGCTTCAAGAAACGCCACGCCCTTGGCGGAAACATTGTCACATACCAAAACCTTCATCAAATAGCCGCGCAGTCTAGGGAGCCACCAAGGCCCGGTCAAACCATCTCACGCCCGTGCCAAGTCTCCAGTTCCGCCCGCACCCGCCCCACCGGCAGGCCCACCACGTTGGTAAACGATCCGTCAATCCACTCCACGATCCATTCCCCATGCTCTTGGATTGCGTACCCTCCCGCCTTGTCCAGCGGATTCACCGCCGCCAAGTATCGGCGAATCTGCCTGTCACTTAACGTCCCAAATCGCACCCGCGTCGTCTCGACAAACACCATCCGCTTGGGCGGACGCCATTGGGTAAGACAACACGCCGTTGTCACTTCATGCACCTGCCCGCTCAACCGTCTCAACATCCGCCGTGCACCCGCCATGGAACCCGGCTTGCCGAACGCTTCTGCCCCAAGATGGACCAAAGTATCCGCCCCCAACACCAGTCGCTCCGGGTGTCGCATTGCCACCACCTGTGCCTTGCGGAACGCATTCGCGCGGCACAATTCCACCGGCGTCATATGCCCGCCCGACAATTCCTCAACATCCTCCGTCACCACCTTGAACCGTACCCCCAGCTCCTCCAACAACTCCCGTCTCCGTGGTGACCCCGAAGCCAGAATGAGCGATGGCCATTTCAACCCGC
This sequence comes from Verrucomicrobiales bacterium, assembly GCA_002721895.1. The sequence continues at coordinate 108,405 of PBLV01000011.1, forward strand.
CACCTCCCCTTCCACTGCCTCTCGAAATAACGACAGCTTGTCCGCGAAGGCCGCCTCGCCCAAAACAGGCTCAGTCGCCTGCGGCAAATCACACCCCAACTCCACCCACGACTTGCACCCACCATATGCATCCGCCAGCGACAATTCCACCGGCTCCGGTAGCCGCGACACCCGCACTGCCATCGCGTAAATCCCCTCATCCCGTCCCCAGTCAAACCGATTGGCAATCACCTCATCGCGCCAAATGTGCTGCCCGCGCAGTCGTTCCGCGATCTCAAGCACCTCCAGCCTTCGCGCCGCCACCACTTCCGCACGAAACTCAATCCGCACCAGCCCCTTCGAAGGCCACGAAATATGATCAAAACCCACCTTGGCCGATTCCACCACTCCCTCGCGCTGCTGGTGAAACTCAGTTGGAAACAACCAGAAATTCTCATGCTCAACCCGAAACCCATCTCGCCCTTCGGAAATCCCCCCCTTGCGCAAAATCACAATCTGCTCCCCACGCCCCAACGCATCAACCACAACCCCCCATTCTTTAAAAGCCATCCGCACCTCCTCAGCCTAGCCATCCCGGCCACAAAAGTCGAGCCGGGCGGGCTTGCCTTAGCCCTTCGTTTTACCTAACGTCCAGCCAGCTTATGAACCCAACGGTACGCCTCCAGTTGTCCATCATGATGTTCCTACAGTTCTTCATTTGGGGAGCATGGTACGTCACCGCACCAAACTATCTCGGCACCATCGGCTTCACTGGGGGCGATTTTGGATGGACCTATTCGGTGGGGCCTATTGCCGGCATGATTACGCCGTTTTTCGTGGGCATGGTGGCCGACCGGTTTTTCTCCGCACAGCGTATCCTCGGAGTCATGCATTTGACTGGCGCGGGCCTGATGTTACTGGCCACCACCTACATGACTGCTGACAACCCCGCGCCCTCCACCATCAACTGGATCTTCTTCGGCTACATGCTCACCTATTTTCCAACGCTTGCGCTGACCAATACGCTGGCGATGAAAAACATGTCCGATCCCGAGAAGGAGTTCCCCGGCATCCGCCTGCTGGGCACTCTCGGCTGGATCGTTGCTGGTCTGGCACTCACATGGCTGGACATTGAGAAGGGCATCAACATGTTCTATCTCTCCGCAGGGTCGGCAGCCCTGCTGGGTTTCTACAGCTTTTTCCTGCCCGACACCCCGCCCGTGCGCGAAGGCAAGATCACTGCTCGCCAAATCCTCGGGCTTGACGCACTTGTTCTTTTAAAAAACCGCTCTTACCTCGTGTTCCTCGTCGCCTCCACGCTTATCTGCATCCCGCTGGCGTTTTATTACCAAATTACCAGCCGCATTGTGGAGATGAGCAACCTCCCCATCGGCCAAACCATGGGTTATGGACAATGGGCGGAGGTTATATTCATGTTTGTCATGCCCTTCTTCTTCAGGCGACTGGGTGTAAAGTGGATGCTGGCGGTGGGCATGCTCGCGTGGGTTGCGCGTTACGTGCTCTTCTCCATCGGCGCGCCGGACGAAATCCGCTGGATGATCATCGGCGGCATTCTGTTGCACGGCATCTGCTACGATTTCTTCTTTGTCACCGGCCAAATCTACACTGATCAAGCCGCCGACAAGCCCATCCGTGCGCAGGCGCAAGGTCTGCTGGTGTTTTTTACGCTGGGGCTGGGCATGATGATCGGCGCTCAGGTAGCCGGAAAAATTGAGACCCAACACACACCGGACAACAATAAACTGGAGGCCATCTCCAAGGATCCGACCCAAAAGGAACGCCTCACTGCTGCCTTGGGAGAAGGCAACGCCACGGAGACCGTTAAACACTGGGGCGAACTGGCGGACATCAACCGCAACCTAGAAACCGTTAATGCCGAGCACGCTCTCCTGAAATCCATCACCGACCGTGATTTGGCAATCAAGGGACTGACCCTTGCCGAGGGCAATTGGACCAACTTGAACAGCGAAGTAGCAAAGCTGAGAGCTGGACTGGATTCACAGATCAAAACAATCGAAGTCCAGCAGAAGGAATTGGGCGAACAAAAGAAAGCCCGGCGAACAGCGGAACTCAGGGCCGTGGAGTGGAAGCCACTCTGGACCAAGCCTGCGATCTTCGCTGGTTTTATCCTGCTGCTTTTCCTGTTGCTCTTCCGCGACAACAAAAAACGCGGAAATTCAGGTACTGATTAGGCCGCAAAAAAAAATCGCTTGCCGGGCGTGCCGCCTTGCGTATTCTTCCCGCGCGGGATGGAGCAGCCCGGTAGCTCGTCAGGCTCATAACCTGAAGGTCGGCGGTTCAAATCCGTCTCCCGCAACCAAAAGCCGCCAGCAAATGCTGGCGGCTTTTGGTTGTAGGAAGTGTCCATTCACCATTCGCTACTCACAACTCACTCACTCCTTATAGCTTCCAACACTTCTGCCGCATGCTCAGCCGGCTTTACCTTAGGCCAGATTTTCTGGATTTTCCCCTTGGGGTTGATGAGAAATGAGATGCGAAAAATGCCGTCGTATTCCCGGCCCAGAAATTTTTTCCGACCCCACGCGCCGTAGGCTTTGCAGATTTCCCTGTCCTCATCCGCCAGCAAGGCGAATGGCAGCCCATACTTGGCGACGAACTTATCATGTTTCGCCACCCCGTCGCAGCTCACCCCAAGTACAACTGCATTGGCCTCTTCAAATTGAGCGTGTTCATCACGGAACGCGCAGGCTTCCTTCGTTCAGCCAGGCGTGTCGTCCTTGGGATAAAAAAACAGGACCACATGCCGGCCCTGGAAATCCTTCAACGCCACCTGGCCACCGCCATTTGTAACAGCCGTGAACGCCGGTGCATCGTCCCCTTCCTTCAATTCCAAATCGGGTGCAGTTGCCATCGGCGCAGATCATGCCCGCCAAGTCGCCGGTCGACAATCAGTTTTCATCGTCCAGTTCCGGGTGCGCCGCCGGGTGCTCGGCAAATTGGCGGATGCCGTCAAATACGTACATTACTCCTGTGACCGCCGTCGTCACGCTCGCGCCCAGCGCCAGCCAAAATGTCATCACCGACGGCATCTTTAACAGCACCCAGGAGATACAGACCATTTGCAGGACGGAGGAGATTTTGCTGAGAATGTGCGGCTGCACTTTTAAATCTCCCGTCGCCAAATAAACCAACGTGCTGCCGGACACGACAATCAAATCCCGCCCCAAAACCGCGCCCACAAACCACAACGGCAAGGGCTCCCCGAAAGGCGAATTTTCGAACTTGATGCTCAGCAGGATCAATCCTGAGATGAGCAGCAACTTGTCGGCCAGTGGATCGAGATAGGTGCCCAATTTGGTTTGCTGATTGCGGTGGCGCGCCAACCAGCCATCCACCCCGTCGCTGATCGCCGCCACGAGAAAGGCCCCCACCGCCAGATACCTGTGCATCTCATCTCCCGTTCGGAGATAATACATCAACTCCACAACGAAAAACGGCACCAGCATGATGCGCGCGATCGTAACTTTGTTTGCCGTGGTCATGCCTTGCCCAGCGCACGGTCAAACCGCGCCAAAACTTCCCCACGCCCTAGCACACTCATCAGATGATACAAGCTTGGCCCCACCTTTTGTCCCGTACAGGCAAACCGCGCCGGCTGCACCAGCACCCGCACCTTGACCTCCAGCCGTTCCGCCACGTTTTTAAGACACTCCTCGAGTGATTCCCCATCAAAGTTTTTTACCGCCACATAGGCATCCCGAAGCTCCGCCAAGGCCGCGCGATTTTCCGGTGTCATGGCCTTTTCTTCAAACGCCGTGTCCACCGGGTAATCCTCCTCGAAATAGAATGCGCTGAACGCATGCAAATCTCCGAGCTGCTTCACCTTTTCCTGACAGGTTGCCAGCGCGGCGTTCACGTAATCCACGTCCTTTCCCGCCAACGCCACCCCCGCCTTCTCTGCCAAGGCGCGGTAGCGCTCCATCGGCAACTCCCGCAGATGCTCGTAGTTCATCCACAACATCTTCTCGGCGTCAAACCGCGCATTGGCCCGGTTGATTTGCGGTAGATCAAACCGCTCGACAATCTCCGCCACCGTCATCACCTCCGAGTCATCCTTCGGCGACCACCCCAGCAGACTGAGATAATTCACTACCGCCTCCGGCACAAAGCCCGCCTGCTGCCATGTCTCCAGCGATGCCCCTTCATCCCGCTTGCTCATCTTGCTCCCATTCGGATTCAGAATCAAAGGGATGTGGGCAAACCTTGGCGGCTCAACGTCAAATGCTCGAAAAAGCGCCATGTGCTTTGCCGTGTTTGACAAATGGTCTTCACCACGGATCACGTGCGTAATACCCATCTCAATGTCATCCACCACATTCACCAAGTGAAAAACCGGCTTGCCATCAGAGCGCACGATTACGAAGTCAGGCTGTTCCTGCTCGCGATCCGTCAGCTCACGCATCACCTCCCCGCAAATCAAGTCGGAAATCAGCGATGTCTCCCGCGGCATGCGAAACCGAACCGCCCCCTCATCCTCGTACGCCAGCCCTTTCTCCCTCAACTCCGCCACGCGCCGGGCATAAATTCCCGAACGCTGCGACTGGAAAAAATCCCCATCCGGCACACTGCCCACCGGCCCTTCATCCCAATTCAGCCCCAGCCACTGGAGTCCGTTGATCAAGGCCTCGATGGCTTCGGGCGTGTTGCGCTGGGCATCCGTATCCTCTATGCGCAGGACAAACCGTCCGCCCGTGTGCCGCGCGTACAGCCAGTTAAACAACGCTGTGCGCGCCCCGCCAATGTGCAAATAGCCCGTCGGACTGGGGGCAAACCGAACACAAACGTCGCTTGATTTAATGTCTGCCATGTCGCGGCAGACAATGGCCAATTGACGCCCTCTCGCCAAGACCACAATCCCGGTCAACTCAATCAATGGTCCAGTTTTTTAAGGACCGCGCAGAGAGCTTCAAGCCGGGGAATCTGCACAGGGGTTTCCCTTGCCTGCCGAAGCGGCTCAAGAAACATGCTCTCCAACTCCAAAGACTGGCCACGCTGAAAATCTATCAGGGTCGATGCCCGGTATTCCCCCATCGCCCGCGTGTTGGCGACCATTTTATCCGGCAACCCCAAATCCAGGGCCAAACCCTTCGCATTGGCCACCGCGATGATCTCTTCCATCATTCCCCGCACCCACCCTTCCCAACACGAATCTCCCAAGAGGACATCTGTTGGCAATGCGTCCCCTATTGAGCCCGGCCAAGCCGTCGCGCCACTCTCCAGCGCCGCCAATCCCGCCGCGCCAGCAACCCCCAAGCCATTAAATGGAACGTTCCAGACCAGCTTTTCCCACAACGCCCGTTCCAAGTCATCCACCACCTCGCAGTCAATGCCAGCCTCCTTGAACAAGGCAGCGACACCCCGTATCTGCTCGCCGGCCTTTTTGCCAAGTTGCCCCATCACCACCCGACCAAACGCAATGTGGCACACCACTCCCGGTGTCGTCCGGTTCAGACAGACAAAGCACAGACCGCCCAACACTCGTTCCGGCCCAAACAACGCCCCCAGCCGCTCACAGTTGCCCAAGCCGTTTTGCAGGCACAAAATCAACGTGTCCCGCCCCAACAACGGCCTGATCAACTTATCGTAGCGGTTATTCGCCGTGGTCTTCAGCCCGACCAGAACCAAGTCGCACTCTCCAATACTCGAAGGCAACTCATGGGCGCGTGGAAACAAGACCGTGTTCCCATCCGGCGACTCAATCCGCAGTCCGCCATCGCGAATTGTCTCGAAGTCGCTTCGCAACAACAGGTGGACATCGTACCCTGCTTGGCAAAGGCGTCCGCCATAGAAACAACCCAGTGCGCCGCTGCCCACTACACCGATCTTCATGCGCTGATCCTAAGCAAAGTCCGAGGACAAAAAAAGGCGCCCCGCGCGGGACGCCTAGGTGAAATTCCTTGGCCTTAGCCGAGAATCTCTTCCTTTGCCGCCTTGAGGAAGGTGAACTTCAACTTGGTCTTCGCCGGCACATCAATTTCCTCTCCAGCCTTCGGGCCAAAGCGCATGATCATCTTGCGGGCCGCTGTCTGCCGCACGGACACCTTGCCGATGCCGGGAATAGTGAAGCCATCCTTAGCGTTGCTGTACGCCAAGCTCGCCAGCGTCTCGATCGCCGCCTTGGCTTGCGCCTTCGAGATGCCCGCGCCTTCCGCGACTTCGTTAGTGATTTGTGTCTTTGTCAGTTTTGCCATTTTTTCTAGTTGGTTTGCGATTAATTCGTGTCTCGCGACTGCGCGTTATTAACCGCGCCGAACACTACCCGCGCAAGGCAAATCACTGTATTGTGAATAAGAAGAAATTCACAATCATCGCACACCACAGGCTTGACACCTCTCCACCAACACACCATCACGGCCTCGTGACACTCGCCCTTCTCCAGCGCCGCGCCTCCTCCAATCCCGCGGAGAACCTACAAAATACACTCGCCGCTACCATCGATGCCGCCCGCGGTGGCGCCCAAGTCATCTGCACCCAGGAGCTCTTCGCCACTCAATACTTTTGCCAGGAAGAAAATTACGACCACTTCCAACATGCCGAACCCATCCCCGGTCCCGCCACTGAGGCATTCCAGAAAATTGCCAGCGAGCATCAAGTTGTCATCATCACCTCCGTCTTCGAGCAACGCGCCCCCGGCCTTTTCCACAACAGCGCCGCCATCATTGACGCCACCGGCGAACTCCTCGGTATCTACCGCAAGATGCACATTCCCGACGATCCGCTTTATCACGAAAAATTCTACTTCACACCCGGTGACCTTGGCTTTCGCGCCTGGCAAACCCGGTTCGGTCGCATTGGCGTACTCATCTGCTGGGACCAATGGTATCCCGAGGCTGCCCGGCTCACCGCATTGGCCGGCGCCGACCTGATTCTCATTCCCACCGCCATCGGCTGGCATCCAAGCGAAAAAGCCACTGAAGGTGAAGCCCAACACAACTCTTGGCAAACCATCCAGCGTAGCCACGCAATTGCCAACGGCTGCTTCGTAGCTGCCGCCAACCGTACCGGCCACGAAACGCCCCTCGGTGGTGATGGCTTGGAGTTCTGGGGCCAAAGTTTCATCGTCGCCCCCTCCGGGAAGATCATCGCCCAAGCCGGTATCCACACCGAGGAAATCCTCACTGCCACCCTAGATCTCACTCAAATCGGCCATACCCGCACCCACTGGCCATTCCTGCGCGACCGCCGCATAGACGCCTACGACGGCCTTACCCAGCGATTTCTCGACTAAGTCCCATGTACCGCGGCCGCATTGCCCCCACCCCCACCGGCCATCTCCACCTTGGTCATGCCCGCACTTTTTGGACCGCCTACCAGCGCGCGCAATCGAACAATGGTCAACTCCTCTATCGCAATGAAGATCTTGACCCGCAACGTTGCAAAACCGAATACCGCCAAGCCGCCATTGAAGATCTCAAATGGCTTGGCATCCAGTGGAACGGCGCTCCTGTTGACCAATCCAACCGCCTCCCTATCTACCGGGCCGCCTTTCAGAAACTATATGATGGCGGACACCTGTTCCCCTGTGATTGCTCCCGCAAGGACCTTCGCGAAGCCATTACCGCCCCACACAGCGAGGATGGCGACCCCATTTATCCCGGAACCTGTAGAGATCGACAGCTGAATGACAGCAGGCAAGAGTTGAACTGGCGTTTCCGCATTCCCGAAGGAAAAACCGTTGAATTCACCGACACTCGTCTTGGCCACCAACAGTTTGTGGCTGGCCGCGATTTTGGCGACTTTCCGGTCTGGCAAAAAAACGGGCTCCCCGCCTATCAACTCGCCGTGACCGTCGATGACAACGCCATGAAAATCACCGAGGTGGTTCGTGGCGCGGATCTGCTCCTGTCCACCGCCCGCCAAATTCTACTCTATCAGGCGCTAAACATCGTTCCTCCAGTCTTTTACCACTGCGAATTGATGTGTGATGAAAATGGCCAACGGCTGGCCAAGCGTCACGACGCGCTGAGCTTGCGCGCTATCAGGGAGTCCGGCGGCATTCCGAACGAGATCAGAAAAAACTGGACGGCACCCTAGTGCCCCAGCCCATGCCCCGGCACATTGCACCACGGCAAACTCCCCAGCGCCCCCACTGAGTACGTTCCTCCCACGGGACAAACCAGCCTTGCCTTGGGCACAAAATCTTCCAAGCCAAACTCCATCTCACCCCCCTTCTGGAAATCCACTTTCACCTTTCCATCGTTTTCCACCTTCCCGTTCTCTGAAAGAACCGGGTGCAACACCGTCCCCCTGCCGTGCCCCTCCACCTCCACGAAGCAACCCTTGAAGTGGATCACGTTGGTCTGTAAATCCAGCAGTGTTACCGGCGTACTGTCGTCCGCGGCGCCCAACACCTTCGCAAGGTCCATGGCCCTTCTCAATGCGGTCAGATTTTTACGGGCACAAGTATCCTCCTCCCCAAGAATGCGATCCGTGGTGCGTACGTGGAAAATCTCGAAAAGCACCAATCCCAACAACGACACCAAGGCCAGCCCCACCAGCAACATGTCCACCGCAGCCACCCCCGCGCGGCCCGCAAACATCCTGCCCCCCCGCAAATCCATCAAGCTCCCTATTCGTCGCCTTCGTCCCCCTCTTCTGCCTCGTCAAGATAGCACCCATGCTCAGAGCAGGTAGGCGACGTGCTCATGTCACCCACCGTGTAAGAGCCACCAGAACGACACTTGGGCAGCTTCTTCCCCTCAAAATAATCCTTCAGGTCATCCATGCTCGGCGAGGCGGACTTCGAGCCCACCTTGTTGTTGTCCGTCGCCCATGACAGCTTGTTGGCATTAATGGTTCGCTGATTGGTGAAACAATTCATCTCCGCCCCCTTCGCGCTGGACCGCATCAGGTTCGGGATAGCCACCGCCGCGAGCATGCCGATGATGGCCACGACGATCATGATTTCCACCAAGGTGAAACCCCTCGAAAAAGCAAACTTTCTGTTCATCACTCCTCTTGGACGCCCTATAACACAGACGCGCCCCTTTGGCAACTGTTACGCTTTTGATGCGTCCTTGGTTACGCAGCAGGTGCAATCGCTAAGCCAGTAACCCGGCTCCATCTCAACCAATTCCGGCACGCGCAAGGTGCATTCATCGCCGACTCGCACCGGGCAACGGGGGGCAAAGGCACAGCCGGGTGGTGGATCGATGGGGCTGGGCACATCCCCTTCCAAAACTTGGCGCTCCGGCACATGCGTAGGGTCCGGCACGGGAATGGCGGAAATAAGCGCCTTCGTATACGGGTGCCGCGGATTCTCGTAAACCCTCGCCGAGTCACCCATCTCCACCAGCTTGCCCAAGTACATGATGGCGATGCGGTCGCTGATGTGTTTCACCACCGCCAGATCGTGCGAAATAAACAGGTAACTCAGGCCCAAATCGCGCTGCAATTCCATCAGCAGGTTCAGGATCTGGCTCTGGATGGACACGTCCAGCGCACTCACCGGCTCATCACATATAATCAACTTGGGCTTCAGCGCCAATGCCCGCGCGATGCCGATGCGCTGCCGTTGCCCTCCGGAAAATTCAAACGGATACCTCTGCGCCGCCGCAGGCGGCAAGCCTACCTTGGCGAGCAGATCCGCCACCCATTGCCGGCGCTCCTCGCGCGTCCCCATCTGGTGAATCACGAACGGCTCCTCGATGATTGCTCCCACCGTGTGGCGCGGGTTGAGGCTCTCGTATGGATCCTGAAAGATCATCTGGATTTCGCGCCGGAAGGGCTTCAATTCCGATCGCGACAACCCCTCCAACTCCGTGCCCTCAAACTTCACGCTGCCGCCCGTGGGCTCATAAAGCCGCGCAATCGTCTTGCCCAGCGTGCTCTTGCCACAACCGCTCTCGCCCACGAGTCCAAGGGTTTCGCCCGGAGCAATCGACAAGCTCACGCCATCGACCGCCTTGCACGACGCCACCGCCCGCCGAAAGATGCCTCCCTTCACCGGGAAATGCATCTGCAGGTGATCCGTCTCGAGAATGGGTTGGCCGTTGTTCATGCGCGTGTACAAACCGGACAGGCTTCCACCCAATGACCCGGGGCAATCTCCTCAAACGGCGGCCGTTCGGTTAGCAAATGTCCCTCGTGCTCACGCCCACTACGGGGAGCAAAACGGCAGCCGGCTTTCAATTCACTCAGCGAAGGTACCATGCCCTCGATAATGTTCAGCTCGGTCTTAGGCTTGCCGTCCAATCGCGGAATGGAATTGAGCAACCCCTGAGTATAGGCATGGCGTGGATTGGCAAAAACCTCCTTCGCCGCAGCCCGTTCAACCACCCGGCCAGCGTACATCACGCAAACCTCATCGCAAGTCTCGGCGATCACGCCAAGATCATGGGTGATCAGCATCACGGACATGCCGAGGTCGCGCTGGAGGTCGTTAATGAGCTGGAGAATCTGCGCCTGAATGGTGACATCCAGCGCGGTGGTCGGCTCATCGGCAATGACCAGCTCCGGACCACAGGCCAAAGCCATGGCAATGACCACCCGCTGCCGCATGCCACCAGAAAGTTGATGGGGGTATTCAGTCACGCGAATTTCCGGCGACGGAATGCCAACCTGTCCGAGGATATCGATGGCCTTTTGCCAGGCTTCATCGGGCTCAAGGTCGTTATGCTCGGTGAGCACCTCGCAGATTTGTTTGCCGATCCGATGCACTGGATTAAGCGCGGTCATCGGCTCCTGGAAGATCATGCTGATGCGGTTGCCGCGAATGGAACGCATTTTTCCCGACTCGGCAGTGACGAGATTTAGGCCGTCAAACAACACCTCGCCGCCGAGGATTTTGCCCATCGGCTGGGGCAACAGTCGCATGATACTCATGGCGGTGACGCTCTTGCCGCAGCCACTCTCACCGACAATGCCGAGCGTCCTGCCCTTATGAACCTCAAAACTGATGCCATCCACTGCAGTAACCTGTCCGTCGTCCGTATCGAACGCGGAAACGAGGTTGCAGACCTGAAGCAACAGCTCGGTTTCGGAGGGGGCAGATTCGGCCACGGTGCGTGCTATTTGCGGTATTGGGCGTGAACCTTGACAACCTTTTGAAAGGTCTTACCGCCCTTCTTGGCGTCCAGCGTGACCTTTTTGTCGGCGGAATCAATCCAGTGCACATGGAATTCCTCCCAGTCGCGGCTTTGCTTCACGTTAAAGGTTTCCGGCCATTTAACCCAGCGCCAGTAGCCAACGCGATACCACGGCTTAGACCACGCGGGGATGAAACCGGCATGATCGTGCAATTTCTCGATAAGTTGATGTGACAACTGGGTTATCTCGCCAAGATCCGAAGCTTCGCGGTATTTCTTGATCAAGGCATCAATCTCGCGATCCGCAGTGACGGTGGCGTTGTTGGTATTTGGCTTCAGGTTGAGGCTAACCTTAAGAGTGCCGTCGGCGTTGTATTTGGTGTCGCCCTCTTCCTTGTAGGCGTTATCCGAGTGGTACGGCTCCCAAAAGCGCGGATATAATTCCACCGAGTTGTTCAGGCCACCAAACACAATCTCGTGGTTCTTTTCATCGGCCTTCTTCCAGCCTGCGGTAAGCTCGAGAATTTCAAGGTTCAACTCAACACCCGCTTTTTTTGCTTCCTGCTTCAAGACCGTAAGCAATGAGGTGAAGCGCTTGTAGCCGGTGGAAACAGTGAAGGACAGTCGCTTGCCTTCGGCATTTTTCAGGATACCATCCGTGCCGCGCTCGTTGAAGCCCGCCTTCGCAAAGGCTGCCTCGGCTTTCTCCACGGAAAATTCACGCACCTTCACATTGTCGTTGCTCCGCCCGCCGTAACCATCGGCCACCGTTTGCATACGCTCGAAGTCACCGTGGAAAATCTCCTTGTTCACCAGTTCCCAATTCATCGCGTGGTGCAGTCCATGCCGGATATGCTTGTTGTCCAGCAACGGCTTGGAGCAGTTAATGCGCAACGCCCATGTAGGGCGCGGGATGTCATTGTAAAACTGCACCTTGTGGATGTACCCACCTGCCACCTCGGGCGCATCATGTGGTAGTTTCTCATACCAATATTCCGGCAGACTCAATCCGTGCCAGTCCAGCTCGCCCTTGCGGAACAACTCGAAGACCTTTGCTGGTTCCCGCACCACGGTGACGCGGATTTTGTCGGGGTTGAAGCGGTTCCTGTAAAATTTCTTATCCGAGGCCCACCAATCCGCCACCCGCGTGAGCGTGATGGATACACCGTCCTTAATGTTTTCCTTGCGCACCTCATACGGCCCCGCCGTCGGCTCAAAGGTAAACTTGTACTCCTTCAAGTACCCTTCATCAATCTCCTCGTAATGATGCTCTGGCACCGGACGAATGTTCACCTTGTGCACCACGTCCGGCTTGGCCTTGTAATAGGTCAACGAAAGTGTGCGGCTGTTGTAGATGGTGATGTTCTTAAATTTCTCATTGTCATAATGGTCGTTGTACCACGGTGCCTTGATGTGCTTGCTGCGCATGAAGTAAAAGTGAAAGAAAAAATCCGATACCCGCACTGGCTCGCCATCGGAGAAGCGCGCATCAGGATCCAGCTCGAAAAACACCGTGCGCTTGTCCTCACTCACCGCCCAGCGCTTGGCAATGGCCGGGTAATACCCATCGGACTCGGGATGATTATCCACCAATCCCAATGCATTGTTGTCCAGAATATGCCTGCGAAACGAGCCACTGGCGTCCGGGCCAACAAAACAAAGAGTGCGAGGCCAATCACCCGTATGCACATTCATTGTGCCACCACGCTTGGCGTTGGGCGAGCTGAATACCGGCTCGTTGCTGCCGTCTTCCCATTTTAGACCCTTTGGAATGTCGGTGGTGGCCTTGATAGCAAAAAAATCAGCATCCGCCCTGTAGAATTCCTTTACCTCTTCAACCGAGGGCAGCGTGGTCCACGTGACTTCAGTAACCGGCTCGTTTCTCTGCTTGGCCTTGGCCCTGCCGTTGCCACCACCGGATTTGTCGGACTTGCCACAGCCAACAGACACCACTGCGGCGGCCAGCATTAGCGCGCTGGACTGCATGATTTTTTGAATGGATTTCATGTTATTCGTAGGTTGAAAATTTCTTGGGATCGAAGGCTTCTCGGACTGCCTCGCCGATGAACGTCACCATTGTCAGCACCAAAAAGATGGCCGTCAACGCCGAACCAATGATCCACGGTTTTTCCTTGATAAACTCCTGTCCCAGCCGCAACTGGTGCCCCCAACTCGGTGTGCCTTCGGGCAAGCCGAAGTTTAGGAAATCCAGCGCTGTCACTGAGGAGATCGCCACGGCCACAGTGAATGGCAGAAAAGTGACGAGAGTGGATACGGTGTTGGGCAGTAGGTGCGCAAAGATGATCCGGATTGGACCGGCACCGAGCAGTTGTGCCGCGGACACATAATCCCGTGCTTTTTCCTTATAGGTGGAGGCGCGCATGTAATAAGTCATGCTTGTCCAACTGAAGAGCACCATGATGACCAGCAGCAACAGGATGCGTGTCATCATCCCCACTTTCGCCGGCACCACACTGACCATGATCATGACCATGTACAGGAATGGAATGTTCGCCCAAATTTCCACCACACGCAGCCCAAGCAGATCCGTCCAGCCACCAAAATAGCCCATCAGGCAGCCCAGTGCCGAACTGATGAGAAACACCAGCATCGTGAATCCCAACGCAAAAAGCATCACGATGCGAAACCCATAAAACAACCGCGCCGCAATATCACGGCCGGCCTTGTCTGTACCTAGAAAATGGCGGTGCTCCCAACTAGGTGCAGCAAGAATTTTCACCCCCGCCTTGAAGTTGGACAAGTCGGGTGAGTGCGGGATGGGCGGCATGAGAATCCAGTTGGCCGACTTTTCTTTTTCCCACTTGGCCTGAAGACTGCGGTAATGGACTTCGCCGGTGTATTTCTGTCCGTCGGCGTCGGTTTGCTCGCCAAAAAAAATGCCGCTGCGAAATTCCGATGGCTTGTAAATCCACTTCACCGGATACATGGAAGCGAACACGGGAAAATATGTCCTGCCGTTGTATCGCACGATGAGCGCCTGATCGTTGACGAGCAGTTCACCGAAGAGCGAAACGAATAACGCGCCGGCAAGGAGCAGAAAGGACCAGTAGCCGCGCTTAACGGATTGGAAGCGCTTTAGCTTGCGAATGGTGAGTGGATTGAGCTTCCAGTTCATGGTCAATCAAACCGCACGCGCGGATCCACCGCGGCCATAAGCATGTCGGAGAGGATGTTGCCCAGCAGCATGAGGAATGCCGAGAGCATGAGTACGCCCATGACGACCGGGAAATCGCGGAGAATGATCGCCTCAAAGCCCAGCAGGCCGATGCCGCGAATGTCAAAGATTTTCTCGATGAGGAATGAGCCGGTGACGAACAGCATTACTTGATGGCCGAGGTTGGTGGCAATGGGGATGAGGGAATTGCGCAGGGCATGGCGGCGCACAGCATCGCGATAGGCCACCCCCTTGGAGAGCGCGGTGCGCATGTAGTCGGCGGCGAGGTTGTCCATGAGGTGATTTTTCATGAGCATGGTGACAAAGGCAAACCCGCCGACGAGGTACGCGCACAGCGGCAGTACGGTGTGATGCGCCACATCTTTCACTTTGCCCCAGAAGGTGAGGTCATCGAAATTTATGCTCGTGAAACCGCCGGAAGGAAACCAATCCAATTGAATGGAGAACAGCAAAATGAGTAGGAAGCCCAACACATAGCCGGGGATGGCATAACCCATGAAGATGAGCACGGAGGTGGAATTGTCGAACCACGTATTGTGCTTGATGGCCTTGAAGAAGCCGAGCGGGATGCACACGCCGTACACCACCAACATCGTGACCACGCCAAAGTATGTCGAAATCGGCAAGCGCTCCCAGATGACCTGCTCCACCGGCTTTGAATAACTAAACGACACCCCGAGGTCGCCCTGTAACAGTCCCGAGTAATCTGACCGAAACACCTCCCCGCGCAACATGCCCGGCTTGTCGTTTGGTTTGGGCACCACCTCGCGCCACATCCAGTTGCCCTCGAACACCTCCGGGTTGGTGATCACCACCGCATTTGCCCTATCCCGCTCCATCCGCATGCGTTTCTTCTTTGGATCATCCTGTGCTAGGCGCATACGCACGCTGCTCTTCATTTCGCCCGGCTCAAACTCCACCTGCCGGTGCCCATTTTCGCGCGGCCAAAGCCCCAGCCAAATGAAATAAGAGGTAACCACAGGTTTGTCCAAGCCGTAATAACGCTCCAGATCTTTCTTCTGCTCTTCGTCCAGTAGCCCCGATTCTGCCGGGCCGCCGCTGGTGCCACCGGTGCTTTCCCCGCCCATCTGCTGCATCTGCATCATCGCCTGCTCAATGGGGCCACCCGGAGCCGCGCGAGTTACCAGAAACACCATAAAAGAAATACCCAGCATGGTGGGGATCAGCAGCAGGAATCGTCTGATGAAATAATCACGCATCGCTCGATTTCGGCGAGCAGATTGACAAATCAACCGGTGAACACCAGCCAAATCGATCAAACGCATCGACATGACCCCTACCTTGCCCCACTCTCACCCCGTGCAGAAGCTCACCCTCGGCCATTCGCCTGATCCCGACGATGCCTTCATGTTTTACGCGTTGGCCAAGGACCTCATCGATCAACGCGCCTACGCCTTCGAGCACATCCTGCAGGATATCCAGACGCTGAACGAACGCGCCACGCGCGGCGAGCTGGATATCAGCGCCATCAGCATCCACGCCTACGCCTATGTGAGCGACCAATACGCCCTGCTCCCCAGCGGCGCCAGCATGGGCGATGGCTACGGCCCGATGCTCGTGGCCAAGGAAAATTTCTCCAAGGAGGAAATTGCCGGCAAAAAAATTGCCGTTCCCGGCAAAATGACCAGCGCCTTTCTGGCGCTGCAATTGTGGCTTGGCCGGCCAAAGACGGAGTTTGATTACGTGGTCGTGCCGTTCGATGAAATTTTCAACACTGTCAACGCCGGTAACGCCGATGTGGGGCTGATCATTCACGAAGGCCAATTGACGTTTGAAAACGAAGGGCTCGTTTGTTGTGCGGACCTCGGCGTGTGGTGGGGCGAGGAAAACGACGGCCTTCCCCTGCCCCTCGGCGGCAATGTGATCCACAAACGCATCGCCGAGCCCGAGCGGAAGGTGGTGAGCGATCTCCTCACGGAAAGCATCCAATACAGCCTCGACCATCGCCCCGAGGCGGTGGAACACGCACTGCAATATGCGCGCGACATGGGCGTGGAATTGGCCGACCAGTTTGTCGGCATGTACGTAAACCATTGGACGCTCGATTACGGCGACAAGGGCCGCGACACCATCACGCGCTTCCTGCATCGCGCCCACGAGGCAAACCTCATCCCGCACCGGCAGGAACTGGAGTTTGTGGAATGATGAGATACCGGCGGTTTGGCAAAACGGATTTGGAGATGCCCGTGTTCTCCTGCGGAGGCATGCGGTATCAGCACAAGTGGAACGACATCGAGTGGAGCGAGGTGCCCGATGAGGGCCAGAAAAACCTCGAGGCCACCATTCATCGCTCGGTGGAGCTGGGCATCAACCACATCGAAACTGCGCGCGGCTACGGCAGCTCCGAGATGCAGCTCGGCCCCGTGCTCAAGCAAATCCCGCGCGACCAACTGATTGTGCAAACGAAGGTCGCCCCCTTCGCCACCGCCAGGGAATTCCTCGAGACCTTCAACACCTCGATGGATTACCTGCAGCTGGATCACGTCGATCTTCTTTCGCTGCACGGCATCAATAATCAGCAATTGCTCGACTGGTCACTGGGCGAACAAGGCTGCGTCGCCGCCGCGCGCTGGTTGCAAAAGGAAGGCCGCTGTCGGCATGTCGGCTTCTCCACGCACGCCACCACAGACATCATCGTGAAAGCCATCGAGAGCGACGCGTTTGATTATGTGAATCTCCACTGGTATTTCGTCAACGACCTCAACTGGCCGGCCGTGGAAGCGGCAGCAGCGCGCGACATGGGCGTGTTCATCATCAGCCCCAACGACAAGGGCGGCAAACTCTACGCCCCGCCACCCAAGCTCACCGACCTGTGCGCCCCGCTGCACCCCATGCAGTTCAATGCGCTTTACTGCCTGAACCGCCCCGAGGTGCACACCCTCAGCTGCGGTGCGGCCAAGCCGAGTGACTTCGACTGCCACCTCGAGGCACTGGAACACTACGACAACATTGCTCCAACGATTGAGCCTGTCGAGCAACGGCTCCGCGCGGAAATGGATACCGTGCTCGGTGCAGACTGGTGCGCCCGCTGGCCCGAGGGCCTGCCGCATTACGTGGATGTACCCGATGAGGTGAACATCTCCGAAATCCTGCGTCTCTGGACCTACGCCAAAAGCCTCGATCTTGTGGACTGGGGCCAAATGCGCTACAACCTCCTCGGCCAAGCCGACCATTGGTTCCCGGGGGAACACGTGGCCAAGCTCGATGTTGAAAAAGTGGCCAGCGTGTTAAATGGAAGCCCTTTCGCGGATCGAATTCCCGATATCCTGAAGGAAGCGCACTCGATGCTGCACGCCGAGGATCAAAAACGGCTCAGTGAATCCTGAGCTATTTTTTCTTCGGCGCAGGCTGGGTGGTTGAAGTTTTCTCGGGATTGGTTGCCTCCAGCTGAGCCGCAACTTCACTGGTGATCTCGTTTTTCCCGTCAGAATAAATCAAAACCAAGCCCGGCCCAGTTTTCGCGCTGCTATCAATCACGAAGGTATATCCCTTGGCCTTGGCAATCGTGCTAACCACCTCACGCACTTCATCCATTAATTTCTGAATGGTATCGGTTTGTTCCTTTTGCAGTTCGGCTTGCGTGGCACGGCGGTACTGCTGAAGGGTTTGCGCGGTTTCCCGGGCTTCATTAATAAGCTTCTGCTGGTGCTTGGCCCGCTGGTTGCGCTCGGCGGCACTCAGAGTGGGATCCTGCAATTGTTTGCCGATCTTTTGGATTTGCCCGTCCAGATTCTTTAGATCCTTTTCAATGTCCTCCTCAATTTTTTTCTTCTCCAGCACCTTCCGCTTGAGGGCTTCATCTGCCTTCTTGGTTTTCCAGTACTCGGTATAAACCTTTTGAAGATTCACCGTGCCGATCTTCTGGGCGTCCTGTGCCTGCAGGGACAATGTGCCCATGAGAACGGGAAGGACGAGAAAGCTAATTATATTTTTCATGGCTTTGTTGGATCAGAATGCCTGGGTGTAACCAAAGGTAAAGTTGAATTGGCCGCCACCGTCGTTGTGGCTGGAGGTGCTAATGGGAAAGGCATAATCCAGCCGCATGGGCCCCAACATAGGAATGTCCAGGCGCAGCCCGATGCCCCAGTTGTCATTATAGTCACTGAAGCTGTAGTCATATGCACTGCGAGACACGACGCCAATGTCATAAAAAGTGCCAAACCGAATCCACTCGCCCAACGGCACCGGCACGCTGTATTCGAAGGAAGCCATGGCCATGGTTTTACCACCAATGACCTCGTTCTTGGAATCCACTGGACCCACCTCGCGAAAGTCAAATCCCCGCATCGTGGAAGATCCACCCAGTGCGTAGCGCTCGATGAACGGAACTTCCTTGGTGTCGCCATACCGTTCCACCACTCCCGTGCGGAAAATCGTCTCAATTATGTGTCCCTCGTTCATTCCCTTGAAGTACTGCGCGGAAGTCAACTGCAGCCTGTAAAAATCCTTGTCACTGCCGATACCTGAGTTGGCTCCTTCCACGAGCAACTCCGTGCGCTGGCCCTTGTCAGGCAAATAGCCCCCACCACGCGTGTCGTAAGCCAGTGTCAGCCCAAACTTGGAAATGGTATCGCGCCCAGCATCATCCTTCAACTCACTGGACGCGCTGCTAGTGACATCGTAAATTCCGGTGCTTTCAAAGGTGTAATTGATACCGCCCCGCAGATAGTCCCGGCCAAAGAGCGTGCGCTCAAGCCCCAGCTTGATGCCGGCACGGCTAACATCGTAGTAGTCGCTGTAGTACTCGTACTCACTGGCGTAGATACTGGAGGTAAACCGCAGTTTGCGCCCGAACATCCAAGGCTCTTCAAAATCCAACGTGTAGTCGTCGCGGCGCGAACCCAAGGCAGCCCGAATGCGAAATTTCTGGCCGCCACCCTGCAGCGGATGGGGCTGGCGCCAGCGCAGGATGTCAAAGTTTTCCTCGGAATAAAACACATGACCAAACGCGCCGTAGTCCGTGCTAAAGCCACCGCCAAATCCCGCCCGCGCGGTCTTGCGTTCCTTGACGGACAGGATGAGATTTTCTCGATCAGGAAAGTCCGGCAGTGGCTCGGACTCAGTGCGCACCTCAGAGAAAAGCCGCAGCCCACGAATCCGCTCTTCGCTGAGCTTGACCCTGCCCATGTCAAACGGTTCCCCGGGCGAGACGGCCAACTCGCGCCGGACCACAATGTCCTTGGTCTCCACGTTGCCCTCGATCTTGATCAACTCGATGAAAACCGGCTTCCCCTCAATGATGTCATAGGTGATGTCGATTACCCCCTTGTCCGGATCCGGCTGAGACCGTGCGTTAACCTCTGTCTTGTTGTAGGCCTTGCGCCCGTAGGCATTACTGATGGCATCGACATCCGACCCCAGACTGCCTGACTTCAGGGCGTCGGGCTGGAAAATTTCCCCCGGCCGGAGTTTCAACTCCGACAACAATGTTTCCCTTGGAATCACCGGCTTGATGCCGGGATTCACCGTATAGATGCCTTGGGCATTCAGGCCACCGAATCGAAATTGCACCTCGCCGACCTTATACTGCCGCCCCTCCACCACCCGGTAGGTCATGGTGGCATAATAGACAGCCTTGCGCGCGGCCTTGTATTTCTTGTACGCGGCGCTTTCCACATCCTCCGCCTTCTCAACTTCCACCTCTAGTTGGGCTTGGTTGTAAAGCTGGCCGTCAATCTCCTGAGTTTCCCCCGGTTGCAACTTGTCGAGGTCCTTCGAAAAATCGTCCAACCTCTTTTCGGCTCGCCTCCACGCGCGGTGGGCCTTGTCGTATTCACTCCCGGGGGCGTAATCGACGTCCGGCGACTTGTCGATGTCCACCACCACGTCCAAGTGGCCGTTATCCCGATATTTCTTGCGCATCTGGACAATGTCCAAATTCATCTTCTCATCCATGATGCGGCCATCCCCCTTGAACCAACTGACGGGACTCCACCAACGCCGCCGCTCCTTGGTCTCCAAGGTCTTGGCCAGTTCTTTCCCGGTAAAACGCTCTGGCTGAAGCGGGGTTTCGATATAATGCGGCACGTTGGCCACTGTGACGAAATCCACCCGACGGACACCGGCCTTGGCCTCCCCGGCCGCGTGATGCAGAGTAACTTGGTTGCGGGCAATCACTCGAACGAAGTAGTATGCACCCCGGTGCATGGGTGCAGCCTGAGCACCAGCCTCGACCTTGGCAGGCATGATAGCGGGCATGGGCACACTTTCTTCCGCGCGATCATTCGCAGCCTCCTGCACAAACAACCGAACCGAATCCCCCGTGACCAAGCCATGAGGCAGTTCCGTGGTCAGTTGATCTGTGGCAGTGTCGATGGTGTTGATGGAACGACCCAAGCGAAACCGTATCTCCTCAATTTTCACTCGTTCACCCTCGGTGATGGTAAAGGTAACGTCCCGGTCCAGCGTCGTGGTGTTGATCACGGGAACGGCATTTACGCTGACGTCATAATACCCCTTGCTGCGATAATAATCCTCCAGCGCACGCACATCCGCAGCCACCTTGCGATCCAAGTACGGCTCCGTTTCGCGCGTGGTCATCACACCGAGCAGTTTGCTGACCTTGATCTTCAGCCGATCCGCGGAGATGTCGCGCTCACCGTCAAATCCCTTCAGGATCACCGTGCCCGTGTTGCGCGCGCGTTCGGCGGTGAATATCAAGTGCAACCCGCCGCCAGCTTTCTTTAGAAAAACGCTGACATTTGTGAAACGACCCGTAGCCATGAGGGTTTTGACATCCTCATTCTCCAGACCCGGCCGATAGGCATCCCCCACCCGCAGACGAATGTGGGACCGAACGAACGCCTCATCCACACCCGTCGTACCGCCGGCAAGCCGCACCTCGATTTTGACGATCTCCCCCTCCGCAGCGCCTTGGGCCCATGCCTGCGCGCCCAGCGTCCAGCCCAGCCATAACACCGCCAGCGCGGCCAGGGATTTCAAGGTATTCATTTGCATCAGTCTGTCGGCACGTCTTCGGGGCTGATCCGCGCGGCGTTCTCGAAGCGCGTGTATTGCTTGAGAAACGTCATGTAGACATCGCCCGTGGGCCCGTTGCGTTGCTTGGCAATCAACAGGTTTACCGGCTCGCCGTCCTGCCCTTCCCCCGGGCCATCCTCCTCATCCTCCCCGCCGGAAGGCTTGTACAGCAGGCCCACAATATCCGCATCCTGCTCAATGGCACCGGATTCACGGAGATCCGACAAGCGTGGCTTTCGGTTCTTGTCCCGCTCCATCTCGCGGTTCAACTGGCTGAGGATAATCACCGGCAGACTCAACTCCTTGGCCAATGCCTTGATGCCGCTGGAGATTTCCGCAATTTCCTGCTGCCGGTTGTCCTTTGCCCGGCGCGAAGTAGAGTGGAGCAGTTGCAGATAGTCAACCACAATGAGTTGAATGTCGTGTTGATGCTTCATCCGCCGGGCCTTGGCCCGCAGTTGCAGGATGGACAGGCCCGGCGTATCGTCGATGTACAGGGGCGCCTTGGCCAGCCGACCTGCCGAGGCGGTCATGCGCGGAAAATCCGCAGAGCTGAGAAATCCATCCCGTGCATTGCGCAGGTTCATCCGCGCCTGCGAAAAGAGCATGCGCGTTACGAGCGATTCCGCCGTCATTTCCAAGCTAAACACCCCCACCGATTTCTTGGTCTCCAGCACCACGTGCTCCACGATATTCATGGCCAGCGAGGTCTTGCCCATGCTCGGCCGCGCGGCAATGACCACCATCTCGCCGGCGTGCAGGCCATCGGTCATCTTGTCCAAGTCCAGAAACCCGGTCGGCAACCCCGACATCTCCCCCTGCCGCAGGTGCTGCGCCTCCACCTCCTCGATCACCCGATGCACCAGCGTGTTCATGTCCGCTTGGCGCTCACCCGCGCGCTCGTCGTTGATGCGATGAATGCGAGTTTCTACCTCGTCCAGCAATTGATCCACGTCGCCACCTTCAAAATTGTAAGCGTCCTGGACCATGCTCGTGCAGGCCTTGAGCATCTTGCGCAGGAGATACTTCTCCCAGACGATCCCCAGATAATATTCGAGATTGGCCGCCGAGGGCACCGAGTCCTCCAGCAAGGCGAGGTATGCCGGGCCACCCACGGCATCCAACTGGCCACGATCCCGCAGCCGGTTGGAAAGAGTCAATCCATCCACCGCCTCCTTGGCCTCATACATGCCCACCAGCACCTCAAAAATGAGCTGGTGTTTCAGGTCGTAAAAGAAACTGACCGCATCCGGATCCTTGGTTGGCTTTCCGTTCTCGTCCAAGGTGGTCGGCGTGCGCAGTCGCTCAAGGCAAAGACCAATGCTGTCGTTGGGCGAAATGAGTAGGCACCCCAGCACCGCCTGCTCCGCGTCCGTCGAGTGCGGCGGCACACGTCCGGGATCAGCAGTTTGAGGCGCCCGGCGGCGCGGGGTCTCCACCAAATCCTCCGGCACCGGCGGCAACGGCATGTCCTCATTCGCGTCAATCATGCGCGAAGAGAAAAACGAAAACCGCGACCCCAACGCAAACGCGAGTTGCTGACACCCTCGTGAAACTATTCACGCAAATACGTGAACAAAAAAAGCGGGCCCATTGGCCCGCCTTAAAATCCAGCCAAAAGCCGTTTTTATGAACCTTCCTGTGCAGGTGCCTCCTCTGCCTTGGGAGCCTCTTCCTTCGGCTTTTCCGCCTCGGCAGCCGGCTCGATGATGGGGTTCTCGCTTTCCACCTGCACCTTGAGCGTGCCCTCGATATCCGCGTGCAACTTAAGGTTCACCTCATGGTCGCCCAGCTCACGAACCGCCTGCGGAAGATTGATTTTCCTGCGGTCCAAATCCACGCCAAACTGGTTGCGTAACTCGTCGGCGATCATGCCCGCAGTCACGGAGCCAAACAGTTTGCCACCCTCGCCCGTCTTCACTTTGATAACCAGCAACAAGTGCGAAAGACTCTCGCGAAGCGCCTCCATCGTCTCCTTTTCGTGCGCCTCGCGCTCATCCCGGCGCGCCTGCAGAGCAGCAAGATAACGCTCGTTGGCCGCACTGGCGGGCACGGCACGGCCCTGAGGCAGCAGAAAATTGCGCGCGTAGCCCGCCGCCACTTCCACCTTGTCCGACTCGGCACCGAGGCCGGTCACATTTTCCGTCAAGATCACTTCCGTCTTAGCCATGGTAAAAATATCTCCTTTTTAAAAAATTCCGACGCGCCCCGGTTTAAAACGGCACATCATCATCCTCCGGCATCGATCCGCCACCGCCGCCCTGCACCGGCGCCGAGGGCGCATCCGGCTGCGAATATCCGCCACCGCCGCTGTCGCCACGGGAATCCAAAAATTGAAAATTCTCCAAGATCACGCCCAGCTTGCTGCGTTTTTGGCCAGTCTGCTTGTCGTCCCACTGGTCAAGTTTCAACCGGCCTTCGACCATCACAGGGCGACCCTTCTTCAGGTACTGGCCGATCGTCTCCGCTTGGCGTCCAAACGCATCCACATCCACAAAGGTCGTCTCTTCCTGCGGCTGACCTTCCTTGTTGGTCCAGCGGCGGTTTACGGCCAAGCCCAGCTTGGCGATTGCCGTACCACCGGAAGTGTACCGCACCTCGGGATCCCGCGTCAGGTTCCCCATCAGAATGACCTTGTTGTAGTTGGGCATAACGGTCTAAGCCGCAGCGGCCTCAGCCGAAGCCGTGGCGCGCGTGATTTGCGCGCGGAAAACATCGCCGCTCTCCTTAAACGCGATTTTCAATTCGTCCAGCACGGCAGGCTCCAGGCTGAAGAGCAGGTTTACATAGAAACCGCCCGTGTGCTTCTTGTCAGCCACGCGCGAAAACTGGCGGCGGTCCATCTTCTGTTCCGCGCTCACCTTGCCGCCAGCTTTCACGATCAGCGCCTTCACGGTGTCAATCACCTTGGGAGCACTGTCCGCCCCGGCGGTGTCCAAAATAAATAGTCCCTCGTATTCTCTCACTCTGTCTCTTCCGTTTCGTCCGTTGTCTCCTGCTTTTCCTTCACGGGCGGAATTGCCGGCCCGTTAAAGTCATTCATGGCCTTCTGCACGCCGCAGCACAACCAGCATTCTGCCTGATCGGCTGAGCGATCCAAGGCCTTTCCCACGACGCTTGCCTCGTCGCCGTCAAAGGCACCCAGCACATGGCTGCTCAACTCCCCGCCGCCGTGGGACGGCTTGCCAATGCCCACCCGCTGCCGGGCAAATCCATTTCCGGCTAGGTTCAACTCGATGGACTCGAGCCCGTGATGACCGCCGCTGCCACCACGCGGCCGAAGCCGCAGTTCGCCGAGCGGGAGATTCACATCATCCACTACGACCAGCAATTGGTCGAGCCCAATTTTATAAAATCCCGCCAACGGCCCCACCGATTCACCGCTCAGGTTCATGTAGGTCTGCGGCTGGCACAACAACACGCGCCGACCGCCCACCTCGGCGCGGGCCAAGCGCGCCTTGAATTTCTTTTCGTCCGTCCAGTCCGCACGCCACCGTGCTGCCAGCCGATCCAAGACCATGAAGCCCGCGTTGTGGCGCGTGCCGGTGTACCGGTCGCCGGGATTGCCCAAACCCACGATGAGATGCCACGAATCCATGGCGGGGCGTCCCGCGCAAAGCGATGCTTACTCGCCTTCCTTGGCCTCGCCGCCACCTTCGGCAGAGGCACTTCCCTCGCCCTCGGCGGTTTCGCCTTCGGCGCCTTCCTCGCCTTCCTCGTCTTCTGTTCCCACAGCCACGGTGCGGGGCTTGGCAACAGAAAAGACCGGGTTGTCGTCATTGGCCAAAATTTCAACGCCCTCGGGCACATTCAGTTCCTTGACGTGAAGGGTGTGGCCGACATCCAGCTCGCTCACGTCCACATGCAGCACATCCGGGATATTCTCGGGCAGGCCACGCAGGCGAATCCGGAAAAGAACATGCTCCAAGAGCCCACCGCCGACCTTCACGCCCACGGCCTCGCCATCGGCCGCAATGGGCACGAACACTGTCACCGGCTGGTCGGCCTTTACGGAGTGCAGGTCGATGTGCAGGTATTCCCCGGAAAGCGGGTGATACTGTACCTCCTTCAGGAGCGCCAAGCTCGTCTTCCCATCGCAGGCCAAGTCAAACAAAAGCGCCTCGGAAGTCGCCTTCTTCACCAAGGTTACGAACGCTTTGGTGTCAATCTCCACGTCGCTCGTGTCGGATCCAGAGCCATACAAGACCGCCGGGATCCGGCCATCTGCCCGCAACCGCTTCACTGCGTTGCGCTTCTTTGCCGTGCGCGGAAACGCCTCCAATGCCACTGTTTTCATCGTAAATCTTCCCGTTAACCAATTCGCACCCCGTCGAACTCGAACAAGCTCGTCACCGAGGAATTCGTGTGAATCCGCTGGATAGCCTCGCCCAAGAGTTTGGCCACCGAGAGCGTGGTAACTTTCACGCCCTTGAATTCGGGGCGGGGGACACTATCAGTTGTAATCAGTTCGTCAATATTCGATTTTCGCAATCTTTGCACCCCCTGATCGCTCAGGACAGCGTGGGAAACACACGCAATAATCCGCTTGGCTCGACGCCGGCGCAGCAGTTTTGCCGCGGTGACCAAGGTGCCAGCCGTCTCCGTCAAGTCATCCACCAACAGTACCGTTTTCCCGTTCACATTGCCGATCACCGATACCGTCTCCACTTCCGTGTCGCTCATGCGCCGCTTGGCAACAATAGCAAGACTTGCATGCAGCATCTGGGAATACGCATGCGCCATCTTGATGCCTCCCACATCTGGGCTTAC
Organism: Verrucomicrobiales bacterium; assembly: GCA_002721895.1. The sequence goes on from PBLV01000011.1 coordinate 134,418, forward strand.
CACCGCCAAGTCGCCCAGCTCCTTTTGCTTAAGGTAATCATAGATCACCGGCGCCGCGTAGAGATGATCCACCGGGATATCAAAAAATCCCTGAATCTGCTGCGCATGCAAATCCATCGTCAACACCCGGTTTGCCCCTGCCGCAACAAGCAGGTTGGCCACTAGTTTCGCGCTGATGGGAACTCGCGGCTGATCCTTGCGGTCCTGCCGTGCATAGCCGTAGAAAGGAATGACCGCCGTGATCCGGCTTGCGCTGGCCCGCCGTAACGCATCGATCATGATGAAAAGCTCCATCATGTTCTGGTTCACCGGTGGCGAGGTCGACTGCACCACAAAGACGTCCTCCCCTCGCACATTCTCCTCGATCTTCGCGAACGTCTCACCGTTCGGAAAATCCCGGAGCAAACACCTCCCCAACGGAACCCCTACGGCTTCGCATATGGATTCCGCCAGTTGCTTGTTTGATCTGCCCGAGAAAATTTTCACGTTACAAAGGCGACGGGCCAGTAACTAACCCCCGCCCCGGCGGCAAACCAGCAAAAAAAGATAATATGCTGCGGAAAAGTGAACCGCGCGGCGTTCTGGAAAAATCTAGGCTCCCTCAATATCCTGCTTGGCCTCGCCATCCGCCGTCTGCTTGGCGCGGAAAGCCTCATATGCCTCACGATATTTCGGGTACTTGTTGCCGAGTATGGCCGCGGCCAACAAGGCGGCATTTTTCGCGCCGGGCTTGCCCACCGCCAAGGTACCGACCGGCACGCCACCGGGCATCTGCACCATCGACAACAGTGAATCCAGACCCTCCGTGCTCCACGCTTTCATGGGCACACCCAGAACCGGCAGGGGCGTCATGGCCGCCGTAACCCCGGCTAGGTGGGCCGCGCCCCCGGCCGCCGCGATGATCACTTCCATGCCATTCTCGTTCGACGCCTGCACCCAACGGTGCAGCAGGTCCGGCGTTCGATGCGCCGAGATGACCTTGGCCTCATAGGGCACACCCAGCTCCTTGAGCTGATTTACACAATTCTCCATCACGGCCCAGTCCGAGTGACTGCCCATGATCACGCCAACCAACGGTTTTTCCTGTTCGCTCATAGAGGCGCGCAACGTACCCCACTCTCCGCCAACCGCTCAACCCTCAACTTTTCAGCCCCCCACCCCAATCGTGAAGGCCGGCGCAATGGTCTTAACATCCCCGGCCTGCAGGTTGAACAATTGATTCAGGAGCATGAACGTGCTCTTGCTCTCTAAGTCGTTAGCCCGCAGGTAAAACCAACTGCCACGGTACGGCACCGCCAAGAACGCATCCGCCGGACGGCTAGAGGCGGAATGAACTGCGAACAGCCTCCCCGTCACCTTCGCCCAATCAAATCGATCCCCGCCATCTTCCTGAGTCACCGTTACCAGACCTTTCTTCTCGTGAGCGCCCGGCACGGCAATGTTGTGCGAGAGGTAAAACATGATGCCCATCATCGAACGGGTCCGCACGGCCACTCCATTAGCCGGCTTGTTCAGGAAATCCGAGGTCAACACCAGTTCCGTGGAATCCTCCGGCACATCCAGCAGCAGGCACAATTCGCGAAACCGGTCCGCCAATTCCGCGCCGCCTTTAAAGCGCAGCACGAGATTGTGCGACCGGGCGCCGTTTTGGCCACCGGCCGGTGCCGGCGCAGCCCCCAGTTCCATGGCATCGGCCATCTGTAACTCCCGCAGGATGTCTGCCATGGTGGCAAATTTCTCGTAGCGCGGCGGCTTGACGGGCGTCGGGCCGCTGGCGTTAGCTGCGTTGTCCAGGTCATTCGCGCGCTCCACGCAGGTACTCATCACCCGCTGCACGCTCCAGCCACTTTGCGTCAGCGTCAACAAGGCCTCCAGCGGCACCGGCGAGAGCATCTGCTTCAAGAACTGGTTGCCCCGCAAAGGTGTGTAGCTCACCGTCGGATTCTGCTTGTAGGTCACGGAGCCAGACGGCGTGGTGGTGTCGCTGCCGCCGTTCACCAGCTTCACGCTCGCGCTCAACTCGCTTTCCAATGACGTATTCACCGCCACGTTGCCCACTTCCAGGAAATACGGATTGTCCCGATAACGCAACCGCACGAGGTTCAGGAGAAACTGCTCATTGAGACTCCGTGAAATGACCTCGTTGTAAAGTGGATGCGTCCGCCCTACTTCGCTCGGTCCAAACGAATGACACCCCACGCCCAGCAGGACCGCGGCAAGAGATAGAAAAACTTTTTTAAACATAAGCCAACTGCCGTCCAACAAATTCAGTTGGAAGCAGTAGCAGCCGAGACTCCATTCTCCAAGCCCGGATTTCCGGCCGAGCCGCCCGCCACTGAACGGGTCAACGCCGATAGCAACTCTTCCGCGGTAAACTTCTTGGGCATCACGATGGGATCCCTGCTTTCGTCCGGTGGATACACCAGAACCAAGGGCGGGCCCGCCCGCTGAAACCGGTTTATCTCAGCCAAGATCACCTCGTCCTTGTCGGTGAAATCCGCCTGCAAGGTAGCCGCACCCAGTTGCGCCAGTTTTCGCCGCACCTTTGGCACGTTAATGGCCGTTTTCTCAATGTGCTTGCACGGCGCGCACCAGTCCGCCGTGAAATCCACCAACACCGGCTTGCCCGCGCTCCGAGCCGCCGCCACGGCCTCTTCACTCCAAGGCGCCCAAGTCAATTCGCCCGCATCTTCCGCGCCTTCAGTTTCCCTGTCCGCCGCCGCAACATCGATAGCCTTCAGCACAATCCCCGGTGTCAATAGCTCCGGCAAAATCTGCGCCTTCGATTCGAGATTCGGGGAATATACCAGCACCAGGGGCACACCGGGGCGGCCGTGGCTCTTGATGAAATCGGCCATCGCCGCGTTCTTGTCCGTGAAATCGCCCTTGAACACCACCGTGCCCGTGGCGGCGATCTTTTCCCGAACTGCGTCCACCTCGATGCTCGTCCGCTTGTTGGCCTTGCAAGTAAGACACCAATCCGCGGTGAAATCCACCAGCACGGGGTGTCCTGCCTCACGTGCCTCCCTCACAGCTGCCTGACTCCATGGTTTCCAATCCAGCTTGTCATGGAAAACAAACAGACACGCAGCAGCCGCAGCCGAGGCGCCCGATGCCCCCAGCCAAGCCAAGCCCCGGCGAGCTGTCCCCCGCTGAATGAATTCCCCGTAGATCCAAGCTGCCATCCCAACCAGCACCAGCAAGAGCCCCACTCGCAATCCGCCGGCATCGTCCAGCTTGCCCGCCGTCAGCCAAGCCAGCCAAACCGCCGCGGCCAGCATCGGAAAGCCCATCGCTTTTTTAAAGGACTCCATCCACATGCCCGGCTTTGGCAGAAAACGCAGCCAACCCGGCTTGAAACTCAAGACCACATACGGCAACGCCAAGCCCAAGGCCACCGTGACGAACAGCAATGTCACCACCAGCGCGGGCTGCGTCAGTGCAAACCCAATCGCCGTCCCCAACATCGGCGCCAGACAAGGCGTCGCCAAGGCCACCATCAACATGCCGTTAGCAAACGCGCCCAAATTGCCTTCGCGGCCGGCCATTTCGCCCGCCGCCGCCGAAGCCGCCCCCCCCAGTGTCACCTCAAACACACCAAACAAATTCAGGGCCACAAGCGTCATCAAGACCGTCAGAAACAACAGAAACCACTGGTTCTGCATCTGCATGCCCCAAGTCTCCCCGCCCGCTCCCGCGCGCACAGCCAACAGAGCTCCCACCATCACCAGAAATGAAAACACCACACCCAGTCCGTAAAGAATCCCCATTCGCCGCGCATGCGACGGCGCCTCCTCCCTTTGATTCACGAACCCCATCACCTTCAGCGCAATTACCGGCAGCACGCAGGGCATCAGGTTTAGAATCAATCCACCCGCGAACGCCAGCAGCAGCATCCCGCCTAACCGGCCCCAGTCCACCGTGGCATACTCGCTGCCCGGCGGAGGCACCTTGGCGCGCCAGGATTTTATTTCTCCCGCATCCCCCGAAGCCACCCGCTCATCTCCAATATGCAATACCGCCTCAACATTCGCCTCGCCCTGCACACAGGAGACCTCGCATTCCTGCCAGCTTACCCGCGCCTCCAGCTTCAATTGCCCGGTTTTCAAATCCTTGGCCAATGTCAACGGCACGACCAGCATCACCTCATCATGGTAGACATTCTGGCGGAACCCCATTGACTCATACAACTCGTGGCGCGGCCACTCCAACTCCCCCGCAGTCACCCCTTCGGGCAGGTTCCATTTCACCCCCGGCGCTTCCCCCAAGTCGCCTGGATTCTTCCAAAAGATGTGCCACTTGTCCGGAATCCTGAAACGCACACCTGCCAACACCGTTCCTCCTGCCGTGGCTTGCTCCGCCTCCAGCACCAAGGTCACCTCAGTTTTGGCCCCCACATTTGGAACGGACGACGGCGGGGATCGTGAGCCACCCGCCCGGGCATGCCACCGCGCAATTTCAGCCGCATCTCCCGAGGCCTCCGATTCATCCGCCACCAGCAACGCCGCCACCAGTGAAGCCTCCCCTTGAACACAGATTTCCTTGCATTCCTGCCATTCCACATTCACGCGCAGTTCCAACGGTCCTTCCGGCACATCCGGTGCCAGCTTCAGCTCCGTCAACAACATCACCTCACCGTGGTAACCGTTGAAATCTTCTCCGCCAAATTTAAACACTTCCGGTTTCGGCCACAGAATTTCCCCCGCATCCACTCCCTTGGGCAGCACCCATGTAAACTGGGGTGGCAAACCCGGCCCACCTGGGTCCTTGTAGTAAACATGCCACCCATCGGGAATCTTGAACCGCACGCCGGCCATGACCTTCCCTCCTCGCTGAGCTTTTGCCACATCCAGCACCAAATCCAACTGGGAGGTTTTCGGCCCGCCAAAAGTCAAACTTGGAGCAAGCAGGAAACCACCACCGTTTTTCTCCGCGGCGGCCACCTTTAAAGTCACCTCATGCCCTGCATCCCCCACGCGCATCACCCCACGAATCTCTGATGGCCATTTTTCCTCCACCGATTCCACCTGTTGCACCAACCGCACAAACCCATCGCCCCGTTCCGTCTCCACATCCGCCTGAACCATGTACTCATCCTTCGGGTCCAAGTAGGGGAAAAACTCCACCTTTGCCTCCGTGTCCTCGACCGGCACCTTGAAGGCAAGCGGCCTCCAAAAATTCTCCGCCACTTCACCCGACCACTCCGCCTCAATCGGCGGCATTTCCTCCGGAAGCCGTTCGCGCCATTTCTCAAACAATGCCGAATTGCTCCCCTTGATCAACTTCCCACCCACAACCAATTCCGCTTCTAATCTCGCCTTGCCCTGCACACATTCCTCGTCCGTACATTCCAACCACTTGAATTCCCCTTTAAGCTCCTTCATCCCCGGCTCCAGATCCGGGGATAGTTTCAGCGGCACCAGCAGCATCACTTCATGCTCATAAACATAAGCGATAGACCCGAAGGACGGATGTTTCAAAGGCAATGGCCAGTGGATTTCCCCAGCTGAAATTCCCGTTGGCAAATCCCATTTCACCGATGGCGCCTCCCCCACGCCACCGTGGTTTACCCAATAGGTATGCCAAGGCTTGGGGATGACCAGGCGCAACCCAGCCCAAACCGTGTCCCCCGGTCGAGCCACCCGATGTTCCAGTGCCAGCGAAGCCACACTCCTCGCACCCGGCTCCAAAAACAGGTCCTGCGCCGGCAACAATACCGTCATCAAGCCCGCAAGCAACACTCCCGAAAACCGGGAATTCAACGAACCCAATCGCAAGAATCCGAGCCCCTTCACTTCAATGACCTTTCCGGATTGCATAGCCTCCCTGATTGTGGACTGAGACAATCGATTTCCCCGACCCTATAGGCGAACGGGAATTCGAGAAAGAGGAAAGTGAACGCCCAGTATCCATCATTCGATAAACTTGGGATTCTTGACACCATATCCGCGGAAAATCTTTGCGAACTCAAATACCTCCTGGTCCATGCCCGAATGTTTCGGACTGGCCTCGTTGGATCCACTCTTGCTTGGAGGCCTATCCCGATTGGCCGACCAACATGAAAGCAGGCCTATCTTTTTTTGGTGCGCAAAGGCAAGCACCTCCCGTGCGTTATCTAGGGTGAAAGTCTCCGGCTTCACATCATTGCGCCCCAGCATGGGCGTCAGCCCAACCATCGCCCAAACCTGCGCATCCGTTTTTCGGACACCGCTCTCGTGATGCAAATCCTTCAACTGGGCGTGCAAGCTGGTCGCCGCCCGAATTGCGTACGCGCCCATGTCCGTCATCGGCTTCGGTGCGTTTGCCCGCCCGTAATTCATTGCCATGACGTTGACTCCCGAAATCACCACGCCATGCCGTAAGGCGGAACGCAAGATCCCCATCCCCTCGCGCGTGAGGCCGGAAGGCGAGGCCGGCAATGTAAACCAAACCCGCAACGACCGCTTCGCACGGCGTGCCTGTGCCTGCAACCCTGCAATTGCCTGGGACCGGCGCTCGATGGATTTGGGTTCCACCAACCAAAACCCTTCAACATCAAAATCAATGTGAGTCAACCCATAGGCATCAATCACCATTTGATAAGCAGCCTGCAGTTGCCCGGGTGTCTTGCAGGCGGCAGCCAACTCTGTGCCCGCCGCCCCCCCAAAGGACACCATCACCTCTCCGCCCGCCGCGCGAATGGCATTAATCTCGGGCAAAAGCCACTTTTTGCTCATCAAGTGATACCCTCCCCAACTGGGCGCGGGATTATTCGATCCCTTCGCCACAATAAATGCCAGAGTGTAAAACCGAAGCCCTTGTTGCCTCGTCGCCGCCGAGAAATCAAACGTCGGCCAAAGCGTCGCATCAACATAAGGTGCAAAAACCCGCGTGGGCCACGGGTTTGCCCGGCTTGGAGCCGATTGAGGCAAGGCGGCGGAAAGCTTAAAGGCACAAAAACAGGCCAAAAGAACTCTCATGGGGATACTATACCACTGGGAGCAAAGTTATCAATTTTCAATGATCGAGGCTCAAGGAAACCTCACTTATCAGTACTCAATGTTCATTGAAAATTGGTTATTGAGACTTCTTTTTGCCCACCGCAAAAAGCGTTCTCGTCCCCCGCAAATAAAGCACTCCATCAGAAATTGCCGGCGTAGCCATCAGCGTTTCGCCGATCTGATGTTCTCTGGGGGTCTGGAATCGCTCGCCGGCTTGCAGTACGAACACGATGCCATCTTCGCCGGCGCAATAGATTTTGCCGTCAGCGGCAACGGGCGAAGCACTGAAGCCGTGGCCGCGATGTCGAATTCGCTCGTAGTAGTGTTCCTCACCGGTCTTCAAATCGAAACATCCAATGAGCCCGCTATTGTTGAGAGCGTAAACTTTGCCCCGGTAAATGAGCGGCGTGGGCATGTACGGGCCGCGGCGGTTTTGCCAGGCGACGTGTTGAGTTGCGGTGATGTTACCTCGGCCGCCTGCCTTGACACAAAAGATAGGCCGCTCGGGATGGCGTCCGCTGGCGACGAGAATGCGGTCGCCGGCAAACACCGGCGTGGGCGCGGTGATTTTCGAGCTGCCGCCCAGCCGCCAAAGTTCCTTGCCCGTTTCTGGATTGTAGCCGCGGATGAATTTGGAACCGTTGGTGATCAATTCCGGCACCTTGCCCGGCCATACGTTGGGTGTGCCCCACGATGGCAACTCATCCCGCGCCGTGCGCCAAAGCTCCTTGCCAGTCTTCACATCGAACGCCACAATAAACGAACCCTTCTGCGCGTCACACTGCACGATCACCTTGCCGTGCCAAATAATCGGCGAACTGGCCGAACCCCATTCGTACTCCGGCAGGTCGTAAGCGCCGACATCCAACCGCCCGAGATTTTTCTTCCACAGCAATTTCCCCTCGACCGTGTACGCCGCCAATCCTTCCGACCCAAAAAACGCCACAACATGTTTGCCATTGGTTGCCGGAGTGGAGTTCGCATAAGTCGCCTTGATGTGCCGCTTGTCCGTCGGCTTCTTTTTCACCGCCACCCGCGACCACAGCGCCTTGCCGGTTCGTTTATCCAAACAAATCACCCGCCACTCATGCACTGACCGGTCCGAAGCCGCTGTTCCGGCACCGTACAAGCCGGGTTTAAAAGTGGGATCCACAATACTGCTCACCGCCGTGGTGAGAAACAACCGATCGCCCGCAATGATCGGCGAAGAATGTGCCAAGCCGGGGACCGCCACCTTGAATAGGACGCCTTGTCCTTTCGGCACATCCCATTGGGCGGGAAGATTCTGTCCGTCAGCAACGCCCGATGCTTGCGGCCCGCGAAAGGAGGGCCAGTCGTTGGCGTGTAGGCCGGCTGCCAATACCACGCCTGCCAGCCAGCGGATCATGCTAGAGAATCTCCTTCACCACCCGCGTGGGGTAAGTGTGCGTCAGGCGTTCCTCGAGGCCGTTGCGGTCGAAGGTGAGTTTTTCGTGATCCATACCGAGTTGGTGCAGGATGGTTGCGTGCCAGTCTTGGATGCTGACACGGTCCTTCACGGCGCCGTAACCGATGTCGTCGGTCTCGCCGTAAACCACGCCGCCTTTCACGCCGCCGCCGGCGAGCCAGTTGGTGAAGCCGCTCGGACCGTGATCGCGCCCCGCTTTGCCGTAGTCGCCTTGGGCCATCGGCAAGCGGCCGAATTCTCCGCCCCACAGCACGAGTACGTCGTCGAGCAGACCACGCTGGCGCAGGTCGCGCAGGAGCGCGGCGCAGGGTTTGTCGCTCTGACGACAGGCGGCGGGCAGTGAGGTTTTGATGTTGCTGTGGTTGTCCCACATTTGGCCACGCGGATATATCTGCACAAACCGCACGCCGCGCTCGACGAGGCGACGGGCCATGAGGCAGCGTTTGCCGAAGTTGTCCGTTTCCTTTTCGCCAATGCCGTACAGCGAGCGGGTGGCCTCGGTTTCGCTGGAGACATCGAGCGCTTCGCTGGCCTGCACCTGCATGCGGGCGGCCATCTGATAATTGGCAATGCGCGAATCGAGAACGGGCTGATTCGGACGCTTGGCCTTGTGCATGCGATCGAGCGCGTTGATGAGGTTACGCTTGGCGGCGGTGACGCCGGCGGGCTCCTCGTAGTCCGGCTTGATGTGCAGCATCGGCGTGCCTTCGCTCTTGATCTGCGTGCCCTGATACAACGGCGGCAGATAACCGCTCATCCAGTTCTCGACATTGTTGACCGGCAAACGGTTTTGCGGATCGGCCAACACCACGTACGCCGGCAGGTTTCGGCTCTCGCTGCCGAGGCCGTACGTCACCCACGCGCCGAGTGTCGGGTGGCCGGGAAAAATCTCGCCGCTCTGCCACTTGTAACAAGCCGGCTCGTGGTTTTCGTGTACGTTGTACATTGAGCGGATGATCGCGATCTCGTCAATCACCTTGGCCGTGTGCGGAAGCAGCTCGCTCACCCACGCGCCGCTTTGGCCGTGCCGGGCAAACTTCCAGTGACTGCGCATCACCTTGCCCTTCATGCTGCGGCCGGCCGGGGCCACCTTGGTGAATTCCTCCGGCGCATCCTGACCGTGATATTTGTTGAGGGCCGGCTTGGGATCAAACAGGTCCACCTGCGACGGTCCGCCCTGCATGCAAAACTGAATCACCGCCTTGGCGCGCGGCGCGAAATGCGGCTGGCGCGGACGCGTGTCCATCGGCAGCGCCGGCTTATGATGTGGCTCCTTGCCGTACAGATCGCGCGTGAGCAACGATGCCAGCGCCGCACCATACAGGCCGTTCTGCACGCTGTCGAAAAACTGCCGGCGGTTGATGGGGTTCGGATTCATGTCAGTCGATGTACAAAAACGCCGCGCTATTAAAAAGCGCGTGGCAAACCTCAGCAAGCGCCTTGTTACGTTGGCCATCCACGCCCGCTTTGGTGTACTCGGCCTCTAATCCTTTCATGGCGGCGACGGTTTGCTTTAATTCCTTGGCGGAAGGCGGCCGGTTCACGATGCGCTCAAAGGCGAGCCGCACCACCGGCTCAAGGCCCTGCGCTTCCTTTTGCAAATCGGTCGCCAGCTTGCGAGTGAGCCCGTGCACCACCTTGTCGTGCAGGAGGAACAGCGGCTGCTGTACCACGGTGGAGTTGATGCGCGTCACGCAGTTTGGATTCATCGCCGGCAGGTCAAAGGTCTCGAGCAAAGTCATAATGTGCTTGCGGCGTTGACGAATGTACACGCTGCGACGCCAGCCGCCCTCGCCGGGTTTGCCAGTTACGTATCCGCCCTCGCGCACCTGCACATCATCGGGCTTGCCGCCCAGCCGCGAATTGAGCCGGCCGGTGATGGCGATCAAGCCGTCGTGCAGTTCCTCGGCATCCAGCCGGCGCATGGGCATGCGGGAGAGCAAGTGATTATCCGGATCCAACCGCGATGCCGCCGCGGATTTCACGGATGTTTGGCGATAAGTCGTGCTGGTGCAAATGAGCCGGTGCAAATGCTTGGTGCTCCATTTGTTTTCGACGAGTTCTCGCGCGAGCCAATCGAGCAGCGCCGGATGCGTGGGCGGCGCACCGAGTTTGCCGAAGTTGTCGAGGCTGCTGACGATGCCGCGCCCAAAGTGATGTTTCCAAACGCGGTTCACCCATACACGCGCGGTGAGCGGATGCTCCGGACTGGCGATCCATCGCGCCAACGCCAGGCGGTTGCCCGTTTTATTTTTGCCCACCGTCTTGGCGGGTTGGAACGGTTTCTCCGAAAACACCACGGGTAAAGCCGGCCCCACCAATGGCCCGGGGCTGCCCGGATTGCCGCGGAGGTTGACGTATGTGGGTGACGCTTCCCCGCGATCCCACAGCGCTCGGATGAGCGGCATCGATTGTTTCTTTGCCTTCAGTTCGTCGATTTTCTTTTTCAGCTCGCCGCGTTCTTTGCCTTTCACCGTTTTGAATTTTTCCTCCATCGGCTGCAGATCTTGGTCGATCTTCGCGTTGTGCGCCTCGACCGCCTTGCGCTCGGCGGGTAACGCCACGGGCAAGTGGCGTCGACTGCTGCCCTTCCATTGATTGCGGAAAGCTTGCGGCGTGAGCCAGTTGTACTCGTCGTAAGCCGCCTTGAAGATGGCGGCGAAGGAATAGTAATCACGCTGGCTAATGGGATCGTATTTGTGGTCGTGGCACTTGGCGCACTTGAGCGTGAGGCCGAGTACACCACCGGCAAGAATCTGCAGCTCGTCATCGATCACCTGCAGGCGATCCTCCACACGATTGACCGGATTGGCACTCGTACCGTCGGGCGCCATGCGCAGGAAACCGGTGGCCACAAGCTTCTCAATCACGTTGGCATCCACCGCATCGGCATCGGCGTAATCTACCAGTTCATCACCGGCGATTTGCTCGAGCAAAAACTGGTCATACGGCTTGTCGGCATTGAAGGCGTTGATGACGTAGTCGCGATATTTCCAAGCGTGTTCGCGGATCATGTCCGCATTGCGTTTGCCCTCGGAATCGGAATACCCCGCCATGTCCAGCCAATGCCGCCCCCAACGCACACCATAAGCCGGCGAGGCGAGCAGACGATCCACCACCTTATCCAATGCGGTTGAGCTATCGTCCTTAAGGAACGCATTCATCTGCCGGGTGGTCGGCGGCAGGCCTGTCAGGTCAAAAGTGACTCGGCGCAGTAAAGTTAGCTTGTCGGTCTCGGCAGAAAACGAGAGTCCCTGTGCCTCCAACTGCTTCAACAGAAAGGCATCAATCGGGTTGGCCACGCGACCGGCTGCTTGCACCCGCGGCACCTCGGCCCGTTGAGGCGACTGAAACGCCCAATGCTCGCGGGCCTTGGAATCCACCTTCTGCGGCGCGAGTTGCTGTTTCACCTCCGGTGCCCCGGCGGCAATCCAGTCGCGAAGCGTCTTGAGCTCTCCATCGCTCATCCGCTCGATGCCGGCCATGCTGATGTTTTGATCCGGCGGACAGGCCCGTGAGACGATGCGCTTGATTAAAGGGCTCTCCTCCGGCTTGCCGGACACGAACGCCTTGCTTGCCAGCATCGAAGCCTTCGTCCGCAAATCCACCCCGCCATCCTGCAATGTCTGCCCATGACACATCGTGCAACGGCGAAGCAAAACAGGGATGGCATCATGCTGGCTTGGCGCGGCCCACACCAGCCCGTCAGCCATCAGAAAAGCAAAGATAAACCGGGCCACATTCAACCCAGGAAGCCTCTCCATTTATCCCTTTCAGATCAAGAAAAATGGCGGGCGGAAGCGACTGAGGCCACGCCCATGCCGCCACGACCCAACTCGGCGATGAGCGTGTAGCGGCCTTCACCGATCTCCGCGCCGGTGGACAAGGCATGTGAGTGGGAAGCGGGGTCAGGCAACAGTGCAGTATAAAATGAATGGACCCCGTTTTCAATTTCAATGACTTGACGGGCACGGGGATGATTCTCGCTGGTGTCCGGGGAGGGCGCGAGGTAGGCTCCGCGCGCATGGCGCAGGATGACCCAACTTGTTTTCCCGGCAACACCCGGCTGGTGACGCTGGACAATGGCTTGACGGTAATTGTCCGTGAGGACAATAGCGCGCCGGTGGTCTCGGCACAGGCATGGGCCATGACGGGCAGCATCCACGAAGGGGAATGGCTGGGCGCGGGCTTGTCGCACATTCTGGAACACATGCTGTTCAAGGGCACGGAAACGCGAGGCGTCGGACGCATTGATCAAGAGGTGCAGGCGGCGGGCGGGTACATGAACGCCTACACGTCGTTTGACCGGACGGTATACTATATAGATGCACCGAACACCGGCGCGGAAACGGCGGTGGACATCCTGTGCGACATCATGCAGCACGCCACGCTGCCGGAGGATGAATTGGCCAAGGAACTGGATGTAATCCGACGGGAGATCGACATGGGTCAGGACGATCCGTCACGGCGTAGCAGCCGACGGCTGTTCGAAACGGCCTACACCGTGAGCCCCTATCGGCATACAATCATCGGTTACCCGGATATTTTCAATGAGCTGAAGAGGGAGGACATTGTCGGTTACTACCAGTCACGTTACATTCCGAACAACATATTCTTCGTGGTGGTGGGAGACGTGGACTCGGACCAGATGATCGCCCAAATCCACAAGGCCTTTGAAAGCAACAAGCATAAGCCGCTGCCGCCGCAAGTGTTGCCGGAGGAACCCCGGCAGACTGCGCCGCGAGATCTGGTGGAAGAGGCGGCCATCCAACTTGGTCATCTGCATGTGTCGTGGCACGTGCCGGATGTGCGCCATCCGGATCTGCCCGCGCTGGACGTGCTGGCCACGGTTCTGGGCAGCGGCCGTAGTTCGCGGCTGTACCAAAGCGTGCGAGAAAAACAAGGCCTCGTGAACAGCGCGGATGCGTGGACCTACACGCCAGTGGGCTCGGGCCTGTTCGGGATGAGCGCGGTGGTGGACACGGAAAAATTTGGACCGGCCCTAGAGGCCATGCAGCAGGAGTTGCAGCAGTTGAAGAACGACCTGGTATCGGACGCCGAGTTGGGCAAGGTGGTCAAGCAGTTCATCTCCGCCACGCTGGGCACGCGCAAGACCATGGAAGGCCAGGCGCAAACCTTGGGGGACAGTTGGATCTCGGTGCACGACCTGGACTTTGCGGACCGCTATCTGGAGGCCGTGAAGGCGGTGACGCCACCGGATGTACAGCGCGTGGCCGAAACGCACCTTGCGGACACAAACCGGACCCTATATGCGCTGCTGCCCGAGGGAGCCGCGCCACGCGCAGCCCGGACAGAAGCCAGCCATTCATCCAGTCCCGTGCAAAAATTTGAATTCCCCAACGGCCTCCGGCTGCTGGTGAAAGAGGATCACCGACTGCCTTTTGTGCAATTGCGGGGCATGTTCATGGGGGGAGTACTCGCGGAGACAGAGAAGGATTCGGGCATCACCCAGTTGATGGCCAAGCTGATGGTGAAAGGAACGGCGAAACGGACCGGAATGCAAATCGCCGAGCAGGTAGAATCCGTAGGCGGCCATATCGACGCTTACGGAGGCAACAACAGCTTTGGAGTGACGGCGGAGGTGTTGAAGCCCGACGTAACGCCGGGGCTGGAGGTCTTTGCAGACGTAGTGTTGCAGCCCTCTTTCCCGGCGGAAGCCTTGGCGCGCCAGCGAGAGGTCCAATTGGCAGCCCTTAAAACCCAGCAGGACAAGCTGCTGCATGCCACGTTTCGAATGATGCGAGGCAAAATGTTCGGCACCACGGGTTATGGGCTGGATCCTCTGGGAACAGAGGAAAGCCTCGCCAAACTGAACACAGCAGACTTGGCATCATTCCACCGAGGCTTGGCGGTGCCCAACAACTGCGTGATCGCCATCTTCGGCGACGTCAACACGACGGACGTTCGCGTGGAAGTTGAAAAGGCGTTTGGTTTGTGGAACGCTGGGAATGAATTCAAGGTGGCCCCGCCAATGGAGCGCGATCCCGGCATGCAACGCTTGGCCGTGGAGCGCGACAAGGAACAAGCCGTGGTGGTGGCCGGCTACCGCGGTTGCACATTCATGGACAAGGATCGCTACGCGCTGGAGTTGATCAGCGAAGCCTGCAGCGACCTGGGCAGCCGGCTGTTCCTGCGCATTCGCGAGGAGTTGGGGCTGGCCTACTACGTGGGCGCCCAGAGCCAGCCGGGATTGTCACCCGGCTTCTTTGCGTTTTACGCGGGCACCTCGGGCGAAGGAGCGGTACAGGTGGAACAGGAACTATTGAGCGAGGCGGGCAAGCTACGTGACGAAGGATTGACGGAGGAGGAACTGGCCCGGGCCAAGGCCAAGGTGATTGGCCAAAAGAAAATTGCCCGGCAGGACTTGGGCGGGCTGGCCACAACCAAGGGACTGGATGAACTTTATGGCTTGGGCCACGACGCCGGGGAACAGGACGACGCGCGGTACGAGGCCGTGACGCTGGGGGAAATTCAGGAGGTTGCGGCGCGCTATTTCCAACCGGCGCAGTGCGTCGTGGCCGTCAGCCACCCGACGGCCCAGCTTTAAGGTTGCCAAGGGGGGCGGCTCATGGTTGAAATCGCCCATGCGCACCAACCTTTTCAAGACAACATTGCCCTGCCTGTTGGCGGCCGCGCTGGCTACCACGGGCTGTGACACGGTCAAGAACACCTTCGGGAAAATCAAGATGCCCTTTACCTCAGACAAGGCCGAACAACCCGTGACCTCCGAGCCCTTTGGCACCGCCAAGCTGCCGGACAATCAGGAAGCTTCCGCCACCTTGTGGACCCTGCGCAACAAGAACGGTCTCGTGGCCAAGGTGACGGACTACGGCGCGACACTGGTGGAAATGCATGTGCCCGACAAGGGCGGCCGGTTTGCCGATGTGGTTAACGGCTTTGACAGCGTGGAGGGCTACCTAGGCGAAGGCAACCAATACTTTGGCTGCACCACCGGTCGTGTCTGCAACCGCATTGCCAAGGGCAAGTTCACCCTGAACGGCCAGGAATATCAACTGGCCATCAACAACGAGCCGAACCATCTCCACGGCGGCAATGAGCGCGCCCTGCCAAGGGTCATGTGGAAGGGGGCCCCCTTCATCAACCGCGAGGGACAGGGCATCGTGTTCAGCTACACCAGCCCCGACGGCGAGGAAGGCTACCCCGGCACCCTCGTGATTCTAGTGACCTACACGCTGACCCACGATAACGAGTTGCGGATCGAGTACGAGGCCAAGCTGGAAGGCAATGACAAATCCACTCCGATTAACCTCACCAACCACGCCTACTGGAACCTCGCCGGTGCCGGCAGCGGCACGGTACTCAACCACGTGCTGACCCTCAACGCCGACAAATACACAAAGACCGACGACACGCTTATTCCCACCGGTGAGATCGTTGACGTGGAAGATACCCCTCTTGACTTTCGCACCGCGCATATCATCGGCGAACGCATTCCCGCTGATGACACACCCTGGAAGGGCTACGACCACAACTTTGTGGTCAACGGCAACCCTGGCGAAATGCGCGTGGCAGCAGTCTTGAAGGATCCTTCCAGCGGACGCGTGATGACCATCAGCACCGTCGAGCCGGGCATCCAGTTTTACAGCGGCAACTTCCTCAACGGCCAGACCGGCAAAAAAGGAAAGACTTACGTTCACCGTGGCGCGTTGTGTCTGGAGACCCAGCATTTCCCGGACTCGGTGAATCACGACGATTTCCCGAGCACCATTCTCCGCCCAGGCGCGACCTACCGCACCTCGACCATCCACAAGTTCACGGTGGAGGAATAACGGATTTGCTTGCCGCCCTTGACAAGCGGCGGCAGACTCGCCGCGAATTTGCCAGGGCCCATGGAATGCGGGCTTGCGAACCCCGCCAGGGCCGGAAGGCAGCAACGGTAGCTTGATCTGCATCTGCCGTGGTCACCCTGGCTTTTTTCATTCATGTCCTATCAGGTCATAGCGCGTAAATACCGCCCGCAACGGTTTGCCGACGTGGTGGGGCAGGAGCATGTCACCACCACGCTGGGCAACGCCATTGCCTCCGGCCGCATTGCCCACGCCTACCTCTTCGCCGGACCCCGCGGCACGGGCAAGACGACCATCGCGCGCATTTTTGCCAAGTGCCTGAACGCCACCAGCGGTCCCTCCGTGGATTTTCCGGAGCATGACGAGCGTTGCCAGGAGATCGCCGAGGGTCGCTCGCTCGACGTGCTGGAAATCGATGGCGCCAGCAACCGCGGCATCGACCAAATCCGTGAACTGCGCGACACCGTCAACTACGCCCCCGCCGCCGCGCGCTTCAAGGTGTACATCATCGACGAGGTGCACATGCTCACCAAAGAAGCCTTCAACGCCTTGCTGAAGACCCTTGAGGAGCCGCCGGAGCACGTGAAGTTCATGTTCGCCACCACCGAGCCCGAGCAGGTGCTGGCCACCATCCTCTCACGCTGCCAACGCTTTGACCTGCGCCGCATTCCCGCCGCCAAAATTGTCACCCACCTCGCAGAGATCGCTGAACAGGAGAAGGTGAAAATCGATGAGCCCGCCCTGCACGCCATTGCCCGAGGCGCCGATGGGGGCATGCGCGACGCGGAATCCACGCTGGATCAGCTCATCAGCTTTTGCGGAGACAACATCACCGAGAACGACGTGCTCTCCATGTTCGGCTTGGCCGCGCAGGGCCAACTGCTTGGTCTGGCGGAATCTGTTTTAAAAGGAGAAACCGAAGACGCCCTGCGACAGTTCAATGAACTGGCCGGCAACGGCAAAGAACTGCGTCGCCTAGTGGGCGACCTCCTCAACCACTTCCGCAACCTCATGGTCTTCTCCGTCTCCCAGGGAGACACAAGCCTCCTAGAGATTACCGAGGCCGAGAAGACCGCCCTCGAAGCCCAAACACAGCTGGCCGACATGGACGCTCTCGGCCGCATTCTTGAGGTGTTGACCGACTGCGAACTGCGCTTGCGCGACGCCGCCTCCAAGAAGATCCTTGTCGAGGTCAGCCTGCTCAAGGCCGTTCAGGCCGCGGGCGCCATGAGCCTCGACGACCTTCTCGACCGGCTGCAGGAACTGCGCACGCAAGGCGGCACTACCGCCCCCCCCACGCAAGCTCAGGCCCGCCCCAAACCACAAACTCAACCGGCCCCCAAACCCAAGGCCGAATCCGCTCCCCAAATCCAAGCCATCACTACGTCGGCCGGGGACTTGACCGCCCTGTGGCCGGAACTTGTGAGACGCGCCGGCGAGCTACAACCCTTTGCCGCTGGCTACCTCACCGAGGCACACCCCGTTTCCTTGGACAATGGCAAGGCCACCATCGGCTTCGCGCCAGAGTACGCCGACCAAATGGACCTCGCGGACAACCCCAAGTTTCAGCAAACTCTAGCCAAGTCATTGGAGCAGATGGGGCATCCCGGCTTCGAGATTCAATTTGTGCAAGCCGACCGACCCGCCGACTGGGAAAACCTGCCCACTCAACCCGCCAGCACTTCAACCGAGGCCCACGAGTCCGGCGCACCCGCCACGCCCAAGCCATCGGAAGGCCCGGTGGACACCGACGAGTTTAAAAACGATCCCCTCATCCAGAAAGCCTTGGAGGTTTTCAAGGGACAAATCGTGGACGTTCGATCCCCATAAACAACAATGGCAAGCCTGAACAAACTAATGAAACAAGCCATGCGCGCCCAGCAGCAAGCTGAGGAGGTGCAGGCCCAATTGTCCGAGCGCACCGTCGAATCCACCAGCGGCGGAGGTGCCGTCAAGGTGGTCGCCAAGTGTGACGGCGCCATCCAGTCCATCAAGATTGATCCCGAGGCGCTTAATCCTGACGACGCCGAGATGCTCGAGGACATGCTGCTCACCGCCGTCAACACCGCCATCAGCCAAGGGCAAAGCATCCAACGCGAGGAGATGGGCAAGATCACCTCCGGCCTTGGTCTGCCGGGCATGGGCATGTAATGGGTGCCGCACTGCCGGATCCGGTCGCGGAACTCGTGGCCGCGCTGGGGCAATTGCCGGGCATCGGCCCACGCTCCGCGGAGCGCCTTGCGCTGCATCTGGTCCAAGGCGAAACCGGCCAAGTCAAGCAACTCGCCGCGGCCATCCTGAGTGCGCGGGAAAAAGTTCAATCCTGCAACATCTGCGGCGCACTCACCGAGCAGCAACCCTGTGCGCTCTGCGCCGATGATCGCCGTGAAGCCGACACCCTATGCGTCGTGGAAACCCCCGTGGATGTCATCAACCTCGATAAGTCCGGTGCCTTCAACGGCCGTTACCACGTTCTGGGCGGGCGCATCTCTCCATTAAACGGCGTAGATCCCGAGGATCTGCGCATCGCCGAACTGGAGCAGCGCATGGAACAAGACCGCATCACTGAGATCATCCTGGCCTTGGGCACGGATGTGGAGGGAGACGCCACCAGCAATTATCTCGCCCAGCGCTTCTCCGCCCAAGGCGCAAAGATCACCCGCATCGCCCACGGGCTGCCCGCGGGCAGCGGCTTGGAGTTCGCTGACGAGTTGACCCTGAGCCACGCTCTTGAAGGCCGCCGGGAAATGTCATGATTCGCGTCGTTGCTTTCGACATTGGCAAGGTCTTGCTCGACTTTGACTATGGCATCCTCACCCGCCGCATGGCACCCCGAACCCGGCTGAACGAAGCCGCACTCAACCAACTGCTGAATCAATCCCCCCTGTTGGCTGAATACGAATCCGGCCGACTGGACAACGAAGCCTTCTTCGCCGTCGTACAGGAAGAAACTGACTTCGCGGGTGAACTGCCGGAGTTTGCCTCTCTTTTCGAGGACATCTTCACACCCATCGACAAGACCATTGCCCTACACGCCCGTATCGAGGCGGCCGGCATCGCCACGTGGACATTTTCCAACACCAACGCCATGGCCGTCGCCCACATCAGCCGCACCTATGATTTCTGGCCGAGATTTACCGGCCACCTCCTGTCCCACGAGGCTGGCGCTTTAAAACCAGCCCCCGAAATCTATCAGGCCCTCGAAGATGCCACAGGCCAAGAGGGCGCTGAAATCGCCTACCTTGACGACCGGCCCGAGAACATCGCCGCAGCCCGGCAAAGGCATTGGCATGCCATCCAATTCGACACACCCGAACAGGCCCAGAGCGACCTCATTCCCCTGCTCTCTCTTTAAAACAATCACGCCAAAGGCGCGGAGGCTGTTCCGTATCCAGCGGATTGGGTCCGGCGTCCCCTTCCTTCAACAGGCCCAGCCAATGGTCGATGACCTCCAGCGCCTCGTGTGAGGGAAAACCGTGGGGTGCCCACGGGTATTTGGCCAAGTTTGACCGGGCCAGTCGAAAGAGTTTGGCCGACGCGTGCAGGCGCGGGCCGGCTGCGGGATATTCTGGATTTTCATGCATGATCAGATGCACAAAGGCACCAGCCAACTGGATGAGCCCCTTGTAAAAATCCGCTACTGGCGCTGCCCGATCCTCCAGCCACAAGTCTTCCAGCACATCGTGCGCCTCGTAAAATTCGCCCGCATTGAAACACTCCAGCCAACCGAGTAAGTGGGCCGGCTGAACACGCCCCCTTAGGTGGGCAATACGCGCGGCGATGGCGGGGCTCTTGTGGCTCACGGCGTGAATTTATTGTGAGTAGCTGAAAATTGACATCCCTTAGTCCCCCGCCCAGCTTGCCGCATGGCAAAGACTGGATTGGGCCGGGGCTTGGGAGCGCTGTTGGGAGAGCAGTCCGCGGCACCCACCACCGGTGCGCCACCTCCCGAAACCTCCACGGACGAAACCATCAAGCTGGTGACACTGGATCAGCTGCAGCCTTGCCCCGTGCAGCCAAGGCAGGATTTCGACCGGCTGGCCTTGGAAGAACTGGCGCAATCCATTGAGGCCAACGGCATCGTCCAGCCTCTGATCGTGCGACCTGCACGCGACTACCTGGAGTTGATTGCAGGAGAGCGCCGCTGGCGGGCGGCCAAGATAGCCGGCATGGCGGAGGTACCCGTGGTGGTGCGCGAGGCGTCCGATGCCGAGGTGCTCGAAATGGCCCTCATCGAGAACCTCCAGCGCGAGGATCTGAACCCCATTGAGGAAGCACAGGGTTTCCAGCGGTTGATTGACCTGCACCAGTACACGCAAGAACAGGCAGCCGCACGCGTGGGCCGCAGCCGGGCGGCGGTGGCCAATGCGCTGCGCGTCTTGAAACTGGATGAGGCCGTGCAAATCCATGTGCGCCAAGGACGCCTTTCCATGGGCCACGCCAAGGCCATCCTAGGCATTGAGGATGCCACTCGGCAAAAATTGGCGGCGGAAAAGATTTTAAAGGAAAACCTCAGCGTGCGCGCCACGGAGGAACTAGTGGCCAGCCTCCAGAAAGGCAGCGGTGCCCCCGCGACCAAGGGAGGCAGCGCGGCGGCACCGGATGTTCATGTGGAAGCTTTGCGTAACAAGCTCACTGAGAAACTGGGAACGAAAGTGGCGTTGAGTTACCGCAAGGGCAAGGGTGCACTAAAGATCCACTTTTACAACGACGACGACTTGGAACGCATCCTCGGCCTGCTGGGTGTCGATTCGGATTGATCGCCCGGTCCGCTTCCTGTTTTCCTTCCCGGACACGATGCTGCTTGCATTAAAATATTACGGCGATCCCGTGCTACGCCGAAAGGGTGCGCGTGTGGACGCGGTCACCCCGGAGATTGAATCGCTGATCGAAGACATGTTCGAGACCATGTCCGAATACAATGGCATCGGTCTCGCCGCGCAACAGGTCGGCGAGGCGGTTCAGCTGACCGTGCTGGATATCCGCGCCGTAGAGGATCGGCCCTCGACGCTGGAGCTGGACGGCCGGGAGGCGGATCCCAACTCCATCATGCCGCTGGTGTTGATCAACCCGAAACTCACCCCCTTGGATGACCCCGTTGCCGGCGGCGAGGGTTGCTTGAGCTTTCCGGAAATGTACGCAGAGATCACGCGCCCCGAGTCCGTGGCGGTGAAGGCGCTGGACCGGGACGGTAAATCCATTGAATTCAACTGCGGCGGACTGCTCGCCCGCGCGATCCAGCACGAGACGGATCATCTGCACGGCATCCTGTTCATCGACCGGATGGATCAAGCCACCAAACGGGATTTGCAGGAACAGTTGGACGAGCTGCAAAAGAAGACCAAGGCCGCGCTGCCTTGAGAATCAGTACACCTTCCTCATGTTCGAGGAGAGGATTCCCAATTCGCCGCGGTACTTGGCCACGGTGCGGCGAGCGATTTTCAGGTCCTTGTCCGCCAGTGTTTTGACGATTTGCTCATCGCTGAGCGGCTTGGATTTGTCCTCGTTGTCCACCAAATCCTGAATGACCTGTTTCACGCTGGCGTTGCTGACATCCTGACCAGTGGCAGTCTTGAGTGCGCTGGTGAAGAAATAGCGCATCTCGAACAACCCCTGCGGGGTCTTCATGTACTTGCCGGACACCGCGCGGCTAACGGTGGTTTCATGCACCCCCACCTCCTCGGCCACCTCGGACATGGTCATGGGCTTGAGTTCGGACACCCCTTCATCCATGAACTCCCGCTGCCTGCCCACAATCTCCTTCGCGATCTTTAAAATCGTGTCGTGCCGCTGCTGAATGCTCTTGATGAGAAACTTGCCGTCGCGAATTTTGGACCGAATGTATTCGCGCACGTCCTTGGCATCGCGCGCACCCGCCAGCATGTCCTTGTAATCATTGCTGATGCGCACCTGCGGCATTTCCTCGCGGTTGGAGGAAACCACGTAGTCGCCATCCTTCCATTCCACGAATACCTCGGGCAACACCACCATGGCCTCCGAGTCGGGTAGGAACGCGCGCCCAGGACGCGGCTCCAAGTGGCCAATGTTCTCGGCAATGTCCTGCACCTCGTCCACCTCAACTCCCAGCGCGCGCGCAATCTCGGGGAACCGCCGCCGCCCCAGCGCATCCATGTACCGATCCACCACGCGGTATTCCTCCGAGTCAATCATGCCCTTGCGCTCCAGTTGAAGCAACAGACACTCGCGCAGGTCACGCGCGCCCACGCCCGCCGGCTCAAAGGAGCGAATCACACACAGGACCTCCTCCACCATGTCGCGGTCTTCATTGGTGGCCTGCATCAACTCCTCAACTGAAGCCTCGAGGTATCCATACTCATCAATGTTGCCGATCACCACCTCGGCCACGGTCATCTCGTCGGCGTCCAGGTCACTCATGCGTGATTGCTCGGCCAAGAAATCCGCCAGCGTGATGTCCACCGTCAAAGAATCGAACATGAACTGGCGCCGCTCCTCATCGTCCACCGTGGGCCGCTGGATGGGGGTGGTCTGCGCGCCGTTGAAATGATCCCGCCACTCCTCGCTCAACTCAGCCAGACGCTCCAGCTCCTGCTGAAAATCGTCCACCGGTTCGTTGCCGTTCTCCTTCGCGGGATCCACCTGCGTATCCGCGGGCGGCTCCACCGCTGCTTCGGATTGCGCCTCGCCGTTTTCCGGCGCTGCCCCCTCCGCGCCGGTTTCCTCACGCTTGGCGATTTCCTCCAAGGGAACCTCCTCCAAAACGGGGTTCTCCTGCAGCTCCTTGTTGATCATGGCCCGCAAGTCCAGCATCGGGGCCTGCAGCATCGCCAGCGATTGCTGCATCTGGGGAGACATCGTCTGGACCTGTGCCAGCCGTTGTCCAAGCTGCATTCTGGGTTCGAACGCCATTTCGGGTACCCATTGATTACCCCAATGCATCACGCGAAGCAAGACGAATGGCACGCAATCTGCTTGGCCACGACACCTCCCCGCGCCAGCAAGGGGATCATCCTGAATATACGCCCAAATTTGCCCCGCGCAACATGGGGACCGAAAAAAATTGTACCGCCACGACAACCTCCCTACACTGCCGTGCGTGGGGGAGGTGAAGTTCACGATTTTGGGTAGTGGCTCGGCCGGCAATGCCGCCTATCTGGAAGCAGATGGCACACGGTTGCTGCTGGATTGCGGCTTCAGCGCGCGGCAGATCAAGCAACGACTCGCCACTCTTGAGCGCATCCCCGAACGGCTCGATGGCGTGCTGATCACCCACGAACATTCCGACCACATCGCCGGCCTGAAGCACATCGCCGCCAAGCTCGGCCTGCCTGTCTATTGCAATCGCCTGACCGCCGAGGAAATCGAGCGCATCCACCGCACCCCGTTTGACTTTCGCCTGTTCGAAACCGGGCAATCCCTCGAGATCGGCAGCGTGAGTGTTGACACCTTTTATGTGCCGCACGACGCCGTGGAAACCGTCGGCTTCCTCCTGCACACCTCACAGGGACGAATCGGTTACCTGACCGACTTGGGCCATGGCACCCGCCTCATTGCCGATCGTGTCCGCTCGGCCAACGTGCTCGTCTTGGAAACCAATTACGACACCGACCTGTTGCGCGACTGCCCGCACCGGCCGTGGCACCTCAAGCAACGGATCATGGGCCGCCACGGCCATCTCTCTAATGAAGGCGCCGCTGAATTTGTCGAAACCCTTCTCCACGACGAACTCCATCATATTTTCTGTGCCCATCTCAGTCGGGAATGCAACACCCCGGAACTGGCCCAAGCCGAGCTCGGCACCGTACTCCAGCGCGCCGGTGCCCTGCATATTCAAGTTTCCATCACCCAACAAGCCCACCCCAGCCCCACACTCACCTTGGGACATGACACTCAAAACAGCGGTTTTTTACAAAAAACCGTTGCCAATGCGGCGATTTCGAATTAGTTTCGCCCGTCTGTAAAAAATCTGCCTCGCTGTGGGCGAGGCGGTTTTTGCATAGAACCCAACCAACCCCTCAAAAATGTCGGAAAGAATTGGATTCGTCGGTGTAGGCCGTATGGGTGCGAACATGGCCCGTAGGCTCAAGGATCAAGGCCACAACATCAGCGTCGTTTACGATGTGAATGTCGAGAGCGCCAACACGCTTGCGCAGGAATTGGGATGCCATCATGAATCCGACCTGCGTGAAGTTACCAAGAGTTCGGATATCGTCATCACCGTCGTCACAGACGACAAGGCCATGCGCGATATCTTCAGCGGTTCAGGCAGCCTGCTGGCTCGAGCCGAAGGCACCCTGTTCGTCAACTGCGCCACCGTCAGTCCAGCCATTCATGTAAAGGTCGAAAAGTGGGCCGCGGAACACAAAGCCCAGAGCTTGGAGGCATGCATGGCCAGCAGCATCACCCAAGCCCGCGANGGTACGCTCTACCTCATGTGCGGCGGCAAACAAGAAGCTTTCGATCGTGCCAAGCCCATTCTGGATGACCTGTCCAGTATCAACCGCTACATCGGCCCCTCCGGTACCGCCGGGCAGGTCAAAGCCTTGGTCAACATGGTCATGAACATCAACACCGCCGGCCTCGCCGAGGGACTGGGTCTCGCCGACGCCCTCGGTCTGGATCTGGGCATCGTCCGCGAAGTCTTCAGCCAAACCGGCGCAAACAGCCGCGTACTCGAGACGGACGGTGAAGACATGGTGATCAAGGACCACGAGTGCTACTTTAGTGCCGAGCATGCCGCCAAGGACAGCGGCATCGCCCTAAGACTTGCTGACGAACAAAACATAAAACTCCCCCTCGCCAAGGCCACCTACAAACAGTACGAAAAGATGAAGGAACTGAACCTTGGCCACTTGGACAAAAGCGGCATCGCCGAACTCACCTTCAAGGGCCGAACTCTCCACCCATAAAAAGCAAACGCTTTTACCTTCCTAAGTTGCCGGCACCCATCGCTGGGCCGCCAGTGCCATTACGAATAGGGCGATAAATACGACCGCCAAGCCCGNGGGGACGATGGCCACGGCCAACAAATCCACCAGCACGATCCCGGCCAGTAATCCCCCCACCGTGCGGCCAACATCCCTTTGCTCCACCCAAAAGGTCGTCCGCAAACTGCGCAACACCCACAAAAGCAGGATTGCGCTCATCACCAACGCGTCACGGCGGTCCGCCGGATCATTGCTCAAAAAAGCCAAACCCGCTGGCAATGCCAGCAGGAGACAGGGCCAAACTCGGACCAACCCCGGCGTACTCTCCACCTTGGCCAGCCAACTCAAGCCCGCCACATACCCAAATAAGACCAACGCCGCCCAAGTCGCCACGCCGCCCGCCGATGACTTGAAGAAAGCCGCCTCCCCTCCCGTCGCCCAAGTATGCGCGTGGCATGCCGCCAACAAAATCAGCAACAAGCGGCACGCCGCAATGATCAGGGGCGACCACGACAATTGCTTGTGGGCAAAATTGTAAACCAGAATACAATTGAACAACCCGAGCGCCAGCAGCGCCGTCGTGCCGCCCTGCAGACAAATCAAGAACATCCCCCCCGCCATCATCCCAATGCCCAGCAGCCACACCGTTTGTTCGCGAATCGTGCCTGAAGGTATGGGCCGTTCCGGCCGATGTTCCCGATCCCACCACGCGTCACAAGCGTCGTTCAGGTACATCCCGCCCACGTAAAGTCCGGTGACCCCCGCCGTCAACATCCCGAACACAAACCAGTCCACCTGCCCCTCTCCCGCAGCCCACAGGCCCAAGAGCCAGCCACACAGGCAATTGCTCCAAACCGTGGGCAAATTGCTCACCCGGCCCAACACCAGCAATGCGCGCCAAAAACTCATGCCAACCCCCGCGTCCGAAGTTCGCCCAGTGTCCACTCATACTCGCCCGCCAACTGATCCACCACGTCCCGGTCTTTCATGGCATCCGGCAACACTTCCCACGTGTAAGTCTCCATTTCCAAATGCGTGCACAAGCTTGGATCTGCCTTTAACGAATCCAACACACCGCCGATATGGTCCCGCGTGCTGGCAAACCAATCCGCATCCGGGCTGTGCAGCGGGATGTGAAAATGCACCCGCCACTCTTCCGCGGACGAATCTTCCGCCAAGGCCACGTCCAGATCACGGTGGCGCGCCAGAGAGCCATCCGGCAGCCGCTCCACCACTTGGTGCAGGTAAACATCCTCCTTGAATGCCGCCAATTTTTCCCGCGCCACGGCGTTGGGTTTCAGCTTTAGAGCCGCGCTCAGATGCAGCTTGCTGATGCGGATTCCCGCCGCCGCCAAAACCCCCAGCGCCTCGTGCGGCTCTTCGTATTCAACCGCCAAATGGCAGGTGTCATAGTTCACCCCCAAGTGCTCACGCAGTCGCACGTCATTGGGATGCTCCTTTTCCATCGACTCGAAAAACGCCACCGTCTCGCCACTGGTTTCAAACCAACCCAGCGGCTCCGGCTCCAGCCCCAAGTGCAGGCGCTTGCCTGCCCGTTCGCTCAGGGCCGCGATGTGTTCCACGCATTGCCAGAGATGATCGCGAATCGCCTTTTCCTGCGCCTCGTCCGTGATGAATTCCTTGAAGGACCCGGGCAACGTACTCACGCTGCCATCCACCCCTTTCGGAACCAATTCCGCAATCAAGTCAAACAAGCGGCACGTGTATTCTAGCCGCTCCGGCGAGGTCCAGTCCGGCGCATAAACCTGCTCCTTGACACGGCCGCCGTGAAAGTTGCCAAAGGGAAATCNGTTGATGGTGAACACATAACAATTCTCATCGCTCAACCACTGGCGAAACCCTGCCAACACAGCCGGCTCACTCAACTCGCGTGCCGCCCGGTCGCTCAACCGCAATCCGATCGCATAGGCCTCCGTCGGGCACACCCGCCGACGCACCGCCAAAGTGTGCGTCCGCAGAGCCTCAAACGTCTCCACCCAATCCTCGCCCCGATGAATGTTGGTGCAGTAGGCAAGATGCAACCCGTGGTTCAACTTCACGCGGGGAGGGTTGAGGTTGGAAGCCCAAGTTTCAATATTCAAATGACATTAGTGACACCAAACCTGGATTGCTTCCCTACGCCCAATCCGTTTANCTCGNGGCGGTGCAGCTCTATCTCCATCACGGCGGCCAGCAATCCGGCCCCTATTCGCTGGAACAAGTCAGCCAATGGCTTGCGGAAGGAGCCCTCCCTCCCGGTGTCCACGCGTGGCATGAAGGCGCGCCGGAATGGGTTCCGCTTGAAGAGGTTCCCGGCATTCACCGGCAAACGGCTCCCCAGCCTGCGTCGGGGAATAGTCGAAAGCTGCTCATCACCATTGCCGCCAGTGCCACCGTGCTCGCTCTGGCCATCGGGGCAGTTGTTGCCTTTCAAAAACCCAGCCAGCCCTCTAGCGGAGAAAGCCAACCGCCCGACACAAATCCNCCCTCCGCCAAGGCCGCCCTCCCCAGCCCGGCCATGCCAGCCCAGCATTTAACCTACAAGCAGGACATTGAACCCATTTTCAAGAAACATCGCTGCTATGAGTGCCACGACAGCACGGCTGGAAAAGTACGTGGCGACCTTGACCTGATAGTTCCCTTCAACGTCGCCGCCGTCGTGGACACCAACAAGGTCAATTTAAGCCGACTCATCCTGCGCCTGACGGACGAAAAGGAACCCATGCCACCAAACGGCCCGATGCTGAGCTCTCCCGAAATTAACACCGTCCGTCAATGGATTCAGGACGGCGCAAAATACAAATAACCTTTAAAGCTGGAAGCAGCCGCACTGAGAGGGAAACTCACGGGGACTCTCAAAGATTATCTTGTGGATCAGGCTTTTATGATGGCCGCGTTTGCTCATCTCCACTGCCTTGGTGAACCACCCTAAAAGCCTACTCCTGCACCACCTCCAAAACTAACGGAAGGGCCACCAGCTATTCCCCACCACCACTCTGAGCACGATCGATCAGCTGTAACTGCAGGCCCATTATTTGCGGGCTAACCGGAACTTACCAACCGGGGGCCAATAATTACAATCCATCCATCTAAACCCAGGCTCATACATCTTTCCAACCTGATGGTAAACTCCTCATCGTTATGGAGAAAAACGATGAATATATCCCCGCGTTCGATCTGGCCTACTTTTGTATGTTTTTTATCAACTCTTAAAAGCTCCGCCTTGCTCCAGTCAATGTCATAATCCTTTAACTCAGCGACCACTTTTTCAAATGCTTCTTGAACCCTTTTCTTTTCTCGCTTTAATTCATCATACCACCTTTTGTCAAAAGCCTTTTCAGAAAAGCGCGTCCTTCTATCCTTAATTTCTTTCTTTGCCTCCTCTTCTGTTATTTCCTCATGCTCCGCATATTTCTTGATGGCTTCATCATCGATTGGATATTTATCTTCAAGGATGATCTCTAAGATCTCCTCCTTTTTCTTACTAACGGCATGCAGCTTTACGAAAGCCGCATAGTCATTTTTTGCGATAGCATTAAAAGCAAGCTCAGCCAGCTTTTCTGGGGTTTTCGGATTGTCTGTTTCCGTAGCAGTTTCATTCTCCTCTTTACTGCCATCTCCCGAAAAAAAGAGAAAATATGAACCCGCAGCCAAGGCGATTACGCCGGCTACTCCCAGTGAGATTAAGAGCGCTTTTTTGCTTCCACTGCCGGCAGCGGCCGGTGCGCCTTGCAGCCGGGTGCCACAGCCCATGCAAATAACCTGATTTATTTCAACAGGCGCCTGACATTGGGGACACGTTGCGCCAGCACCCGCAGGTGGGGTGGGAGGTGCAGCAGTTACCCCGGGAAACTGCGACAGTGCCACCCAATCGGCCA
The DNA here is from genome assembly GCA_002721895.1 of Verrucomicrobiales bacterium. The sequence continues at coordinate 163,458 of PBLV01000011.1, forward strand.
TTCCATCCTGCCAAGCTTGGTCCGTTGGTAGAAGCGTGCCATTGGCCAGGTAGGCATTCACCTCCTCAATGCTGTACGGCCCGTACCTTTCTCCGCCTCTATCAATGTGAATCTGCATTTGGATTGTCACAGCACCTAGTGAAATAAGAAAACCTTAAAAAGCCCTAGTCATTGTCCGATTCAGACACTTCATCGCCAGAATCCGCACTGGCCTCAAGGGCTTCACGCGCGCGCCGAGCCTGGATAAAGGAGCGGACGCAAAGAAAAATATACAGGGCGCACAACACGGCTGAGGTGAATTTTCCACCAATGGCCCATGACGATTGGCCGGATTTAAACAGGGTGGCAACGGATCCGATAAAACCCAATAGGCCGATTAAAACCGCTATGTGCATGGCCATCATCCGCCGGGCTTCATTCGAAGCCAAGACGCCACAAACCACAAGGAGCCCGCCAAGAACTGCGGGAATAAGTGCAGTCATTTGTTCCGACCCAGTCTGGATNAATACAGTTANCCCCGTGGCGATCAAGAGCACTCCCATCAGAATCGTTACCGCATACATTTTCATGCCTAACCTCCTATAGTTTGAACCTGTCGCACTGGCTCAAGAACTGTTGCGGATTCTCGTAGATGACCTTGTTGATTAGTGCGGCATCGTGTCCACGTTTGCGCATCTCAACAGCGGTCCGCGGCACGGCCAATGGCACACTGGGGCCCCAATCGCAGGCGGCATCCCACCAAAGACGCTCGGAGCCAAAGCGTTCAATCATGTCGATGGCACGTGCGGGTGAGCATTTGCTCTCCGGATAAAGTGTCATGCCACCCCAATGGCCGGCATCGAGAACCATGCCGATTGTGTGTTCCTCCACATGATCAATCATCACGCGTTCGGGTTCGATGCGGCTGTCGTTCTTGATGACGTCCAAGATCAGTCGCGTCCCCTTGTGTTTGTCCTCCAGGTGCGGGGTATGAACGAGGATCAATTGATCATGCGAAGCAGCCAAGTCCACGTGTTGTTCCAGCACCTTCACCTCGTTGCGGCTATTCTTGTTAAGCCCGATCTCGCCAATGCCCAGCACGTTGGGGCAGTCCATGAATTCCGGGATGATCGCCAGCACATCCTTCGCCAGCTCCAAATCCTCCGATTCCTTTGGGTTGATGCACAGCCAAGTGAAATGCTTGATGCCAAACATCCCCGCGCGCCGTGGCTCGTACTCCGTCAATTGCCGAAAGTAATCCCGAAACCCATCCGCGCTGCTGCGGTCAAAGCCCGCCCAAAACGCCGGTTCACACAAGGCCACGCAACCCGCCGTGGCCATGTCCGCGTAGTCATCGGTTGTGCGACTCACCATGTGAGCATGAGGCTCGATAAACTTCATTCAGTCTCCTCTCTCGGCCATGCGCCGCACGCCCCTTTTCCGGGTGCCACCTCAATGGGCTCCCCGGTGGGATCGCTGAAAACCATCAGCACGTCATGGGCTCGTTCCGTGCCGTCGTCACCCAGCTTCTTCGCCGCTTCCCGAAATGCCTCCAGCCGGAAATCCGCCGCGCCTTCCGCGCGTTCCACACGGTCGAGAAATGCCGCCAAGTCGATCAACTTGTGCCGGGCGTCCATGAAATATTGGTCCAAAACCTCTTTGCGTGTCATGATGTGCCTCGCAGGCCGGTGAGTATTGTGAATAACTCACGGCGAGGCAAGCCAGCAGCCGCTTGACCGAACATTCAAGCCTGTGATTAACTGGCCCGTAAGGAGGGTTGTTCACACATGCCGACGTATGAGTACGAGTGTGCCAAGTGCGGTGCTGTCTTTGAACATTTTCAGTCCATCAAAGCTTCCAAGCTGAGGAAGTGCATTGAGGAGGGCTGCAACGGAAAGGTCACGCGCCTGATGGGCACGGGGGGCGGCATTATTTTTAAAGGGGGCGGCTTCTACGAGACAGATTACCGCAGTGACAGCTACAAGGCCGGTGAGAAGGCTGCAAAGGATGCCAAGGATTCCGCCAAGAAAAAGAAAGAAGACAAACCCAAGACAGACAGCAAGAAGAAGTCCTCAACCAAGAAACCGGCCAAGAAAAAATGAACGTACGCGGGGCCATATTGATGCTGGGGCTGCTGCTCGTAACGGCAGCCGTCCATGCCCTGCCCCCCGGCCGCACCCTGTCCAGCATATCCAAACAATTCGTCGTCAGTTCTTCCATCGTTACTCCTTCCGTCCCTCTCACTCCACCCAGCACGGTTTCACCCACCAACATTGTTCACCTTTCCCCCGGCCGGCTCGTCCTTGCGGCCGACCGTGTTAAAACCCTTTTCCTGCGTCAACTCCGCTCGCCGGACACTTGGAGCGGAGGCATCCGCCTGCACTTGGAACCCGGCGCGGGTCAGCCCGCAATGACCCTCCGCCGTTATTCGGACGGTTGGCAATACAGCGCCACCATCCCCGAGCAAATCCGTGCCATCGACCTCGTGCGCCTGCTCACCGACCTTTTGCTCGCCGAATATGCCGAACGCTTCAGCGACCGTGAAGTTCCTCCTCCCCTTTGGCTCCGCGTGGGCTTGGCTGAAATCATTTACCGCGCGGGCGGCCCCAGCCTGCTGACTCCGCGAGGCGTCCCCGTGGTCATCGAGGGCCGCATGCCCGACCCCTACTTGGGCACCCGCGAACTGCTCCTTCACAAGGCGCCTCTCGGCTACGCCGATCTCAGTCTTCCCACCCGGACACACCTTCGGGGCGCCAACTGGGAACACTTCCGCGCCAGCGCCCACCTCTTCACCAGACAACTCCTCCAGCGTCGGGAAGGCCATCGCGAGCTGCACAAGTTCATCCGCCTTCTCCCTCGCTTTAAAAACAGCCAGTTCGCGTTCCTCAACGCCTACCAGCTGGGCGATCCAAAGACCGGGACGAAAACCACCCTTCTCGACGTCGAAAAATGGTGGACCATCGCCCGCACCCAATTCCGCAGCCGCGACCGCAGCAACAACTGGTCCACCGAACGCAGCTTGGCCCAGCTCAAGGAAGCCCTCCACGTCATCCCCGCCACAGGCCAGCCCATCCCTCTCCAGCAACGCCTCGGCGAGCTCGACCTTGCCGCCCAGCGCCAGCAACTCGAGAACACCCTTTTTCGCCTGAAAACCGTCGCCGTCAATGCCCCTCCCGGGATGCAATCCCTCATCCGCGACTATTACAACACCCTCAACGACTACTATCGCAAACGCCGTCTCGGCCCCGGCACCACCCCCGTCCCCGCCCCCAACGATCCGCTTGCACGCAGCACCATCCGGCAACTGAACCTGCTCGACACCATCATGGCTGACGTCAGGCAACTCAATGCCAACACTGCCTTCGGTAAAACCGTCAGTCCGCCGAGACCTTGACCCCGTCGCTCCTCCCTCCTAACATCCCGCCCATGGATTCCTCCCCCGGCAAACAGATGCCCCAAGATGCGTCTGCCCTGCTGTCAAACCTCAAGGAATTTAAAACGCCCCCCCGCGGACCGTGGACAAATGTTCAGGAAACCGACTGGGCCGACTGGCGGTGGCAGTTGAAAAATCGCGTCACCGACCTCGGGCAGCTTCGCGAAAATCTGCCCAACCTCACCGACGGCGAGACCGACGGCGCGCGCTTGGCCAACACCAAGCTCGCCATGGCCATCACCCCGCACTACTTCAACCTCATCGACACCGATGATCCCGCCTGCGCCATTCGTCGCCAAGTCGTCCCGCAAATCGATGAGACCGCGACCGCTCCTTGGGAACTGGACGACCCCTGTGGCGAAGACGAACACTCGCCCGTCCCCGGCCTCGTCCACCGCTATCCCGACCGCGTGCTTTTTCTCGTCACCGACCGCTGTGCCGCCTACTGCCGCTACTGTACCCGCTCGCGCCTCGTCAGTAACGCCACCGGCTATGACTTTCGCCCCAACTTCCAAGAACAGCTCGACTACATCCGCCGCACCCCCGCCGTCCGCGACGTTCTCCTCTCCGGCGGCGATCCCCTCCTGTTGAGCGACGACAAGCTGCGCCAACTCCTCACCGAGCTGCGCGCCATCCCGCACGTCGAGTTCATCCGCATCGGCTCCCGCATCCCTATCTTCCTGCCGCAACGCATCACACCCGAACTCTGCGCGATGCTGCGCGAGTTCCATCCCCTTTTCGTCAGCGTCCACGCCAACCACCCGCGCGAGCTCACCACTGAGGTCCGCGATGCCCTCGCCCGCCTCGCCGACGCCGGCATTCCGCTGGGCAATCAGTCCGTTTTGTTAAAGGGCGTCAACGATGACGTCACTGTCATGAAGGCGCTCGTGCAAAAATTGCTGATGTGCCGTGTGCGCCCGTTATACATTTACCAGTGCGACCTCATCAACGGCAGCGCCCATCTGCGCACCAGCGTGCGGCGCGGGCTGGAGATCATGGAACAGTTGCGCGGGCACACCACCGGTTATGCCGTGCCGCAATACGTCATCGATGCTCCCGGCGGCGGTGGCAAAGTGCCCGTCGCGCCCAACTATGTGCTCAGCCACAACGCCGACCGCGTGGTGATCCGAAATTTCGAAGGCAAAGTTTTCGAGTACCCCGAGGCCCCCGACGGCACCCCCCTGCACCCGCGCCCCACATCCATCGAGGAACCGGAGCTCGTTTAAAACAATTGCTCAACCATTTTGCGGATTAAACTTTCCGCCGACACCCGGCTCGTACAAGGCAAGCCCCAGTTCATCCCGCATCAGTTCAAAGTGCTTGTCGGTGGAATAAACTCGGCAGCCCCACTCAAGCGCCAGTGTGGCGATCAACACATCAACCCAAGGAACGGAGAGCCCCTGATCACGCAGCTTCCACGCATTTTCCTGAGCTAATCCCCAGTCTGGATCAGACATCGCCCGGTATGGTAAGTTGCTAAAAAACTCTCCCAACGGCTTCCGGTCCTCCCGCCGCGCATTGCCCAGCACTTCTAACTTCACCGGACCACACAACAGTGCCTCATATTCGTGCAACAACCCATCCACCCCCATCGTCACATCCAGCCGACCCTGCGGTCGAAGAAACTCAATCCAAGCCGATGAATCAACCAATACCATTACGGCAAAGGATCCTGCACAGCCTCCATCTCTTCGTTGGTCATTGGATAATCAAATGCCCCCTCTCGGGCCAACTTGGAAAACTCACGAACCTTTTGGCGTTTCACAAACTCATCGACAGCCCTAGCCACCGCAGGACTCTTCTTCTTTTCACCGGTAAAAATCGCTAAATCAGCCAAAGTTTCCTCCGGAATATCTACGGTCACCCTCATGCACTGAACTTAGCACACATTTTCATCATTTCAAATCGTATTTTTCATCATTCCGCATCAAAAAGAAATCCTTGTTTTGATCTAAAACAAACGTCAATTTCCGTCTCACTCATGCCCCGCGAATCTCAAACCGCCAAACGCGAACGCCTCGGCCAAATCATCGCCGGTCTGCAGCTGACCTATCCTGATGCTCACTGCGAACTGAATTACCGCAACCCATTGGAACTGATGGTTGCCACCATTCTCTCCGCTCAATGCACCGACAAACAGGTCAATATCGTCACCGCTGACCTGTTCAAAAAATATCGCAAAGCCGCCGACTACACCGCCGTGCCGCTGGAGGAATTGCAAAACGACATCCGGCGCATTGGCCTCTTTCGCAACAAAGCCAAAAGCATCCAGAACGCCTGCCGCACACTGGTGGAGCACCACAAAGGTAAAGTGCCGCAAACCATGCCGGAACTCGTGGCGTTGGCTGGTGTGGGCCGCAAGACGGCCAATGTGATTCTCGGCAACGCATTCGACATCAATGAAGGCGTGGTGGTGGACACGCATGTGGCACGCCTTTGTGATCGCCTCAAAATCACCTCCGCCAAGACGCCCGAGAAAATAGAGAAGGATTTGGTGAAACTTGTTCCTCGCGAACATTGGACGATGTTCAGCCACTGGATCATCTGGCACGGACGACGGCGATGCGATGCGCGCAAGCCCGACTGCCCCAACTGTGAAATCCGCGAACTCTGCCCAACAACCGCATGAAAGACTGGTTGCGGCTCGATAGCGGCCCCGGTGAGCCCGCCTACAACATGGCACTCGATGAGGCGTTATTGGAAAACGCCGCAACCCTTGGCCGACCTGTCCTGCGCTTTTACGATTGGACCGAGCCCTGCGCCACTTTTGGCTATTCGCAAAAGATCGCCCAAATAGAAGCGGCTACAAACTTACGCCCGCTCATCCGCCG
>PBLV01000012.1 GCA_002721895.1 Verrucomicrobiales bacterium
CCGCCACCGGCCAAAATGAAGGCCTCGCTCACTGCCCCGATGGTGATCGCCACGATCACCTGATTGGCGAGCTTTGACAACTGCCCGCAACCATTCGGCCCCACATGCGTTGCGTTCCCCATCGCCGCAAAGACCGGTTCCATAGCCGCAAAAGTCTCCGGAGCACCACCGGCCATGATCGCTAGTTCCCCTGCCGCCGCACCCTTCGTGCCGCCGCTTACCGGCGCGTCAAGATACGCCACACCGGCCGCCAAATGTCGCTCCGCATGATCCATTGCCTCGTTGGCTCCGATCGAGCTCATGTCAATCCGAGTCGCTCCCTCGGCGATCGCCGCCGCGACGCCCTGCTCGAACATCACCTCCGCCACCGCCGGACCATCGGAGAGCATCGTGATCACCACCTCCGCATCGGCCACGGCGTCGGCAGGTGTAGCTGCCAAGGTCGCGCCATTGGCCTTCAACGGTTCCGCCTTAGCTGCGGACCGGTTCCACACTGTCAGTTCAAAGCCCGCTTTGAGCAGGCACCGGCACATTGGCGCGCCCATCAGGCCTGTGCCGAGAAAGGCGATTTTTGATTGAGTCATGATTGGTTTTTAAATTTACGGATCCGCAGGCTCGTCACTACGCATTTAAGCAGCACCGTGCTGCCAAAATTGGGGGAACGAGCCTTCGAGTCCGCATGTGCCAGTTCGAGTCATTTCTTGAATTGAATCTAATGTGCAAAGAGCACGAGGTTGACTAGGCACGTTATAAAGAGCCGGCCCGAGCCTTCAGTTGATCCACAATGTGTCGGCTCAGCTCGCTGCGTTTGCCTCTCCACAGTGCGCCGATTGTGACTGCCGGGAAATCCTTCAAGGGTAACAGACGTACGCCCTTGGGCGCCTTGTCGCCAGGCAAGGCCAGGCTGAGGCCGATGCCGAATCCGTTCGCAACGTAGGTGCTGATGAGGTCAATGGAGTTCAGCTCAATACCGGTCGGCCAATCCAACTTGCGCCGAGCCAGTTCCTTTTGAAAGGCTCGGGCGATACCTTCATTAGCCGGCAGGCTGATGAGGGTTTGGGCGATGCGATCCTGCCCGAGCAGGTCCTCAGCAGTCTTGAGCTTCATGCGGGTGGGCACCTGCAGAACCATCGGGAGGTCGAGAAGTTTCTCGGCCTTCAACTCGGTCGGCGGCTTGGAATCCAGCACGGTCACTCCGAGATCCACTTCCGAGTCCAGCAGCCACTGCTCAATCTCCGGCTGAATACCCACGCGCAAGTGCGGGTGTAGCCCGGGAAATTTACGGCGCGCCGCCCCGAGGATATCCGGCAGATGATCGCGAAAGACCGTAGTGGAAGCGGCGATCCGAATGGACTGTGCTGCTCCTCCACGCAGTTTTTGCGCCACGCCGGCGATGTTTTGGAAAAACGGCTCCACGAACGCAAACAGCTCCTCACCCGCCGGCGTCAGCTCAAACGGCCGGCGCTGGAAAAGCGCAATGCCGAGATCATTCTCCAGCTGAATCACCTGTGCACTGACGGCCGGCTGCTGAATGCCGTAAGGCATATTGCGCACGGCACCGGCGATGCCCTTGTGTCGGGCGACGTAATAAAACAATTCAAGATGGTGGATGTTCATTTCTTTTTTGTGGGCGCTTGGTAAGCGGGATTGGGCAAGGGCATTTTGGCTTTGAGCTGCTTTTGCCACGCGGCGAGCTTGGCCCGGAGTTCGGCGGCCTTTTGGGGGTTGCTCGCGGCGAGGTTTTTCTGTTCGCCAATGTCCTCGGCTAGGTTGTAGAGCTCAATCTTTTCGTGGTGATAAAACTCGATGAGCTTCCAATCGCCATCACGGATGGCGGCACCAGGCTTCCAGCTCGAGCCGTGATAATGCGGATAATGCCAGTACAACGTGCGGCTGCCGCTGTCGTTGCCTTTGAGTTGGCTCACGAGGCTCTGACCATCAGCGTGAAGCTTGGGCTGCGCGGGCAAACCGGCCAGCTCGAGCATGGTGGGAAAGAAATCCATGCTGACCATCGGCTTGTGCGACACGCTGCCGGGCTTGGTAACGCCCGGTGCCCGGATGATGGTGGGCTCGCGCACGCCGCCCTCATACAGCCAGCCTTTACTGGCGCGAAGGGGCAGGTTGCAACCGGGGCCAAAGCGTTTGCCGCCGCGGGTGCTGAGGCCGCCGTTGTCGCTGAAGAAAATGACCACAGTATTTTCGTCGAGCTTTAGTTCCTTTAATTTACCAAGCAACGTGCCGACACTGTCATCCACCGCTGCGACCATCGAGGCCAGCGCGGCATTGTCCTGCCGCATGCGCGTGGTGCCCTCGTGCTCCTTTTGTGTTGGCGTTTTGCCCTTGAAAATCTTCGCCGCCTTGGCGGTGTAATGATCGATGCGTTTCTTGTACGGCTGGATGGGTGTGTGGATGTTGTAATAGGAGAGGTATAGCAGGAACGGCTTGTTGACATCGCGTTTCTCGAGAAATTTTACGGACTCTTCCGTGAGACGTTCAGTCAAATACTCGCCTTTCTTTTTCGATTTCAACGCGGGATTTGTCCACGGCGCATAATAGCCGCCCGGCGGCGAGCCGCGGTGATGCCCGCCGATGTTGATGTCAAAACCCTGATCCTCCGGCCAATGCCCTTCACTGCCCAGATGCCATTTGCCGGCGAAGAAAGTTTGGTAACTGTGTTTTTTTAACTGCTCGGCAATCGTTACCTCTTCGTGCGCAAGGTTGTTGCGATCGCTGGGATGCAACAGCTTGTTTGTCGCCCGGTTGCTCTGGCCGGGGATCCAGTCGGTAATGTCCACCCGCACCGGGTGCCGCCCGGTCATGATGCTCGCGCGCGTGGGACTGCAAACCGGACAGGCCGCGTAACCTTGCGTGAACCGCATGCCGGTGGCGGCAAGCTTGTCGATATGCGGTGTCTCGTGAAACTTGCTACCGTTGGCGCCGATATCCGCCCAGCCCATGTCATCGACAAGGAAGAAAAGAAAATTGGTTTGCTTGGCAGCGCTGGAATTAAACGAGCCCCAAAGACAAAGAAACACTGAGATGCGGAGAAGGGTCGGCACGCGGCGAGATTAACGTGCGGGCTCACGTTTGCCAATGCCGCACTGGGAGGGGCAAGTTCCACCTTGCCCCTTATCTGTGGGACGAGGTGGAACTCGCCCCTCCCTCGTTCACTTCCACAGAATGTTTAGCCCGTACTCGGGGTGCGACCAGTTGGGGTCGTTGGTGATGACCGTCAGGCCTTCCACTCGCGCCTGCGCAATGAGCAGCCGGTCGAAGGGATCGCGGTGCACGAGCTTCGGCAAGTCATACACTTCACTGGCGTGATGGTAGTTCACGTCGAGGATTCGAAAGTCAAATTGCCGTAACCGATTCAAAAGCAAATCGCCCACGCCCACAGTCATTTCCAGTTTCCCCAGCCGCGCCTTGATGGCCATCTCCCAAATCGAAACGACGCTGACGTACCGTTCATTATCCAAATTGGAACTGGCCTCAATTGCCGTCGCCGTAAGCTCGCGCTCATCGCCACGCAAGAACCAGTACAGTGTGCAAGTATCGAGCAGGCACCTCATTGATACTCATCAAACTCCGGAAGTGGATCGTTGAAATCCGGGCTCATCTCGCCAAAAAACTCCTTCATGCAGCCTAGCTTCGGCTGGAGCTTGGGTGCCTCCCTGCTTGGGGCAACATCCGCCACACGCTGGCCGTTGCGGGTGATGGTAAATGTCTCGCCCGCCTCGACGCGCCGCAATAGCTCGGATAACTTGGCTTTCGCCTCATAAATGCCGATCTCCGTACTCATTCGGGCAATATATACTGACTAGTCAGGCTAGTCAATATCCTGATTTCGTCTACCGATATCGCGCCGTCAACGCCTTGGCCAACGCCTCGTAGCCCTTGGCCTTGAGCCGGGTGACTTGGCTTTGATCTTTCTGTTCGCGGGATTGTCGAGCGGTAAAGGTGGAGTCGCTGTAAACCTTTGGCATGACAAATTCCCACGCGCCGGTTTCCACATCGATGATGGCGGCTTTAAGGCGGATGCGCATGTCCTGTTTTTGATCGGGAATGGCTTTGCCAACAATGGGCACCCACGAAATGATTTTGGAGCCCTGATTGGCTCGAGCGGTCTCGAGGACGCCCCAATAAACAATCATCGTTTTGGCGTTGGACTTGGCTGATGCCAAGCGAAGTGACTTGTCGACCGGCAGTGTCTCGCCCTCCTTGTTGGTTTGTCGATGGGGGATTCCGCTTAATGGAACCACTGTGTAGTGCTTGTTCAGTTCTTCAAGCAAGGGTTCATCCGGAAAAAGTGCCCCGCTCTGCACCACCACGCGGTCGGCGCGCTTGAGGGCCACCTTGGAATCATCCGCTAACGCCGCTCGAATATCTTCCTCGGTGATGTTTGGATTCGCGGTGATTCCCAGCACCTCCAACTCGCTCAACTCTCCATGGTATCCCACGCCGGAGCCGAAATAATAACCGCGGCCGCTTGGATATCCGCTATTGGAAATGGACCGCGGCGTGCAGCCGACGAGGGCGATCAATACGAGTGGCAGAATACACTGCGCCAGGTGGTGAAATTTAACGTTTTTCATGGCTGCTATTCTTAGGGGCTAATTGTGTTGAGATTATCCCCAGCCACTTGCTTGGCAAGTATAAGTTAGTCGATGGACTATCATCGCCTAATCCAGTTTCTCCTTTTCAAAATCGCTCGGGATCACCCATCCGGTGCGAATCCTTTCACCGCGTTCGAATTTCTCGTAGAAATTGTTCCATCGATCGGGCCAAAAGCTGTATTTCTCGAAAACCTCCCCCTTGCCGAACATCCGCGGGTCGCCCTGCTTTTTCAATTCGGCGAATAGCTGCTTTTTCAAGGCCGCCTTCAGTTCAACATTGGCATCCGCGAGGTTTTTCACGCAGTCGCGGTCGGTCTCAACATTAAAGAGTTCCTCGCGCGGGCGTTTGCCGAAGTTGAGTTTCCAAAATTTGTAATCGCCCGCGCGGCGCTGATTGAGCAGCAGCGTCTTGATCGGACTGGCGTCGCAGTTGAGATAGCCCGTCTCAGGATTGCAAGCCGGCCAACGGTTGGGCTCGAAGTTGTGCAGATAAAGATGATCGCCCTTGCGAATGCCGCGGATCGGGTAGCCCCAATTATTCGGTCGACCGACATCATGGCGTTCCTTGCCGAGCAGCACGTGGTCGCGTGAGGCGATCACTTGGCCGGATTTGGCCGAGGCAAAAATGTCGAACAAACTCCGACCACTCATCGGCTGCATGATGGGCGCGATTTTTTTCACGCCGGCCGCCTGCAAAAAGGTCGGCGCGAGATCGGTGAAGTTCACAAAATCCGTCACCGTCCGGTTGCGTCCCTGGATGCCCTTGGGCCAACGGATGGCGAGCGGCACGTGATTGGAGTATTCGTACGCCTGCCCTTTGCAGCGCGGAAACGGCATGCCGTGATCGCTGGTAGCAACGATCAGCGTGTTGTCCAGCTGCCCGGCCTTTTCCAGCGCGGTGAGAATGCGGCCGAGATGGTTGTCGTAATGCTCCACCTCAATGGAATAATCGAGCATGTCCCCGCGCGTTTCGGCATTGTCCGGCCAGAAAGCCGGCACCTGATCGATGTCGCTGAGCTTCTTGCCCATGCGCAGGCCCACGCCTTTTTCGTAGGCGCGATGCGGCTCGTGCGTGCCAAACCAAAAACACCACGGCTTGCCCTTCGGCGCGGTCTTCAAAAACTCCTCGAAGTTGCCCGCGTAATCACGATTGCTCATCGCCTTGGCCGGCGGCTTGGCGAAACGCTTGTTGATGGGTGTGCCGGTGATCAGCCGGCGCTTGCCGTTGGCGTCATTGGCAATGCCCGGCCCCCAACCCTTGCCGGTGATGGCGGTGGTGTAGCCGTTGGCGGCAAGCACTTCCACAAAGCTGCCGAACTTGGCCGGGAAAACATTCATGTGATTCGCCGCCTCCTCGAGCTGCCAAGAGTAACGGCCAGTGAGAATGGTCGCCCTCGACGGCGCGCACTTGGCGTTGGGCGTGTACGCGCGCGTGAAAAGAATCCCCTCCCGCGCCACGCGATCAAACGCCGGCGTCTTCACCCACTTGCACCCATACGCTCCGGCATGCCCGAAGCCCCAGTCATCGGCAATGGCGAAGAGGATGTTGGGCCGCTGCGCGGCTGCGGCAATTTGAGTGAACAAGAAAATCGCCGCCAGAAAACGAAGCATGGAACTCATGCGTTGTTGATAATGCATGAGCCGCTGTTTGCCAATCGCAGGTTTGATTGTCCGCAATTTGATGCTACATTCCTCCCATGAGCACGGTAGAGGAAATTGAGGCAGCGATTGAGAAACTGCCACAACCCGAGTTTCTGCGATTGAAGGATTGGATGCTGGAAAGGATCGAGGATGATTGGGATCGGCAGTTTGCCAACGATGCCACTTCCGGCAAGCTGGATGCCACCGCGCAGGAAGCGTTAGCCGAACATCGCGCCGGCAGGAGCGAGCCTTTTCCGCCGGATGAAAAGTAGGGCGGTTAGCAGTTTCTGGAAACAATACCGGTCACTGCCGCCGGATCTTCATGCTCGCGCAGCCAAGCAATACCGGCTCTGGCTGGCCAACCCCGATCACCCATCGTTGCGCTTCAAAAAAGTCGGCCGGTATTGGTCAGCTCGAATTTCGGACAACTACCGCGCGGTCGGAGTCATGGATGGCGATACGGTCGTTTGGTTTTTCATCGGGCCGCATACCGAATACGAAAAACTGCTGCGCTGACTAAAGCTCCGGCTCTTTCCATTGCGGGATGCCGCCGGCTTTCATTTGCTCGGCGTACCACACGTGGAAGGGGCGGGTTTTGGACATCGGCACGCCTTCATTGACCATCAGCGGGCGGGCTTCTTTCCAAAACTTCGCGTAGGCGGCGCGCATTTTGGCGGCGACTTCGGGGTGTTGCTCGATGACGTTGGTGGTTTGGGCCGGGTCCTTGCTCATGTCAAAGAGCGCGTCCTTGGGCGAGATGCCCTCCTTGCGTTGGCGTTCGGAAACGCTGATGGCCGTGCCGCCGCCGACGAACCGCCAGCGTTCGCTGCGCACGGCATAGTTTTTCCACTGATGCGTGTTCGGATCCGTGCCGGTGGCCCAGCGGCCTTTGTGGGTAAACAAAAAGCGATCCGCGAGCGCCTTCTTTTCGCCGGTGAGCAATGGCAGAAAACTGCGGCCTTCGACCTGGCCTTTGGGCAGCGTCTTGATGCCGGCGATTTCGGCGAAGGTGGGCAGCACATCGAGGTGCGCGCTGAGCGTGGCGATGTCGCGGCCGGCTTTCCATTGGCCGTCCCAGCGCACGAGGAAGGGCACCCGCACGCCGCCTTCATCAGCGCTGCCCTTCAGGCCCTTCATGCCGGCATTGTAAAAAGGGTGCCCCTTGGCCACGGGCTGGCCCGCGCGGCCGGACCCGCCGCCGGTCATGCCGTTGTCGCTCATGAAAATTAAAATCGTGTCTTTAAATAGATCCCATTCCTCCAGTTTACCCATCAGGCGGCCCATGTTTTCGTCGATGTTTTCGATCATGCCATAAAAGCCTGCCTGCCGGCCGCCAAAGCCGCGGTCGGTAAAATATTTTGTGTTCTTCGGCGGCGCAATGAAGGGCCCGTGCGGCGCGTTGGTGGTGATGTACGCAAAGAACGGCGCGTCGCCATCCTTCTTGGCCTTGATCCAACCCATCGCCGCGGTGAAAAATACATCCGTGCAAAAGCCTTTCGTTTTCACGAATGACCCGTTGTGGCGCACGACCGGATCGAAATATTTGTTGCCCGGCGCATCGGCGCAACTGCAGCGGTACGCCTGCCCGATGCCGCCCGCGCCGTGGATGAACGCCTCATCAAAGCCACGCTTGTGCGGCTGGTACGGCTCCTCATCGCCGAGGTGCCATTTGCCAAAAATGCCGCTCGTGTAACCCGCCTGCTTGAGCACCTGCGGCAGCGTGGGCGCCTTGAGTGTCATGCGTTCGCGCTCGAGGATGGTGTGCGTCACGCCATTCTTCATCGGGTGCCGCCCGGTCATCAACGCCGCCCGCGTCGGCGCGCAAGTCGGGCTCACCATGAAGCGCGTGAACCGCGTGCTGGTATCGTACAGCTTGTCCAGATGCGGCGTGCGAATCCAAGGATGCCCATGCCGCCCAATCGGCCCGTAACCTTGGTCATCTGTAATGACGAGAATGATGTTCGGTTTCTTGGCGTGGGCTTCGAATGAACCACAGAGGACACAGAGGAACACAGAGAGAAAACAGAAAGTGGATCGCATGCGTCGGTGATACGGCAAATTGCTGAGTTTGCCAATGATTCAAACTCACGCTGAGGCGCGGAGGAAAACAAAAATGGGGCAAGGTGGAACTTGCCCCTCTCGGGAGGGACGAGTTCCACCTCGTTCCCTTTATCAAATCTCTGCGCCTCCGCGTTTCCGCGCGAGAATAATCACTTCCCCGGAAACGCCTTGGGCGGCGCAGCGACGGCTTTGGGGAGTTTGCCGGTCAGGGAGCGCAGGAAGGCGACGATGTCGGCGCGATCCTGCTTGGTGAGATCCTTGCCGAGCTGATACACGGCCATGCGCTGCACGGCGTCGTCGAGCTTGGTTGAGGAGCCGTCATGAAAGTACGGGCCCGTTTTGGCGATGTTGCGCAGGCTCGGCACTTTGAAGAACATTTTGTCCGCTTCCTTTTTGGTGAGATCAAACCGTCCCTGATCCTTTTGGTTCGGCCACGCCTTTTTCACGCCGAGTTTTTNGTACGTGTTTCCGCCGAGCAAATTGCCCGTGTGACACGCCACGCAACCGACCGACACGAACTTTTTCAGCCCGCGCAGCTCCGGTTCCTTCAATGCCTTGTCATTGCCCGCGAGCAATTTATCAAAACGCCCGGGCGTCACGAACAACCGCTCGTACGCGCCGATCGCCTTGCCGACATTGTCGTAGGTGATCGCCGGTTTGCTTTTCGGAAACGCCTTCTTAAACAGCGCCTCGTAGCCTTCAATCTTGCCGAGCTTTTCCACCACGGCTTCGGCGGAAGGCATCGCCATTTCGCCGCCTGCAAGGATCGGCCCCTTCGCCTGCTCCTCGACCGTTGGTGCGCGGCCATCCCAAAACTGTGCAACGTGCATGAAGGCATTGAAGCTCGTCGGCGAATTGCGCCCCGTGCGGTGGTTGTCGAAGCCCAGAGAAAATTTCTCGCCATCGACGCCAAACGCATCCGTGCGGTGGCAGGAGTTGCACGAGATCGAGTTGTCCCGACTCAACCGTTTCTCATGATACAACGTGCGCCCCAGCTCCACCTGCGCCCGCGCCAGCGGATCCTTCGGCAGCTTCGCCGCCACCAGCGGTTTGCCAAATACCGGCAACAACGCCTTCACCGCCTCATCGGCGATCATCAAATTGGCCAGCCCGAAAACGGGCAAAAGAAAATACAGGGATTTCATCGCCGCCAAGCGTAGGTGAGTGCGGTGAAAATGCAAGCTCACGTGGAGCCATCCGAAGAGAATCCTTGGCGTCTTCGCGTCTTGGCGGTTCAATCCGCCGTCCATGGCCGACGCCCCCCAACTCAAACGCGTGATCAGCCTGCCCGGCGCGGTGATGCTTGGACTGGGCTCGATCATTGGCACGGGCGTGTTCGTCAGCCTCGGCATCGGCGCGGGTATTGCCGGGCCCATGGTTTTGCCGGCCATTGCACTGGCCGGATTGGTAGCCCTGTGCAATGGCCTCAGCAGCGCGCAACTGGCGGCCAATCATCCCGTCAGCGGTGGCACTTACGAGTACGGCCATCGGTGGCTGAATCCTTCCTTCGGCTTCGTCGCCGGCTGGATGTTTCTCTGCGCCAAGTCCGCCTCGGCTGCCACCGCCGCGCTCGGCTTCGCGTTGTACCTCGCACCCGACCATTCGCTGCCCGTTGCCTTGGCTACCGTCGGTGCCGTTACCGCGCTCACCCTCACCGGCATGCAGCGCAGCAACTTTGTAAATTCTCTCATCGTCGCCGCCGTGCTACTCAGCCTGCTTGCCTTCATAGCCTTTGGGGCACCGGCCATCAGTGCCCATCCGGATCGCTGGCAAACCGCGCTAAATACCGAACACTTTCCCAACCTCCTTCCCGCCACCGCGCTGATGTTCGTGGCCTTCACCGGCTACGGCCGCGTCGCCACCTTGGGCGAAGAGGTTGCCGAACCGCGCCGCACCATCCCACGCGCCATCATTGCCACGCTGGTTGTCACCACCCTGCTCTACGCCGGTGTCGCGTGGGTGGCTCTGGCCAATGCCGGCAATGAATTCGATTCCCTCGCCGCCATCGCTCAATCCTTCAGTGGCTCCACGCTCGCCAAGGGGCTTACCGTCGGTGCCGCCATTGCCATGATCAGCGTGCTGCTAAATCTCGTGCTCGGCCTTTCGCGCGTCGTCCTCGCCATGGGTCGGCGCGGTGATTTGCCGGAAGCCACGGCCAACATCCGCGAAAGCACCGGCGTACCCGTCACCGCCACCATCGTGGTGGGTATTTTCATCGCCGGCCTCGCCTACCTCGGCGATTTCAAACTCACCTGGAGCTTCAGCGCCTTCACCGTGCTGGTGTACTATGCGATCACCAACCTCTGCGCGATTCGGTTGAAGCCAGAAGAGCGCCTGTACCCCGTTTGGATATCCTACGCCGGCCTGATAGCATGCCTGTTATTGGCCTGCTTTGTGGAATGGCGCGTGATGCTGGCCGGCCTCGGTTTGATCGGCGCAGGGCTGGCGTGGAAGGCGCTCTTTAATCGCGCTGAAGGNTGATCACGCCAGCAACNANTTCAGCACGCCGGTGCTGTCGGCGAANCGGTCGGGCTTNAGGCCNAGNGCCTGCATNTGGGTGAGCCANAGGTTGGCGAGCGGGAGGCCTTGCTTGGGGTTCACATATTTNCCGTTCACCTTGGCGACCGGGCCAGTGGTCTCGGAAAGGTTGAGATGCGTGCCAGTCTTGAGACGACCGCCACCGCGGCCGGCCACAATGATGGGCAGCGCGCTGTATTGGTGCGTGGCGCCGTCGCCGAGGCCGGAGCCGTAGGTGAATATGGTGTTGTCCAGCAACGACGTGCCATTGGCTTCCTCAATGGCGTCCATTTTTTCCAGCAGATAGGCAAACTGCTGCATGTGGAAATGGTCCACCTTTTCGAGGTCCTTGATGAACTTGCCCTGGTTATGGGACATCTGATGGTGGCTGCGCGGTTTGTCGAACAGACTCTCGTACAGGTAGGGCGTGTCCCAGCGCTCGGGGCCGACCATAAAGCTGGCGACATTGGTGAGGCCGGTTTGCAGCGCGACCACCATCAGGTCGCCCATTAGTCGGATGTATTCGCCGCGCGGCAAATGCGCGTCGGCCGGCTCGGCGAGCTTCACCTTTTTCAGCTCGCTCTTCATCTGCTCCAGCCGATCCACCTGCACCTCGATCGTGCGGATGGATTCAAAATACTCATTAAACTTTTGCTGATCCGCATAGCCTAGCGAACGCTTGAGCGAGCGCGCATCCTCCAGCACGAGGTCGGTGATGTTGCGAAACGCCTGCAGCTCGCGCGTGCCGAAGAGGCGGCGGTACGCCTTGCGCGGATCACGCATGCTGGGGGCCACGTGCTCGGTGCCGTACCATGAGATGTTGTCGAACTGGATCGATTCCTTGTTGTCCTTGTGACTGTTGCTACTGAACTCCAGCGTGCGGAACGGCGTGTCCTTGCCGAGCTGCTCAGCAATGACATGATCCAGCGTGCGCGCCTGCGGATACGGCGAGCGCTTCACGCTATACGGCGCCGCGCTCGTCAGGAAACATGAGGCGCACTGCGCGTGCACATCCGTGCCCGGTTGAAAGTCACGGTCCAACCCGGTGATCAACGTCACCTTCTCCCTCACCTTGGCCAACGGCTGCATCGTGGGCGTGAGCTGCAGCGCATGGGTGCCCACCTTCATCTTGGCCGTCTTGAAAGCCTCCTGTTTATTGCCGCCGAACTTCGGGGTGATTTGATTTCCTTCCCCGGGAAAAAACGAACGCCGCACCACGCCGATCGGCACATAAAAAAACGCCGCACGTTGCGCCGGCTTTTGCCCCGCCGCCAGCCCGAGGCTCTCCAGCCACGGCAGCGCCAGAGCCGTGCCGCCCAGCCCCTGCAAAAATCCGCGTCGCGATGTGTGCGTCATTGGGTTTTATTTATCGGATTTTTCCCGCGTTGCCGAGGCTGTTTTTGCCTGTGGCCGATTCAAAAACGGCTGGCTCTGCACGACTTCGTGCAGGACGGTTTGCAGCCGATAACCGTCGGCCGACACGCGTTCGGTGATGCGGTCGATGGCCGGGGTATCGGCCGGCGTAAGGGCGCGGCCGAGGGCGTAGGAGAGGGTGTGCTCGGCGAAGGCGCGGGTGAAGCGGTGCTTCTCGGCGAGGATGGCGTCCTTGAATTCCACCACGTTCTTAAACGCATGCTTGCGGAAGAGCTGGCCAGAGGCGTCGACCTCGCGGCCATTCTCGTAGGTATTGCGCCAGCGGCCGACGGGATCGAAATTCTCCAGCGCAAACCCCAGCGGGTCGAGCTTCGCATGGCAGCCGGCACAATCGGCGCGTTCACGATGCGCGGCGAAGCGCTCACGCAAAGTGAGATTTTTCTCGGACGCCTTCGGCTTCTCCAGCGGCGGCACATCGGCGGGCGGCGGCTCGGGCGGCGCGTTGAACATCACGCTGGACACCCACGCGCCGCGCGTGATCGGCTTGGTCTCGTCCGGGCTGGAAGTCATCGTGAGCATCGCCGCGGTGGTCATCACCCCGCCCTGCCGGCGATCCGGCACCGGCTGACGCTTAAACTGCATGGTCACCGGCCCGCCAATGCGTCCGGCGGGATTTTCGCCGTACCACTTGCGCAGGCGCCCCGAGCGGAAGGTGTATTTCGAATCGATGAATTCCAGGATCGACCGGTTCTCGATCAGCACCGTTTCAAAAAGCAGCAGTGGCTCCATCATCATATCCATCGTGGTGCGGTAATCCGGCGGTGCGTAATAAAAGTCCGGGAACTTCTGCTTGTCCGGCACGGACGATATGATGTTGTCCAGCTGCAGCCACTGCGAAGGGAAGCTGTCGCAAAACCGCTTGAGCTTCGGGGCGGCCAAGAGCCGGTCTACCTGCGCGCGCAGCACCGCCGGCTTGGCGAGCAAACCGTTGCCCGCCAGCCGCAGCAATTCGTCATCCGGAATGCTGCCCCAAAAGAGAAACGACAACCGAGTGGCGAGGTCGTGGCCATCCAGCGGCTCCAAGCCTTTGCTGGTTGCCGGCTGGTCGTACAGGTACAAAAACCGCGGCGAGGACAATACCGCCGACACCACCTCCTTCATCGCGTCCGTGAACTCCACGCCCGCATCCAGTTGCGCGTGCACGTGCCGCGTGTAGCGGTCCACCAACCCCTTCGGTGCCGGTCGGCGAAAGGCGCGTTTTAAAAACGGCTCCAACCGCCCGCGCACCACCGCCTTTGCCTCACCGTTTGCCGGTGGCACAAAAAACGTTCCCCAAATACCAACTGTACGTGGGCCGAAATTCTGGCTCTGCACAATGCGCCGGCTCAGGTTGAAAAAGGCCTCCAACAAAAATGGCGAGAGCGACAGGTGATCGCCGCGGTTGTCGAATCCATGCTCCGCACGCGGATCCTGTGGGAACGGCCCCACGCCTGCCAGTCGCGGCTCAATGAGACCCGACTTGCCCAGCGGCCGGCTGCTCACCGTCACCGCGTCCGGCATCTTCGGCGGTTTCGCCGCCAGCGCCTTGGCAAAATATCCGCTGCGGTCGCGCATCATTTTTTCCGGCAACGGGAACACCGACACCTTTAGCTGCAACAAATCCTGCACCGCATTGTTGTATTGCAGCCGGTTCATGCGCCGGATCGGCGTCGGAGCAAACCCGGCATCCTTCGCCAGCGCCGCCCGCAACACCCTGCGCAACTCCGCCACCGCGGCCTCGCGTTTTTGTTCATCCAATTCCGGCTCCGACTCCGGCGGCATCTCCCGCGCCTCCAACACCTCAATGATCGCCTCCAACCGTTCCAAGTCCCCCGCCAACGCGCCCACCGAATACACCTTCAGCAAATTCAACTTCCCCTTAACCTTCCCCCCCTTCCCATGACACTCCACACACCGCGCCTTGAACAAAGCAAAAACCTTGCCCTCCTCCGCCGCGCGCAACGCGAAGGTCATCAGCAATAAACAAAAAACGAACCAAATCCGCATCGCGATCATCCTGTCACCTCGGAAGGTTTACTTCAACTGCTTCCGCACAAAATCAGGCACTCGTTGGTTGATGTTGATACCGGCGCGGTGGTTGGTGAGCGGCGGACCGGGCGTGCTTCGCCCAGCGGTAATTTGTTCGCGCAGCAACCTCACCATACGCGCCACGCGCTCTGGCTCCTTCTCGGCAAGGTTATGATCCTCGTGCGGATCCTTAACTAGGTTGAACAGCTGCACAAAAGGTGCCTTGTCCAGATCCTGCGATGCCGGTGTCTTGCCGAATTGCTTCAGTGCCGCACGCCAAGCGTCGTCCCTGCGGGGTAAGTTGCCGAAGTGCAGATGCGAACCGCTGCCGGGACACAGGCACAATTTCCAATCACCCTCGCGCACGACAAACGGCCCGACCGATTGCATGATCAAATTCTTGCGCACACCGGCTCGCTTTGGATTTTTGAGCAATGGCGCGAAGCTGATGGAATCCGGCGCCTGTTGCGGCGTGAGCTTGGCCCCGCTCAGTTCGGCGAAAGTCGCCATCAAGTCGCACAACCCCACCAGGGCATCGCTCGTACCGTCGGGCTGAATCCGGCCCTGCCAATGGGCGATCAGCGGCACGCGCAGGCCACCCTCGTACACGCTGAACTTGTATCCGCGGTATGGCCCGCTGCAATAGTGGCCGACCTTTTCCAGCGCCTTCATCTGCCTCGGCGTAGCCTTGAGGATGTTGCCGGCATACGCCGCCGCGCCGTGGTCGGAGGCAAACAGTATCAGCGTATCATCCGAAAGCTTCTGTTTCTTCAATGCCGCCCGGACACGCGCCACGGCACTGTCCACCTCCATCACAAAATCGCCGTACATCCCCAGCTTGCTCTTGCCGCGCCACGCCTTACCCGGGCTGGTAGGTGTGTGCGGCGCAGTGAGGGCGAGGAACAAAAAGAACGGCTGTTTGGCCGTCTGCTTGCCGATGAAATCTTCCGCCTCACGGTAAAAGGTCTCGATCACCTCGTGATCTTCAAAGTCCTTTTCCGCCGGGCCCACGCGATTGAAAGCACTCCAACCCTTCTGCGCCGTCACCTCTCCCTGCCAAACATTGTTGCGCGCAAAGGCATACGGATACATGTCCAGCGAGCCGGGCAAAATAAAACTCTCATCAAATCCATGCTGCACCGGCCCCACCTTGAGCGGTTTGCTGTAGTCGACATTCGCCGGCCGTGCACCTTGCCATCCGTGGTGACCATCCGGGTGCCCAAATGCCATTTGCCCACGTACCCCGTGCGGTACTTCGCCGACTGCAATATTTTGCCGAGAGTGAACGTGCCGGTGCCGAACCGCGGCCCGAGAAAGCCCCACGGCCCGCCCGGCTCCGGCCGACCAAAGCGCCACGGATAACGCCCGGTCATAATCGCCACCCGCGTCGGCACACAAACCGACGCCTGCACATGCGCATCGGTGAACTGCAATCCCTCCCGCGCCAGTTGATCGAGATGCGGCGTCTCAATCTTGCACCGCTCTCCGCCGTAACATTTCACATCCCCAATGCCGAGATCATCCGCGAGGATGAAGACAATGTTTGGCCGCTCCGCGCCCCGCAAACCACATGCCATGAACAACAGGATTATCCAAAAACGCATGCCGCATGCTTGGCAGATCGCAATGTGTTATCAATTCAATCCTCACGCGGAGACGCAGAGGCGCGGAGGAAACCCAATTAATTCTCCGCGCCTCTGCGTCTCCGCGTGAGAATATTGGACCGAGATTGAGTCAACTCACCAAAATCCTCCGGCTCCAGTGTCATGCGCCTGGGGCTTCATACAGATGGGCATGACTCAGCCTCTTATTATTGTAGGATTTTACGCCCCTGAATTCTAAAAATATACATTTTTATAACTGAATCCAAAAAACACTTAGAAAC
Organism: Verrucomicrobiales bacterium; assembly: GCA_002721895.1. The sequence continues at coordinate 16,159 of PBLV01000012.1, forward strand.
AGGCCTTTCTGGGGCAAAAAAACCATTGGTCTGGAACACGGGATCAAGGGTTTTGACCTCCCGACCGAAGGTTTTGCGCTCGAGATCAAAGGTATTGAGCGCGCAACAAAAGGTTTCGTGGGCAGGATGAAGGGTTGGAAGCTTGGGATCGAAGGTTTCGCACGCAAAACAAGCCGTCGGGCGCGTAAAACTTTTCGTCCCGAGCACGGGAAATCGTGCGTTGAGCTTCGTCCCGGCAGGGCAATTCTCTCTTTAAGTGGATAACCTCCGCACTGACGTTCGGGGCTGTCATTACAAAACCACTGCGCGGTTATCCTCCACCCGTATCTGGTCTCAAGACTGCGGGGTCAACAAGGTTGATGGCCCCAGTCGGTATCCTTGAGGGATTCCTCGTAGGCTTCCATCTGTTCTTCCTCGGACATTTCCTCCACCGGCTTGGGCTCACCGACTGGGGGCTGCGGGGCCTTGTCTTTGGGGTCGTCGTGCATTTTTAAATGGGCACCGAGACCTCACAATAGCCCTCTTTTGGTGTCTCGGCAAGGTCTGCGGCGGTCGACTGCAAATAGTAAGGAGGAATGGTGAGCGGGGCATCAGGCCGCGGGCTGGTGGCTTGTCTTGATCAGCCCACGCGGAAGGAGATGCGGGCGATGGTTTCGCTGCTGAAGGCGGTCTGGAGTTGATGCAGGATTTCCCGGCGGCGGTAGCGGACGATTTCATCGAGCCAAACGTTGCTGTCGACAGTGACGAACAGGGTGCCGTTGCGGATACCAGTGGGCTGGGCGTGGGCGGTCACGGTGGGGTCGATGAGGTGGTTCCAGACCTTGACGATTTCAGCCTCGGACCGGCGGCGGTCCAGACCGAGTGACTCGAGCAATTTGGGCATCACGGCACCGGCGGACTGGGACTGGTCGGCGCGGGCGGTTTCCTGCTCGGTGAGGTCCACGCCCCGCCATTGGGCGAGCACGCGACGGCGGGCGTAGGCGGGAAGCTTTGCGCCATATTTGCCCTTGTCTGACTTGCGCCGAATGTTTCGCATGTGCGGGGGAGAGTTTCCACGGGCAAGCGCAGGCCACAATGCGGGGATGTTCAAAACTGTCAGCATGTTTTTCGGACGATTTTCCCGTCAACAAGCTGCTGATAATGAGGTGTATTCCCGCGAGCAAGGTGAGGATGTAAATAAAAAGGCGAAATTGTTGCTCGGGGATGCGCCGCTGGAGCCGCACGCCGAGCCATGCGCCCACCGGCACAAGCAGGCAAAAGGCGGCTCCCCACTTGAGGCTGCGCAGGGTAACGAGATCTTTCTGCACAAACAGGGGCAGCTTGATCCAGTTGATAGCGCAAAAGAGGATAACACGGGTGGCGATGTAGTCGGCCTTGGGCAATCGCTGGGGCAGCAGGAAGATATTTACCACGGGCCCGGCACCATGGGCAAAGGTGCTGGTGAGGCCGGCACCGATGCCACAGGGAATGCCCGCCAAATGGCTGGGCTGCCAAGAAGGCGTATCTTCCTTCAATCCCCCACCCACAAACTGCCAACCGACGAACCCAACCGCCAATAGACCGATTAGGAAACTAAAGTGGTGGGGTTGCAGATGGTCAATGAACTGCACCCCCACCCACGCGCCCACAGCCACACCAGGCAGGAGATATTTCAGGCTCTTCAGCCGCCATTGCCGCCAATAATGGTAAAGCGACACCGTGTCACCCACGATCAACAGGGGGAGCAGAAAACCGATGGCGAACTGGGGACGCTCACCCATGGCGCCAAAGGCGACGACGCAGACTGGCGTGGTCAACATGCCAAGTCCACCACCCAAGCCGGCCTTGGAAAGACCGATGAAAAGGACCGCCGCCCCGATCAATGCCATGGGCCAAAACTCCGCCACGCGGCAGGTTCCGGCATCGCCGGGAGAATGTCCAGCAAGGTGAAAACGAGCGTTTTTCACGGCGCAAACCGTGCCCGTGTTAATAAGAAACAACAGACACTGTCTTGACTACTCAATAGGCGGTATGTTAGCCACTCCAAGGCTACTACATGTGGCCTTTCTGCCAAGGAGGTTTGACGGTTTAAATGCGTTGTCCGAAGTGCGATTGCTTGGAGGACAAGGTGATTGATTCGCGCTCATCAAAGGAGGGCGCAATTATTCGCCGCCGTCGTGAGTGTACCCAGTGCGGGAGCCGGTTTACCACCTACGAGCAGATTGAGCACACCCAGCTGATGGTTGTGAAACGAGATGGACGGCGCGAGGAATTTTCCCGGGACAAGCTGCTCAATGGCGTGGCCAAGGCCTGCCAAAAGCGTCCCATCAGCCAGCAAACCATCGAGGATGTCACCCAGCGTATTTTTGACACTGTCTCGGAAGAGTTCCCCGAGGAGGTGCCCGGGCGCGAGATTGGCGAACGGGTGATGCAGGCGTTGCGGGAAATAGACCACGTGGCCTACGTGCGCTACGCGAGCGTTTACCGGCGCTTTGAGGAGGCCGACGACTTTGTCGAGGCGGTCAAAAAACTCGAGACCAAACATGATACAGCTACATACCGACTGCCTGGTATTTGAAACCTCCGACGGCGAAGCCATCCCGTGCTCAGCACAAGATGTCACCGTGGAGTTGCTGGGCGAGGCCGCACGCGAACTGGACGAGCAGATTGTCGAGGAAGCCGCCGCCGCTGCACTGTATTTCTTCAAGCAGGAGTTGAACCGCAACGTGGTTTCCGTGGGTGAGTTCACGATGGCCCTGGAACGCATCCTGCGCGGTTTTGGCTACAAGGTGAAACCGATCCACGACAACGCTCGCGAGGCAGAGACCAACCTGCATGACCTAGCCCACCAGGCCGGTGAAGGGCTGGAGATGGTTTTCTTTTGCACCCTGCGCGACCAGATTCATGCTGACCTGAACGGCAAGCCCGAGGTGCTTCGGGTCAAGGGCCTACGCGATGCCGTGCGCAAGCTGACCGGTGCCGAGCATTGGACGCCGCGCTGCCAAAAGCTGAACGACCAAATCGTGGATTATCTTCGCGACATCGTGGCCCGCCATCGTCAAGAGGCCAAGCTCACGCTGATGATCGTGTAGCATGACGTTGTTCGAGAAAATTATCGCCCGCGAAATTCCCGCCGACATTGTTTACGAGGATGACCTCGTGCTGGCCTTTCGCGACATCAACCCACAGGCCCCCACGCATGTGCTGGTCATTCCCAAGAAACCCATCCCCCGCATTGCCGAGGTATCGCCGGAGGATCACCAGGTGCTGGGGCATCTCCTTTTAAAGGCGCGCGAGGTGGCCGCAGACCTGAAGCTTGAGAACGGCTACCGGCTGATCATCAACAACGGTCCCGACGGCGGAGAAAGCGTGCCCCACCTGCACTGTCATATCCTAGGCGGGCGCGCGCTGCGGTGGCCGCCGGGCTGAGCGGCCGTTCAGGCGCGTAGCTTACTTTTTCTTCAGCGAAGCCAGATATTCAATCAGATCCACCAGATCGCTTTCCTTCATGGCCAAGTGAAGTCCGGGGGGCATCAACGATAGGGGTTGCTGTTGGCGGCTCTTGATTTTTGACTTGGGATGTCGCGTTACAGCACCAGTAGGGCCCTTGACGACAATCTCCTCATCGGTCTCGCTCTGTATAATGCCGAACACCACGTTGCCATCAGTCATCTTCACCTGCCACGCCTCGTAGCCAAAGGAAATGCCCGCGCTGGGGTCGATGATGGACTCATAGAGCTCCGTCTTGGGAAGTTTATCGCCAATCTCCGATAAGGCAGGACCGACCTCCGTGCCCTTGCCGCCCACTTGATGACACCGCGAGCATAGGGCGGTTTCGCGGAAGAATACTTTCTCACCGTTGGCAATGTCACCCTTGCGGCGGGCCAGTTCGGCGATCGGAGGCAGAGGCTTGGCGTTGGCTCCAAAAGGAGAAGGCAGAACCTTGGCGGCCTCGGCCTTGATGGCGGGCCAGCGTGCGGTGCCCAACGCGAGGCTCGCAGTGAGTCTGGCGCTCTGTGGCAGTTTGCCGGCCTTGGCCAGCGCCAACAATTGCTTGGCGCCAGCTTCAAAATTGGCAAGTCCCTTGACGGCCTCCTTGCGAACGTTGGCGTGAACTTTTTCATTCGTTACCAATGGCGCCAGTAATGGAATAACCTTTTGATTATTGCTGTTGCCCAAGGCGTGGGCGATGGCGGTAGCCTGCTTGGCGTCCTTGTCCGTGAGCAGCACGGGTACGGCCTTGGCGCCCTTTCCTCCCAGCACAATGCCCAAGGCCTCCACTCCTGCGGGATCGGCAGGATGATTTGCGGTCACGGCCAGAAGGTCTGCCTCGCGTCCCTCGACGTTGAACTTCTTAACCAGTGCCACGAAGCGCGGCTGACCCGCCGTAGCGTCAAGCAGTTGGCCGAGCACCATTTTCAGCTTCGGGTTGCCTTCAACAACGGAAGGTTCCAGCCGGCCGAATACGTCCAGAAGGGTCTCCACACGCTCGGGCGGTAGCTTGTCGGTGGCTGCCAATGAACTGGCTGCGATCAACAGGATGATGATCTGCTTCATGCGTGCATTGTAGCCGGGCACAAAAAAACCGGCCAGCATCGAGTGCGGCCGGTTGAGACAGGTTGTCCCTGAGCTAAAGCGCGCCCAAGGCAATGCGGGCAAGGGCATCATCCTTCTCCTTGCTCTTTGGGATGAAGTCGAGCGCCCGCATGTAGCGGGGCTTGTCTGCCTTTGGGGTTCTTTTGTCGAGGATGATGTCGGCCAGATACTTTGCGCCATGCGTGCCGCGGTTACGCCACACGACGTCGCGCGCACCGGCGGTATCGAGCTTAGCCGTCTTCATCCACTCGTCAAAAAACTTGTTCTCCTGCTTGTCGGCGGCCAAGCCGAGGGCCTCCAAATACCAACGATCCTTGCCGTCGTGCATGTTGGCCAGCTTGGCCCATAGCGCGGGAGCGTCCTTGCTCTGGTTGTGCCGCAGCGCGATGAGGCATTCGCGACGAACTACAGGGCTCTTGTCGTTGGACAGGCTCTTGATAATGGGAATGACGTCCAGCTTGTGCTGGCGGGCAATGCGCAATGCCATGCCGCGGACATTCTCGTCAGCATCCTTGCCGGCGCGGTCAATGGCGGCCTGCTCGTTGCCCTTGATGTGCGAAAGCAACCAGAGGGCGCGCGCGCGCACACGGGAGTTCCGGTTGCGCGTGAGCGAGTTCAGCCCGTCCCTCGCGGCAGCCTGACGCTTGTTCAGTTCTGTCCACGCGATGTGACGAACGGAGTTGTTGGGGTTCTGAATGGCGGCGATCAGGCCGTCAATGGTCGTGAAGTCGATCTTCGGCAGCTTGTAGCCCTTGTGGCCCTTGGGGGTAACACGGAACAGCCGTCCACGATCCAAGTCGCCCATCCGGTGGCCGCCTACGCCGGGATCATACCAGTCGGCAACAATTAGTGAGCCATCCGGAGCCACCTGAACATCGGAAGGCCGGAACCAACGGTCTTTTTTCGCGCCGTCGAGGACGTTTAAAATGGTGGCTGTGTAGCCAGCCCCGCTGGGCTTGACGGGATAGGCGCGCACGATACTGGGGCCGGCGTCGCAATGGATGACCTGACCGAAGAATTCCTTGGGCAACAAGTTGCCCTCGTACACGCAAATACCCGTGGGCGAGCCCGCGCCGGTCAAGATCAGATTGGGAATCACGCCGGGATCGTTCAGATGCCAGTGGCGCTCGGGGACGGTCTTCTCGATGTTGGTGCGGTTCGCGCGCCAACCGGCGCCCGTCAGTTCGCTGCGGAAGCCGTAGTTGCCAAATTCCATCACGTAGTTGATGCGAACCGCGCGGTTGCCATCGTCGTCGTTGTCGCTCTGCCAGATCGTGCCGAAGCTGTCCACAGTCACCATCCAGTTGTTCCGGAAATTCCAACCCAAGGTCTCAAGGTCACTACCGTCAAGATTGCAGCGGAAAACCATTCCCTGCTGGTAGGGCTGCCGCCGGTCATTCACCTCATTGCCGGCACGGTCAATGATGGGCTTGCCATCCTTGTCCAGCAACTGCCGGCCAGTGTTGCCAAAATTGAAATACAATCGCCCATCCGGACCAAACAGGAATGTGTGGATGCCATGGTCATGCTGTGAACCAGCAATGCCGCTGAAAAGAACTTCCTTTTTGTCCGGCTTGTCATCGCCGTCCACGTCAGTAAAGACCTGCACCTTGTCACCGGCGCTGACAATAACACGAGTATTCTTTCCATCCACCGTGCCCAGCACGCAGACGCCGTGAGGCGAATCAATATCCCGTCCCTGATAAAACACCTTCTTCTTGTCCGCCTTGCCATCGCCGTCGGTATCCTCCAGAATCAGGATGCGGTCGCCCTCGGGTCGCTTGTTGCGGTGACCGCGATAATTGATAATTTCGCAGACCCACACGCGGCCGCGATGATCGATGTCAATGTTGGAAGGGCTAAGCATCATCGGCTCCGCCGCGAACAATTCCGCCTGCAATTTCTCATGCACATCGAGGTTCGCCACAGCATCCCCCGGCGCGCGCGTGCTGACCGCTTGGGCGCCGCCACCAGCCGCATTGATGAACTTGGGCTGTTGTGTGAACAGGTGGAACTGCACGCTAGCCGCGGCACCGCAGTTGCCTTGGTCTGCCCCACCGTTGTCCAAGCCAACCTGACTGGAAAATTTAACAAACTTGTGGCCCTGGGGCAGCACGTAGCTGACCAGCGAGTTCGCATGGGTGCCAATGCCGTGCGCCACCGACTTACCGGCAACACGCAGCGGGCCGCCATCGCAGTTGCGGTTCAACTGCACAGCACCAAACCCACTGGAAGCCCCCTTCCATTTCAGTGAAGTCAATTTCGTGGGGTTTCCCGCCTCGTCAATCAGTGTCGGTTCTACCCAGTCCGCCCAGTCGCAGGCATAGCCGTTGCCGCCATCGGTCACCACCAGATGCAATTCCTTGGCGCCCTTGATGTCTGCCTCCAGCTTGGCCGGCCCCGTGATGCGCGTGATGACCTTGGACTGCGCCACCGGCTTGGGCCCGGTAAACTGGCTCGAGGCGCCAGGGCCGGGATTACTCGTGGGCCGCGGGCGCCGGCCCTTGTTGTCGAGGTTGGCGTACAGGTCCTCCTCCGTCAGTTTGCTGGGCACACCGTTGGCCGGCACCTCCGCCTGGGCCACCCACACGATGGCGTTCAGAACCGTCTTGCGGAAATCGTCATTTCCCCAGTTCAGGTGGTTATGGCCGCCGGTAAAGCCAAAACCGCGCCCGCCGTTGGGACGCTCAAAGGCCCAAGCCACGTGCTGCGTTTCGCCGGCCGCCACGCTCTTGCGAACGTGGGGATTGCCGCTGTGGGCTCCATTGCCGCGCCGCATGGTTTCCTTCGGGGCCACGTCCGACAAAATCGGCGTCACACCCTTCATGTCTGGCGCAAAACGCATGTGAAAATACCACTCATCGTTGGCTTTGAACGGCTTCACGCCGTTGGTGATGGGGTGCTTGGGCAGCTTGTCAAAGTTGGCGACCCAGTGAGGGTTCACCGACCAGTGCGTCTCAAAACAGCCGCCCTGCCAAGAGATGAACTCCCTGTTACCCTTGTTGGTCGTCGGCTCCACCGCATAGTGAATGGTTAGGAAACCCGCGCCCTTGGCCATCAACTTGCCAAGCAGCTCCAGGTTGTTGCCGCCCAGTGCCGGGTGACGGCCGCCGCCATCGCTGTAGATGACCACCGCATCGGCCCCCTCAAAAACGCTGTTATCCTGCGGCCAGCCGTTGAGTACCACCGTCGGTGCCACCAGTTCGCCCGCACTATCCTTTAGGCACTTGGCCAGCAGCATGATGCCCGCCTTGTGCTCATGCGAGAGCGGGCCATGGCTTTGCCGGCCGGCAATCATCACGACCTTCTTGGGCTTCGCCACCGCGCCCAGCGCGAGGGTGAGTGTGAGGAGGAGGAGGAGGAGTTTTTTCATGTTATTTAAGTATTCAATTTACAAAAACCAATGTCCAAGAAATCCCCAATTTCAAATGACCCGTTAAAAACCGGTTCTTGGTCATTGGGCAATTCTATCGATCCCAGTTCGCCTTCAATTCTTCCTCCGTGACCTTGGAGGAAACACCGCCCTTCGGCACCTCGGCCTTGGCAATCCAGAGCAGCGCGTTGAGGACCACCTTGCGGTAATTCTCGTTGCCCCAGTTCATGTGCTTGTGACCGCCGGTAAAGCCGAAGCCACGCCCGCCGTTGGGGCGTTCGTATGCCCACATCATCGTCTCGGCTCGGCCCTCGCCGTCAATGATGTGCTTGTACGGTCCACGCGGATACACGTAGGGCCCATCGCGCACATCCTTGCCGGGCTTGGCGGTAAGAATGGGCGTGATCTTGCCCACGCCATCCTCGCGAAAGCGCATGTTAAAATACCACTCATCCACCACCTTGAACGGCTTCACGCCATTGGAGATGGGGTGCTTGGGGAATTTCTGATAATCCGGTGCCCACATGGGGTTGACGGAAAAACGGTGTTCATAATATCCGCCAATCCAGTTCTGCATCGTCTTGCCTGTGTCGCCCTTGGGCACCTCCACGCCGTAGTGGCCACAGCCCAAGCCCACGCCCTTGGCCACGAGGCCGTTGAGCAGCTTGGCGCGATCCGGTCGGATGGCCGGGTGACGACCGCCGCCATCGGCATAGATAAACACCGCGTCCGCGCCCTCAAACACATCGTTGCTCTTGGGCCAACCGTTGGTGTGCATCTCGGACTTTACGCCTTTCACATCGTTCAGCCATTTGTTCAGCAAAATACAGCCGGCGCGAAATTCATGGTCCCCCGGCCGATGGCTGCGCGGCCCCGCAATAAGGATGATCTTCTTGTCCGCCGCGTAGCCCACCGCAGTCAACAAGCCCAAGGCAAAGAGGAGAAGGCGTTTCATAATTTTCAAGTTTCAAGGATCAACTCTCACTTTGAACCGTGAAAATTGATCATCGAGCAATAACACTTATTTCAAATGTTTAATACGGATGTTGCGGAACTGGACCGTCATCGGCGGGCCAGCATGCAGTTGCAGTGCCAACAGGCCATCCTTGCGGTGGCTCTTCTCGTCGCCATCATTGAACTCGGTGGTTTTGACGCCGTTGATAAAGTGCATGAACGTGTAGCCCTTCGCTTCAATGTGGTACTTGTTCCACTCACCCTTCTTGATGGCTTGGCCAATCTTTTTGGAATCGCCGAATTGCTCGCGCTTTTTCTCCAGCTTGCCGTCCACGGTCGTCCAAGTGGTCTTGAAACCGCGGTCGGACAGGATGCCGCGAAAACGCTCGCCGTACAGGATGCCCGAGTAACGGTCACCTGCCTCAAAATCCGCTTGGTAACCGCCAATGCGCCAGCCGTCGTGGTTGCCAGGCAATTTGAAGCTGCGGTACTGGATGCCGCTGTTGCCCCCCTGAATCTTGAACTCCATCTCAAGAATGAAATTGGCCGTCTTGCCACCTTCCCAAATGATGAAGGTGTTGCCCCGTGTGGGATTCGCCCGGGTCGTCTGGCCGGTGATGGCCCCGTCCTTGACGCTCCAGAACTTGGGGTCGCCGTTCCAGCCCTCGAGCGTCTTGCCATCAAAGATGGACACAAAGCCCTTGTCATCGGCCAATGCCGGCAGCGCCAGAGCCGCGGCGAACAAAATGGTGAGGATTTTTTTCATGGTTTGTCTGGGTTTTATTTGAATGCCTTTTTCAAAAACTTGAGGCCCTTCACCGCAATCTCGTCGCGGGTCGGCTCGATGCGGCGCCAGATGGCCGCGGCGCGGGCAATCACCTTCACGTCCGTTGTGAAGCTCTCGATCACCACGTCGCCCTTGTAACGGATGCCCTTGAGCGCCTTAACGATGGGCTTCCAGTCCAGCTCGTCATTGCCCGGCGTGCCGCGATCCGTGCCACAGGCATGGAAATGGCCCAGCAACTTGCCGGCCTTGCGAATGGCAGCTGCTTGGTTCTTTTCCTCAATGTTCATGTGGAATGTGTCCAAGTGCAGCTTGAGTGCCGGACTGCCCACGGCTTTAATCAACTTCAGGCCCTTGTCGCATGTGTTCAGGAAATCCGTCTCAAAACGATTCAGCGGCTCCACGCAAATCTGCACGCCTTTCTTCTCCGCGTAGGCAGCAAGCACTTTGAGGTTCTTGACCACCAAGGCAAACTCCTTCTTCTGCTGCTTCGGCTCCACCGCGTCCGCCTTGCCCACCACGCTGTAAACCGGGCCAATCAGCGAGGGACAGCCCAACACCACCATGTGGTCGATCAAAGCCTTGCAATACTTCATCGCCTCACGCTGATCCTTCGCGCTGCCGCGAAAATCGCGCCCCGGCCCCATGCAGGCGCACACCGAACCGCAAACCAACCCATGCTTGTTCAGTGCTTTCTTGACCTTGTCCGCGTCAATATGCTCCGGCGCTTCAATCGGAATCTCTATGGTTTCAAAGCCCCACTTCTTGAACTTGGGAAACAAGCTGGTGCTCTTGGTCGTGAAAGGTGAGGTAAAAAGAAAAGTGTTGATGCCAAATCTCATGTGCAAACAAAGGGTTCGCCGCAAAACTAGGCAAACCGCGGCGGGCGGTCAATGCCGGTTTTCAGAGCTTCTATAAACTTGCCCAAATCATTCCACCAAGGAATGATCTCCCCATGAGGACACTTTGGCTGGCACCCCTTCTCCTCGCGCAAACGGCACTAGCGCTGGACGAAAAAGATTTTCAGAAACTACACCGTGAATTGCAGCCGGACCCGAAGGCGACTTGGCGGACGATTCCGTGGAAGACGTCGGTGCTCGACGCGCAGGCGGAAGCGGCGCGGACGGGCAAGCCGATTTTTATCTGGGCGATGGACGGGCATCCGCTCGGGTGCACGTGAAACAACGGAGTGCTCGACCGTGAGTCGACCTTCGCCAATCCGCAAATCGTGAAGCTGCTGCAAACCCGCTTCGTGCCCGTGGCCATCGACCAGGCGTATCAACGCCGGCAAAAGGACAACGAGGGCCGCTTCTACCAGAAGATCGCCAACCAAGGCCCGCGCAAGGTCGGCCGCGGCACTACGCAGGGTCTGTACAGCGCCGATGCCAATGGGCGGTTTCTCGGTTACACGAACAATCGCGGTGCGTCGCGGGTGATGCGCATGCTCAATGGCGCCCTGCAAAAGCATCGGCCGGAGAAGGTGGCGTCCATTGCGAAGGGCAAGTTGGATGCTCGGTACAATCCGCAGCCGCCAAAGGGTGGCTTGGTGGTGCGTGTGACTTCAAAAATTCTTGGAGGTTATGAAGAGCCGGAAAGCGAGTGGCGGCGCATTTTCCAAACTTCGCTTGGTCGCGATAATTTGTGGATTCGCGCCGACGAACATGCCGCGCTGGCCAAGGGGCAATTGCCCAAGAGCTTGCTCTCACGCTTGGCCCGTTATCATTTGGTCGACAACACCCGCGGCGAACCGCCGATGTGGCGCGAAAACGAAATCAAAAAGCTGGAGGGCAAAATCACCAACGGCCAACTCCGCGCCAGCGTGCAGTTGCTAACCGCCAACAAAGCCCGCGGTTACACCGCCGAAATCCTCGGCCGCATTGAATCCAAAAACGGCCAAGTCACGCGCCTCGACCTCGTCGCCCACGGCCAATTCCACGGCGAAGGCACCTACACACGCAATGCTCCCAAGGGCAAATTCCCCCTCGCCATCGCCTTCACACTGGCCGATGGCAAAGATGCCGCCGATGCCATCCCGCCACAGGGATCGCGCGGGTGGGTGCCGGGATATATTCGTTAATGTCAAATGCCCAAGGCTCGATGACCAACGAATGTCCAAATCCCAATCTCCAAAATTGGTCATTGGAGGAATGGTTATTCCTTGGTCATTGTAAATTGGTCCTTGGTCATTCAACCTCACGCCCCGTCTAACCACCATGAACCGCTTCCTCATTCTTCTCCTCTCGGCCGTTTCTCTTGCTGCACAAAACGGGGCGGTTAAATTCTCCGTGCGCTCGGTGGCCAGTGGCGATTGGTCGGACGCGAAGACTTGGGAGCCCAAGCGCGTGCCGGCGGCGGGGGATCGTGTTCTGGTAAGCGCTGGGACGGTAGTGCGGTTTGAGGCAAAGCAGACGCCGGTGATTCGGCTGTTGCAGGTGGCGGGCACGCTGCGATTTGCGCGCGATCGCAGCACGGAGCTGAATGTGGCGCTGCTGAAAGTGCAGGCGGGCAACCGCTGTACGGAACGCGGGTTTGCGTGTGATTTTCATGGCGTGAATGCCGCCGGCGAACCGAACGCGGTGCCCACGGGCGCGATGCCCACGCTGGAGGTCGGCACGTTGCAGTCGCCCATTCCCGCGCCGCACACCGCACGCATTCGGTTGCACTTTATAAAAGGCATGGACGAGGACGACGCGCCGGCATTGGTGTGTTGCTCGGCGCGGATGGAGCTGCACGGCTCGCCGTTGAACCACACGTGGGTCAAGCTCGGCGCGACGGCCAAGGCGGGGGATTCGCGCGTGACCTTGGCCGAGGCGGTGACCGGTTGGCGCGTGGGCGATGCGGTGATTGTGACGGCGTCGAAAAAGAAATTCAGCCTTCGCCGGGACGACGCGGAGGATGGCGGCACCGAGCAGCGCGTCATCAAGGCGATTGACGGCCGTGTGCTCACGCTCGATCGGCCGTTGCGCGAGGAACATTTTGGCACGGGCGAATTCCGCAGTGAGGTGGCCAACCTTTCGCGCAATGTCATTGTCGAGAGCGCCGATCCCGATGGCGTGCGCGGTCACACGATGTTTCATCGCTACAGCAAGGGCGGCATCAGCTACGCGCGGTTTGCGCACCTCGGCAAGGAAGGCGTGCTCGGTCGGTACGCGATTCATTTCCATCTCGCGGGCACGACGATGCGCGGCAGCGCGGTGGTTGGCGCGGCAATTGTCGATTCGCACAACCGCTGGATCACCGTGCACGGCACGCAATACCTGATGGTGCGCGACTGCGTGGGGTTCCGCTCGGTAGGCCACGGCTATTTTCTCGAGGACGGCACGGAGGTATTCAACCTGCTCGATCGCAACCTCGGCGTGCAGGCGTTCCGCGGTCGGCGCCTGCCCGACCAAGTGTTGCCGTTCGATCCCAATGACGGCGCCGCCTTTTGGTGGGCCAACGGGCGCAACACGCTCACGCGCAATGTCGCCGTGGAAAATGCGCGGTACGGCTACCGCTACGACAGCCAGCACCGCAGCAATTTCAATCCCAATCTCGACGTGCTCATGCCCGATGGCAAAACGCGCAACGTCGACATTCGCACCCTCGCCATCAGCCGCTTCGAGGCCAATGAATCCCACAGCGAAGGCCTCTACAGCGTGGCGCTCGCCGGCACCGACGGCGCCGGGCCGGACACGCGGCATCCGCATCGGGTGCGCGGGCTGAAGCTGTGGCAGACCCACTACGCCTTGCGCGCGCAGTTGCCCACGATGCTCGTGGAGGACGTGCACATCCATCGCGCCGCCTACGGCATCTACCGGCCGTGGTTTGAGAATCACGTTTACAAAAACCTGCACATCGCCGCCACCGGCGCCGAGCCGTTCAACCGCGGGCTGGACGACAAGAGCCTGCAGCACGGCAGCATCACCGTCGACGGTCTCACCTTCAGCCAGCTCGGCTACGGCGGGCGCATGCCGTTGATACAAATTAGCGCTAATAATGTAACCGGAAAGGCCGCCAGCCATTTTCGCAACGTGACCGTGCGCGACTGCACCCGCCCGGACCGCTGGCCACTGATGAACCTCGGCGGCGGCCCGCGTCTGCAGCCCTCCACGCCGAAGGGTGTGCCGTATTTTCTGCACGATCACTTTGGCCCCGGCAAACACGCCAAAGTGGTGAGCACGCGCGCGAAGGATCTGCTCGGCGACGGCAACAAATACGCGCAGGAACCCGGCCTCACCGGCGATGAATCCGTTGTCGCCGAGGTGGTCAACGTGGACTTTCCCGAACTGCTTCAGCCCGTTGATGACCTCCCGCCTACCACCATCATCACCCGCATCGACCGCACCGGCGACCGCCTGAAAATCTTCGGCACCACCCACGACAACGGCACCATCAAAACCGTCACCCTCAACGGCCAACCCGCGCGCATCCATCATCAGCAACACGGCGTCGCCGATTGGAGCATCGAGCTGGAAGGCGCCACGCAACTCACGGCCGCCGCCACGGACGCCGCCGGCAACGCCGAGAAAAATCCGCATCGATTGAAATTCCAGACGAAAAAGGCGTCCAACAAAAAACTCAACACACCCAAAAAATGAACATCATCGAATCTGACTGCCCTGATTGTAATTTCTTTGAGGACGCCTCCATTGCGCGGCGCGATTTTTTGAAACTGGCGGGCACGACCGCCGCGGTGGCAGCGACGGCTCCGGCGGTGTTGGCCAAGCCGGCGAAAGAGAAGCCGGCAGAAGCGTTGTTGAAGGAGTTGTTTGCCACTTTGACGAAAGAGCAAAAGAAAGGCGTGGCGCTGGCGTTTGATGCGGGCGCGGGCAAGAACCGCGTGCCGACACGGCTGGGCATGTACAACCGCGCACTGAAAAATGAGAAGATCGGCGGTATCTACACGAAGGCGCAGCAGGAATTGATCGAGCGGGCGCTGAAGGCGATCTGCTCAGATGACGAGGGTTACCACAAAATTTCGCGTGACGAGGAGTTTGACAACAGCGGCTCGCTGGCGGGTTGTGGCGCGCACTTTTTTGGCGACCCAAATCAGGGCCAGTTTTCGTGGCTGTTCACCGGGCATCACCTCACCGTGCGTTGCGACGGCAACACCATTCCGGGCGCGGCGTTCGGCGGGCCGATTTATTACGGCCACATTGCCGGTGGCTACAGCGAGAAAAATGTTTACCGCTTCCAAACCAAGGCCGTGCAAAGCGTGTACGATGCGCTGGACGCCAAGCAGCGTCAGGCGGCGGTGATCGCGCAGGGCTCGCCCGGTGAAATGGCGAAGTCCGTGAAGCACCGCGAGCGCCCGTACCCAGGCATCGGCATCGGCGAGCTGTCGCCCGACCAACGCGAGCAGGTGCTCAAGGTGATGCGCGCGTGCGTGGCGCCGTTCCGCAAGGAGGACGGCGATGAGGTGATGGACATCGTGAAGGCCAACGGCGGCCTCGAGAAAATCAACCTCGCCTTTTACAAAGAAAAGCGGTCCACCGACGAAAAAATCCGCTGGCACTTCTGGCGCCTCGAGGGTCCGGGCTTCGTGTGGAACTACCGCGTGCTCGGCCACGTGCATTGTTTCGTGAACATCGCCCGCGTGTGAGACACGTTTTTTGCGAATGAGAATTCTCTATACGCTCAGTGTTTCTGTGGCGGTAGGTATCGCCACTCAAGCCGCCACCAAGCGCGAGGCGGTGGCCAAGGCGATTCCGCTTATTGAGAAAACCGTCGGTGTTTACATTCAGAAACGTGACTGTTTCACCTGCCATCATCAGGCACTGCCCTTGATGTCGCTCAGCCGCGCGAAACAGTTTGGCTTCAAGGTGGATGACAAGGTTGTTAAGGACCAAACTGCATTCACGCTCGAGTATTTTGCCGACCGACAGGACCGACTGCCCAAGGGCCAAGGCGTGGTCGGCGGACCGTATACCGCGGGCTATGCATTGGCCGGCTTGCGGGCGGTGAATTTTAAACCCAACCCAACGAGCGAGGCTCTAATAGCTTATCTCAAGAAAACGCAACACAAAGACGGCAGCTGGCGCATTCGCACGCATCGGCCTCCATTAGAGGACAGTCATTTCACCGCAACCACACTGGCCGTGCAAAGCCTGCCGGATGATGCACCCGGGCGAAAGCGCGCCCTCGAATGGCTGACAAAAACCAAACCGAATTCCACTGAGGACCGCGTGTTTCAAATCCTTGGACTCGCGAGCGCACCCAACGCCACCCTCGGCCCTGTGCTCAAGCTTTTGGCCTCACAACGGGACGACGGCGGCTTTGCGCAACAACCCGACATGACCAGCGACGCCTACGCCACCGGCCAAGCCCTCGTAGCCCTTCGCGCGGCCGGCGCCATGAAGCAATTTGCCCCCGCCATTCAACGTGCTGAGCAGTGGCTCCTAAACAATCAAAAACCCGATGGCTCGTGGCATGTGAAAACGCGCAGCCGCCCCATCCAAAAATATTTTGAAAGCGGTTTCCCTCACGGCAAGGACCAATTCATTTCCCTCAGTGCCACCTGCTGGGCGGTGCTGGCTTTGACAGGAAAGTAACAACAAATATCATGCCGAGATACAGTGGCGTGGAAAAATTTCTTTTGATCTCCGCGTCTCGGCGTGAGGATCGATGGACAGCGCCTTGCGATAAAACCACGAACGATCCACCTCTACTCGTTCCAATTCCCATATACCGGATTAGGCAGCATGAACTTGTGCGTGCCCCATTCAGATAGGGCCCTCCGGATGGTCGTGTGCCACGTCACCAAACCAAGCCAACACCTTTATCGCCCCGTGCGCCTCCATGCGGCCGGTGCCCTGTAGTACTTCGGCGCGGCGGGTGTTCTTGCGGTCATGGCGATCCTTTCGCAGGAGGTAAATGTCGCTTTCCCCGCCGAGGCCCAGTTGGTTTATGTTGGCGCGAGAATGTCCCGTGTTTCTCGCGTAACGGTTGCTGATGAAAATGATGCGCCCACGCGGCAGCTTGCGCACCCTGGCAATAAATTCGTCTGCTCCCGGCACTAGCCCAGCCTTGCACTCCGCCACCCATTTCTCCCAAGCCTCCTGACTGTGCCCCTGCCCGCTCGCCTCTAGTCGACGTTGATAGTCGGAATTATCCAGCATTGTCTCGTCCAAATCCATCACGATCGCCCACGACCCCTTTTGCTCCTTGGCGGCAGCCGTCAATTTTTCCCATGCCACAGCGTACGTTTGTGACCAAACCGCCTTGTACTCGCGCGACCTGGTCATCCAGTTTAACGTCGGGGGAAAAACGCGCCACCTTGGGCGGAGCCACCCACATGATGAAAGGCATCAGAAAAACACCCAACACAAGTGAATCGGCTACTTTCGTGGGGCCGGCTTCACGCCTTGTGGGGTAACCAGCCAGTCCGTAATATGCGAAGTGGCAAACGTGCGGCCGATCTCCTTGCCTGCCTTGGTGGAGACAACCCATTGATGCCCCACGTAGGTGCCCTGCTGGCGGGTTCCCTCAGGCCGCAGTCCGGAGTCGTAGGTCTCCATTTGCCCACTAAAATTCACCCAGCTGATCACGATCGATTCCATGGTCTTGTTGGTAAACCGGATGTATGTGCGAGTGGTGTTGTGACTGATGTTGACCTTGGGCAGATCCTTTTGCAGTTGATCAATCTCCGGTAGGGCCAGCAGGGCATTGCCGATCAGCTTCACCTCCTGCAGGGTCAGCATTGTCCTCAGAGGCCTGAGATTCGTGACCTTGCAGCCCTGCAATGAAACGGACCGCAATTTTTTTAGGCTGGCCAATGGCTTGAGGTCCTTCAAAGGGTTGTTGGCCAAGTCCAGCTCGTTCAAGCGCGGCAGATGGGCGAGCGCACTGATGTTCTCCACTTGGTTGCGCGACAGGAACAGCGCACGCAGTTCCTTCAGATTGGTCAGCGGCGTGAGGTCTTTCACCTGGTTGGAGTCCAAGCGCAGCGCACGCAATTTTGTAAGGCCAGCCAACGGCTGAAGATTTGGCGTCGGGTTATGCGAAACATTGAGCCGCTGCAAATTTCTGAGATTCGCTAACGCCAACAGATTCCCTGTCTTATTGTTGTTCAGCTCCAGCTCGTACAAGGCGGTGCAGCCGGCCAACGGTTCAAAGGTGGTGACTTGGTTGGACCCCACGCTGAGTTTTTCCAGCCCTTTCAGCCTGCCCAAGGGGGCCAAATCCTTGATCCGGTTGGATCCCAAGTGCAGCACTCGCAGGTTCACACACTGAGTCAACGGACTGAGGTCGGTGATTTGGTTGGCGTTAAGATACAGAACCTCCAGTTTGCGCAACTTGGCCAGCGGCGTAAGGTCGGTGATTTGATTGCGGTACAGCCACAGCCTCCGAAGATTCGGCAGCTCACCCAAGCGCGTGATGTCCTTGACCCGCCGCTCGGCCAGACCCAGTTGTGTGACTTTCGCCAAATCCGCGGCGGTGAGTGCACCACTCACTTTGCCGCACGCGCCACGAATGGCCATGTCGATGGCGCGATCCACATCCGGATGATTCTTCGCATGCACCGTGCTCAATCTCGCCAGCAGCACAGCCAGAATCGCGGCCATTTTCATGGGGGGAGTGTATCTCCTCGCGTGTGAATTACGATCGATTTGTGATGGTGCATCCTTGTGTTCGAAGGCCCGTGCTTTAGAGTGCCGAGGCATTGTGATGAGGTATTGGATACGGGCAACAACGATGGCAATTGTATGCGTGATGCAGGCAGTCATGGTGCAAGCAAACTCTACTCTCATTACCAACCCCATCATTGCGCAGGCGATCCGGGAAAGTCTTGGGAAGTCCGAGGGCAAATTCACCAGGGCAGACTTGGCAAAAGTCACCAACCTTGACCTGACCTTCACCCGAATCACCGACGCAGACCTCAAAGAGATCGCAAAGTTGCCTCAACTTAAAAAACTTTATTTGAACGGAACGCAAATCACCAATGTGGGTCTCAAGGAACTGGTCAAGTTGCAGCAGCTCACCCTCCTGAACTTGTGGCGCACCCAAGTCACCGATGCGGGCCTCAAGGAGTTGGCCAAGCTGCCGCAGCTCCGTTCCCTTGACTTGAGCCGAAACACGATCACGGACGCCAATCTCAAGGATTTGGCCCGGTTACAACAACTTACACATCTTTGGTTGAACAACTCGCAAGTCAAGGATGCGGGCATCAGGGAAATTGCCAAGCTGCGGCAACTCACCCACCTTGGACTGGTCGGCACCGAAATCACCGATGCCGGCCTCAAGGAGGTCGCCAAGTTGCAGCAACTCACCTCCCTTGGCTTGAGCTGGACGGAAATCACCGATGCCGGCCTCAAGAAAATCATCAAATTGCCACAACTCAAGGTGCTGAGCCTGACCGACACAAAAATTACCGACGCAGGTCTCAAGGAACTGGCCAAGCTGCAAAACCTAACCGAGCTTTACCTGCACCGCACTCGGATCACCGCCGATGTCATAACTGAATTTCAGCAAACGCGGCCAAAGTGCAAAATCTACAGCAGATTCACGGAATAACCCACATCCCGCTCCCTGAAAGACTCACAATCTCCTGAAACAGCTACCACCTGTTCCCAAGCTGTGGGCATGGGCTTGCAGCCAATCCGACCTGTACTCGTCAAGTACCGAAGCTTCCTTCCCACACCGTGGCCAAGGCTCCTATCAAACCCAAAGACACTTGCTCCACAAGCTCACGCTACGTTTTTAAAACATTTTAAGCAAGGGGATTGGCCACAGGAATCAGACGTTCCCGCGCCCAAGATGAACGGTTTTGGCCGCCCAATCTTTGTTCTTGAGCTCCCAACCCTTCGTCCCGACCGCAAAACCTTTGATCCCGACCGCAAAACCTTTGGTCGGGAGCGCAAAACCTTTGGTTCCATGCCGGGGAATAAAAGTTTTTTGTTCCAGAAAAGCCTGTTTTTCAGGGGTTTTTTGTTCTCAATAAAAAAGTTGAAGATTTTTTAGAATTCTTGGGAGGCAAGCATACAATATAAAATGTGGCTGAATCTCGCCCGGCTGTCGATTCTCAGCCCCATATCCACATGCGGAGCCGCAAAGGGATTGCCTTTGCCTTATACTCGGTTCCCGTTCGATGAGGGGGTAGCGAGCATGAGTACGATTGTCGTGGCTTACGGGATGTGGGGCACTGAACCTACTGCACGTACAGAAACTCATTTGTTTCCATCAGCACTTGCGCCAACTTGTCGACCGGGCCCATCGGGATGGGGATCCGGGTGAAAAAGGCCTGGGGCGCGGGCCGGTTGTAGCGCTTGGTGAAATCCTTGGCTCGTTTGCGGGCATACTCCAACTGCCGCTGATATTGGGCCCGGCGGAGGGGCGTGATTTCCGGCTGCTTTTTCACGAAGGCCGCGGCCGTCTGCAATTCTTTGGGCGTGGGCGCGCGCTGGAAAACAATTCCGTAAAGCGCCTTCACTTGGCCTTCCACATTCTCCGCTTGGGCCACCGCGGACCGGGCGGCAAGGCGGCGGGCCTGTTGCAGCACGCTTTGGCTGTTCATCATGAATAGGGCCTGCTGGGGCACGGTGGTTTCCACGCGCTCGGCGGTGGTCATGTCCGGGTTGGCAAAGTCAAAAACCTGATACATGTCCGGCAACGCTGCCCGGTCCACATAACCGTAAACGGTGCGGCGCGGGGCGGCTGCGTTGGTTACGGGGCGCCCGCCCGCGGTTGAATCTAGGTTGCCCCCCAAAACCAGCATGGTGTCGCGCATGGCCTCGAAATCCAGCCGGCGCAGGTTCCATTTGAAGAGCAGCGCATTGTTGGGATCGATCTTGCCGTAGGCCGGATCGTTCACCGCACTTTGCTGATACACAGCGGAGGTCATGATCAGGCGGTGCAGTTGTTTGATGGACCAGCCATCGGCCATGAAACGCCGGGCGAGCCAATCGAGCAGGGCCGGATGGCTCGGGGCATCGCTGCGCAGGCCGAAATCGCTCGGGGTGCGCACGATGCCTTCACCGAAATGCCATTGCCAAATACGGTTCACGATGACGCGCGCGGTCAGCGGGTTGTCCTCGCTGGCGATGGACGCGGCCAACTCGGCGCGGCCGGAGCCTTCGGTGAAGGGTTCACGCTCCTCGCCTTCGATCAATTCGAGAAATTGCCGCGGCACGCGGTCGCCGAGGTTGGTGCGCTCGCCGCGAATGAAAATGCGCGAGTCGCGCGGAGCGGGCAAATCCTGCAGCGCCATCGCTTTGGCGGGCGAGCCGGGATGATTCAAGTCCAGCCCGGTGGTGCGGTAAAACATGGCCACTTGGCGGTTGCGCACGCGGTTACCGCCTAGGCGGTTGAATGCGCGCGGGTCCATGCCCAGCGCCGAGCGGTAGCCGAATGCCACGCGCCGGATTTCCTCCGCAGCCGGCTCAGCCAGCGGCTTGGGCATGCCCTTGATTTTGGCAGCCTGAGCCGCGGTGCGAAAGCGGAAGCCCATGTTGAATGCCGTGACAATGTGCGCCGTGGGGTACTGGCCATCCATCCGGTCTTCGATGTCGAGAAACACGTTCTGATACACCGTTGCGATCTCGCGGAGGTTTTCCGGCTGCGCCTTGGCCAGCCCCTGGGCGAGGATCGGGTTCACGGTTTTCTGCTCGCTCAAGCGGTTCCATTGGGCCGGGGTGCGGGCGGCGATCTGGGCATTGGTGAGCTTGGCGAAAAAGAACCACGGGCCGAATACCCGATTGGGCCGGCGCTTGGCGTTTTGCAGGGCGGTCACCCAGTTTTGAAAGGCGGTTCCGTTCAAGCCGGCGGCGGTGGCCGCCGTGGGGGCCTGCCGCGCCTTGGTTTTGCCATCAATAAAACGCTGCGCCTCGAACATGTATTTGCCGGCATCCTTGGTGTAGCGCGCGAGCAATTGGTTGTAGGCACGCAGCCCGTATTCGCGCGAGCCGTCCACTGCCTTTTGGCGCGCCTCGGTGTAGGCGACGAATTCCGGATCATCCTCGTCAATCTCCTCAATCAGTTCATCCCGATAGCGCGAGCTGTTGAACACGCCGTGCAGCGAGTAGTAATCGGCCGTGGGGATGGGATCAAACTTGTGATCGTGACAACGCGCGCAGGTGAGCGTGAGGCCCATGAAGCCCTTGCCGACGACGTCGATGCGATCATCAATGACCTCGTTCACGTCGTTCATGAACCGCTTGCCCACGGTCAGATAACCCAATGCGGCGAGGTCGCGTTCGTCATCGAGGTTCAGTTGATCCGCGGCGATTTGTTCGCGGATAAACTGGTTAAACGGCTTGTCGTCGTTAAAGGCGCGGATGACATAATCACGATAGGTCCACGCATAGGGATAACGCGGGTCGCGGCGGTTGCCGCCGGCGCGGTCACCGCTGGTATCCGCGTAGCGGGCAATATCCAGCCAGTAGCGGCCCCAGCGCTCGCCGTATTCGGGGCGCGCGAGCAGTTGGTTGATCACCTTCTTAAAGGCGTTCGGCGAATTGTCCTCCACGAAAGCTTCCACCTCGGCCAGCGTGGGCGGCAGGCCGATGAGATCGAAATAGGCGCGGCGAATGAGGGTGCGTTTGTCAGCCGGTTTCGCGGGTTGCAGGCCGGCAGCCTCGTGCTTGGCGCGGATGAATTGATCCACCGGCGTGCGGGCCCAGTTGCCTTTTACCGTCGGCGGCACGGGCCTGGCGATCGGCTGATAAGCCCAGTGGTTATCGGCCTGTTCCTGCGTCCAGAAAACCTTCTTGATAGAAGCCGCCTTGCCTTTGCGGGGATCGGGCGCGCCCATCAGGATCCAAGCCTCAAAATCCGCCACCGTGCCTTCGTCCAGCTTGGTCTTGGGAGGCATCTCAAGGCCTTCCTTGGGATCCCAATGCATGGCCTTAATGAGCAGGCTGTTCTTGGGATCGCCCGGGATAATGACCTCGCCGCTGTCGCCGCCCTTGCGCAGCGCGTCACGGGTGTCGAGCGTGAGGCCGCCCTTATCCTTGCCCTCCGCCGCGCTGTGGCAGGAGTAACATTGGGTGGCCAGCACGGGCCGGATTTTTTTCTCAAAAAACTCCAGCTGCTTGGGCAGAAGCGGCTCCTCAGCCGTGGCAGTGAAACCGGCGGCGAGCAGGGCGCCAATAACGAGCGTGTTGCGCATGATCAAAATGGGTTAGGCGATCAGGTTGTCGACCACGTTGCCGTACACGTCGGTCAGGCGGAAGTCGCGGCCCTGATAACGATACGTGAGCTTCTCGTGATCGAAGCCCATCAGCTTGAGAATCGTGGCATGCAGGTCGTGCACGTGCACCTTGTCCTTCACGGCTTTGTAGCCGAATTCATCCGTGGCACCGTGGACAATGCCGCCTTTCACGCCGCCGCCGGCCATCCACATGGAGAAACCGTGGTGATGATGATCCCGGCCCGGTTCACCGCGGCCGCCGCGGTCGTGGCGCGGGGTGCGGCCGAATTCACCGCCCCAGATCACCAGAGTATCCTCGAGCATGCCGCGATCCTTGAGATCGGCCAGCAGCGCCGCGATGGGCTGGTTGGCTTCGTTGGCGCGCGTGGTCAGATTTTCCTTCAGGGCCGTGTGATGATCCCAGCCATTGTGCCACACCTGCACAAAACGCACGCCGCGTTCCACCAGCCGCCGGGCGGTGAGCATGCGGCGGCCGGTTTCGGTATCGCCGTAGGCATTGCGGGTGGCCTGTTTTTCCTTGGTGAAATCAAAGGCATCCGTGGCGGCGGCCTGCATCTTGAAGGCCAGCTCAAAGGAGCGGATACGCGCCTCGAGACCGGCTTCCTCCTGCAGTTGCTTTTGGTGCTGTTGGTTCAGCGTTTGCAGCAGGTCCAGTTGCTCCCGTTGTTCCTTCAGGTTGTAGCTGTAATTCTTAATGTTGGCGATGGTGCGCTCCACGTTGGCTTCCGCGCGTGGGATGAGTGCGCCCTGAAAGGCGCCGGGCAGAAAGGCACTGCGCCAGTTCTTGGCGCCGCCCAAGCCGTTGCCGAGCACAATGTAGCCGGGCAAATTTTGGTTTTCCGTGCCGAGCCCGTACAACAGCCACGAACCCATCGAGGGCTTCACCATGCGGCCGGCGCCGGTGTTCATCATCACCGTGGCGAACTCGTGCGACGGGATGTTCGTGTGCATGGAATTGATCACGGCAATGTCGTCCACATGCTCGCCGACTTGGTCGAACACCTCGCTCACCGGCGTGCCGCTCTGGCCCATTTTCTTGAACCCAAACTGCGCGGGCAACGGGACGCCGCCGATCTCTTTCACGTTTTGGTCCGCGTGCTTGGCCAGCGCTGGCTTGTGATCCCACGTATCCAGATGCGACGGCGCGCCCTGCGAGAAAATATGGATCACCCGCTTGGCCTTGACGGCGAACTGCGGCTTTCGGGCGGTCATGGGGTTGGCGGTCGCGGCGGTCTGCAAGGCGGCGCTGGGATTCGGCGCGGCGTGCAGGCCCGGCAACACGGTGGCCAGGCCGACGGTGCCCATGCCCATGCCGAGGCGGTTGAGAAATTGACGCCGTGTCTGGAAGAAATCCTGCGGCTGCGGTTGATGTTCGAGCGGGTTCATAAGTCTATTCCCCCCATGAGACGCGCAAGTCGTGCGTTTCATTACCTAAAAACTGGCTGGTGAAAATGCCTGAAACTGAGATTCAGGTAAAGCCGGAATTCGGCCTAGTAACGGTCGAGTACGAGCCACGTGATTCCCGCCACCACGCCCACGCAGGCAATGGTGATTAACACTTGGGATCCATGAATGTGCGGCTCACCCGTCATGTGCAACAGAAACATGTGCATGTACGCGCGGGGATGTAACAAACTGGAGGTTGGGGCACAAGCCTCGAGGGCTCACAAATTCTGTTTGATCGACTGAATTTCCGCATTTAAGGAAAGACTCAACGAGCCACATGGGCACACGAACATCACAGAACAATTCCAATTACTGGAGGAATTATATAGCCCGGAAAAATGTCCAGCTGCACCGCCTCTTCATTAAAGCCAATTGGGCACAACGGCCAGACTCCAATAACTGCGGCGAGAATGGGTGGGTTTGACCGTACCCAGCACGGCTTTGTCCCGAACTCGCCGACCATCGACTTCAAACTGATACGCGTACATACCCGTCGGCAACGCCACACGGACCTGCCATTGATCATCCCGCCACTCCATGGGCAGACGCACTGCTCCCTCCCCAAAAAATTCCCCGCACAGATACACCTCCTGGCCGTTTTCTCCGGTGTAACTGAAAACCGTGTCCCTCGAATTGGGTTCGTAGTGGTGCATGGCTAGTTAAGGGTGGGTATAAGATTTGAAATTGCGGGCGGCAGTTGTGGCAATGCGACTGAGGCAATTAGGCGTTTTTGCGGATCGTACAATTCCAATACCTCCTTCCCGCAAACACATCCACATTGCACCATCCATGCCTCGGAAACACAGGCATTGTCCCATTCGATGGAGTAATCGGCATGACTCAGCATGATCTCTGTTCCCTGAACGCGGCAGATTGGGAAGCAGCATTCGACAGTCTGCTTGACGACTGCATTCAACATGGTGATGCGCAACGTCTCATTGTTGACCGTCAGGCACTGAATAAAGTTGGGCACGGCTGCCCGGTCCACACGGCGGGCCATTCTCATCTTAGAAAGAGTGTTACGCCTGCGGTTCTCGATAAACTCCAGGAATCCGGATGCTTCGTACTCGTAGGTATCACTGGCGTCACCAGTCTGACACTGCGCAACCAGTCGTTGAAAAATTTCGAATCGGGTTCTTGCCGTTAGAAAAATTTGATGCGCCAAACCCTCCGGCCCGGCCACATCCAGAAAGAACGATTTCCCCCCCGTTGCCTCATTGCGTTGAACCGCCCACAGGTTGCGCCATTTTCTCCAGTCATAAAGCACGCCAGCGACTTCGGCCAATACATCGGCGTGCCGCCAAACGTTCTCGATTTCGTTTAGGACAAGCCGACGCTTGAGCTTGGCACCATTGGTGAATGTGTGAATCCAGACCTCACCGATCTCAGCTAAAAAGTCAATGAGTTGATTCTCTGAAATCGACAACTCAACCCGGACTTCCCGGCCCGACCTGATGCGCAGATTCTCGGGACGAATACCCGCCTTCAAGGAATGAAATTCAGGAGATTCAGTGTTCATGCTGGATTTGCTAGCGTTTTTCCACGACTGGGTTCTTGCGTTCAATCTTCTTGAGCTTTGCAAGCCAGGCTCCTGCTTCATGCGCGGTCAACCTGCCGTTTCGCAGATCCGCAATTGCTTCCTCGTCGTCGTTCTGAAATATAATACGCTCGCCATTTCTGGATTTCCCCAGCTTGCCATCCACCACCTCAATCTTGTCGCCCTTTTCAACACCGTCCCCGGGGAACTGGCTGCCAGGCGCCTTGCTCTTGCCGAACAAATCGGTCACTTTTTTGTCATCCGCCGCCAAGGACAGAACGAATGTCATCAGGATTATGATGGGTCTTTTCATTTTACTTACTCTTTAATTGTTGGTTGTTTCTTGATGCAGATCAGGTTTGTTCCGGATCGAACAATGATATGGTCGTCGATCAATGCCACTCCGTACACAGGCCCATCTACTGATAACTTGTTTTCCGAGATCACCGTCTGGCTCCCATCCGCCTCCAAAACGAGGGTCTTACCGTCCTTGCAAAAAAAGTACAGGCGGCCATCCCCAAACACTGGTGAGGCCCAAGTTGAATTGGACAATCGTCGATCCCAAATCGTCCTGCCACTTTCCTTGTCGACACAGTAAAGAATGCCCGCCTTGCTGACATAATAAATCCAATCTCGGCAAACCAAAGGAGATCCAAAACTGGAAGTTGCTTCTTGTGACCGCCAAGCCACGTGCGTTTTGGACACGTTCCCTTCGCCTCCACGACGAACGGCTATGCACTGGCCCTTTGCCGAGGAACCGGTAAAAACAAGGTTTCCGGTCACCGTCGCGGAGGCCACCGTATTACCACTCAAACCGTCCACATACCAACGCTGTTTGCCATTCGCGGGATCAACTTCTTCCAGAATCCCATTGGAACTAATGAACAGCGCGCCATCGGCAACCACGGGCGTTGCCCATGAAATCCGCTTCTCGCGTTTGACCTCCCATAGAGTCTTGCCGGTTTGCTTCTCGAAACAGATAAGATATGAGGGATCGGGATGATCCAGCAACAGTATCAAGCGCCCTTGATGCTGGGCAAGAGACGCGCCCAGACCGTGATGCCCTGACAATGGTCCATAGTCCTTTGACAAGTTGCGATGCCAAAGTTGTTGCCCTTTGTGGCTCAGGGCCATCAAGTCGCCACTCTCGAAAAACACGTACAACCCATTCGCATCAACCACCGGCGTGGGGGCAGCTTGACTGATCATCCTGCTGCGTTCAGCGGGGTTGCTGGAAGCATAAGATTTACTCCAAATTTCCCTGCCCGTGGCCAATGCCCGAGCCGTTACAGTAATCTTCTCACTTTGATTTCCTTTTGTGGAAGTGGTGAAAATCCGGTGATTCCAAACCACGGGACTGGACTGCCCATATCCCGGCAACGATACCCGCCAATGAACGTTTCTTGAGTCCGACCATTCCTCAGGATGACCCGATGCGTGCGAATGGCTGGTGCCATCCCCTCGAAAGCCCGGCCAGTGTTTGCCGGTGTTCCTCGATGCCACGGGGTATTCCTCGATGGTATCAAGGTGTGATTCAAAATTCGCCCCGGCGACAAACAGCAGCGACTCTCGGCCTACCGGAACCATGCGGTGAAAGTACCGCCGTTTCTGCAAACGAATACCTGCATCCTCCCATCGGGAGACATCATCAGATAGATATCGAATCGTGCTGCTATAGGCACTGGCATACAGACGATCTTTCCAAACACACAATGCCATCCCGAAAGCCTTCGTCCGGCCTTGGCCCGGAAATTCTGGACCCACAGACCATTTCCCGGTCTTTAGATTCAGGACATTTACCGTGTTGCGTGTGCCCGATTCATCAATGCCGCCAGCCACGTAAAGTTTCCCGGCAAATACTTCCGTGGCGTGGGCGCGCACCACCCAATCTGAAGGGGGAAGTTTCCTCCATCGAAGGGGAGTTTGGGCGAGATCCGCGACCAAACCGTGGCGATACCATTTTTTCCCACGAGGTTTTCCATTTCCCATGTTCCAGCCGCCGGTGACATAGATTTTTCCATCGAACAGGGCAACATCATGTGAAGACCGTGGCTCCGGCAAAGGCGTGGTCAGGGACCACTTTAAAGTCTGCGGATCAAACACGGAACACTTTGAGATGGAACGAAGATTAGGCGGTTTGCCTTTGGCATTGGTGGCTTGGGAACCTCCAATCTGATAAATGCGACCACCATGGGCCACCATCCCAAACCCCTGGGCAAGGGTGCCGACAGGCAACTTTTCCCATTTGGCATTAGACCGGCCCAAGGAAAGACGGAGAAAATGTTTGGAATGATTGTCCAGTGAATATTCATGGGTCGCCCCCGTATGCCCCCCATGAACATAAAGAAATTCACCTACCACACAGGCTCCCAAACTTGCAGTCGCATCCGGAAATTTAAGATCCCAAGTTTCTGTCTTGGCAATGTTTTCAGGCTTTTCAGCAATGGCACTCAAACCCAAGGAGAACGCCATTACCGCGATGAATTTTTGACTTTTCGTGATCATTTTTTGCATTTCACGGCATTTTGTCTGTTCAATTGTCCTGCCTCAACTAAAAGTAATCCTAGAGGCCCTTTGCACTTATGGGAGTGCATGCGAGGAGTGCACACCTTCTCGCACGGGCCCCTAGGATGTTGTTTCAACCACCTTTCGCAGGCAGAACTGACCTCCCTGACCTTCGCTGCCAACGACATCAAGCAGCGTGTGGTTCTTCCAACCGCCTTTTGCAGACGGAAACTGACTCCCAAATTTATCAAACAAAAATCTCAACTTTATCGGCCCCAAACACATGAAAATGGCGAGCACGAAGTAATTGAAATTGAGACTCATTCTCATGTCAATAGTTTTTTGAGAAAAAATCTCATTTATTTTCAATGGGAGGGTGGCACGAAAAAACCCCGCGGTTGCCCGCGGGGTTTTCAATGGCAATTTCGATTCGCTTAACTAAACAGCTCGGGAATAACGGTGCCGTTGCGCACAATCATCACGGGGCGTCCGGTGGGCGTGTGGTACTCCTTGGTGTGGTCGATACCCAAAGAGTGCATGAAGCTCGCAGCGACATCGTCGGGCGAGATGGTGCGGTCCTTGGGGCCTTCGCCCTTGACGTCCGAGGCGCCGATCACCTGGCCGCCCTGCATGCCGCCGCCGGCCATCAGGCAGAACATCGCCCGCGGATAATGGTCGCGGCCAACCCGTTGGTTTATCCTGGGTGTGCGACCAAACTCGCCAGTGACAAAGACGGCGGTGCTTTCCAGCAGGCCCTTTTCATCGAGCGCACGGAAGAGGCCGCTCAAGCCAGCATCCAGCGCGGGCAGGTTGCGGTCCTTGAGACGGTTCCAGTTGTCCTGATGGGTGTCCCAGCCACCGAGGTTGAGGGTGACAAACTTCACGCCACTTTGCACAAGGCGCGTGGCGAGCAGACAGCTTTGCGAAAAGGGCTGCTCATCAAACATGCCGGTGATGCCAGCACTTTCCTTGGTGAGATCGAAGGCTTCACGCGCCTTGGTACTACGCATCATTTGATACGCCTTGGCGCTAAACTCATCCATGCCCGCGAGAATCTTGTCGTCCTTGGCAAAACTGCCAAAGGCCTGGTCGTACTTGGCCACCATGTTATTACGTCGATCCACGTCATCGAGCGTAATGCCGCGCAGGGCGAGGCCGCGCACCTGCATGGGCTGGCCGGCCGTAGGCGTGCCGCCTGTCTCGAACGGGCCGTATTCCACGCCAAGAAAACCAGTGGGATAATTACCCTGATTCGGCACAGCCACGAAGGCGGGTAGCTCCTTTGGTCCACCCATCTCCTTGCTGACCACCGCGCCATAGCTGGGGAAGCGCAGGCTAGGCAGCGGGCGGTTGCCAGTCATCAAATACTGGGTGCCCAGCGCATGGGCGGCCAGCGTGTGGCTCACGCCGCGCAGGATGGCAAACTTGTCGGCCACCTTGGCGAGCTTGGGCAGATGTTCACAGAAGCGCACGCCGGCCACGTTGGTCTTGATCTCCTTAAACTCGCCGCGATGCGAATCGGGCGCGTCGGGCTTGAGATCGAAGGTATCCATGTGGGTGGGACCGCCGGAAAGGCGCACGAAGATCGCCGCCTTGCCCTTGGCCTTGGGGTTGAGGTCGCCTTCCTTGGCTTTCGCCAGGAATTGCGGCAGGCCCATGCCCAGCCCGAATCCGCTCACCGCCCCGACCTTGAGAAAGTCGCGCCGTTGAACGCCGTCGCAGTATGTATGTGTTGCCATTGATTTTTTGGTTAAAGGGTTAGGGTTAGTGGTTGACCATGAATTCCTTGGTGTTGAGCAGGGCCAGCAGGAGCTCCTGCACGCCTTCGACGACATTGGCCGCCTTACTCATGTCATCGCGGGCCATCTCCATTTCTTTTTGCGTGGGATAACGGCTCACGGTGCGCAGGAAGGTCTCCACAATGAGATCCTCCGCGTTCTTGGGCAGTTCCTTGACGGCCCCGGGTTTCGGCTGCAACTCGGCCAGCTTCTTTGTGTAAAAGCGGGCGACATTGTCGAGCTTCTCCTTTTGCTTACGGTAAGAGGTCATCTTGGCCTCGTAAACCTTTAACGCCTTATCGTCACCCGCCGCAGGCTTCTTGGGCAGGGTGCCCTGCAGTTGGGCCAGGCGCTTGCGGGTGGACTGTAGATTGACCCGATACCGCTGGATTTGGCGCGCGTTGTCGCTGGCGGAGGGAATCTTGTGCTCCCGGCGCAGCTCGTCCAGCCAGCCGCCCCGGGCGGAAAGCTGCGTGAGCATCTCGGGATCGTTCCGCGTGTAGAGCGTCTGCAACAGTGTGGGATCCACGGTGCGTTCACAGTCGCAATTATTCTCGCGCTGCGGCTTGCCAAAGATGCCAAGCATGTAGGAGGAGGAGCGGCCGCGGTAATTGCCGATGCTGCTGTTGCCAATCATGCGATTGTCCATGTTGCTGGCAAATTCCTCCACGCGCTCGCTAGAGCCGGTGGCCAAGCGAATGGCATCAGCAGCAACCTCGGCGGGCAAGCGACGGATGACGTAGCGGCTGAAGTTCTTTTCGTCATGCTCGTTGGTGGCGTTGATGCGCCAAGAACGCTGGTAAGTGTCCGAGTTTAATATCTCGCGGTGTACCCACTTCATGTCGTAACCGCTGGCCACAAAGCCTTTTGCCAAATGTTCCATCACCGCTGAGTTGGTTGGCGGATTGGCGAGATTCAAGTCATCAGCCGGCTCCACAAGGCCACGGTTAAAGTAATGCGCCCACACGCGGTTGACGAAGGCACGGGCAAAGTAGGGATTTTCCCTTGCGCGCAACCAAGCCATCAGCGGCGTGCGCGGGTCGGGATATTTCACGTCCATGGTGTCGCCACCGAGCACCTTGGGAGTAATCACTCGAGTGTTGAAGTTGGGGTTGCGTTTCTTGATGCGCTCAATCTGCTCGGGGGTGTAGCGGCGCCGGCGATCTTCGCGAATGTAAACCTCCTGCCACGGAACCGGCTCACCGTTTTCCACGCGTTTCTCCACGATCGGCCGAAGCAAGCGGTTGAGGTTTTGCCTCGGATCCTTGGGATTGTAGTTGGCCATATCGCGCAGTTTGTTGGTGAGGTCGCGGTAACTTTGACCCTTGTCCTGCGCCAAGTTTTGGCTGCCCATGGTGATTCGCTCGAAGAATGCCTTGAACGAGTTGAAATCCTGCTGGGTCCACTGGTCAAACGGATGCTTGTGGCATTGGGCGCATTGGATGCGCACGCCGAGGAAGCTGTAGGCGAAGGCCATGGCTTTTTCCTCAGGCTGCCGCACATTGCGCCGGGCCCAAAACCACGGCATGTCCTTGCGCTCAGCAAAATCCTTGGGGTTCTTTTCGCGGTGATATTGTGCCATTTCCTTGGCGTAATCGATGTACGACTGCTCCGGCTTGGAGCGCCCCGAGGCCAGCACGATGCCTTCCACGATCTCATCGTATGGCCGATTCTCAAGCACACGCTTATACACCCAGTTATACCAGTCGCTGCTGAGGTTGACCCGGCGCGGCAGGTAGTTGCTCGCGCGAATTTGCTGCGGGCTGTTGCCTTGGAAATCATTGAGCTTCGTACTCCACCATGCGGCATAAGCCGGGCGGCCGAGCAGCTCATCAACCTTTTTTTGACGCTTCTTGGGATCCTTGCTGGTGAGGAAGGATTTTACTTCCTCGGCTGTCGGCAGCGTGCCCG
The DNA here is from genome assembly GCA_002721895.1 of Verrucomicrobiales bacterium. The sequence goes on from PBLV01000012.1 coordinate 48,151, forward strand.
TCACGTCCAGTGTCACGCGACGCAGGAATTCCTGGTCAGTGCAAACCTCGCTGGGCACGATGCCCACCTTCTGCAGCTTGGTGACGATTGCTTTGTCAATCGGCGTGCTGGCCTTGACCTTCGGATACTTGGCGCCCACCTGGTTGCTTACCGGCAGCATCACCGGCAGCGGCAACACACCGTTGTCGTAAAAAGCCACTACATGCGAATCGCCCTTACCGACGATTTTGACTTCACCCATTTCATCCACCGTCGCCACGCTTTCGTCATTGGTGTCAAAACGCGTAAAGCCGGTAACGTCCTCCACTGTACCGTCCTTCCAGTAAGCCAGCACCTTGAGTTGCGTCGTGTCACCCACCTTCCCGCCAACGAACTCCTTGGGGAAAACCTCGAGACGGTCGAAGGCACCGGTTTCCTCCACGTCCAACTTTGCGCCGTCCTGAATCCACTTGAGCATCACGTTGTGCTCCCAGCTGCCTTCCTCATAAATCTCACCACCCTTGTGCTTCACCTGCTTCATGGGCTTCTGCAGGAAAAGGCTCTCCTCGGGCTTCTCGCGGTTCACCCGGATACGGTTTTCCGTGTCGTTGGTGATCGCCTTGTGATCCTTGGCAAAATCGTATCCAAACAGAGAGAGCTGGAATCCGCCGCGGCCTTGGAACGATCCATGGCACTCGCGCCCACTACACCCCAGCTTGCTGGCCAACGGCACAACGTGTCTGCGGAAACTCGGGATTTCTGACTTTTGGATCTTCCCCCCAAACCGTTGCTCGGCCGTGGGCAACGTTTCCTTGGCCAACACCGGGCTCAAAAATCCGGTGGCCAAAATCATCGAGAAAAATGATGCTGCTTTCATGTCGTCAAAGTTTGACCCCATACAAGTGGGTGCATTCTATTAAATAAGGGAGAATTCTGGGGAAATTTAGCCAGAAATGGAAGAGAAAAGAGCCGGAAAATTCCGTTTCAAACCCATAATAATTCACGGAAAAAGCGGGCCTGAAATCAGGCTGTTCCACATCGTCCGCAGGATGTGGGCACGCCTGAGCAGGCAGGAGCCGTCTCTTCCGATTGACCGCCAGCAGCGAAGGTCGAAAGTTTTTTCTCTAGCCGTCCCGATCCACACTCCGGGCACCGCTCGTTGCGCCAGTCCTTGGATCGCACAAGCAATTCACTGTCTTTCCCACATTTCCCGCAATGAAACTCGTAGATCGGCATGGGCCTGATACTAGCTCTTCCGGGCATATGACGCAACGCCGCGGCTTTCTCAGAGACCCAGTTTCTTTTTCAGGTGCGTCACGTATGCCCCGGCATCCAATCCTCCGTAGCCACTTTCGCGAAAGAGTATCCTCCCTTCCGCGTCCAGCACCATCGTCGTAGGAAATCCCAGCACGTTGTATTTAGACATCAGTCCCCGGACATAAATCCGCTGATCTTCCGGCATGCGCCGAAACTGGGGTGAATCCAATACCACCAATTCCAAATGCGCCTTGGCAAAATCCAGAAACGGTTTTTTTACCAGCACGTTCTCGTGCAGGTTCATGCACGGCTGGCACCAGTCCGACCCCGTGAAATCCACAAACACCAGTCGCCCTGTTTTTTTTGCCTGAGCTAGGGACAACTCAAGATTGCGCGACCATCGGTCGTCATACGGGTCATGCTCGTTCTCCACGACGCTATCGTCGGAAGTTTCAAACGGCACATTAGCCAACCGCCAGCCGTGCTGGGGAATCTCAATCAGTTCCAGACTCAATCCTGCCTTAACGCGTTCGCCATCCACAAGAAAGCTTACCCTCACTTCGCCGTGTGCGTGCGGCATCCTGATGCCCCCCTTGTTGGGCGGAACAATGCCGGACACATCCACCGCGCCAATCTTCGCCTTTTTTAAATTCACCTTCGACTGCCAAAGATCACCACGAACGCCGCTGAAATCCTTCCTGCGCACCTCTTCCTGCTGAACCTGTTCCTCAAGGGTCAATCCCATCAGCGCAACCCATGCCGCTTCCGGTTCATCCTGAAACAAGTCGGCAATCTCCAGCAGTTGTTTTTCTTCCGGCCCCAAGTCCTCCTTGGACAGTTGCTTCATGCCTTGGGCCGCTGCCGTCAATTGCTCCTTGAACAAATCCTGATTGGCCTTGAGCACGGCCATGTTCAGCCGCTCCAGTTCCTGCCGCGGCAGGTTGGCCAAGAGCGTTGCATCATAGGATTTAAAATCGTCCGCAATGACGGCCGCCGCGACACTGCGCGCAAACTCTTCCGCGCCCGGATACTTGCCGGGCACGGGATCCTCCGGTTTGGCCTGCCCTGTTCCCTGACTGGCGACAGTCGGTTTGGCCGAAGAATCCCCTGTCTGGTCAACACCGGCGGGATTACCAAACTTGTCACTCTGTGGCACATTCGATTTCTCCTCACTTGAACATCCCCAGAAATGGAAGGCGGCCGCCAACATCATCAACCACTTGCGCATGACAGCATGCTGCACGAGGTAGGAATTAATGTCGATGCGAAAGGCTATTCGTTAAAGGCCTTGTCGCGGTGAATGGATTGGCGACAGGCCTCCGCAGTGGCGAAATGAGCACGCTTGGCGCCCTTGGCCGTGTCCAGAAATACGACAAAATCCAGTTGCGCCGAGGGTTGCCCGTGCTCGTGGGCAAACTTGCGCGCGATGCCCAGCGGAGTAAGCACTTCTTTTCCCATCACGGTTTCTGTCGGGAGATCCAACAGGCCATCGTAGGCGTGATACACCAGCTCACTGCAAACAAGGGTGTCAGCGGTGCTGAAGTCGAAATTAAAATCGTAGGGCTTGCCGTGATGTTTGAATGCGCGCAGCAAGGCCGTCTTGATTTGTTCCGAGGACAACCGGGGGCGAAGGACGGCCACATAGTCGGCGCTCAAGGAATACTCCGCGGAGGAAAAGACCACTCCGCTGCTGACCGCTTCCATGATCACGCGGGGGTTGCCCCGGGCGGGCGTTTGATAGGCCGTCCAGCCTGTCCCGGCATTGGCAGCCTCAATGCCCAACTGGGCGAGCTGCTCGGGAGTGCCGATGTACAGGGCGGCATGCGGCCAAAAACCGGGAAGGAACGCGTTGGACAAAAACCAGTTGCGCCGTTGCAGAATGATGTCGCCGGGCCGCAGCTCGTGTTCGCGGATGGCTTGTCGCGCTAGGGCCTCATCAATAAACGGCTTGCGCTTCACAATGCGCGTGTCTCCTACAAAGGTGGCCACCAGTTTTTGTGCGGTGTAAATGGGGCTGTAGGCATCCTCCTGCAGCCGGGCTAACACCCGCGAAAACAAGGCGCGCGTGGGATTTATCTCCTCCGTCCTGATGTTGACGGTGCAACGCTCAATGCGCTTTTCCAGCCATTCAAAATCTTCAGGGGAAAACAGGGAGTCCCTCGCCCATTGCTCGCGCTGCCCGGCAAACAGGCGGCCGTGTTGATCGAATTTATCCAGGTGGGATGTTGACGTCACATTGTGATAAACTTGGTCGAACATGCCCGCCCGCAGCCAGTCACCCTCCGGTTCGTTAAGCTTGGCGCGCGCCAAGGGATCGTCCAGGTAACGCTTCACCAGAAAACGCCCGGCCTCCAGCGCCGTTGCGGCCGCACAATAGCCAATTAGGTAAGCGCGCTCGCGCCGTGTCTTGTCAACCACTCCTTTGTAGCCCATGTAAAAGGTCGCCAGGCGCAACAACTGGTCGCGCTCGGCAAGGTAATGCAGGAAAAGTCTGCGAATATTCTCCTGCTCTTTAGGGCTGTAAAAACCGCGCCCACCCCGGGTCATGGATTGTTCCACACTCGCGTGCAGGCTTTCCGCCGCCTCACGCAATTGATCCAGATGGCGCGCGGATTGTTGCAGGGCTCCAAAGTCCTCCCCTATGCGCCGGTCCAGTTCCCGCGGCGGAAGAGCCTTCAGCAGGGAGGGCATCAGGTCAAAGGGGCTGGCGGGCGGCGTGGTGATTCGCCCGCAATAAAAAGTGCCGGCCAAAATCGTGACCGCAGCCGTAGCTTGGAGGGAAATCTTGAGCCATGCCGGCAGTCGCCGCAGTTGGGGCGGATGTTCGCGTGCCCATCTGCTGATGATTACCCCGGAACCCACAATCGTGCCGAGCACCGCCAGGGCGGTGCAGGCCTTCCACCAATCCGGCGTGCTCCCCATGAGGCGCGGACGAAAGGCCAAGCCTGCCAACAGCACGCCCAGCGCCGAGGTGAAGCCCAGAGTTGTTCTGCCGGAATTCCATTCCCAGCGCGCGCCGGACCGCCAAAGCACCTGCAACAAACCCAGACAGGTTGCCATCACCGTCGCAACCCACCAAAGTCGCCAGCCCAAGCTGGAGGATTGAACCCGCCACGGTTCCGACCAGACCAACATTTGATAAAACACCTGCGAACCCGCCACGCAAGCCAGTGACACGACTCCCAGCAGGGTGAGGGCACGCGTTGGCGGATGGCAAATGCGAACGAGAATCGCCCCTGTCGCCACGCCAAAGGCACAGAAGGCAAGCTGGCCTTGGAGAGGATGAAATTTACCCCGGGCAAACCCCACCAACAGCAAAACGCCCGTTACGAGAAACGCACTCCATTGGATTAAACGGTACCGTGGATGTACCTGTGGCTGGTTGGGCTCCACAGGTCTCGACTCTCGGACAGGCTAAAGGGAAAGTCAACCGGAATGACAGGCCCGGCTATTTACCGGTCACGTCAAGGCAAACCACTTGGCCGTCGCCTCCCCGGCAATAGATGCGGCCATTGGCCAGCACGGGTGTGGCCCAAGACACGGTTCGGAAGGGTCGCGCTTCGGCAAGTTTCTTGTAGGCGCTGGGATCAGCGGCAACGATGAATAATTCGCCGGTCTCGCCCTGGCAGATAAGCTTGCCGTCAGAGGCCGTCACCGCGGAGATGTTGTCACCCTTCCATTTCACCCGGCCGGTAGCCAGCTCGACGCACTTCAATGTGAAGCGGCGAGCGTTGTCGTCGATCCCGTAAAGGTGGCCGTTGATGAGAACAGGTGTATTGAATTGCGCCCGCAAATCCTTGTGTTGCCAGACGGACTTGAAGCCATTGGCAGTAAACTGCACCAAGGCCGCCCCCGTGCCATAGCCCGAGGAGAGGAAAAGTGTCTGGCCGCTGATAATAAGGTCAGCCGCGTTGACGTCGTAGCGGGTTTTCCACGGATATTTCCAGAGCACCTGCCCGTTGGCGGCATTGACACCCACGGCACCGTTCTGGTTGAAAATCGCCAGCGCAATTGCATTGCCTGTGCGGTAGGGCGTGGGCGTGGCATAACCGGCCAAGTCAGAGCCACGATTGCCCCACACCAGACGGCCCGTGCGTTTGTCCAGAGCCACGCCGCTGGGGCCGGCGTTTAAAATCAACAGATTGCCCAGCACCAGCGGTGAACTGCCAATGCCCCAACTAGGGGGCTTGGAGCCAACCAATTGCAGCACATTGGCTTTCCAGGAAACGGTGCCCTTGGCAGCATCGAGGCAGTGCACGAGGCCGGATTTGCTGACCGTGTAAACGGCTTGGCCATCCACAGTGGGCGTGGCATTGGTGCCGCCTTGGTAGGCCCGCGCGCCCTTGTCCTCGGGGTAGTCGTGCTTCCAAAGTTCCCGACCGGAAGCAGCGTCAAAACAGTAGATGACATCCTGATTGTTCTTGTTACCCTGCGTGTAGGCTCGTCCGGAGGCCACCACAAAGGAAGAATTTCCCAGCCCCACGTTGGCCTTCCAAAGCACACGCGGCCCGGCCGCGGACCAGTTGCTGGACCAGCCTTTCTCGCCGGAGATGCCGTTCAGGTTCGGCCCGCGCCAACGCGGCCAATCCTCGGCGCGGACATCAACGCCCATCACGGCCAGAGCCAATCCAAGGGGGAGGAAAATGTGCTTCATGACGGCAACCTACTGCGGGGCCGTCGCGCGGTCAATGGCCGGGCATCATTTCATTGCTTTTTTGAGCGCATTAAAAATGGCGGGAGCACGGGCCTCGTCGAGTGATTGATCCGCAAAAGTCGCCGCCACCTTACCCTTGACGCAAACCACGGTGGTGACGAATGCGCGGTCATTTATGCTCCAGTCATCCGGTCCGGTGGCCGCACCGGGATAAAGCGTGAAGGCCGTGGAAGTGAGCCGCAGGGCCGCGTGTGCGCGAGGCAACACCATCGCCGCACGCTCTTTGTCTTCCGTCAACCGAACCACTACAAGGTATGCCCCGGCATTCTGCTTGGTGATCGAATCGTCCAGCATGCGTAGGTACCGCGCCGTGGGCCGGTTCCAGCCATCGTCGCCCAGCAGGACGTAAATGGTGGGCTCACCCTTTCGCACTTTTACGTAATCCACTTTCTTGCCCTTGTGCGCACCGGCCAAATCGCTCACCTCCAGTCCCGGTGCCGCCTTGCCCACCTCCGGTCCAGAGGGAATATCCTCGGCCATGGCCAATCCTGCCATCAGCCATCCTAAACAAATGTAGTATGCCTTCATGATGCGGACACCCTACGCCCTGAGCTGCTCCGTGCAACCACTTTGCATTTTCAATTATGACGTGACGAAAGGTTTTACGCGGTTGATGCTGCCGCTACATGACCGCGATGAAAGCATTGGTGAAGAGTGAGGAAGGGCCGGGATTATCGCTGAAGGAAGTGCCGCAGCCGGAGGCGGGTCCGCGTGATGTCTTGATCAAGATTGATCGCACGGGCATTTGCGGCACGGATTTGCACATTTATAAGTGGGACGATTGGGCGCGTAAAACGGTGCCGGTGCCGTTGGTGGTGGGACACGAGTTCGTGGGCGAGATTGTGGAGATCGGCGCGGACGTAAAGGATTTCAGCGTGGGCGAGATTGTCAGCGGCGAGGGGCATGTGGTGTGCGGGCATTGCCGCAACTGCATGGCCGGCCGTCGGCACTTGTGCAATGACACCGCGGGCATCGGTGTCACACGGCCGGGGGCGTTTGCCGAGTACATCGCGCTGCCGCAGACGAATGTGTGGGTGCACAAGCCGGAGATCGACCGTGACGTGGCGTCAATCTTTGATCCGTTTGGCAACGCGACGCATTCGGCCTTGAGTTTTCCGGTGCTGGGCGAGGATGTGCTGGTGACCGGTGCGGGTCCGATCGGGATTATGTCCGCCGCCAT
>PBLV01000013.1 GCA_002721895.1 Verrucomicrobiales bacterium
TTCTTCCCACACCCCACCCCCAGCACCAGAACGAGTAAGGCGGCGTAGTGGGTGGAGGGTGGCCGGTTCATTTCTCGATTTCCTTTAGGGCGGCTTTTGCTGGTTCGTTACCCTGCTCGGCTGCCTTACGTAACCATTTAATAGCTTCCTCCTCGTCCTTCTCTACTCCTTGGTCTCTTCCATACATCAACGCGACGCCGTATTGGGCAGGAGCAAAATCCTGCTCGGCGGCTTTATGAATCCATTTGAAGGCCTCCTTATCGTCATTCTCTACTCCGCGGCCGGTGGCATACATCACCCCGAGGTTGTATTGCGCATCTACATCTCCCTGCTCAGCCGCTTTGCGGTACCACTTCACCGCTTCCTTGAAATCCTGCTCAACTCCTTGTCCTTCGCGATACATCTGCCCAAGGTTGTATTGCGCCACGGCGTTTCCTTGTTCAGCCGCTTTGCGATACCACTTCACTGCTTCCTTGAAATCCTGCTCAACCCCCATACCACGATTGTACATTACCCCGAGGAAAGCTTGAGCTTGAGGGTCGTTTCGGCCAGCCAGATTTAGTAACCCAATTTTGGATTCCTTGAATAAGGCCTTGGCTTTGTTCTCATCCTTGGCCACTCCACGGCCTTGGATATATAACGAACCTAGACGGTATTTAGCTTTGGGATTATCCTGTGCCGCAGAGCGTGATGCCCATTTGAATGATTGGGCATAATCTATTTCGATGCCTTCCCCATAGTAATATTTTTCCGCCAATTGAAACTCTGCCTCTGCATTCCCTTTCTCGGCCAGTGCCTTCAGTGACGGAATATCCTTCGGTAAAAACCTAGGCACAGAAGCACACCACACCCCCAGCACCAGAGCGAGTAAGACGGCGTAGTGGGCTTTCATTGATTAATCCTTAACGAAGCCGCTTGGGCTGTGCCGCCTGCCACTTCTTTTTGCTGACCTTCTTGACCGAGTGCAGATGAACAAATGCGCCTTTCTTGTTACCCACCACGATATCCAAGAGTCCATCACCATTCACATCGCCGGCGGCCACCTGGGTGCCCACGCCTGAATTGTCATCAATCTGGTGCGGGATGTATTCGACGGTCTTGCCTTTGCGGGTGAGCTCAAACCAATAAAGCACCGCCGGCGCGCCCGGTTCCTGATCCCCCTTGGGGCCATGGGCCCAGAAACGTTTGCCGGTAATGATGTCGAGCAATCCATCTCCGTTAATGTCGGCTAGGTCAATGGCGTGAAGCTGGCTGAACTTGACACCGAAGGGGCTATCCTCGGGCTTGCTGTTGATGATGGTGTTTTGCTTCCACTTGCCCGGGGCAGTCTGCTCAATCCACGCTAGGCCATAGCCGTGGGCGGCAAGGGAGGTGATGACGTCATTATCGCCGTCGCCGTCGACATCGTAGGTGTACATTTGGGCGCCGCCGGCGCCGAAGGGTGCCGCATGAAATTTCCACGGGGTTTTCCCGTCGACTTTCTTGGGCTGCTCCCACCAGCCGGCAGCCTCAAGGATGTCCTTTCGNCCATCACCGTTTACATCGCCNGCACCGTAACCGTGTGAGTAGCGGTGCCATTTTCCCGGTGTGCTGATCTTGATGAACTTCCATTCCTTGGNNGGNTCACTCCAGTCGCCCTGNCCGTANCCNAGGTGTTTGTCGCGAAATACGAGGATCTCNGGTTTGCCATCGCCNTTCATNTCCTCAAGGCGCGGGGATTCGCCATCGCTCACTGGAAAGATAACATTGGCCTTCCAGAGGCCNGGCTTGTTNTTCGGNTTCTCGTACCAAGTGGTNTGTTTGCCGGGCCAGCCGAAGACAAGGACGTCCTTCCAGCCATCGGAATTGAAGTCGTAGGTGTAGGTGAGGAAATTGTTGGAGTAACCATTGCCGCCGCTGAGTTCGCCCTTGTACCCCCGGATTTTTACTTTCTTGCCGTCCTTCATCATCTCAAAGGCGGGGGTATCGTCGTAGATGGTGTAGCGTTTTTTGAAGTCCGGCCCGGCATACCAATAGGGACCGACGACGACGTCGCCTTTTCCGTCCTTATTAAAATCCCCAAAATGGCCGCCCTCAGCCCAGAAGTTGGGCGTAAGATGATGCTTCGTCCATGTGTGGATTTTGTAGTCGGCGGCAGCAGCATCCGAGGCGAATACAACCGCCATTACCCAGATGAATGGGAGTGGCTTCATCGCGGCAGTATCCGCCGCGGCCCAAGGCCGGTCAAGCCGGATGGAGGAATCTACCTTTTGCGGGGCTCCAGTTTACGAGGCTCCACTTTGAAAGGTTGCACCTTGATACCCGGGCGCGGCACGGGTCGAATACCAATTCCCGGGCGGGGAACAGGCTGGATGGTCGCGATGCCGTTCAACTCGGCGTAACGAACACAGTTCACTACCTTGAGCTTGGCCATGGCCTTCTCGACGTTTGTGGTATCGGGCAAGCGCAGGTGCAGAATGGTATGGTCGAACATGCTCTTGACCACCTTGTGACCGGGAAGGGCTTGGGCCAGCTCCTTGTCCACCGCTGCCTTATCCAAGCCCTTCTTGATGCCGACCAACAACTCGCCGGGCGCATAGCTGCCCTTGGGGTGCTTGGCGGCGAACTGGACACTCACCGCCGGGCGTGAATTGCCCTGCGGCTTGGGCGTAGCAGCCTTGAGTTCCTGAATCTGCTTTTCCAGGTCAGCGATCTCCGCCTTGTAACGGGCCAAGCCTTCCGGAGTCAGGCGAGCACGCTCCATGAAATCCTTGATCTGACCAATGCGCGCCTGCAGTCGGGCAACCCGGGCCTGGTTGGCATTAGCGCCACCGCCGGGCTTGCGACCGGCCGCATCCTTATCAAGGTTTTGCTGAATCCACCGCGCCAGGGTACCACTTCCCATTCCATAACCACCGGGCAACGGACGCAGGTCACGCGTCTGGATGCGGGGCGGGTCACCCCAATGAGCCGGATATTTCTTGCGACCGCCCGGACGATTGGGGATGCCGGGGCGAATGACAACGGGCGGAACCGGTTTCACCCCCGGCTTTACTCCACCTGCGCCGGGCTTGTCACCCTTTGCATCCTTGTCGAGGTTGCCCTGAATCCAACGTGCCAGGGTACCGCTACCTCGGCCGTAGCCGCCGGGCAATGGACGCAGATCACGGGTTTGGCGAAGCGGCGGCGCGCCCCAGTGAGCGGGGAAAGCCTTGCCGTTGGGTGCCTTATGCACCTTGGCATTGTCTTTGGGGCCATCGGCATTTTTGCCAAAGAGCATCTTGTAAACCTCCTCAGGTGTACGACGTTTTCCGGTTCTCTCGTTAAACCATGGTGAACCACCGATAAAGACCTTGCCGGCCGGGATTTTTTTGCCGCCCTTGACCCATTCCTCAAATGTGGGAACACCGGCATTTTTGCCGCCCTTTAAAGCGGCCAACTCGTTCTCCAGTTCGGCTAGCTTGGCATTATGTTTGCGCAAACCTTCCGGGGTAAAACGTGCCCGGCGAGCGAAGTCTTTCATGCGGGCGATTTCCTTTTCCAACTCCGCAATGCGCGCCTGATTCTTGTTGGCTGTCGGCTCGGTGGTTGCCCGGCCATCTTCGGTGACCACGATATTGATCTTCACGGTGTTGAGCGGTGGCTTGTCTTCAAACACGCGACGGTATTCCAGCACGAGTTCTGACTTGCCGAGTTTCATCGCCTGAAAAGCGGCGGTTGACATCCCCGGTGCTCCTGGGACTGGGCGACCGGCCTTGTGGGTGATTTTGCCCAAGAGTTTCAGTCCCGTGCCGCGTGTGACGTTATTCCAGGTGAATCCGGTGGTCGGGTTGCCATTAAGTTTCACCCTCAGAGTACTGCCCAGCTTGACGGTAATCGTGCGGCCATTTTCGGCCTGACCCAAATGCAACTGATGGGCCTCTGTGCGACACAAGGCGCAGTCCCCACCACCCTCGGGAGCCGGGGGCGCAGCAACAGCCTCATTGCCGCCGCCCAGTTGAATGCTGGAAACGACCAAGCCATTCCGGGGTGCGTCATCGGCAATGCGGCGATCCCTGATGTAGCAGGAAACGAGCAGTCCCTGTTTGTCGGAACGAATGTAACGGCGCTCGAATTGCTTGAGCGGTTTTTGGGCTGTTTCCAAGGCGACCTTGTAGAGCTCATCAAGCGTCTTGGCGGGGGCACCTCGTTTATTCGTGCCGATGGCTTCACCCTTTTCCACCCAGCTGATTGTCTTAGGCTGAGCAGGTGCTCCGCCACCGGGTCGAGGCGGAGCAATGGGGCGCCTGCGGTTAAATGTACGATAATGCCGCTCGGTCACTTTGTTATTTTTCACCACGATGGTGGTTTCATGACCGAAACCGACAAAGCTCTGAAAGCCGACCTTATAACTGTAATTTCCCTTGCACTTGGCCTTGGCCGCTTCCCAAGCCTTGATGCCAGCCTGTACCTTGGCCGTATCCGCCTTGGCCTGTTCCTTGGCTAGCTCATTGGCCTTGGCTTCGGGATTAAACACTGGCGGCGGAGCCACCGGTCGAGGCGGTGCCACTGGATCAACGGTAACCGGAGGAGCCGGCACGCCATTCTTGGCGTCATTGTCCAAGTTCTTTTGAATCCACCCGGCCAATGTGCTGCTGCCTAAGCCGTAACCACCGGGCAACGGGCGGAGGTCCTTGGTTTGCAGACGCGGCGGAGCACCCCAATGTTTGGGGAAAGGCTTTCTGCCTGCTACCGGCTTGATGCCCGGTTTGCCCTTGTTGGCGTCCTTTTCCAGATTCTGTTGAATCCAACGGGCCAACGTGCCACTGCCGCGGCCATAACCTCCGGGGAGCACGCGCAGATCCCGTGTCTGTCGAAGAGGTGGCGCACCCCAATGTTCAGGGAATTGTTTGCCGTTGGGTGCCCGGAAAACTTTTTTTGCAGGGGCCTGTTTAGGGGCGTCTGCCTTGGGAAGAACCTGCGGTTGCGCAGGTTTGTCATCAGCAAATGTGATGCAGGTCGCAGTGGCGATGAACAATGATAGAGTTCGTTTCATGTCGCGTTCGTTTTATGAGTGATTTTTTCTATGTAAATTCAGACGGACTCGGTCGGTAAATGCCCCACCTGTCATGTTTTTTCATTAACGCCTTGGCTGAACTGGAAGTATCCTCGGTTGCCGCAGTTTACCATCGTTGCGCGGAACCTTGATGGTTTCAACGACCTGGAATTTAACTGGCACTCCGTTCACCTTGGCCCCTACATATTTCTGCGCATTGGCCATGGAATTCTTATCCCGGGCCACCACGTTTATCCAGGCGTCGTTGTTGTTTCGACCACCAACTCCTACTCCAATAATTCCGGGCAGTGACAGGACGCGCCTGTCAAAATTTGTGGCAAATCGTACTGCGTTGACCTGTGTAGCCGTAAACTTTTTGTCTTTCTTATCCTTATTATTATTTTCTTTTTTATTGTCAGGCTTGGAATTGGGTTTCTTCTGGTTCTGACCATTCTTTGCCTTGGCCTTGTCGCGGTCGATATTCCCTTGAATCCACTTGGCCAACGTGCCGCTGCCACGACCGTAGCCGCCGGGAAGCGTGCGCAGGTCACGAGTCTGCCGAAGAGGCGGCGCACCCCAATGTGCGGGGAAGTGTTTTCCATTTGGGGCTGGTGCACCTTTTTTCTCCGGGGGATTGACGTTCCTTAAATCGCCCTCGGGAATGCCCAGTTGACGGCGCAAATGATCGCGGGACGCTTCAAGTTGCTTGAGCTTGAGTTGGTATGCCGAGGCCAATTGGGGAGAAAGATTGCCCCGGGTCATAAAATTACGAAGATTTGCAATCTGAGTCTCCACATTCTTTAACTGGAACTGAAGGGCGACGACATTGGATGGGGCAACGCGCGGAGCACCCGGCACCGCAGCTGCGAGCTGAGGAACTCCTGTCGAAACAACTGCTATGGCCAGTAAAATTCGTATCATTTCCATTGATTAAGTCCGGTAAATTTGACGCCTGACAATAACCAAATCAGCGCCTATTGCAATGTTTTTGCCCGTAATAAACCCATAACGAGCCGCCCTCCGTGGCTCGGTGGATGAGTGGGTGGTTTTTTATTCGTGGATTTCGTAGATGGTGCCGTTGAGCACGAACTGGACGTTTTGGCCGAGGGCAAGCCATTGGGCGGCCTTGGGTTCCTTAGCCAAGAGGGCGAAGTAAGCGTCGCTGTTGAATTTCACGCGGGTGCGCTTGGCCTTGGCGGACTCGGCTTTTTGCACGTCGGTATCGACCCAGAATTTGTCATTTTGGCAAAAGTTCTTGCCGCCGAAATATTGCATGGGTTGCACAACCTGCCGCGCCTTGGAGGATTGCCCGGGAGCACCCTTGCGTCCGGGGACAATAAATCCGCCGGGTGCAGCTGGGGCTCCGTTCGCAAGCCCGGCGCCGTTGCCTCGGTAGCCACCCAAGCCTTGCGCAGCCTCGGCGTTGCTGCGCTGCTGGGAGGCCAGGGCGTTCGTGGCTTCCTTGAGAAGCTTGGCAGCCCGCGCGCTGCCGATGGCGAGATCGCCAGCCTTGTCGCGCTTGAAGCTCTCGAACTGCGCGCGCGCCTGCTCAAGCACCTCGCGATCGGCTTCAAACCGACGCAGCGTGCGGGCGGCCATTGGCACGCCGCGGCGACGTTCATCCTCGATGATGAGGTAGGCGGTGTAGGGGGTGACGATGCCATACTTGCGCGCTAGCTGGGTGACTTCGTCCTTCAGTTCCTTCTTCTCGCCGTGCAGGCGAATTTCATCGAGCAAATAACCAACGCGCCGCGTGGCCCACAGGCGCGGGATAAAGTCGTGGTCGGCCTCCTTGGGAAAATCGACGCCAAACTCGGATTGCGTTTTTTTGCCGTTGACGGTGCCCTCGAGCAATACGTCGCCACGGGCGTCCTTATTATAGCGGCCCACGAGGACAATCTCCTCGCCTTTAAACAGGTCTGGCAGCCTGTTGGGGTAGAGCTTGCTGACGCGCACGCCGTCAGGGAACTTAAGCCGCGGGTTGGCGAGCACGGGCTCCTTGATCTTGGTGTAAAAACTGGAGATCTTCACCTCAATGTCTTCATTGGGCGTCACGTATTGGCTGCTGGCGCGTGTTTCCTCGGTGATCTTGTCGAGCAGGTGCGCATTGACGTCCGTGCCGATGCCAAAGCTGAACACGCGCGTGCGGCCCGCGGCCTTCTCGACATTCTTCACAATCTGATCCTCGCTGGTGATGCCAATGGTTGGCCTGCCGTCGGTGAGAAAGATCACCACGAATGGCCGGTCGCCCTTGGGCTGCAGCGCCAGTGCGTCCTCCAGCGCCTGATTAATGGCCGTGCCGCCGATGGGCTTGAGATCCTTGATGAACTCCGTGGCCTGCTTGCGGTTCTTGCCATTGGCCGACTTCAACCCATCGAAGAGTGCTTCCGTCTCCGTGGAGAACCGAATGCCCTCAAAGCGGTCGCCGTCGTTCAGGTTGGCCACGCAGAATTGGAACGCCTTCTTCGCCTGCTCCAGCTTGTTGCCCGCCATGGAGCCGGAAGTATCGATGACAAAAGCCACGTCCTTCTCCACCACCTTGCCTTCGCCCACGTCGATACCCGGCGAGGCCAGCAGCAGGAAGTACCCGTCGCCGTCGCCCTCGCGGTGCGAGATCAGGTTTACCGCGATGCCCTTTGCCTTGGGCTGGTAGTACAGCTTGAAATCCTGGCCCGGCTTCACCCCCTTGGCCTCCAGGCCGATGGTCGCCCGCTGCTTTCCGTCGCGCTTGATCTCCACCTCATGCGTCGGCGAGTAAATCGCCTTCAACGGCGCGCCTGCCTCCAGCTCCACCTTGATTGATAAATTCTTGATCGGCTTGCTCGAGTACTTGCCCGTGCCCAGCGGGTACGCGTACTCCACCAGCCCCGCGTCATGCTTCAGCACCTGATTGTACGTCAGCTTAATGCGCTTCTTGCCGTGCGGTTCGAACGGGAAAATGCTCACCTTGAAAAGCCGCTGGCTTGAGAACTCCAGCAGCGCCGGATCCTTCATCTTGCGCACGATGTCCGTGTAAATCTGTCGCGCCTTCTTCGCGTCCAGCAACTCCGCCTTCTGCAGCTTGCCATTGATCTCCATGCGGAAATCCGCGATTGCCGCACCCTTGGGCACCGGGAACATGAACGTACCCTCACGCCGCCGGCTGTTGGGGTTGTAAAACACCTGCTCCACCGTCGTGCGCGCCACGCGGTCGGCAATCTTCACGGTCACCTGCTGGCTCTGCAGTTCCATCGGCGCAAACACGTGCGGACGCGGGCGCGGCCACGGCACCGGGCGCGGCGGGATGACAATGGGCGGGCGCGGATGCGGCGGAATCACAATAATATCGTGGCAGACAATCAGCCCGCCTGCGTACGACGAAAAGGAGGGAGCCAACACTGTCCCCGCCAGCGCTAAAGAGAGAAGCAACCGTTTCATATTTCGATTGGACGTTCGCAACTGGGAGAATACTCCCCGCGATTGACTTGGCAATGGCAAATGACGCCAAATCATGAATTGCGCTGCGGCTTTGACTTTCGACCGATGACTTTCTAGTTTCCCCGGATGAGACCACTGCTGCTACTCACCACCTTGGCCTGTGTCCTTCATGCCGCGCCCAAGGGCCAAACCACCTACGTCACCCCCGAGGCCGCCGCCAAGGATCCAGACTTTGCCATTCAGGGCGAATACCTCGGCGAAGGCACCGACGGCGACGACAACGAACACAAGCTGGGCCTGCAAATTGTGGCCTTGGGCAACGGCGCGTTTGGTGCCACGGCCTTCAAGGGTGGCCTGCCCGGCGCAGGTTGGGATGGAGACACCCAGTGGAAATACACTGGCAAACGCCAAGGCGACGACAAAGCCGTGTTTACCAATGACGAGTCGCCCATCACTCTTTACTACCGGGATGGTGAAATAATTGCCGCCAAGGGCGACCGCAAGGTAGGGCAGTTTAGGAAGACCACCCGCAAATCCCCGACCCTCGACGCGGCGGCGCCCAAGGGTGCCAAGGTACTTTTCGCTGGCAAGGACAACGGTACGCTCAACGGGCTGAAGATTGATGACACTGGCCTGATGCAGGAAGGCGCGACCACAAAGGATAAGTTCCAGAGCTTCAAGCTACATGTGGAATTCCAGCTGCCGTTCAAGCCCACGGCACGTGGCCAGGCCCGCGGCAACAGCGGATTATACCTCCAGCGCCGTTATGAGCTGCAGATCCTCGATTCCTTCGGCATTGAACTGAACCCCGGCAAGAACGACTGCGGCTGCCTCTACAGGCAGAAGTTCCCGGACGTAAACGCCTGTTTCCCGCCGCTGACCTGGCAGACATATGACGTGGAATTTACCGCGGCCAAGTTTGGCCCGGATGGCAAGCGCACCGCCAAGGCCCGCGTCACCGCCAAGCTGAACGGTATCACCATCCATGACGATTACGCCCTGCTCAACAAGACCGGCGCCGGCCAAAAGGAAGGCCCCGCACCGGGCCCCATCTGGTTCCAGAACCACAGCAACCCCGTCCGCTTCCGCAACATCTGGATCGTGGAAAAATAAGACCTACAACCAAATACCCATCTCAAAACCCTAACAAACATCGGGGCATTTCAGGATTTGAAATTCAATTTTGTTTAAAACAATGCGTCTCCTCCTCACCCTGCTTGCCACCGTCGGCCTTCAGGCCGCGCCGGTGAAAATCCCACTCGGCACTCTGCCAGGCTTGCAATTTGACAAGCCGCGCTTTTCCGCCGAACCCGGACAAGCGGTCGAGATCACCTTTAAGAACAATGACGAGATGGCACACAATCTCGTCTTCATTGCGCCCGGCAAACGGCTCGATGTTGTGCAGGCTGCCGCCTTGTTGCCACCGGATTCCAATTACATTCCTCGCGGGAAATCCATCCTCTGGCACACGCCCGTGCTCAAACCCGACGAAACCGCGACCCTGAAATTCACGGCTCCACGCGAAAAGGGAATTTATCCCTACGTCTGCACCTTCCCCGGGCACGGCCTAGTGATGTACGGTGCCATGTACGTGGGCATCAAGATGCCGACCTTGGCGCAGGACGAAAATGTCTCCCCTCTTGCCCGCACCGGCAGCTCAAACAAGACCTTCCACGCCTGGCCCCATCGCCGACCGTTGATGTACCGCATCTTCATGCCCGACGCCTCGCCGGCCGCCATCGCCGTCGCTCTGCCCCACGGCATCTCCTACTGTTGGGACGCTGGCCGCTGCCGCCTGCGCTACGCTTGGATCGGTGGTTTTGTGGACCCCATGCCCGTCTGGCGCGGCAACGGCAACGGATTAGCTAAGATCATCGGCAACAAGTTCTGGACCGCTCCGGACATGTTCCCGATCCAAATCGGCCGCGCGCTGCAAAAGGTTGAGTTCAAGGGGTACCATAAAATCGATGGCCATCCCGTGTTCCACTACAACATCAACGGGCAGGACATTCTCGAACGCATCAATGCACTCCCCGACGGCATGGGCATCGCGCGGCACTTCCGCATCCCGGGCGTCACGCAGCCTGTGCGGCTCACCCTTGGCAAAGGGCATGCGGAGATTGACTCGGAGATCACCAACGGCGTCACCACTTTGCCTCCCGGGAAAGCCCGCGCCTTCACTATCACCCACCGTCACGTCCACAAAAAATGAATCGCCTTGCCTCCACTCTCGCCTGCCTTGCTTCCTTGACCCTCCACGGGGCGAACATTGGCGATTACTACAAGGTTGAAAACATCTCCACGCCCAAGGGACTGGATGCCCAGATCGGCGGCCTCACCTTTCTGCCCGACGGCCGGCTTGCCGCTTGTTTTCATCGCGGCGAGGTTTATACCTACACACCCAAATCCAAAGCATGGAAGCTGTTCGCCGACGGCCTGCAAGAACCCTTGGGCATCGTGGCCGAGGACGATCACACGCTGGTCGTCATGCAACGTGCCGAACTCACCCGCCTACGCGATACGAACAAGGACGGCGAAGCCGACCATTACCAGACCATCAGCGACCGGTTCGGCATGACCGGAAATTATCATGAGTTTGCCTTCGGCCCCGCACGCGACAGGGAAGGCAATTACTTCGTCGGCCTCAACCTCGCCTCCAACGGCGCCAGCATCCGCCCTGAAATCCGCGGAGAATTCCGTCACTACGGGCTCACCCGAGAACAGTTCTACCAGAACCACCGCGCCGGCTCCGGCCGCATGTATTCCGCTGCCCCGTGGCGCGGCTGGGTTTTAAAGATCAGCCCTGACGGCAAAACCACCCCCCTCGCCTCAGGCTTCCGTTCCCCCAACGGCGTGGGCGTTGATCCCGCAGATCGCCTCTGGGTCACTGACAACCAGGGCGATTGGCTCGGCACCAGCAAACTTTTTCTCGTTCAACCCGGTGCCTTTCACGGCCACCCCGCCAGCCTTCCATGGGCCGACATGTGGGAGAAAGGTCGCAACCCATTAAAGGTGCCCGCTGCTGAATTCGATGCCTTCCGCATCCGGGCCGCCGTATTGTTTCCCCAAGGCACCATGGCCAACAGCCCCACGCAACCGATTACCGATACCACCCGTGGCCAGTTCGGCCCTTTTGCCGGCCAACTGTTGGTTGGCGAAATGAACCGACCACGCATCATGCGCGTGCTCCTTGATGAAGTCGCCGGCCAGACCCAAGGTGCCTGTCTTCCCTTCATCGACAATGGAGGTCTCCGCCGCGGCATGCACCGTTTCGCCTTTGCGCCCGACGGCAGCCTGTGGGCTGGCTCCACCCGGCTCTCATGGGCCGGTGGCAGCGGCCTCCAGCGCATCATCTGGACCGGCAAAACCCCGATGGATCTCGCCGCCATCAAGCTCACGGCCGACGGCTTCAACCTTACCTTCACCAAGCCACTGGCCAAAACTCCCGCCGATCAAATCAAGCTTCAGCGATACTATTACAGGTACCACCAAGGCTATGGCTCCCCCCAACTCGGCCGGGAACCCGTTGCCATCAACAAACTGGAAACCTCCAAGGACGGAAAAACCCTTGCCCTCACCCTCGACAAGCTCAACCCCGGCTATGTTTACCAATTTGATTTAAAACCACTCACCGCTACCGACAAGACCCCCATCCTCAATTCTCTCGCCTGCTACACCCTCAATACCCTAACCAACGGCGATGACAAGGCCCCGCATCTGGCAAGCGGCAGCGCTCAAGCCCGGCCCATCCCCGTCAAGCCGGTAACGGCCAAGTCAGTCAGGTTAACCACCTCTCCGCAAATCCTCGACGCCGCCGAGGCCGGCCGCAACGGACCCAGCTTCGACCGCAGCAATGCCGGCTACACCGGTAAAGGCTACGCGGACTTCGGCACCCGCACTGGCGAAATCCTGGAGTGGCGTGTGCAATTAAGCACCACCGAAAAATACACGCTGAATTTCCGTTATGCCGTGGCTGGAGGAAATCGCCCACTGCGATTGAAGATCAACGGCAAGATCACCCAAAAATCCATGCCCTTCAACGACACCGGCAATTGGACGACATGGAAGGACATTAGCGCAAATGCCGAACTGAAGGCAGGCGAAAACATCATCCAGTTGGAATCCATCGTTGCCGCCGGCCCCAACATTGACCGCCTCCAAGTCACTCGCCAACAATGAGCGATTCCCTGTCCGCCATCGGCATGAGCTTTGGCGAAGCCGCCGACATCTACCTCCAGCGCACCCGCGCCGATCTCCGTTTAAAGCCTCGCGCCAAGGCCCGCCGCCGTGAACGACTCAAGGCCATTCGCGACTCATGGGAGGAAATCGACGACCTCGATGTCCGCCGCATCCGCCCCAGTCAATGTCAGCAATGGGCCGCGCGATTCAGGAAGGAACACGCACCCAAGGTGTTCAACGAGACTCTGGAAACCTTGAATGCCATTTTCAATCTCGCCGTTGGTTTGGGTCTGCATATGAAAAACCCCGCCGCCGGAATCAAGCCCATGGCCGTTAAAGAACCGAGTTCCGATTCAGTTCCGCCCAAGGGAAAACTCCCCAAACGAGTCAAAATTCGCATCAAGTCAGACTAGGAAACGGTCTCTGCGCCGGCAATTTCTGGGGATTTGTGGGCCTTGCGGATCAATTTCTTCAGCGTCGGCAAGTGTGCGTCTTCCAATTGCTTGAGGTACAGGCAGGATTTCCCAGTCTTGTGCGGACCCAGTTTTTCCAGCAACTCCGTTTGATTCTCCAAAATGCAATGGAGGTAGAGCGAGAGATTTTGTTTCCGCGGCGAAAAGCCCACCGGAAACCAATCCCCCTCACTAGTCTTACCTCGATAACGAAAGGTTCCAAAACCGACCATGGCCTTGCCCCACATGACGGGCGGTTCGCCGGTGATCTTTTGCATCAACGCCAGCAACACCTCGCAGTCAGCTCGTTGCTGTTCGTCCTTGATACCGGCAATGAATTTGCCCACATCGGCGGTGGTTTTCCGGGTTTTCAGTTTCCCCATGTCATTTCAGTACATTCACCGTGCAATTGATTTCTGAGCGGACCGGCTCGCCTTTGGCGCCCTTGAGGTTGTAACGAATGCGGAGGGTCATGCACTTTTGCAGCTTTGGCATTTCGAGGGTGACCGTCTTACCGTCGAGGCTGACAGCGGCCTGAGTGATTTCCAGCGCATCGCGGCCCTGTTTGTTGGGGTCAGTGACTTTGTAATCGCGCGAGCCGTAGCCGCGAGTGCGGCGGTAGTTGCACATTTCGGCGGCGTAACTGCCGGGGTCCGTGGCCGTAGCTTTGTCGAGTGGTTCGCTAAAAGTCAGGCTCACGCCCTTTTTGCTGGCGGAATATTTCACCGGCACATGCAACGGTTTGCCGGTGTAGCGGAAGCGGTAGAAGCCGCCGGGCCGGTGTTTGTTGCCCGCCCAACCGAAGAGGCCGCAGGCATAGAGCTGGCCGTCGACCGGATGGAAGCGACCGCGCATCACGCCGGTGGGTGTTTCACCCAGGGGAATGCGACTCACGCCACCCTGCGGCACGCCGTCAACCTCCTCGTAGGGCACGGTGAACAGGCGGCCGGTGCCGTAGCTGAGGTTGATCAGGGTGCCCTTGAGCGGGCCCCATTTGTCACTGGTTACCCACAGCTGCTCGGCGGGTGAGCGGTCGACACTGTTGTGAATCCACACCACAGGCGGATCGTAATCCTCCGGGTCACGCCCGGGCACGTACGAGCCCATGTAGCCGTAGAAACCGTCCTGCTTGATTAGGTTGATGCGGTTCTTCGGAATCCAATGGCCTTCCTGGTCGCTGGCGAAATAGGTGCCGTCACCATTCACGGTCACGCCGTTGGGTGCGCGGAAGCCATTGGCGATGCGCCAGCTCTTGGAGCCGTCCTTGCTCACCTTGATGATCGAGCCGTGATGCGGCACCAGCCCGCTTTTCGCATGGCGCGCGGCCTTGGCAAAATAGAAATTGCCCTCCGAGTCGGTCTGCAAATCCATTGCGAACTCGTGAAAATGCTCGGTCACTTGATGATCGTTGTTAAAGTTCTCATAGAAGTCGGCCTCCCCATCGCCGTTCACGTCGTGAAGACGCGTGATCTGATCCCGGCAACACACATAGATGGCCTCGTCCACGATCTTCAATCCCAGCGGCTGGAACATCCCCGCGGCAATGCGCCGCCAAGTCAGTTTGCCTTTCGGTTGCGCGAGGCCGCTGACAATCCAAACGTCCCCCTGCCAAGTGCAGACCGCCGCACGCTGGTTGTCCTTGAAAAAATCAAAGCCGCCCAGCCGCATCCAGGAATCCCATGGGTTGTTGTCCGGCAATTGAAACGTGTCAGTAGCATACGGCCCCGTCGCCAGACCGGACTGAATTTGCGTCTCCACCGTCTCCTTCCATTGAGTCTTGCCACCCGTGGTCAGGGCAAACAAGCTGGGGGGCGGCCCGGCCTTCTTCACAGCGGCCACTGATTTTCTAAATTCATCCGTCCCGTCACGCGCACCTCTCCAGAGAACCACCTGCAGGCGCAACCCCTTATTGGCCGCCGGGACGCGCAGACGCAGATTGGCCGCGTCATTCAAACTCCAAAGCCCCGAGCTGCCCAGCACCGCCGCATAGATCACCTTGCCCTCCGCAGCATCCACGGACACGAGGTCTTTCTCGCCCGCCAAATGCTTTGCGCCGCCCGTTCCCCGCGCCACCTGCATCACGATCTCCTCCCGCCCGGGAGCGAAATGGAAATTGCGCACGAACACATCCCCGTCCTGTAGCGAGGGGGATTCAAATACTCCACGTGCGCCTACCGTGTAGGACAACACCACCCGGCCGTCATTCACATACAACCCCTTGTAGTGTGCCCAAGCGCGGGGCAGTGGCCCGTAGGGTTTCTTGTCCAGACCCTCCACACGCTGGTCATCCGCCCACTTACCATCCGGGCTGCGCCAGCCCGGGCCCACCGGATTGGCAAACGACTGCTCACCACGGATCGAGGCATGCGCATTGTGACGACC
Organism: Verrucomicrobiales bacterium; assembly: GCA_002721895.1. The sequence goes on from PBLV01000013.1 coordinate 15,445, forward strand.
ATCAAACGAGATCCCGCGCCAATCCATGAAGTCACCTGTCCATCCCGCCGCACAGTTCAACAAGTCCGCGTCGTACAACATGAACGCCTTGCCCTTGGATACCCCACCTTCCCCGGCGTCCAGCCGGATGGCGATACCCTTGTTCACGATCCCCGCCTGGGGAACTTCCAGAGAAGTGGACAGGTAAGGCCCGTAATTCATCGCATCCCATTTGCCCGCCCAAGCCGGGCAGGCCACAATCGCGGATAGAAAAAGAATGATGTGTTTCATAAAAGGTCGGCGCAATTGTGGGGAAGAAAAGAGATTGTGCAAGCCCGACAAGACACGATTCGCACAGATTATCACAAATTTAAACCCGCGCCTTCAGTGGTTAAACATAAACTCCGCGGAATTGATGATGACCCAAAGAAAATCCTCCGTGGCAACACGGCGTCCATCTGGATGGTTGGCAAAGAACTTGACCACGCGCTCCCGCTCCTTGTCGGTCGGTCGCCGGCTGAATGCGGCGAGATAAATCTCGTTGACGATCTGGCTGGCCGTCTTGTCACCGTCGGCCAATCCACGGGCGCGGCCTTTTGTGTGGGTGATCTTCTGGTGCAATTTCTCCGCATGCATCATGTGCAACGCCTGCACGATGGTAGGCTTGGTGTTGCGTTCGCAGGGAGGATCACTACTGGAGTTGGGCCGGCCGAAGGCGTCGAGAAATTCGCTGCCTATCTTGAAATTCCACGTCTCCATCGCACGCGCGCCTGGCCAAGTGGCGGAAAAACTCTCCGGCACACCGGTAACATCACTCACCGCATCGAGTAACACCTCGGCACTGAGGCGACGACGATAGGCGCGGGAAAAATTCCGGGTGTCGCCAATGTTCGTCTCATTAGGCACTGAACTGAGTTGGTAGAGGCGGCTTCGCATTACGGCTCGAATGAGCGCTTTCTGGTCATATTTAAGCTTCACAAAATGCTTCGCCAGAGCATCCAGCAATGCCGCGTTCACCGGCGGATTGGAGGCGCGCATGTCATCCACCGGCTCCACCAAGCCACGCCCGAAGAAAGCGCCCCACACGCGGTTTACCATCGCACGCGCAAAGAACGGGTTTTCCGGCGCGGTCATCCAATCGACCAAGGCCTCACGTGGGTCGGTGCCATCGGCCAATCCGGGCGCGGATGCATCCGGCGGCTTGGGCGCCAGCGTTTCACCTGTGACCGGATGTTTTACGCTTCCCTTGCCCCCATGAAAAAACCATTCCGTGCCACCCGAGATGGGCGGCGACACGCCCGATCCCTTGCGGCCAATTTCCCCGAAGAACGCCGAGAACGCATGGAAATCCGTGAGCGTCCATTTTTCATTGGGGTGATTGTGACAACGCGCGCATTCCAGCCGTGTACCCAGAAATACTTGGCTGAAGATTTTTGCCAACTCCGGCGGTGTACGCTTGTCACGATATACCACCGCCGGCCCAAACCGGTGTGTGCTGCCACTGGCTGCCACCATTGCCCGCGCAAACCGATCCATCGGTAGGTTGTCGCGAAACGCCTCGCGTAACCATTGGTCGAGAATGTAAACGCTCTTCAAGCCCGCACGGTCCGGGTTTGGCCGCACGAGATCCGCCCATTTGTTCGCCCAATGATCGGCATACGCGGGATCCACCAACAGCCGCTCAATGAGTCGCGCGCGCTTGTCGGCAGCCTTGTCTTCCAGAAATTTGTTGGCTTCTTCGGGTGTAGGCAGTCGTCCGATGGCATCCAGCGAGGCGCGCCGCAAAAACTCAGCATCCGTCGCCAGCACGGAAGGAAACAACCCCAACCGCTCAAACTGTTGGTGCGCCAGTTCATCAATGAAATTGTTCACCGACAACGCCTTGTACTTCGCCTCAGAAATTTTCTCCTCCGCCGGCACGGTGATGCGCGCAATGGCCACCTGCCCCATATAACGCACCAGAATGGTGCCCTCGCCGTTCACCTGCCCGACGGTCACCTTGCCGCTGTCATCCACCGTGGCAATCTCCCCGTCGTTGGAAACAAAGTCCGCCAAGGCCGTGATGTCACGCTGACTGCCATCGGAAAATCGCGCGGTGGCCTTAAGGGCCCGGGCCTGTCCCTTGCGATAACTGCCAGTAGCGGGTGCCACGCTGATCCCCGCCAGCGCCGGCTCATCCTCACCCTTAAAAACCATCCCCTGCCCAATCCACTCCAGCAACACACGTTCGGAAGCCGACCCCGGCTTGATACGTTGCCCACCCTCATGTGGCAGGGCAAGAGCGGCCTTCTTTATCAGCAAACTTTCCGAGGGCAACGCGGGAAACACCCGACGTCCCCGGGCATCCCCGGTGATTTCCCGCCAGTCGCCGCGAGGATCATAGGAAAAGACGGAAAGCTTGAAGCCACTCTGTCCATCGGGCTTGGCGTGGCAGGAACCGGCATTGCAGCCTGCCTTGCTGAGAATGGGCAGGACATCCCTAACAAAACCCCGACTAACCTTTGGTGTCTCGGCAGCTTCCAACTCCAGTGTTGCCGCCAGCTTGTTGTTACGCCAAAGGTACACTGCACCATTCTGGCCGGCAGCCGCCACCAGCTTGGCATCCGACGACATCGCCACCGCATGCAGCCGGCCCTCACCCCCAGTAAGCTTGCGTTCGCGAGCGGTGCTGGAGCGTTGCGCGCCATCGTGGCTTTTGATCTCCGTAAACATCCGCGCCAAGCCATCCTCACAGGATGTCGCCAGCGTCTTGTCATCCGGCGACCAGCTCACCCCGGTGACACCCCCCTTGTGAACCCGAATCTCCGTGAGCTTTTGCCGCGACTTCAAGTCCCAGATCAACAAATCACCATCGCCACCCGCAGTAGCCAACTGTGCGCCATCCCCATTGAACGCCAGCCCATAAACCGGCCCGTGATGCGCCTCAAACCGCGCCCATTCCTTGCGCGTCTTCACTTCCCAAATCTTGGCCACGGTATCGTCGCCACCCGTCGCCAGCCGGCGTCCATCCCGCGTCAACGCCAGCGCATGAACCGTGTCATCGTGTGCACGCCACTCCGCTACCTGCGCGCCATCGGAAAGATTCCACTGCCGCACCATCCCGCTGGAGCCCGCCACGCCGTCCGCCGTGAATACTGTCGCATTGTCTTCTCCAAAACAAATCGCCGTCACTCTACCCTCCAGTGCCGTGATCTCGCGCGCCAGTTTCTGCTCCGCATTCCAAAGGCGTACAGTCCGATAGCCGCCAGTCGCCAGCCATTTCCCGTCACCACTCCACGCCACCGATTGCACCCAGTCCCGGTGTCCTTCCAATGTTTCCAATACCTTGTTCTCCTCTTCCAACCCGTAAACCACCACCGCCGAGCCGCGCGCCACCGCCAGCCGGCCGGCATCCGGGGATAACGCCAATGCCAGGGCCGGACCGGAACCAACCGGCAATTCAGCCAGCCTGTCCCGCGCTGGGCGCGGACGATCCTTTAGCAATTCCGCATCCCATTCCGCACCCGCGTCCACCCAATCCGCCAGGGCCTCAATGGCACGCGGCGAAAGCTGGCCCTTGGGCGGCATGTGCGGA
>PBLV01000014.1 GCA_002721895.1 Verrucomicrobiales bacterium
CCGGTTAATTGTAGTGGATGGGTGCAAGAAGTTACCGTAGTGTGAGGAGGCATGCGACAGATTCTCTTGATGATGGTGTTGGTGGCTTTGGTAGGTTGTGGGAAGAAGGAACCTGCGCACCCCTCCGCATCCAAACCGGAGCCAACCAAAGCGAAGACAACCAGTGGGGTCAAGCTATGGGAATTTGCAACGGGAGATGATGTGTACTCCTCCCCTGCCATCGGTTCTGATGGCACGGTTTACGTCGGGTCAGATGACAAAAAGCTCTATGCCATCAAGACCGACAGTAAAGGCCTCGCCAAAAGCCCATGGCCGATGCGTGGGCAGAATGCCCGACATACGGGTCGGGTGATGAAGTAACCATGAAAACACTAATTCCATTCCTGCTCATTTACCTTGGCGCAACCCTCCACGCTGCGGACTTTGCCCAGAAGGAGTTCAAGGATTCCAAGGGAACCGTGCTGCGTTACGCGATCCTGAAACCTGCCATGCTAAAGCCTGAAGCCAAGTATCCGCTGGTCGTCTCCCTGCACGGTGCCGGCGGGCGCGGCAAACAGAGGTGGGTGGTGAATTGTGCCGCCAACAAGGCTCTCTCCCAGCCCGCCATGCGCCAGAAGTATCCCTGCTACGTCATTGCCCCCACGGTGGGCCGCGATCAAAGGTGGGATGGCGCGCCGCTGTCTGCATTGATGGAACTCATCAAGTCATCCCTCAAGGAACATGCCATTGATCCCGCGCGCATTTATGTGACCGGCCAGTCCATGGGCGGTGCCGGCACCTACTCAGCCATCCTCGCTGAACCCAATCTCTTTGCCGCAGCAGTCCCCGTATGCGGCCGTGGCCAGCCCGATCTGGCCAAGAAGATCGTGCACATACCCATCTGGATTTTTCATGGTGAACTGGATCGGGTCGTGCCCACCCAGCACAGCCGCGACATGAACGCCGCCCTGAAGAAAGCCGGCGGCAAACCCACCTACACCGAATACGCCGGCGTACGCCACAATTCATGGACCCCCGCCTACGCGGACAAAAAACTCTGGGAATGGCTCTTCGCGCAGAAAAAGAAAACCGAAAAGTAACTACGCCAAGATCTCACGTACCACCTTGCCGTGTACATCGGTGAGTCGGTAATCGCGTCCGCCATGGCGGAAGGTCAGCCGTTCATGATCCAAGCCCAAGAGATGCAGGAACGTCGCCTGTAAATCATGAATGTGCACGGCCCTTTCCGTAATATGAAAGCCCAGTTCATCAGTGGCACCGAGGGTGGTGCCGCCTTTCACCCCGCCGCCGGCCATCCATAAGCTGAACGCCTGCGGATGATGATCGCGGCCCCGTGAACGGTTGAGTGTCGGATTGCTTTCAACCATCGGCGTGCGCCCGAATTCGCCGCCCCAGATCACGAGCGTGTCGTCAAGCAACCCGCGCTGCTTCAAATCCTGCACCAGCGCCGCACTGCCCCGATCGGTAGCGCGTGTGTTGTTCGTGATGTTGCCGGCGACATTGGAGTGGGCGTCCCAGCCGGAGTGATAAATATTCACGCAACGCACCCCGCGCTCGATCATCCGGCGGGCCAGCAAGCAGGCCCGAGCAAAGGAAGGCTTGGCCGGATCAGCGCCATAAAGTTTGAGCGTGGCAGGACTTTCGCTCTTGAGATCCATCAACTCCGGCGCGCTGGACTGCAGCCGGTAAGCCATTTCATAGCTCTCAATGCGCGTGGCAATCTCCGGATCGGGTTCCACTTCCAAACGCCGGCGATTGAGTGCGCCTATCAGATCCAGTGAATCGCGCTGCAACTCAGCATCAACACCAGCGGGCCGGCTGACGTTGAGGATGGGGTCGCCTGAGTTTCGGAAACGTACTCCTGCATGTTTGCCTGGCATGAAGCCGGCCGACCACAGGGCTGAACCGCCACTGATGCCGCCGCCGGTGGAGAGCACCACAAAGGCCGGAAGATTATCCGTCTCCGCGCCCAGCCCATAACTGAGCCACGAACCCAGACACGGTCGGCCGGGCTGGGCAAAGCCGGTGTTGAAAAAGATCTGCCCGGGCGCATGGTTGAATTGATCGGTATGCATCGACCGAATGATGGCAATGTCGTCCACCACCTTGGCCATATGCGGCAGTTTGTCGGAGAGTTCCGCGCCGCATTGGCCGTGGCGCGCAAAGGGGAACCGCGGTCCCAGCACGGCGGCATCGCGCTGGATGAACGCATAGCGTTGATCGCCAATCACCGAAGGCGGCAGCGGTTTGCCTTCCAGTTCCTTGAGTTTCGGCTTGTTGTCGAACAGCTCCAGCTGACTCGGCGCGCCCGCCTGAAAGAGATGAATCACACGCTTCGCCTTCGGCGCAAAATGCGTGCCCGCCGGNCGGCCTATTGCGTTGGTCAACAACCCCGCCAACGCCAGCTTGCCCACGCCATAACCNCACTCGCGAAAAAAGTGCCGGCGAGTGAGATTGGCCAGGGAATTAGTTGCGGGTGATGAATTCATGCGTGTTCAAAAGTGAGCGGGCCAAGGCAACCCAGACGGCGACAGATTCGGCGGCGGCCTGTGGCTTGGGACCGGCGACTTGCGCGGCCATTTTTTTATCAGCCGTGAGGCGTTTTTTTTGTTTGGCGAGATAATCAGTCATTACCCGTATCTCTTGTGCGTCCGGCGGACGGGTGAGGACACGTTGAAACAAGGCACGAACGACGGCTTCATCGTTGCCCTTCTGTCGCGCAGCCCAGTTGCCGAGGGCGCGACTGCTTTCGAGAATGGAATTGTTGTTCAAAAGCATCAACGCCTGCAGCGGCGTGTTCGACCGATCGCGACGGGCAATACAGGCCTCGTGNCTGGGGGCATCNAACGTGTCATGCATGGCNAANGGCATGGAGCGCTTGCGGTGAGTGTAGAGGCTGCGCCGATAGCGATCCGGGCCAGCACTGGTGCGCCAACTGCCGCCACCCCAGATACCTTCACCGATGCTCTTGGTCTGCGGCGGAAACACACTGGGGCCTCCAAGCTTGGGATGAAATAGACCACTTACGCGCAGCACCGAATCGCGAATCTGCTCGGCCGGCAGGCGATAGCTTGGGCTGGTTTGCTGCCGATACGTGGCGCTGGTGACGATGATGCGCAGGAGTTTTTTGCGCGACCAACCTTGCCGGATAAATTCCAGCGCCAGCCAGTCGAGCAACGCCGGCTGGGTCGGCATGGCGCCGGTGTAGCCGAAGTCGTCCAAGGTGGGCACGATGCCTTCACCGAAGAGCTCGGCCCAGTAACGGTTCACCGTTACGCGCGCGGTGAGTGGATTGCGCGGATCCACCAGCCANCGCGCCAGNCCNAGNCGNTNGCGCGGNTGNNCCTTNGCCANCGNCGGCAGGAACGGCAGCACTTCCGGACGTACTACTTCGCGAGGCGACAAAAACTCGCCGCGATGATGCCGGTGCGTCGGGCGCGGGTGCAACTGCGGGCGTTCCTGCATCACTAGCGTGGTGGCCGGTCGCGGCATTTTTTTGCGCATGGCTTCGACCGGCTTGCGCACCTTGGCCGTGTCCTTGGAACTCTCGAGATATCTAAATCGCAGTGCCGACCGGTCGTCACCATTCAGCGCCTCAGCAGGACGCGCGAGCAGTGCCTCAAGTTCCGAAGGAATGTCTTTCGCCTTGGCCGGCTTGTTACTGGTGGTAACGGCAATGCGGAACCGCCCGAGGCTCGCGGAATAGTGCCGGCTGAAATCCATGCGAATCTTCAGCGTCTTNGCCNTGANCGGTCGCGCCAACTGCCACACGGCCTGGCTCGCCTTGCCCTCACGCCCACTGGCGGACCAGCCGGTTTGCAGGTCGCCATCCAGTGCCGCCATCGCGCCGGGATTGCCGCGCCCGATCCATTGCTTGGCGTAGTTTTGCGAACCGTTCCGCAGCTTCACTGGTTGGCGATCGGCAGTCAGCTGAATTTCACTCAGGAAAAAATCGCCTTTCGGCCCCTCGTAATACGCGCGACCGGGGCCGCCCTTGGGCNGGCGCTCGTCGGGCAAGGCTTCCAGCCGAAGGGCGGTGATACCCCCGGGCAAGTCAGCGAATTCCAATTCGTAGGTATCGTGCTTGGAAGCGTCGCCCTGCACGAAGAGCGAACCATCTTTTTCCAGCTTCATCCAACTGCGACTGGCGTCCCCAAGGCGTGGCTTGAGCGTGTGCCACTCCAGCGCCGCGGCGCGGCCGGCCTCCAGCCAGGCCTCAAATTTCTTTTCATCCACCGGCAATTTTGCCAGCACCACGGCAATCTGTTTGCGCAATTTTTCCCCTTCAGCTTTCTGCGCAGGCGTGGGCAAAGGCAGTTCTGGTTCAGCCGTGTTATTCATAAACGCCATCAACTCATAATAGGAGCGATGCGGCACGGGATCGAACTTGTGCGTGTGGCATTGCGCGCAGCCAACCGTCAGCCCGAGCCATGTGGTGGCGGTGGTGTTGACGCGATCGACCATCGCGTAAAAGCGAAATTCCAGCGGATCAATGCCGCCTTCCTCATTGACCATGGTGTTGCGGTGAAACCCGGTGGCCACTCGCTGGGCGCGAGTGGCGTTGGGCAGCATGTCACCGGCGAGTTGCTCGATGGTGAACTGCTCGAACGGCAAGTCATCATTGATGGCCTTGATCACCCAGTCGCGCCATGGCCAAATGGAGCGCGGGCGATCCTTCTCGTAGCCATTGGTGTCCGCGTAGCGCGCAAGATCCAGCCACGGCAGCGCCCAACGTTCACCGAAATGCGGACTGGCCAGCAAACGGTCGACCAGTCGCTCGTACGCGCCGGGCTTTTGATCCGCGATGAACGCCTTCACCTCTTCCGGCGTGGGCGGCAACCCAATGAGATCCAGAGACAATCGGCGGATCAATCGGTAACGGTCAGCCCGCGCGGACGGGCTTTGCCCCGCCTGTTCCAATCGCGCGAGCGTAAAATGATCCAGGCCATTCCGCACCCAGTCTTTCTGTTTCACCGACGGCAATGGCGTGGGCTTCGGTGCAACGAACGCCCAATGCTCGGTGTATCCCGCGCCCGCCTGCACCCATTCGCGCAGGATTTTTTTCTGCACATCGCTCAAGGGCTTTTTCGCCGCGGGCGGCGGCATCACCTCTTCCGGATCGATGTGGCCAACCCGTTTCACCAAGGCGCGTAGCACGTCCGGCCCGGGCCGTTGATCCAGACGCAGCCGGGCCTTCCTAGTGTTCTCATCCGGCCCGTGACACTTGAAACAGTGTCTGGCCAGGATCGGCCGAACATCCCGCTGGAAATCAACCGCGCACAGCTGAGCCGCTGTCAGGGCTGACGCAAACATGGAAAGGGTTTTCATGGTGCGGAGACGGGCATCGTACCAAGCCGGGCCCGTGGTTCAATACATCTTGCCCAGCTCATTTCATGGCTTCATCGAATGAACTGGTTTGCGAAATCCGCACCCAGTCCGACCTGGTCGTAGTGTGCACGCGCCATCTCAAGCTTTACGTGCACATCGTCATGGCTGATGGGGTGATCGTTTTCATCGTAATAGATTACGGAGCCCAACACGTGAAAAAGCGTAATCATCTCCCCTGCCCCCTCCTCAACCACCAAGGTGTGAATCTCACCAGGCGGTTCATAGACAAACATGCCTTCGCGGGCCACCCAGTCATGTTCCAGATAACGCCAAGTGCCCTTGAGCACATAGCCATACACTGGTGAAGCATGCCGGTGCCGGCCAAGCTGGCCACCACCACGCACGCGCAGGAGGTTGATCCACTCGCCGTTGGTGGTGTTGAAGAGGAGCGGACGAAAATCCACCGTGTCACTCTGGGGCACCCAAAGGCGGCCGTCATCGGGAATGGCGGTTTCAACCAAATCGGAAAGGGCAAGCGGAGCCTGAAGCGTGCGTTTGTACATGGCAACATCAAGTGGTGAGATAGCCACCATCAACCGGAAGCACGGCACCGGTGATGTAGGAGGCTTCATCAGACATTAAAAACAAGGCCGCTGCCGCAACTTCCTCCGGCTTGCCCCACCGGCCCAAGGGCGTGCGACCGAGAATGGCGGCATTGCGTTCCGGATCGTTGCGCGGCACTTTGGTAAAGGGTGTTTCGATCCAGCCCGGCGCAAGGGCGTTCACTCGAACGCCTTCGGCCGCCCACGCCGCGGCGAGGCTTCTGGTGAGCTGGACAACGCCTCCCTTGCTTGCCGCGTACCCCGGCGAATGAGGTGCACCGAGCGAACTGTAAAGCGAGCCAATGTTCACAATGCTTCCGCCACAGGCTGCCAGCTTGGGACGGCAAAACATACAGAAGCGGTGCATGCCCGTGAGATTCACCTCGAGCACGGCCGCGAAATCTTCCGGACAAAACTCCTCCTCACGACGAATCGTACCCGCGCAATTGACTAGGTAACGAAGTTCATCAATGCCACCCACCAATGCTCGAACGGCCTCCTCATTCGTCACATCCAGTTCCACCTCACGAATGTTCGCATGGGAGGGCTGCCCCGCCTCCAGTCCAACGGCGATCACCGAAACCCCTTTCCTCGCAAGAGCAGCGGCAATAGCGGCACCAATGCCGCTGGTACCGCCAGTGATGAGGGCGATTGGCATGGGGGAAGGGTCAATTTTCAATTATCAATTTTCAAGGAAGTTTCGTTGAACAAATCTCAAAAAATGATACTTGAAAACTGATCATTCCACAGCCGGCCGCGCCGGATTTGCCCAATAGCCTTCCTTGTCTTCGCCGCTAACAACTACTCCCTTCTCGTTCCAGTCCATGCCGGCTCGCACATCCGGGGTGGTATAACGAAGCGTGAGGGCGCAACGGCGGCGCGATGAAGTGTTGGCCTCAGAGCCGTGCAGGAGTAAATCAGCGTGAAAGCTGCATTGGCCAGCGCGAAGGATATTGTCGATGGGATCGCCGTATTTCTCAATGTCGTCAACAGTTTGGTTGAGGGTATTGTGTTCCTCGGGTGTGCTGGGACGCCAAGTGAGGTGACCGTCGTGGTGGGAGCCGGCCAGGAAACGCATGCACGCGTTTTCGGTGTCAGCGTCATCAATGGCCAGCCAGCAGGTGACAGCCTTGCTGGGCGTAAGGGGCCAGTAACTGGCATCCTGATGCCAAGCAACACGTTTGCCGTCACCGGGAAGTTTGCAAAAGAAATGGGAACCCCAGCCAATGACGTCCGGCCCCAACAGGTCGCAGACACAGGCGACAATGCGCGGATGCGTGAGTAAATCGTAAACACGGCCATGCTTGAGGTGCGCCGTGCTGATGGAATAACTGTCACCGCCAGCAGCAAGAGTTTCCCCAAGAAGACGGTCGAAGTAGGTGCGATGGGCATTAATTTCGGCATCGCCGAAAACATCGACAGGCGTAACGTAGCCGCTGGCATTGTAATGATCCACTTGGGCGCGCGACAGAGCGGCAGGCTGGGCAACCGGGCTGGGATAAAACCTTAAATCACGCTCGATGCCATCGAGATCGACTTGGTCTGGAGTGATTTTGTAATTAGCGATGGGAGAATTTTCGAATTTGAGAAATCAATTTCAAGAACCAACTGGACAACCCACCCCAAAAAAATCATGCCAACAGAAGGCCGTGACGATCGCGAGGCCTGTTAAGCAATGATCTCCTTTACCACGCGCCCATGCACGTCCGTCAGCCGGAAGTCCCGGCCGTCGTAGCGGTAGGTTAGTTTTTCGTGATCGAGGCCGAGTTGGTGGAGGATGGTGGCGTGCAGGTCGTGCATGTGCACCTTGCCTTCGACGGCGTGGTGGCCGTATTCGTCGGTGTTGCCGTAGGCGAAGCCTTTTTTGAAACCGCCGCCGGCGAGGCAGACGGTGAAGCCGTCGGGATTGTGATCGCGCCCGGTGCCCTTGTTTTGGGCATACGGTGTGCGGCCAAATTCGCTACCCCACCACACGATGGTGTCGTCGAGCAAGCCGCGCTGCTTGAGATCGGTGAGCAACGCTGCCACCGGCTTGTCACTCGCCTTGGCGTGCTCCATGTGCTTGGGCATATTCGAGTGCTGATCCCAGGCGGGGTTGTTGGAGTTGTCGGTGTAATTAACCTGAATGTAGCGCACGCCCGCTTCGCTGAGGCGGCGGGCCATGAGGCAGTAGCGGGCAAAGTTGTCGGTCGGCTTTTGGTTGATGCCGTACATCGCCAGCGTCTTGGGATCTTCCTTGGACAGGTCGAGAATCCCCGGCGCGTTGTTTTGCATGCGCCACGCCAGCTCGAAGGAGCCGATCACCGCGTCCAATTCATCATCGCCCGGACGGCGCTTGGCTTGCTCGGCGTTGATGGCGCGCAGCAGTTCAAATTGCTTTCGCTGCGACTTGGCATCGCCGCTGCCGGCGAGATTTTTGATGGTCGAATCCTTGGCCGGAATACCGGCGCGACCCACCGGCGTGCCCTGATAAGCCGCCGGCAAAAAGGCGTTACTGAAATTACGCGGACCACCATTGCCCATCGAGGGGCCGATGCTGACGAAGCCGGGCAGGTTGTCGTTCTCCGTGCCGAGTCCATAATTCACCCACGCGCCCATGCTGGGGCGGATGAGATTGATCGTGCCCGAGTGAAGGAAGAGCGTGCTCGGTCCGTGCGCCACGCCCTCGGTGTGCATGCCCTTGAGCACGCAAAGGTCATCCACGTGCTTGGCCATGTGCGGGAAAAGCTGGCTGACCGGCTGGCCGCATTGGCCGTGGTTTTTGAAATCCCATAGCGGCTTCATCACGCGGTGTTCCACGATCTTGCGCGTCTTGGCCAGCGTGCGTGCATCGTCAAACCGCACCATCTTGCCGTTGTCATCAAAGAGCTTCTGCTTGTAGTCGAACGAATCCACATGGCTCACGCCGCCGGCCATGAAGAGGAAAATGACGCGCTTCGCCTTGGGCGCATGATGCACGAGCTTGGGCGCGAGCGGGTTGTATGCCGCCGCCGCGCGATGCGCCATTGCGCCCGCNGCCAACGCCCCAAAGCCGCACGCCCCCGAGCGCAGAGCATCGCGCCTTGATATGGATGTTATTGGCCTGCGATCCATTTTTTTTTGACGTTCAAACGCAGGAGAAGATTCTAATTGAAAAGCAGCTTCGACTCAAGTGTCCTTGTCCAATTGCCTGAGAAAATCACGGGGCGACATAATCTGCACGCCTTCGTGTTCTTTCAACACCTGGAGATCTTGATCACCCGTCACGATCACTTCGGCTTTGCCCGCCTCTGCGGTGGCAAGCACCCAGTCGTCATCCGCATCGCGGCATACAGGCTCTGCCAACGCGCGTGGTTGCACCCATTCCATGCGCTCTTTCAGCAATGTCCAAACGGGCAAGTCATTGGCATCCAGCCCGAACTTTTCGCGCATCGTCTTTTCAAACTCCCGTGCCAGGCGCTTGGAGAAAATGAGCGTGTGGGTTTGAATGCGAACCCGCACGAGATTGCGGCAAAGCCCGTCCGCCGCAATGGCCGCGACCAGCACGTTGGTGTCCAGCAGCACCCTCACGAGACGAGCTTGAACACGTCTTCGTCCGTGTAAACCCCCGCCGCCCGCGCCCGCGGTACCACTTTGCGGCGTGTGGCATCAAACGCATCCAACCACAGCTTGCGNTGGATGGCATCCCGCACNAACTCACTGGCCGAAACCCCGGATGCNTCCGCNGCCTGNTGCATTTCTGCCCGCAANTCCGCCGGCAAACTAATGGTCACCGCTTCTCTCATGGCTGTGTGATAATCTAATACACTCGCCGGATCTGTCAACCCGACTAATTGAGAAACCGGAAATCAAGGCTCGCGTACAGGCTGTGAATCACTTGGGTCCAGGCCTTGGCGGCGTCCTTCTCTGTGGCGAGGAATTTCAAAATCACTTCCCGTTCAGTGGAAGTGGCGTCGCGCCCGAGGGTGCGGCGGTAGGCGCGGGTGATGCGGGCGCTGTCATCGACCAGTTCCAGGCTCAGCAGGCCCTTGGCGGCCGCCTCGGCTTGCTGGCGGACGAAGGGGGTGTTCATCAAAAATAAAGCCTGCGTGGGCACGCTGCTGGTGGTGCGTTCGCCGACGACGAGGTTGGGATCGGCAAAGTCGAACACCGCCAATATCTCCAGCGGCGTGTTCCGGAAAACCGGCGTGTACAGGCTGCGGCGGGTGTCGTCAAATTGGTAACCGTACTCGGTGCTCGTGCCGGGCTTGATGGTGGGGCCGCCTGATGCGGGGTCCAGTTGGCCGCTTACGGAGAGGATCGCATCCCGAATCGCCTCGGCCTGCAGGCGGCGGCGGTTTTGGCGCCAGTGCAATTCGTTCTCGATATCCGCCTTGGCTTGCGGTCCGGTGGCGGAGCTCAATTGGTAGGTGCGCGAGAGGACGATTTCGCGGATCAGTTTTTTCACGGACCAACCTTCCTCCATGAACCGTACGGCGAGGTGATCGATCAACGGCTGGTTGGTGGGCAGGCGGCCCATGTGGCCAAAATTATCCACGCTCGGCACGAGGCCTTTGCCGAAGAGATGATGCCACACGCGGTTGGCAAACACGCGCGCGGTGAGCGGATGCTCGGGGCTGGCGAGCCAATCGGCCAGTTCAGCGCGGCCGCTGGCCTTGGGGGCAATCCTCGGCAGACCGCCGCGGTTGAGGACCCCGATAAAGCGCCGCGGTGTCTTGGGGCCGGCGTTGTGCACATTGCCGCGGATGGCGATCTCGATGTCACCGGGATTGCCCGCTTCATCAGCGGCGATGATGTTCGGTCGCTTCACGGCGTTCTTTTCGAGCGCCTTTAAATCTTTCTCCAGTTGGGCGAGCCGCGCCTTGTCCTGATCCTTGTCGTCCTTGGCCGGGGGCGCTTCTTTTTTCGCCACGGCCTTGGAGCCTTCAGGGAGGAGCTGGATGGCGTCAGCGATCACCGCGCCATTGGCGCCCTCCGTGGAAATCTCCACCACATCCCATTGGCCGTCCTGAAACTCGAACACGCCCAGCGAATGGAAGTAACCGTCTACGTTCGGTGCCTGACGTTGGTTGACGCGGAACAACTGTTCGCCATCGTTATGGCGCACGGTGATGCGCGTGTTGGTGGCGCGGTTGGGATGATGCGCGAAGGACACCCGCACCTCGTATCGGCCGCCCTTGGCGATTTGCACGGGGAACACCACCTTCTTGTTGGCGCCACTGGCGTAGAGGTATTCGGTGTCCACAAAGTTTTGAACGCTCGTGGATTTATTCCAATTGCCGGTGATCTTTGCCTTCGCATTGTCCACCACCAAGCCGGGCAGATTGACTGCGAGAACTGAGGGAAGGTTCACTGGTTTGCCTCCGATTTTTTTGCGGAGCGTGTTAATCTCCTTCCGCAATGCCGCGATCTGGGTTGCCGCTTCCTTTGCTTTGGCCTCCTGCTCGGCATCCATCGGCAGCGGTCGCTCGTTCCATTTTGAAACATTACTGTGCACCACCACCTTGGTGCCCTTGAAGATGCCGGCCATCCCGTAGTAATCCTCTGTGCGGATGGGATCAAACTTGTGGTCGTGGCAGCGCGCGCAGCCGATGGTCAGCGCCATGAACGCCTTGCCCATCGTGTCCATCTGTTCATCGATGATATCCATCTCCAAGATAGTCTTGTCCTGCAGCTCATAGTTGGTCGGCCCAAGTAAAAGAAATGCAGTGGCAGTGAGCCGTTCACGTTGTTGTTCTATAGTGCCGCCTTCAATGAGGTCGCCGGCAATTTGTTCGCGAATGAATTCAGTGTAAGGCTTGTCCGCGTTGAAAGCGTTCACCACGTAATCGCGATAACGCCACGCCTCCTTCATCAATAGCGTGCGTCCGCCACCGGTGGATTCCGAAAAGCGCACTACATCCAGCCAGTGCCGTCCCCAGCGCTCGCCGAAATGCGGGCTGGCCAGCAATGTATCCACAGTTTTCTCAATGGCAGCTTTGCGATCCTTGGCGGCAGATTTTTGGAATGCCGCCATCTGTTCAGGCGTCGGCGGCAGGCCGATGAGGTCAAAATATAAACGGCGCAGCAACGTCAAGTCATCCGCGTCAGGCCCCGGGCCGATGCCCTTGGTCTCCTGCGCTGCAAGCACGTGGCGGTCGATGCCGTTATGCGCCCAAGCCTTGTCCTTGAGTTTAGGCTCAGCAGGTTTCTTCACCGATTGAAAGGCCCAGAATTGACGCGCGGCTTCAAGGTCCAGTTGCTTGTCCTTCGCGGTGGCTTCGGCGTTCACGCGCGGATCGGGCGCACCCATGGCCACCCACTTCTCAAAGTCCGCAACCTGCTCGGCCGAAAGCTTTTTCTTCGGCGGCATTTTCAAGTCCGCGTCCGCTTGGCGAATCGCCTGAATGAGCAAACTCTTACCCACGCGCCCGGGGATGATCGCCGCGCCACTGTCGCCGCCCTCCTGCCAGCCGCCCTTCCAGTCCAGCCGCAAGCCACCCTTCACCTTCTCATCCTTGCTGTGGCACTGGTAACATTCGCTGATCAGCACCGGCCGAATTTTCTTCTCAAAAAACTCCACACCAGCCGGATCCGCACCGGCAACCCACAGCGGCCCAAGCGCAAACAACAAGATGACGAATCGGTAATTCATCGAAAGCCCGACATTACGGCAACATAACTCCAAATGCGAGAAATCTGTGCCTCGATCTGACTGAAAGCTGGCTTGCGTGCATGGAGGCATTTGAACGTTATAGGCTGAGTATTTTACTTGTGCTGAGAGAGCTAAAGGATACCCTGTCGAATCCTTTGAAACCGAAGTAAACCCATGAAAAGAATCCAATTACTAGTTGTGTTTTCCATGTTTGCGATAGGGGCTACTCAGGCGGCACCGGATGTGAGGACTGATCTTAAGGAGAATCCGGACAAGATTGCCGCTTATAATAATTATATGCGCGCGACCATGACTGAGATTCGCGGGCTGACTGCCAAGAATCCGGATGTGGCAGAAAAACGTATCGCTGAGATGGAAGCGTTACTTAAGGGACTCAAGCCCACCACGCAGCAGGCAAAAACTCTCCAACAACGCGCCCTAAGGAGTGCTGGTTTCTTGAAGCAGAACCTCGAACTGGAGCGGACACCCTTGGCGGATTTTGCCAAGCGGCTTGAGGCGAACCCAGACGACTTGAAGGCGTTGTCGGGTTTTTACCGTAAATCCTCCATGAAGATTAGCCCCTTGGCACGCACTCAACCCGACAAAGCTGAAAAGGAGTTGAAGGCGCTGAAGGATTTCTTGGATGGAGTTAAAGCCAAGGCGAAGAACGAGGCAACCGGTCGCCAGATCGATGCTTTTGCCCGCGGCATGACCAGCATCGAGAGGCGTATCGATGCCGGGCGGAAACATGCCGGTCTGATTGGAGCAAATGCTGTCGCGCTCGACGTGGGTTCATGGGCAAATGGAAAAGCACTGGAGGCTAAAGACCTGAAAGGCAAAGTTGTCCTGCTGGATTTTTGGGCGATCTGGTGCGGACCGTGCATCGCGACCTTTCCGCACTTGCGCGAATGGCAGGATAAATTCTCTGACAAAGGCCTGGTGATCATCGGGCTCACGCGCAAGTACAACTACACGTGGAACGAAGATCGTGGCCGCGCCTCGCGTCGGGCCGAGGGTGAAAACACAGTTGATGAGGAACATGAAATGCTGAAGCAATTTGCCAAGCATCATAAACTGAAACACGTGTTCGCCGTGCAAAAGGATCGGAGCATTTCAGATTATTACGGTGTTACAGGCATCCCGCAGGTCGTCCTCATTGATCGCCAAGGTAAGGTTCGCATCATTCGTGTGGGCAGTGGCGAGAAGAATGCGCACGATGTGGAAGCGATGATTGAAAAACTCATCGCCCAAAAAGCCAACGTAGCCAGCGAATAGTTTTTAGCCTAAAACACAAAACGCCCGGGTGAATTTCCCGGGCGTTTTTTTATGATTCAATGCAGGCAAACGCAGGGTGCCTTCGGAATTGCGTGGACGTTTATTTCAAATCCGCCGTGGTCTTCTCCAGCAGGCGGCGGATATAATTGCCCATTCGTGGCGGCACCACTTTGGCTTGTTTGGGGAGGGCGTTGAGGGTTTCGGTGTAGGGTTTGGCCTTGGCGTCGGTGTAGTCTAGCGCGTTGAGTGCGAGCATGGCGGTGTAGATGCTATTCTTCTCGCCGTTGGCCAGTTGCAGGAGGGTCTTCAGAGCCAGCGTGGCATCTTTGCTTTGCCCAAACCGCGCGAGGGCCTCGGCGGCAATGCATGCTACAGCAGGGGTTTCGTCCTTCATGGCTTTGCGCAGCGCGCCACTTGCCTTGGTCACAGCGGGTTTGCCGCGCATGACGAGGCCCATCGCGGCCCAATAACGGACAGCGCTGTCTTGGTCGCTTAGGAGTTCGGTGAGTTGTTCCACAGTGCCGCCGCGTGAGGCGAGGTCTGCCGCGCGATGAATGCGAGCCATGGGGTAGATTTTATTGTTGCGGCCCATCGTGTAGGGAGCGCCTTCGCCGGCGCGGGAGTGGATTTGCCCTTCGGGCAGAAAACCAACATCGCGAATGGCGAGGGTGTGCTTGAGGTGGGCGTTGCGCAGGCGCTCGAGTGTGGCGGCATGTTTCTTGGAGCCGGCGAGGTTGTTCACTTCATCGGGGTCGGCCTGCAGGTCGTAGAGTTCCTCGGCGGGCTTGGTTTTCCAGAAGTGGGATTGTGCGACGTTGAGTTTGCCGGCGTGGTATAGGTCGTGCCATTTCTGGGTCGTGGGCGTGACGAACATGTACGCGACGTGTTGCCCGTAGATTTTGTGCGGCATGTAGTTACGGATGTAAATGTAGCGTTGGTCGCGCACGGTGCGAACCATGTCGTAACGCTCATCCATGCGACCGCGGAAACCGTAGATGTAAGGCTGTGGTGAGGTGATGTGCTTGCCGAGGAAGGCATAACCCTGCATGTGCTCGGGCGGCTTGATGCCCGCAAGGCTGAGCAGTGTGGGAGCAAAGTCAATGAAGCCAACGAGCCGGTCGGTCTTGCCGCCGGATTGGTAATCCTTGGGCGCAAGGTGTTTCCATTTCTCAGGGATATAAACGATGAGAGGCACGTGCAGGCCGCTGTTGTAGGGCCAGCGTTTGCTGCGCGGCATACCGGAGCCATGGTCGCCGTAGTAAAAAACAATTGTGTCCTCGGCAAGACCGGCATCGGCGATCTCCTTGAGATTCGCGCCGGCACGGGCGTCCATCATGGTGAGGCGATCGTAATACTGCGCCCAGTCCTTGCGGACCTCCGGTGTGTCCGGATGATAAGCGGGAATGCGCACCTTCTTGGGATCATGGATGCGGTCTTTGGGATTGATGTTGTTGCGAATCTGACTCTCGTGACTGATCGTGTGATTGAAAATGGCAAAGAACGGCTTGCCCTTCGGCCGGTTCTTCCAGTGCGAGCGGCGCCCGCCGGCATCCCACACCTGCCCGGGCTTCTCGAGGTTGTAATCCTCCTTCGAGTTGTTCGTGCAATAATAACCCGCCTCGCGCAGGTATTGCGGGTACATCTTGAAGCCAGCCGGCAGCTTCGTGAAACTGCGCATGTGCTCGGCACCGGTGCTGGGCGGATACAGACCGCTGATAAGCGTCGTCCGCGCCGGTGCACAAACAGGCGCGGTGGACCAACAATGCAAATAAATCATCCCCTTTGCCGCCAACGCATCAAGGTTCGGCGTCTTCGAATACTTGTCGCCATAACAGCCAAGGTGCGGCCCATTGTCCTCGGAAGTAATCCAAAGAATGTTCGGCAATTTTTGCTCCGCCGCGGCATTAAACACCACGACCAAAGTCAGGAGGAAAATGTGAATCCGTTTCATGGGTTGCGACGAGGATGCCGCAGAAGACTGACATTGGCAATGTTTCCGATGGTCTTCAGGATTCGAGCAGGAAATTCCTCAACCAATCGGCTATTTCCTTCCGGTGATGACCCTGATCAAGCGAGGCTAAGCCGGCCCGGTAAATATCAGGATCGATGATGCTCACGCGCGATTCAATGAGCGCGCGTAGATATGGTCGGGAATACTCGGGGTGCGCCTGCATCGCGAGGATATGGTCTCCAATGGAAAACATGGCATTTGGACAATGTGCTGCGCTGCCCAACAATTCCGCACCGACAGGCAGTCGGGCAACTTGGTCCTGATGCGTAAACAACAACCGGCAGGAATCCAAAGGTGGCTGCATCCAAGGTCTTGAATCGTGGAGGGCAACTGTTTGCACGCCAATACCCCATCCTCCTTCCGCCCGTTTTGTTTCGCCGCCCAGAGCTTGGGCTATCAACTGATGCCCAAAACAAACGCCCACAATCTTACGTTTCCCCTCGTGCAAGGCATGGACAAAAGTCTCAAGATTCCTGATCCATTCGTGGTCTTCGAAAACCGATGCCCGCGAACCACTCATCAACCAGCCATCGCACTCGTCAATGCCTCCGGGCAACTCGCCTTCCCAGACTCGATACACGCGCAGCTCCGCCTCAACGCCTGCTTCGTTGAACAGCGAATGAACCATGTCGGGAATCCCCCCGAAAATGCTTCTGAATTCCTGCGGAACGAAATCACACTTCAACAGGCCGAATTTCATCGGCACTATTTCAGCGCCCGCGCGCGCAGGTTGCGGAATTTCACCGTGCCGCCCTTGCCGTGGTGCTGGATGCCGAACCGCCCCCTAAGTGATTGTTCGTGCTCCACCTCGGCGATGAGCTTGCCGTTGAGCCACGTGCGGATGCGCGGGCCCTTGGCTTCCACGCGGAAATGATTCCATGCCTCGGGCTTGAACAGGCCCTTCGACGTCTTTTGATAGGTCGCAGTTTGCTCAGCGCCCTTCGGAAACAGCCAACCGCCCATGCCGATGCCGTACACGCCGGCCGGTTTGCCGCGGTCAATCTCACATTGGTAGCCCTTGGGTTTGCCTTTATCGCCGATGAGCCGAAAGCCAAGGCCGGAGTTGAACCCCTTGTAATCGAGCGGGATCTTCACCTCCGTCTCCACCACAAAATCACCCATTTGCAGATCGCTCACCACCCACACGTTGACCTTGGAGAACAAATGCAACTCGCCATCAACAGCTTTAAATGAATCGACCTTCGCGCGCGGCTCCCAGCCTCGAGTGGATTTGCCATCAAAAAGCGGCGTCCAAGCCGCTTCATCCGCGGCCAAATGCAAACTGGAAAAGAGTATAAATAGCGCCAAACGAATCATCACGGGAGCCTACGGAGTTGGGGAAAAAATGAAAACAGAATTTGCCTAACCATCCTTGCCTAACTGTTGCTGAATTCGACCCTAAATTCTTTCGGTCCTGTACTGTGATTCAGCTGATACTTGGGTGTAATGCCTAATATTTGTAAATGTGTCCGTTAAAAAAACCTTGAAATGAGCAAATAATCCATACCCCACAAATATCGCGCCCATGTCCCTCTTGAAAGTCTGTTCTGGACCAAAAACGTCATTTGGATTAAGGCCAAAAAAGACCAAAAGGCCACCAACAATAATAAATATCCACCCAACCACTCGATAAAAAATAGCCCACCCTGAAGATTCGGGATGATTAACATCATTGATTGAGATGGGTGGCACATAGATTTTTTCCTCTTCCCTTGAATTCGTGACATTTTGTTGCGTTCCCTTGGGTGGCAAATTCCTGTCTTCAGGTTTACGTGCATCTGCCCCGCTCTCACTCTCAGGAATATACGAAGCTCCTATGTAGGCGAACGCTGAGAAATCCGGATATTTGCGAACAATAAGCTTAGCCTCGGTGAGGTTTTTTGCCCTTACCCACCCTTCCTGTTTTTTTCCGTCTAAGGTGATATACCGATAGTGCCAATTTTTGGATAACATAGCTTCTTGATCACGGATTGTTGTATTTAAAACAGGCGTGTTTATCCCTTAGATACTACATAAGGGCAAGTTTCATGAAACGAGTTCGTCGCTCTCATAATGATTAAACCAATCTCCTTAAGTTTATTGTGAATAACCGCTTGACTC
Organism: Verrucomicrobiales bacterium; assembly: GCA_002721895.1. The sequence goes on from PBLV01000014.1 coordinate 17,930, forward strand.
TCCGGGCCTCCGGCATTAACATTACAAACATAATCAATTTACTAAACATTAAGCACCATGTCTGATTCGGATCGAAAACTGACTAAAAACGAGGTGATTAAGGCGGATAATCCGTCTTTGGCCGGTAATATTGGGGTGACGTTGCATGATCCGGAAGCGGAGATGTTTGATGCGGATGATCAGCAATTTCTCAAATTCCACGGGATTTATCAGCAAGACGACCGTGATGTGCGGAAGCAGGGCAAAAAGTACATGTTCATGATTCGCGGACGAGTTCCCGGTGGGGTGGTATCACCGGAAGTATACCTGACCTACGACCGGTTAAGTGAAGAGTATGGCAACCAGACGCTGCGGGTGACCACGCGTCAGAGTTTTCAGTTTCATGGCGTGGTGAAGAGCGGTTTGGGGCCGTTAATGAAAGGCATCAATGATTCGTTGTCCGACACGCTGGCGGCTTGCGGTGATGTGAATCGTAATGTGCTGGCGCCGCCCACGCCTTCCACCAGTCGATTGACCGAACAGGTGTATGAGGATGCCAAGCGCGTGAGTGATGCGCTGTTGCCGACGACCAAGGCATATCATCAGATCTGGGTAGAAGGGCAACCGCTCAAGTTGGAGAACGATGATCATGAGGATCCCTTGTACGGCAAAACGTATTTGCCGCGGAAATTCAAAGTGGCATTTGTGATCCCGCCATTGAATGACACCGATGTGTTGGCCAACTGCATGGGCTTTGTGGCGATCGAAGAGAACGGCGAATTGATTGGCTATAACCTGACCGCCGGTGGCGGCATGGGCATGAGCCATAATAATGAGAAGACCTATCCGCGGGTGGCGGATGTGGTGGGTTTCTTCAAGCCGGAACATCTCGTTGAAATCTCCAAGGCCGTGCTGACGGTGCATCGCGATTTTGGTGATCGCACCGATCGCAAGCATGCGCGTCTCAAGTATGTGATCGCAGAACAGGGCGTGGAGTGGTTCCGCAAGGAAGTCAGCGAACGCGCCGGCGTGAATCTGGAAGATCCTCGGCCGTTTGAGTTCACCAAGCAGGGTGATGTCCACGGCTGGCACGAACAATTTGACGGCAACCTGTTCCTTGGCTTGCATGTGTTGTCCGGGCGCGTGAAAGACACCGAGCAGATGCAGCTGAAGAGTGCGTTGCGGAAGATTGTTTCGGAGCATCGGATTGAAGTGCGCCTCACCGCGGCACAAAATATTGTGCTCGCCAATGTGTCGCCGGATTTGAAGGACGCCATTGAAGGCATTCTGGCTGAGCATGGGGTAAGTACTTCTGAAAGTCAGGGGGTGAGCGAGGTGCAACTTGGTTCCATGGCCTGTCCGGCACTGCCCACCTGCGGATTGTCGCTGGCCGAAAGTGAGCGTTATCTGCCGGATCTGTTGGGCACGGTGGAGAATCTGCTCGAGGATAACGGTCTCGGGAATGAACGGGTAATCCTGCGCATGACCGGTTGCCCCAACGGCTGCGCGCGGCCGTACATGGCGGAACTGGGCTTTGTGGGGCGGCGCCCGAACATGTACGCGGTGTATCTCGGCGGCAACGAAGAAGGCACGCGCCTGTCGCGTCTTTACGATCAAAATGTGAAAGTCGAAGAGATCCCTGAAAAACTCGGTGGCCTCTTTGCCCGCTTCAAGGCGGAGCGGGGTGAGAATGAGCGCTTTGGTGATTTCTGCGCGCGCGTCGTGTGGCCGGAGCAGGATGCAGCCTAACTCCCAAGGAACCCGAGATGACTGCAGAAGAGATTTCACAGGCCAACGAATCGTTACGTGAGCAATCGCCGCGGGAGGTGGTTGAATGGGCAATTGGACGCGCGGAGGGGCGGGCGATTGTGTCGACGAATTTTCGGCCGTACGAGGCGGTGATTTTGCATTTGGTGACGCAGGTGCAGCCGGACATCCCGGTGTTGTGGGTGGATCACGGCTACAACCGCGAGGCGACCTACCGGCACGCGGAGGAGTTGAAGGCGAAGCTGGGGCTGAACATTCAGGCGTTTGTGCCGAAGTTGACGGCGGCGCATTACGACGCGGCGCATGGCGGCATGCCGGAACCGACGGAGGAAAATGAGGAGGCGATCAAGGCGTTCAGTACGGTGATGAAACTGGAGCCGTTCCAGCGCGGCATGCGCGAGCTGGCGCCGAAGGTGTGGCTCACGGCGCTGCGCAAGGTGCAGAATCCGAATCGCGCGGAGCTGGACATCGTGAGTCCGGACAACAATTTTAATTCGCTCAAGGTCAGCCCGGTGTTTCACTGGAGTGACGAACAGATGGAGGAGTATCTCGCCGAGCATGATCTGCCGAATGAGTGGGATTATTTTGATCCGGCCAAGGCGGATGAAAAGCGCGAGTGCGGGCTGCACGCGGCCTGGGGCGGAAAGGCAGTGGAGGCGAAATGAGCAGTTATCATCTGGATCATTTGGCGTATCTCGAGACGGAGGCCATCCACGTCCTGCGCGAGGTGGCGGCGGAATTTGAGCGGCCGGCGATTTTGTTTTCCGGCGGCAAAGATTCCATCTGCATCCTGCGGCTGGCCGAGAAGGCGTTTCGGCCGTCGGATATTCCAATGCCGTTTCTCAATGTGGAGACGGGGCATGAATTTCCCGAGTTGATCGAGTTTCGCGATCGGCGCGCGGAGGAACTGGGCGCGAAGTTGATTGTGCGCACGGTGGATGAGGCGTTTGAAAAAGGGCTCGCGACACCGACGCCGGGACAGGTGAGCCGCAATCAACTGCAGATCCCCGTGTTGCTCGGTGCGATTGAGGAATTTCAATTCGACTGCTGCATCGGCGGGGCGCGGCGCGATGAGGAAAAGGCGCGGGCGAAGGAGCGCTTTTTCAGTTTCCGCGATGCGTTCGGCCAGTGGGATCCGAAGAATCAGCGGCCGGAAATTTGGAACCTGTACAACGCGCGGTTGAATGCCGGCGAAAATATGCGCGTGTTTCCGCTCTCCAACTGGACGGAGATGGACGTGTGGGAGTACATCAAAAAAGAGCAGCTGGAGGTGCCAAACATCTACTTCAGTCATCAGCGCGAATGCTTTCGCCGCGCCGGTCAATGGCTGCCGGTGCCGCCGGCGCATGAGGCCAACGGCAAGGCGGATCCCTATGACGGCGCGCGGCCGACGGAGCAGGAGGAACACCGGACGATGGTCTGTCGTGTACGCACGATTGCCGACATGATTTCCACGGGCATGATTGAGAGTCCGGCCGAAAACATCGATGATATCATTGCCGAGGTCGCCGCTGCGCGCGTGACTGAGCGCGGCAGTCGCGCCGACGACAAGGCGAGTGAAGCCGCAATGGAGGACCGGAAGAAAGCGGGGTATTTTTAGAATGACCGACGCTGCACAAACCATCGAGCTGCTGCGGTTCAACACGTGTGGATCGGTTGACGACGGCAAGAGCACGTTGATCGGGCGGTTGCTGTATGATTCCAAGTCCATCATGGAGGATCAGATGGAGGCACTGGAGCGGTCGGCGGATATCACCGGCGGTGGGCAGGTGAATCTCGCCAACCTCACTGACGGGCTGCGGGCCGAGCGCGAGCAGGGCATCACGATCGATGTGGCCTATCGGTACGTTGCCACGCCGCGGCGGAAATTTATCGTGGCCGACACGCCGGGGCACGTGGAGTACACGCGCAACATGGTCACCGGTGCGAGCACGGCGAATCTTTCCATCGTGCTGGTCGATGCGCGAAACGGTGTCATCGAGCAGACGCGCCGGCACAGTTACATTTCCGCGCTGCTCGGTATTCCGCACATTGTGTTTGCGGTGAACAAAATGGATCTCGTCGACTGGAGCGAAGAACGTTTCCGCGAAATCCGCGATGGCATCGAGGCGTTTTTGCCGAAGCTCGATTTGTTTAAGGATGTGAAGTTCATCCCGATCAGTGCGCTGGAAGGCGACAACGTGGTGACTTTCTCGGACAAGACGCCGTGGTACGAAGGCCCGACGCTGCTCGGCCACATTGAGTCCGTGCACATCGCCAGCGACTGGAACTTGAACGGCTTTCGTTTTCCTGTGCAGTGGGTCAATCGTCCGAACAATCCGACCGATCAATCGCTGCACGATTTCCGCGGGTTATCCGGCCAAATAGCCGGCGGCATTGTGAAGGTCGGCCAGAAAATTCTTGTGCTGCCTAGCGGACAGAAAAGTCGGGTCAAAGAAATCTGGACCTACGACGGCCCGCTGGAGGAAGCGTTCTGCCCGCAATCGGTCACGCTGCGTTTGGAGGACGACCTCGACATTAGCCGCGGCGACACGATCGTTGGCCTCGATCCGCTGCCCGGCCATAGTGCAGACCTTGCCGCGCGCGTGTGTTGGATGAATCAGCGGCCGCTTACCTCTGGAAAAAAATTCTTCCTTAAGCACGGAACACGAACTGTGCAAGCGATGGTCACCGCACTTGAGAACCGGGTTGACATTCAAACTTTTGACCCAGAACCGGAACCCTTGGAGTTGCGGATGAATGACATTGGTGAAGTTCACATTCGCACGGCTCAACCTTTGGTTTTTGACGGATATGCCACCAACCGTCTCACGGGATCCTTCATATTGGTGGAACAGGGTACGAATTTAACTGTTGCGGCGGGCATGCTTCTGCCTCCCTTGGAGCATTACCGGCCTGAGTATACCGATTTCGCCATCTGAGTGACTGTATGTTGACCTTCCCGCTCGCTTCGCGCAATTTGTGCGTGGCGCATGAACGAGTTGACCCAAGTTTCAAGCAAAGTCCGCAAGGAGGATCGCGAGGAAAGGTTTGGTCATTCTGGTCAGATCATTTGGTTGACGGGCTTAAGTGGTGCCGGCAAAAGCACAATCGCAATGGCATTGGAGCGGCATCTGTTCAATGAAGGCAAAAACGTCTATGTTCTCGACGGCGATATTGTTAGAATCGGTCTTTGTCAGGATTTGGGATTTTCAAATGATGACCGTACGGAAAACATCCGTCGCATTGGTGAAGTCGCGCGAATAATGGCCGATGCTGGATTGCTGGTGATTGTGGCGTTTATTTCGCCCTTTCGTGCCGACCGCGACAATGTGCGAAATCGGGTGTCTGAGGGAAAATTCACCGAAGTGTACGTGAGCACGCCCTTGGAGATTTGCGAGCAACGTGACACCAAGGGGCTTTATGCGAGGGCTCGTGCTGGTGAAATAGGGGAGTTTACCGGAATCTCTTCCCCCTATGAAGCTCCGCTTTCTCCCGAGATTGAGATTCCCACCGAGTCGTTGACAGTGGAAGAATCGGTGGAGCGAATCACCAGTTACTTGAACTAGTCCGGATCGTTCCAGCGGTGGCGAAAACTGTCAATTTGGCTCTCTTCAAAAAAGTGTCTTGTAAAACGGGCATTCAAAAGCCGGTCTACCAACTCTTGATTGTCTCTAACGGATCGTTGCAACTTCCCGTACACTTCCGGCGCACCTTGTGCCCCGCTTTCGTTGACTCTTGGGACTTCATCAATTTTTTCGTCTAAAAATTCGCTCAACGCGTTAGCCTTGATTTCATCCTCGAGATGCGCTGACAAGATAACAGCCTTGATATTTCCCCGTTCATAGATCTGCCATCCACGAGATTTGTCAAATAGTTTGCTGTAAATATTCAATCCAGTGGTTTTATTCCATTCATCGTCAAACCAATGTATCATTCCATCATGAGAAAACCTGTTGTGAAAATGATCCAATAGTTCCTCAAAGTCCAATTTGGCGGGGTCCGGCTTTTGCTCACAAGCCAGCCATCGCTGCAGACCGAAGAAAAACCACGAGACACAGACTGCAACCGGATCGCGCACCAAGGATACCAACCTTAAGGGCCGCCCCGATTCGACTATTTCCCTTCGAATTGCCCACTGCACCGGTTGGCCATCTGGCGTGATGCCGCGTTCATTGGGTGGAATCCCTCGAAAGTCACCTTTCAAAAAGTGCCGCTCCTGTAACACATGGGCGTGAAACGGCTGAACGCTCGGCAATCCTGCAATCGCCGCCTCAATCGCGCGCGAGGCGGTCTTTGGATGGCTGTAAACCACCACGGGATTCTCCGCCTCACGAATACGCCGCCTCTCGCGGCGAATATGCCGCCAAAGCGTAAATGGCCGCTCAACCCTGGGACTCCACATGACAAAAAAAGCGGCGCCAAACAAAGCGCCGCTCGATAATCCAACTAATTTCAGCCATTGAGAGCCTCGTAAACGTTGCCCACCATGCTCTCATTGGGTGTCAGAGTCTTTTCGCCTGGAGTCCATTTGGCGGGGCAAGCCTCGGCTGGATTCGCGGCACAGTGAACATTGGCCTCCATGATTCGCGCGAGTTCCTCCATGTTCCGGCCCACATTGTAAAAATTCACGGTGGCACTCACCAATTTGCCCTCGGGGCTGATGACAAATGTACCACGAAGAGACAATCCCGTGGCATCGTCGTACACGCCGAACATGCTCGAGACCACCCCCGTGGTATCAGCTGCGAGTGTGTACTTCACATCCTCCATCAGTTTCTCCTCGCGACACCAAGCCAAGTGACTGAATTTTGTATCCGTGGAGACTCCAATCACCTTTGCACCCAAACTTGTTAGCTTGGCATCCTGAGCGGCCAAGTCAGCCAATTCAGTGGGGCAAACAAACGTGAAATCAGCGGGATAAAAAACGAGAATCGTCCACTTGCCCTCCTTTTTCAGGTCGGCAAGATTCACCTCCCCGAACGAGCCATCGCTTGGCTCAAACGTCTCCATCTTGAAATCCGGCACCTGCTGACCAACACCAACAGGCATCATTTCATCAAACACCTCAGATCCAATATCATCAGACATGCAATTCCTTTATTTTAGTTTAAAATTCAACCCAGCCTCTTCGTGAATCCGGGGCGGACAACCAAAGCGGATTCACCACCATGAAGTCAAAGCAAAAGGCGGCATTTCTGTGATTACTGCGCGGTCCAACCGCCGTCGACGCTGAGCATGGTGCCGGTGGTGTAGCTGGCGGCGTCACTGGCGAGGTAGATGGCGGCGCCTTGGATTTCCTTGAGGTCACCCCAGCGTTTCAGGGCGGTGGCGCCGACAATGAATTTTTTGCCTTCCTCGGTTTCCGCGATGGGTTCGTTCATCGGGGTGAGGAACGGGCCGGGGCAAATGCCATTGACGGTGATGCCGTCCTCGGCCAGCTCCATGGCGAGCGAGCGGGTGAGCATCACCGCGCCGCCTTTGCTGCTGCAATAGGGGGTGCGATTGGCGATCGCCACGAGGCCCAGCGCGCTGGCGAGGTTGATGATGCGGCCGTACTGCTTTTCCTTCATGTGCGGCAGCACGGCGCGGCAGGCGAGCCAGGTGCCGTCCACATTGATGCGCTGCACCTCGGCGAATTCCTCGTAGCTCACTTCATCGATCGACCCGCGGATGTTGATGCCGGCGCTGTTGATCAGGATATCGATGCGGCCAAATTCCTCGAGACACTTGGTGGCCATGGCCTCCATATCGGCCGGCCGGGAAACGTCGGCGGCAAACCCGATGGCTTTACAGTCGTAATCAGCGGCAATTTGCGCGGCCGTCGCCTGCGCCTCTTCGGCGTTTCGGCTGACGAGCATGAGGTTGGCGCCGGCACTGGCCAGCCCGGCGCCCATGGCCTCGCCGAGGCCCTTGGAGCCGCCGGTAATGATGGCCACGCGGTCGGTGAGATCGAATAGTTTGATTCCGGGAAGCATATTATTTTTTCAAGTTAAACCGATGGATGCGGCCGAACACAGTGTACTCGGCCACGAAAAGATCGCCGACGTTATTGAAGGCCACACCGTGCGGGGCGGAGAAAAAGCCGGGGCGCCATTTGGCCGGGGGCAGCCGGTTGGTGGCGGTTTCGCCGGGAGCGGTGTTGTGCCCGAGGCGGGCGACGACTTTGCCGGCTTTGTCGTATAAGGTGGCACGGCCCTTGATTTCGCCGGCCACGGCGAGGTCACCATGCACGGCCACTGCAGCGGGGCGCAGGACGTCCTTGGCGTACACGCCGTGGAATTTGCCATCGAGCCCGATGTGGATGAGGCGCAGCTTCTCGCGGTCGGCCCCGAGGATGCGCGGGGGATCATAGCGGGTATCGATGCAGATTTTGTGCAGCGTTTGGGAGCCGAGCAATTCGCGGCCGCCGATGCTCTTGATATATTTGCCGGCCTTGTCGAAGTGATGGATGTAATCGGTGGAGTAGCCGTCAACCACGAAGAGATCGCCGTTAGGAGCGACATCCATACCGGTCAGGCGCATGCGGCCGTTGCGCTTAAACTTGGCTGGCACGGTGGCGGGCTTGATGTCCAACACCACCTTGCCGTCGAGCGTGAGCTTCAGGATGTTTTGGCCGCCAAGACGCGGGCCGTAGAGGTGCTCGCCGCTTTCGGTCTTGCGGATCACGAATCCATGAAAATCGTTCGGCGCATTGGGGACGTTGCGAAGGTAATCGCCCTTGTTGTCGTACACCTGCACCCCGGCCTTGGGGCCGCCCTGCACACTGACGTACACTTCGTTCTTGGAACTCACGGCAATGTCGCCGTGCATGCTGCCGATTTGTTTTTCGCCGGTGGGCATGGAGGCCCAGAATTTTTCCAGCATATATTCCGCGCCAAACGCCGGCCAGGCCAGAAGCGCCGTGAAGAGGGGGAGGAGTTTTTTCATTTTAAACTTTCGGATACACCCATGGCTTGCGGTAGTCGCGCCGGAGTAGTTGATTCGCTTCGCGGTCGTTGAGGATTTGTTCCTTGCCGCCATCCCATTCGAGACTGCGACCGAGCCGATAGGAAATCATGCCGAGCATCGGCAACACGGAGGAACGGTGCGCCGGTTCAATGTCGGCCGCCGGCGTGTGGTTATTATCGGCGATGGCCTTCATGAAATCCGCCCAGAGCGGCGGCAGATTGTGCCCGTCCTTTTCGTTGTCAAAACGCGGATCGCCGTGGGCTTTCTGGCCGTTTTTCTTGGCTGGATAAAAGGTCCAGCCATCGCGCCAACCGATGTGCAGGATACCCTCGGTGCCGTAAAAATATGCGCCGTAGCGGTGATGCTCACTGTTGTTCATCGCAAAGCGGCGATGCTCCCACGTGACGGTGAATTCCTCGTAATCATAAATCGCCACCTGCGAATCGGGCGTGTCGCTGGTCATGGCTTCGGCGTTGTTCACCGCCGCACCGCGCACCGGTCGGCCGCCGCTGGAGAAAACGCGCTTGGGATATTTCTCCTCACTCCACCACGTGATCTGGTCCAGCCAATGCACGCCCCAGTCGCCGAGCGTGCCATTGGCATAGTCGAGAAAATGACGCCAACCGCCCGGATGCAGCCGGCGGTTGAAGGGCCGCTTGGGCGCCGGACCGCACCAGAGATCCCAGTCCATACCCACGGGCACAGGACTGTTCGGCGTGGGCTCCTCCTTGCCGCCGCCGCCGGTCACGAACAATCGTACTTGACCGACCTTGCCCACTTTGCCGCTGCGCAGAAATTTCATCGCCTCCACATGATGCGGCCCGATGCGGCGGTGCAAACCCACCTGCACGACGCGTTTAGCCGCGCGTGCCGCGTTGAGGATCGCCCGGCTTTCCAACACGGTGTGTGCGGTGGGTTTCTCGAGAAACACATGGGCGCCCGCTTCAATCGCCGCTATCGCCGGCAGCGCGTGCCAATGATCCGGTGTGGCGATGATCACGATCTCCGGCTTCTCCTTGCCGAGCATTTCGCGAAAGTCATTGTACTTGCGCGGCTGATCGCCGTTGAGGTCAGTGACCTCCTCCGCGCTCACTTCGCGCGTCTGTTCGTTCACGTCGCAAATGCCCACCACCTTGCATTGGCCGTGCGCGATGGCGTCGCGCAAGATGTTCATGCCCCACCAGCCCGCGCCGATGATCGCGGTGCGATATTTTTTGCCGGGCGCTGCCAGCAACGGCATAGCGGCAAACGAAGCCGCCGTGGCGGCGGCAGAAGTTTTCAGGAAACGACGGCGTGAAGTTTGCATGTCAAATATTCTTAAACCACTCTTCATTAATGGAAACATTTTCGACCATTTCTACAGACGTACCTAAACCGAGCTCTTTTAGTTTTTGAGCAAGCTCGTATCCATCCATCAAATCGATTGCTAGCGCCCCATCTCGTTGGGCTTCTGCGCGCGCGCTTCGTGTAAAACTTCCTGTGCTAATCAAAAGGTCCTTGTCTGCACGACCTTGGACCGCACCCCTAAAATCACGTACAACTGAACTTGAGACGCTTTCCTTATACCTTTTGCACTGGAAGACGACCCGAAATGTGATAATCGATCCAATTTTTAAAATGCCACTACCATCAATTCCTCCATCCCCAGTTTTTCCTGTGACTTCTACATTATTGAATCCGAGTTCTCTCAACAACCGTTGACTTAGTCTTTCAAAGGCTTCGGGATCAATTTTCTTAACCACAGTCAATAGCTTGTCTTGCCATTCGGCGTCATCCTCGTCTTCAATGGTTTTATCGCCTTCTAAGGCTCGCCCATTTTTACGGCTTTTACTGTCTAGAGCTGTTATCGTTCGCACGACTTCTTTCTGATCAACCTTCTCGATTTTCCGCCCCTTTTCTGTTAAAGCCCATACTCCCCTCGAAGAGTTTTCGAGCAATCCATATCTTTTCAAGTAGTTCCGAGCCCATCTCAATCGGTAGTGAAGTTTGGTGGTTGTATCGCGATGAATATCGCTTACTTCTTCATTTGAAAGGTTGAGGATTTGAATGACATTCTCCTCGATTTCTGCGTTTGTAGCAGATCCACCCAGCTCTCTGAATGCCTCCAAACAAGGATTGAACAAATCGTCAAAAGTGTGCTCAAAAGTGCTCATTTAAGGAACGCGCCGAGTATTGCCTGCGCCATGATGTGAGACAAACCAAAATCAACGGCGATAGTTTCCTTCTGAATTCACCAATCAACATTCAGCAATATTCAATTCTTCTTCAATCTGATTGATGGGTTATGAATATCGAATGGTGATTGTTGAAGTGAAGATCAGTCGCGCCGCAAATCCAAGCAAACCAAATGGCCTCTGGAATTGCGGCAATAGAGCCGGCCATTGGCCAGCACCGGCGCGGTCCAGCAATCCTTGTCCAACACCCGCGCGCGGCCGGTGGGCGCAAAACCCTTGGGTGTGGCTGGTGCCGTTATCAACGCGCCGGAACCGGTAAGCACGAGCAACCGTCCGTCCGCCGCGGTCAATGCGCCAAATCCCGTCGCCTGTTCCCAAGCCGCCTCGCCGGTCTTCCAGCTCACACAACGCAGCTTGCCCGGCCCGCCGCTGTCCCCATCAAAGCCGTACAAATAATCGCCGAGCTTCACTGCGGCATTCATTTGCGTGGAGAGATTTTTATTTTTCCAAACCTCCGTCAACTCATCGCCGATTTTATACAGGCCACAGCCCTTGCGATAACCACTACCGACAAACACCTGATCGCCGTCCACAATCGCGTCGGCCGCGTTAACGCCGTAGCGGGTGAACCACCGCAGGCTCCAGGCCTCTCTGCCATCGGACACGCGTACGGCGGAATAGGCGCGCCCGCTACTCACCACCACGTGCGGCTGGCCGCCCAGCTGCATCGGCAACGGCGTGGCATAACCCGCCTCGCCATCGGCGGATTTCCAAAGTGTCTTGCCGGTTTTCAAATCCAACGCCACCCCAGCCACGCCGGCGTTGAGCAGCAACCGATCGCCCAACACGAGTGGCGATCCGTTGAATCCCCAAGTGGGAACGCGCACTTTTTCCTCCCTGGCCAAATGGCGCGTCCAAACCACATCCACTTGGCCACCCTTTGCCGCCAGACAAAGCACCTCGCCCCATTTGCCGGCCACATAAATGCGGCCTTCATGCACCGTGGGCGTGCTGCCGGGGCCGCCAATATAAAACTTGGCGCCGAGATCGGACGCCCATTCGTGTTTCCACAATGCACGGCCCGTGCCGGCATCGATGCAATGCAACACATCTTTGCCCTTGGCATGGCCAAGCGTGTAGACGTACCCATTAGCCACGGCCACGGACGAAAACCCGATGCCGACCTGCGCCTCCCACAATCGTTTCGGGCCTTCTTCAGGCCAGTCTGTCAGCCAGTTTTTCTCGCGGGAAATACCGTCGTGATGCGGTCCGCGGAATTGCGGCCAGTCTTCAGCAGCCAACCACAATGGCGCCAGCAGGAGGAGAATGAGTTTGCGAATCATGTTAAATCTTCAAATGCCCGTGCGAGTAGACGCCGAACTTGGTGTTGTTGGCCGTCGCGGCCCTGTGCCCGCCAGAAATGTCCGCCGATTCATCACGCCGCCATCCTCCCTGCCAGCCCTCCACTTGGCAAGTGCGAGCGTGCAAGCTACAACCGTGGCGTGTTTAAACTGCATCCCCAATTACTGGCCGACTGCCACGTGCTCGGCCGGCTGCCAAGTGGCCACCTGCTGTTGCATCGCAACGCGTCGGTGACCTGGTTTATTCTCGTGCCGGAAACCGATGCCGTGGACCTGCTCGATCTGCCCCAAGATCAATTGACCCAAATCATGGCCGATTGCCGCGCCATTTCGTCATACCTAAAGTCCAAACGCAAATATCCAAAAGTCAACTTCGGCGCCCTCGGCAATCTCGTGCCGCAGTTGCACCTGCACATCATTGGCCGCACGCCGGATGACGCCTGCTGGCCCCAGCCGGTTTGGGGCAACCTGCCCGAAGGCCCGGCGTACAAGGCTGCTGTACTGGAATCCATCCGCACCCACTTCATCGAACATTGCAGCCTGCAACCGGCTGGATAACACTCCGCGCATGGATCTCCAACTCAACGGTCAAGGCGTGGTGGTGCTCGGCGGGGGCAGCGGCATTGGGCGTGCCATTGCGGCGGCGTTTGCCGCGGAGGGCGCACGCGTGGGGGTGTTCGATCGCAGCCTGCGCTGCAGCAAATGGCCGGCGGATTTGCAGGTGGAATATGTGGTGGGCGACATTGCCGATTACAAGAGTGTGCAATCGGCGGCGACGGAGTTTGAAGAAAAGCTCGGCGGTGTGCGGCATGTGGTGTGCGCGGCCGGCATTGGATCGGGCAAGTTTGGGTTTCCCTTTTGGAACCTCGAACCGGCCGACTGGCCGCGCGTGTTGGAGGTCAATATCATGGGCATGGTCCACACCGCCCACGCCTTTGCGCCCGGGCTGCGCGAGACCGGCGAGGGGACGTTGCTGTTTCTCACATCGGTGGCGGCTCAAATCGGTTCGCCCACCGATCCGCCCTACAGCGCGGCCAAGGCGGCCGTGATCAATTTCATGCAGGTGATGGCCAAGGACCTGGCGCCGTTTAATGTGCGCGCCAATTGCCTTTCGCCCGGCATGGTCAAAACACCGCTCAACGAATCCGTGTGGGCCGCCGGCCAGAATCAATTGCCCGAGGGCGAACGTCAAAGCTACGAAGACTGGGCCGCGGCCAAGATTAAAACCATTGCACCGCTCAGCCGCTGGCAGCAACCCGCCGAATTCGGTGCCATGGCTGCCTACCTCGCCTCGCCGCACGCCCACAATATCACCGGCCAAACGATCAACATCGACGGCGGGCAGGTGATGCATTCCTAGCCAAAATCCTTGCCAAAGCCACGTGCCGCGGGGAGAGTCGCCGCCGATTTACTTTTATTATGAGCGAGAAAAAATGTCGTTGGGG
>PBLV01000015.1 GCA_002721895.1 Verrucomicrobiales bacterium
TGTATTCCGGGCTGAACTCCGGGGGCAACGCCGACTCCAGGCTGCATGCCGGGCTGGACTCCGCCGACGCCAGGTTGGGCACCCGGAAAGCCACCAACACCCGGCTGCATGCCGGGCTGAACCCCAGGTTGCACGCCGGGAAAGCCACCAACACCCGGCTGCATGCCGGGCTGAACTCCGGGGGCAACGCCGACCCCAGGCTGCATACCGGGCTGGACTCCACCGACACCAGGTTGCCCCGCGGGGAAGCCGCCACCGCCTGGCTGCATTCCAGGTTGAACGCCAACACCTGGTGGGATTCCGGGCACTCCGACCCCGGGTTGCATGCCCGGTATTCCAACACCCACGCCGGGTTGGCCGCCAGCAGGCGTGCCGCTAGGATTAAAACCGAATCCCGGTGCCGGGCCGCCCACTGCCAATCCCGTGAGAATCCATAGGGCAACGAGTGCCGTCAGGCCATTTGAGGCATGTTTAACCTGGCTTTGATTATTTTGCATATCCCGCTCCCTTGATGTCGTAAACACAATCATGCATCGGCCAAAACTTCAAGAAAATTACCCCGATTTGACTGATTTGCAACCGATAATCCTCGTTATTTCCCGATTCGAAACAGGTGCCGGTCTCCCTTGATGAAGAGATTGCCTTGGCTGATGGCGGGGCTGGCGAAGACTCCTTCGCCAACGGAATTTTCCGCGACAATATCCAGTTTCTTCCCCGGTCGAATTATGCGGGTTGTTCCGTCATCGAATGTGAAATAAACCAGTCCCTCCGCGCTCACCAGGCTCGCGTGGGCGCCACGACTCATTTTCTCGCCTGCCCATTGGGCATCGCCTGTCTTGGCGTCGAAGCAACTGGCGAAGCCACGATCATTTACGAGCAGGAAATATTTTCCCGCACTGATGGGTGAGGGGACATAGCTCACCCAATTCGCTGTACGGTGGTGCCACATGATTTTTCCACTGTCGTCAATGACGCCGCGCCCGTCATGTTTCAGACCAATGATATGGTGCTGGGGAAAGCCGCCCGTCATGAAAAGAAGGTTTGCTTCCGGATTGTAAACAATGGAGGCGACAAACTGTTGGGTGGGACCGTTGAGATACCAGATGTTTTTGCCGGTGTCCGGATCATAACTGGCGACGGAGCGGTCGCCTGACAAGACCATTTGCGGCCGGCCACCCAAGTGGAAAATGGTGGGCACGCAATAACTTCGGGTCTGGTTTTGGCGCATGGTTTTCCAGAGGGTGTTGCCGTTGGCGCGATCGAGGGCGACGATGTAGGAGGGGCCGTCATGGTCTCCGTTGACAATCAGCTTCTCCTTCCAGATCACTGGGGAACTGCAGTAGCCATGCACGCTCTTGAAAACCCCCGGGCGCGCCCGCCACAGCAATTTGCCATCAAGGCTGTACGCGGCCACCACCATGTCCTTTTGATCTAGGAAGGACACATACACGCGCTCGCCGTCAGTCGCCGGGGTGCTGGAAGCCCGACTGTTCAGGCGATGCACCCGCTCCAGCGGTGACTGAAGGACAACCTGTTTCCAAAGGATTTTCCCGGACATGCGATCCACGCAGAACAACAATCGTTCCTGTCGCGCCTCGTCACAGGTGACGAGGAAAATCTTCTCCTCCCATACCACAGGTGATGCATGCCCCTTGCCGGGGATGGGTGTTTTCCACGCGATGTTTTTCGTGGGACTCCAGATGGTGGGAATGTTTTTCTCCAGACTGGTGCCATCGCCACGCGGGCCTCGCCAACCCGGCCAGTTTTCTGCAGTGAGGCCGAGTGTGAGGATGGCGAGGGAAAATATGAATCGCATGGGGGTATTTTAGGCGGCTGAAGATGGGGTGCAAGATGTCAGTGCGCGAGGAGGCCGTTAGCGTGCTTCCTCTCCTATCACCGCGCGCTCAATGATAGCCCGGACATCAGTGGAATCGATCACTTCATCGGGCAGCCAATCAGGTTCTGGGGAAATGATTACCGGCCAATCGGCCCGGCTTACGGGGCGGCAGCCGTGGGAGCCTTTGACCAGCGAGGCGTCCAGCGGGATGACATCCATCAACATGCGGAAGCCGAGCTTCTTTTGCAGCAGCCGCCAGGCAATGCGGGCTTTTGGGAAACCAATTCGGGGATCGATAAACAACTCGGCCGGGTCGTAGCCGGGCTTGCGGTGAATATCCACCGTGCGGGCAAAGTCTGGCGCGCGCGCATCATCCTGCCAGTAGTAGTACGTGAACCACGCATCCTCCTCGGCGATGGCGATCAGATCTCCTGCGCGCCCATGTGCTACGCCGCGCTCGTTTTTTCCCCCGTCATCCAGCACAAACTGGACGCCGTCCGTCTTCTCCAGCAGTGCCTGCACGGGCTTGATAATGGCCGGGTCGTTTATGTAAACGTGCGCCACTTGATGATCCGCCACGACAAACGCCCGGCTTGCGCCTGGGTCTAACAACTCCAGTCCCAATTCCTCCTTGATGGATAGCCAGCCTTGATCGCGGAAAAGCCGGTTCAGGTGAATGGGGCGATGGACTTCTGAAAGGCCATATTCCGAAAGCAACAAAACCCTCACTCCGCGCTCTTCATAAAACTTGACCAGATCGGCCACCAATTCGTCAGCCAAATACAAGTCATCTCTGGCCTCCTTGGCCTCCGGTCCCAAGCGTTGCAGGTTGTAATCCAGATGTGGCAGGGAAACCAATGACAACGTTGGCGAATGTTTCTCCTCGATCCAGCGCGCCGAGTCAGCAATCCAACGCGTGGCGCAATCCGGTGTACCTTGCGGAGTCTGGACACCCGCCGCCGGCCCCCAGAAACCCGGGAAGGGAAATTCCCCCAAGTCATGCTTGATCGCCTCGCGCATTTTCATCGGCGACGTGTATACGTCAAACACCTTGCGTCCATCTGCGGGATACATGGGGCGCGGCGTGATGCTCCAATTCGCGCCCGAGTACATGTTGTACCACCAGAACACCTTCGCGCAGGTAAATTCCCCATCCTTTGCCCTTAGGCTTTCCCAGATTTTTGAGGCGCCCACAAGGTGGTTGGATTGTTTCCAGAACTGCACCTCCGCCAGTTCTCGGTTGTACCACCCGTTACCTACAATCCCATGGCTGGAAGGCGTCTGTCCGGTGAGATAATTGGATTGCGCCGTGGTGGTTACCGCGGGAAACGCCGGATCGATAAACGCCCGCCGTCCGTTGTTGCGGTAGAGCCGGGCAAACCGCATGTCCCGGGTAATGTGTCGATCGCACATTCCCACCACGTTCAAGACTGCGATGCGGTTCATGGACTTACGCGGGCCAGTGGATAATCAACCATGTGCCGGGATGATCTTGCCATCCTCTTCCGCATGGCCCCGCGCCTGCAACTCGTGGATCGCCCCCAACACCTTGGGCACATTCATCTCGTGCACTTCAAAGCCCTCGCCAATGGAGCGGAGCAACGTGATGGTCAGGCGTCCACCTAGGTGCTCGCGGAATTCCTCCAAGCCCTCCAGCACTACCAGTTTGCCATCTTCGCCTTCGTGTAACAAATCGCTGGCCCAAAGGGAGAAGCCGAGCCGTTCCAGTAGGCGTAGAATGCGGTCGCAATCAGCCGCCCATAAGTGCCCCATCTCGCGGGCGTAGATACAATCCAGTGCTATCCCCACTGCTACTGCCTCGCCGTGGCGTATACGATACTCAGAAATCTGCTCCAGCTTGTGCGCTGCCCAGTGGCCGAAATCAAGTGGCCGCGCCGACCCCATTTCAAAGGGGTCTCCACTGGTGGCAATATGATTCATATGCAGTTCCGCGCACCGATGGATTAACCGTTGCATCGCCGCCGGTTCAAAACTCCGCAGTCCATCCGCGTCCTTCTCAATCTGTTCAAAAAATTTCGTGTCACGAATGCAGGCCACCTTGACGGCCTCCACGTATCCATTGCGTTTGTCACGCGACGACAATGTGGCAAGCAGTTGAAAATCATTAATTACTGCAAAAGGCGGAGCAAATGTGCCAATGAAATTCTTTTTTCCAAACGCATTGATGCCATTCTTGACGCCCACGCCAGAGTCATCCTGGCTGAGTGTCGTCGTGGGGATGCGAATGTGCCGAATCCCCCGGTGTGCCGTGGCCGCGGCCAACCCCACCATGTCAAGTAACGCCCCGCCGCCAACACAAATCAGGTACGAATGGCGGTCAATATGGTAACGATCAATTTGAGAGTGAACCTCTGAGACGTGGAAGTAGGAATTCTTGGTGCGCTCCCCGCCTTCCATGACCACGGGCGCGGCCACCAGGCAAAGCGAGTCCTCGTGAGTCTTAAAATAGGCTTCAATTTGGCGCGTCAAGGTTGGCTGGGCTACAGCCAGTGCTTCGTCGAGAACCAGTAATACTTTTCGCGGTTCTCGGTTTTCGCCATCCACCAAGATATCTCGCAACGTCGCGTTCTCAGTATCGAAGACATTCTGTGTGAACAGCACTTGATGCCGCCAATTCACCGTCACGGTGCGTTCAATCCGGGAGGACATGCCGGCGAAGGTTGCAGATTTGCAGCCACAAGGCAATTCCTGATGATGAAGGAATATTTGAATACTCGCCACTGGACGGTTCGCTCGCTATGCTCCGCGCCCCATGATTTCTCGCGACAAATCGGACGCATTATTTAAGGCCGCGCTGGAGCACATTCCGGGTGGGGTGAACTCGCCGGTGCGGGCGTTTCGCGGGGTGGGCGGGGATCCGTTCTTTGTGGATCGCGCGGAGGGCGCGCGGGTTTGGGACGTGGATGGGAACGAGTACATCGACTACGTGGGCACGTGGGGGCCGGCGATTTTGGGGCACGCGCATCCGAGGATCATCGAGGCGGTGCGCGAGGCGGCGGGGCGGGGGACGAGCTTTGGCATCCCGAACCCGCTGGAGGTGCGGATGGCGGAGGTGGTAAAGGCGGCCGTCGGCAGCGTGGAAAAGGTGCGGGTGTGCAACTCGGGCACGGAGGCGTGCATGTCGGCCATCCGCATCGCGCGCGGGTTTACGGATCGGCCGAAGATTATAAAATTTGACGGGTGTTATCATGGCCACGCGGATTCGCTGCTGGTGCGGGCGGGGTCGGGCGCGCTGACTTTTGGCAACCCGGACAGTGGCGGCGTGCCGGCCGAGTTCACCGCGCACACCATCGTGGTGCCGTTCAATGACGAGGCGGCCGTGCGCGAGGCCTTCGCGGCGAATGCGGGGCAAGTGGCGGGGGTGATCCTGGAACCAGTGCCGGCCAATGCGGGGTTGTATTTGCCGCGCGAGGGTTTATTGGAATTCCTGAGGGAAGTTTGCACGGCGGAGGGAGCGCTCTTGATTTTCGACGAGGTGATGACGGGCTTCCGCGTGGCGATGGGCGGAGCTCAGGAGCGCTTCGGCATCACGCCGGACTTGAGCTGCTTCGGCAAAATTATTGGGGGCGGTCTGCCCGTGGGCGCCTTCGGAGGTCGTGCGGAGGTGATGGACGTGCTCGCGCCGGACGGGCCCGTGTACCAAGCGGGGACATTGAGCGGCAATCCGCTGGCAATGGCGGCAGGAATTGCGGCGCTGGAGGAATTGGAGTCGGCCGGTGTGCACGAGCGGCTGGAGGCAATGGGCGCGCGGCTGGAGGCGGGCATGAAGCAGGCTGCGGCGGATGCGGCTGTGCCGGTGCAGTTCCAGCGCATCGCGTCGATGTCGTGCGGCTATTTCACCGACACGCCGGTGCACAACCTCGACGGGGCCATGGGAAGCGACCGGGATTTGTTTAAAAAGTATTTCCATGGGATGCTTGCGGAGGGAATTTACTTGGCGCCATCAGCCTTCGAGGCGGGCTTCATTTCCGCGGCGCACACGGAGGAGGACATCGACCGCACGATCGACGCGGCGGGCCGAGTGTTGGCGGGGTTGTAGTCATGCGGGTTCTGGCCATTGATCACGGGACGAAGCGGATGGGGATTGCGGTGAGCGATGAGCTGGGGATGTTGGCGCAGCCGGTGGGGTTTATCGCGGCGGAGCCGTTTGAGGATTTTCTTTCCGAGTTGAAGGGGTTGCTGGCGGAGTGGGAGGTGGAGCAGATCTTGGTGGGGATGCCGCGGAACATGGACGGGAGCTACGGGCCGCAGGCGTTGAAGGTGCAGGATTTCGTGGCGGTGTTGAAGCGGGCGGTGTCGCAACCGGTGAAGACTTGGGACGAGCGGCTGACGACGGTGCAGGCGGCAGGCAAGCTGCGGGCAAGCGGCAAGAAGGCAAAGCAGCAAAAGGAGAAGGTGGACGCGGCCGCGGCGGCGGTGTTGTTGCAGGGGTATCTGGACAGCTTTGCCTTATGAAGGGCGGGGTGGAGTTCGTGAGGCTTCGGCTCACAGTTGCGTATGACGGCTCGGGGTACGCTGGGTGGCAGGTGCAAAAAAAGGACGTGACGGTGCAGCAGCGGTTGGAGGAGGCGCTGCGGAAGTTGTTTGCGGGGGTGAAGCGGGTTCACGGGTCGAGCCGCACGGACACGGGGGTGCACGCGATGGGGATGGTGGCGCACGTGGACATTGCGCGGGCGGAGTTGAAGATGGATGAACGGAAGTTGCTGCTGGCAGTGAATGCGTTCCTGCCGGGAGACATCCGGGTGAGCGAGGTGCGGCGGGCGAAGGCGGATTTTCATGCGCGGTTTGATGCAAAGGGGAAGCAGTATCGTTACATGATCTGGAATCACCCGGCGATGAATCCGCTGCTGCGGGATCGCGCGTGGCATGTGCCGGTGCCGCTGGACGTGGACCGCATGCAGCGGGCGGCAAAGTTGTTCGTGGGCCGCAAGGATTTCAAGTCGTTCGCCACCACGCGCGAATATGAGATGGAAAGCACGGTGCGGCGCGTGACGGCCTGCAAGGTGTACGCGCGCGGCAGCGAGCTGACGGTGGTGATGGAAGGCGAGGGGTTTTTATACAAGATGTGCCGGGGAATCGTGGGCACGCTGGTGCGCGTGGGCGAGCGGAAGCTGACGCAACGGGAGATTCGGGAGATTTTCCGCCTGCGAGATCGCCGCGTGGCGGGGATGAATGCGCCGGCTTGTGGGTTGTGTTTGTGGCGTGTGGTTTATTAGTGATCAGAAATCAGTGATCGAGTGATGGCGCAGCCAAAAGATAGATGACAAATTCTGTTCAAAACATGGGAAACAAATTTTGGATTGGGGATTGCCCATTGGGAGCCTCATTGGTGGGAATGATTGGCCTGGAGGGCCATTTGAGAATAGCCCAGCGTTTTAACGCTGGGATGGGGCGGTGGTTTCCCGTCTAGTCCCGGAGGGACGGGTGAAATTGCCCGGTTTCAGCCGTCCCGCTGGGACTGCTTGTTGAGCCGCCAACGACCCCAGCACTAAAGTGCTGGGCTATTCTCGTGTGCACATCCGGTGCGCTTGGGTTTTCACTGAATACTGGTCACTGATTACTTAAAAAATGAACATCGTCCTCGTCGAGCCTGAGATTCCTCCCAACACCGGCAACGTGGCACGCCTTTGCGCCGCGACAAAATCCCCGCTGCATCTTGTCGGTCCATTGGGGTTTCGGCTGGATGACTCGACGCTGCGGCGGGCGGGCATGGATTACTGGCGGCAGGTGGAGTGGCGGGCTTGGGGGAGTTGGGAGGAGTTTCTGGCGGCGAAGGGTGAGGGGCGGCTTTGGCTGGTGGAGCAGGGTGGGCCGGTGCGGTATGACTCGGTTTCGTTTGGGGCGGAGAATTACTTGGTGTTTGGGCGGGAGACGGCGGGGTTGCCGCGGGGGTTGCTGGAGGCGCACGCGGATTCCTGGCTGCGCATCCCAATGTTTAATGCGGAGGCGCGGTCGCTGAACTTGGCCAACTGTGTTTCACTGGTACTTTACGAGGCGCTCCGGCAGCAGGGGTTTGCGGGAGAATTGGATTGACGGGCGGGCGCGCGGGCGTATGCTGGCCGCGTTCCCTTACAGGAAACTCATTAAGAGTGGCTGAGGAATCTGGTCCGATGAAGCCACGGCAACCGGTCGGGACGCGCCGTCCCGATGTCCAGGTGCCAAATCCAGCCGGTGGGCGAAAGCCAGCCGGGAAGATGAGTGGAGGCGCAAAGAATTTTGCACCCGCTCATTTATGGGCGGGTTTTTTATTGGCCCGCGAGAATTTAAACGACAACGACATGGCGAAGAAACAGGGATTCATGAAGGCGCTGCAGTGCCGCGAATGCGGGCGGGATTACCCGCTGGAGGCGCGGCACGTGTGCGAGTTCGACTTTGGGCCGCTGGAGGTGGTGTACGACTACGCCGCCATCAAGGGCAAGCTGACCCGCAAGGCGGTGGCCGGCCGGCCGCGCGGCATGTGGCGTTTTCGCGAGCTGCTGCCGGTGGCGGAGGAGCCGACGGTGGGGCTGGAGGTCGGCGGCACGCCGCTCATCAAGGCCGACCGCCTGGCGGCCGCGCTGGGCATTCGCGAGCTGTGGATCAAGAACGACACGGTCAACTACCCCACGCTTTCCTTTAAAGACCGCGTGGTCAGCGTCGCCCTTTCGCGTGCGCGCGAGCTGGGCTTCGAGGTGGTCGCCTGCGCCTCCACCGGCAATCTCGCCAACAGCGTCGCCGCCAATGCCTCGGCCTCCGGCATGACCGCCTTTGTCTTCATCCCCAACGACCTCGAGCCCGGCAAGGTGGTCAACTCGCTCGTCTACGGCGCTAATGTCATCGGCATCAAGGGCCATTACGATGAGGTCAACCGGCTGTGCGCGGAGATCGCCGGCAAGTACAAGTGGGCGTTCGTCAACGTCAACATGCGGCCTTACTACGCGGAGGGCTCCAAGAGCCAGGGGCTGGAGATCATCGAGCAACTCGGCTGGAAAATCCCGCGACACACCGTCGTGCCCATGGCCAGCGGCTCGCTGCTCACCAAGATTCACAAGAGTTATCAAGAGGCCATCAAGATCGGCCTGGCCGACGAGGCCGAGTACAGCGTGCACGGCGCGCAGGCCGCCGGCTGCTCGCCCATCAGCGCGGCGTACAAGGCGGGACAGGATTTCTTCAAGCCCGTGAAGCCCGACACCATCGCCAAAAGCCTCGCCATCGGCACGCCGGCGGATGGCTTTTACGCGCTCAAGGTGTTTAAGGAAACCAACGCCGCCTCCGAGGATGTCACCGACGACGAGATCCGCGAGGCCATCCGGCTGCTGGCTGAGACCGAGGGTATCTTTGCCGAGACCGCCGGCGGCGTCACCGTTGGCGTCGCGAAGAAACTCATTGCCAGCGGCGCCATCCCCGCCGATGATTCGGCCGTCCTGTGCGTCACCGGCAACGGCCTGAAGACCCTCGACGCGGTGCAGGGCCACGTCGGCCGCACCCGCGAAATCAAGCCCAGCCTGCGCGAGTTTGACGCGCTCGTCGAAAAGGAACTGACAACCCGATAATGCCCACACAAGTACGCATCCCCACCCCCCTGCGCAAGCTGACCAATGACGAGGAAGTCGTGGAGACCGCCGCCGACAGCGTTGGCGCCGCCATCGCCGACCTCGAGACCCGCTACCCCGGCATCAAGGAACGCCTGCTGGACGACGACGGCGAAGTCCGTCGCTTCGTCAACGTCTATGTCAACGAGGAAGACATCCGTTTCCTCGACAACCAGGCCACCGCGCTCAAGGACGGCGACGAGCTTTCCATCATCCCCGCCATCGCCGGCGGTTAAACGATGCCCGCCAAGCGCAAAGCGGCGAAGAAAAAGAAGTCCGCCGGGAAACCCGCGCGTGAAAAGCGCCGCCTGTGGCTCATGTACCCCCCGCGCTTGATCACCACGCCGGTGATGTGGGAACTGGCCACCAGGTTTGACCTCGTCACCAACATCCGCCAAGCCGAGGTCCGCGACGAGATCGGCATCGTCTGCCTCGAGCTGGAAGGCGACCGCGACCGCCTCAAGAAAGCCACCACCTGGCTCGAGCGCCGCGGTGTGAAGGTGGAGCCGGTCGAGATCAACGTTATTGAAAGCTGAGCGGCACGCCCTTTTTGCGGGACATTTCGCTCTTAATTCGGTAGACCATCGCCAGCCCCGGCGGGCGTGTGATGCAGATTCATATCAACAGGGACGGGGAACAGTACGGGCCCTATCCGCGAGAACAAGTGGAGTCCATGCTGGCGCAGGGCCAACTGTTGCCTACGGACATGGCGTGGCACGAAGGCATGGCGGGTTGGGAGAGCTTGGGAGAGGTGATGGGGACCGCCGAGTCGCCGGGCGTGGCCCTCGCGCCCGTGCCCGAAATGGCGGGGGCGGCAGCGGTCGGTGGCGGGGATTGGTCCATTGGCGGCTGTGTGAGTGACGGGTTCGATTCATTCAAAACCAACATCGGCGGATGTGTTGTATTTGCCTTGGTTTCGATGATTATCTTGGCGATTGCCGGTTTCATTCCTGGCCTGAACATTTTTATCCTAGGGCCGTTGATTGGGGGATTTCATTTGTTTTTCATCCGGCAGATTCGTGGAGAGGTATGTGGGTTTGGAGATTTGTTTCAAGGATTCAGCCGAAACTACCTTCACTTGCTTTTGCTGCCAATTGCGATTGGAATTATCAGCTTGGTTGCCATGTTGCCGGGAATACTGACGATTGTGCTGGGGGCAACAGGTTTCGTTGAAGGCTTGTGGGATGCCCTCAAGCAAGCGAATGAAACCAAAGGGTTGGCGCCTTTATTTACATTGATCAAGGCATCCTTTGGGGTGGTTATGGCGGGAATTTTTCTGATGGTTGTGGGGAATGCGTTTGTTATGACCCGGTTCTCATTTGCCTTTTGGTTGGTGGTGGATAAGCGGATGAGTTTCAGTGATGCCATGGGGGTCAGCTCGAACAAAGTCAGTGGGCAATTCTGGAAAGTATTTGGGCTGGTATTTGTGGCTCAACTAATTGGGGGACTGGGGCAGATTGCCTTTGGGATTGGCGTGCTTTTCACCCTCCCAATTTGCTGGTGTGCCATGGCGGCCATGTATGTGCGGAATTTTGACTGACAGCGTTTATGCAATTTCACATTGACAGGGGGGGGCAGCGATTTGGGCCGTATGACGCGGCGGACGTCAAAAAGTATCTGGCGGACGGTACTCTGCTGGGCACCGACTTGGGATGGCGCGACGGCATGGCTGGTTGGGCGCCGCTGTCTTCCATTGCCGAATTACAGGGGGGTGGAAACGCTCCTCCGCCGCCCACACCGGGGCCGCCTCCCACACCCAGCGCCACTGCCTGCCCACAATGCGGCACACCGTCAGAGCCGGGACAGGTGATCTGCGTGGGATGCGGAACAAGGCTTGGCGGAGTGACCGCTTCCCGAGGAGTTCGTCCAGTGAATCCGGTTGTTGAAGAGCGCCAGAAGAGCAAATGGGTGTTGGTGGTTGGCATCCTGCTTTGTGTGGCTTTCCTGATGCCGGTTTATACGGTGATGGGTGATATTGTTTTTCCAAGCTTCAAGTTTTCCGGGAAGAAGACGCTTGATGTATTCAACCAGATGATGCCTTTGATTTGCGGGGCTACCCTTTGCGGCATTGCCTTTACTACCCAGGCGATTGCCAGGAGCATTGTGCTGTTGTCCTTGGGAGGAGTAAATCTGATTGTGGAATTGGCAAACACGGGAAGTACAATCCCTGTTGGCAATTCATCGGTTCATATTTTCCTGATATTTGTCGGGTTCACTTGTTATTTAATGGGGGCGTTGTCGCGGTACTATCGGCCGGACAGCCTGACGGCTTTTATTTTGGCCACTGTGGGAGGGGCTTTCATATGCCTGTTTTGGCTGATTCCGATTGAGGGAATGATGGGGCGTGACGGGAGCATGATGTTGATTGTTGCCTTCAAGATGTTTGATATTTCGGTTGCGCTGGCGATAGGAATGATTTTGATGCTTGGTTTGTCAATTGCGGCTTCGGTGTTCTGTTTCATTAACACACCCAAGCAACCTGTGCCCAAAGTACAGAAGTTTGTTCGCTTGTCCTTGATTTTTATGTTTAGCGCCGTTGCGGCAATGACCCTGATGGCAATCCTTGCTCCCGTCCTGAGTTCAGGAGGGGGTGAATTCGGGGATAAAATGAAACTGGCCTTGCATCAGTTAACCTACGCCTTGCACGGGACACTGGCGGCAGTGGGTATGATGATGGTGCTGCCGTTGGGGGGCATGGATATTTTCGTTGGGCGGGCGGACAAATAACTGTTTATTTGTGTTGGCTGACGACGGGCAGTCGGAGTTTGCATGCAGATTCACATCGACAGGCAGGGGGAGCGTTTTGGGCCTTATTCGCTTGATGAGGTAAACCAGTACTTGGCGGCGGGGAACGTGTTGCCAACGGATTTGGGTTGGCATGATGGAATGGCGGACTGGGTGCCGGTCACAGAGATTGGGGGAGTGGAGGCAAGTGCGGGCGGCACTCCGCCACCGCCAACGCCGGGGGGCGGTGAAATGGCTTCGACATGCCCCCAGTGTGCGGTGCCTGTTGAGGCGGGGCAGGTGGTATGTATGGGGTGTGGGCATCACCTACAGGCTTTGCCGGGGAAATCCAAATCCAATAAGGGATTGCTGATTGGGTTGGCCGCGGGTGGGGGTGTTTTGCTAATCGGCATTATCCTGTTGTTCGTCTTTGGTGGTGGCAGCGGAGGGGCGGACGGAACACAGCACATTGATCGGCGCGTGGGTGAAGACGTCTTTGGTGGTGGCAGCGGAGGGGCGGACGGAACGGGAGCGCCGGATTCCGCGGAAAATCTTGGTCGCCGCATCGTGGCTGCCCTGAAGGCAGAGGATTTTTCAAAGTATGAAACTGCGACTGCAAAGGTGATAACCAAGGGGCAGTTTGAATCGATCACGAGGGAGGCCGCGAATGTGATGAGGCGGAATATCGAGGATAAATTGGGCGGAAACCCGATGGCGCAAAAGATGTTGGACCGTTTTGATGAAAAGATGGCTCAGATAGACAGCGAAATTGAAAAGGCTTGGACGGAATCCAAGTCGGAAATTGAATCAAACTTGAAGCGGATGAAGACTGATTTTGATGCAACACTGGTTGATGCGAAGGGTGATGGGATTGATTGGGGCAAGGCGGAGTTTATGGAGGCAAAATTTGAAAAGGGTCAGGGCCTGATGATGGGGGCCGATGATTTGGTGCAGGAGGGTGCCTTGACGGTTGTCATCTCCGTGGATGGGAAAGAATATGACATCGAACAGCGATGCATCAACATGAAGAATGTGGGGTGGTTGAGCAAAAGACGGGGGCCGCGCTGGGGAGGGGAAGTGAAGTAATTTTCCCTTTAGGGGACTTGTTTGCCGAAATAGTTTTCCACGATTTCGGGCTTCGGCGGGGATGTCAGCTTGGCGGCAACGAGAATGGCGGTGGTGGAGATGGCGACGGACCACAGGAAGGGGTGTAGACCGAGGAGAAGGTATTCGCCGAACTTGCCGTTGACGATGTAGCCGATGAGGTACAGCACGCCAATGGTGGCCCCGCCGGAGATCATCCCTGCTATACAGGCGCGGGCCGTGAGGCGGGGCCAATAAAGGGTGAGAATGACGGGCATGAGGAAACTTGCGCCGAGCCCTGCGGAGGCAAAGACGATGAGGTCCTGCAGAAATTCGGGAGGGTTGACCATTGCCAGCATGGCCAAGGCGCCGACAACGATGGTGGTGCCGTAGCTAACTTTTTTCATCGTGCGCTCATCAGCTCCGGGGTTGATGTTCTGCTGGTAAACGTCGCGAACGACACTCGACGAAACGAGGAGGAGAAAGCTGTCCACGCTGCTCATGACGGCGGCGAAAGGGGCGGCGACCAGCAGTCCCGCCAGCCATGGAACCCCGGCGGTGCTGGTGAGGTGGGCGGCCATTTCGGGCATGATCCGGTCGGAGGCAATCTCCCAGCCGGGCAACAGTACGCGGCCGGATGTAAAAATGATGATAAGCGGGAAGTAGATGAGGGAAAAGTAGACCATCACGAAAATGATGGAGTGACGGAGGGTGGCGGTGTCCCGGAAGGCCATTTGGCGGGCCATGTAGCTGGGTTGTCCGGAGCCGGCGAAGGGCCAGAAAGTGAAGAAGCAAACGGCCAACAGAAGGGGAAGGAAGCCAGATGCCTTGCTTGCGTGTGGGCCTGGAGCATTGATGTAAGCGCCGGATTGGCCCGCGCCGTGAGCGTAGGCTTGGAAATCCCCGGCAGGTTGGGCTTGCATGGCGGGGACGGATTGCTGGTTCAATTCGCGCTCGATGGAGCTTAGCTCAATCCGGTTTTCCAGCGGGGTGTGAATCTGAATGACGGGAATGTGCAGCGGATTTTCGTTTTCAGATTGATTCTGTTGGGCAGTATTCTTGCCAGTTGGGATCTGGGCATCTTGGCTGGTGCGCAGGTAAAATTTATGGGTGGCGTTGTGCTCGTTGGATTGTTCGATCCAGGTTCCTTTCTTGAGTGTGATGGGGTTTGTGGTGGCACTATCGATGGACAGGATGGCGGTGCCCTTCAGCGGAGGTGTTTGGCGAGCCAGTTCACGCGTGGCATTGCCGAGGCCTCCGAGTTGCACCAGCACCAAGGCGAGAAGGATCATGACCCCGAGTCCCATGATGACCCCTTGCATCACGTCGGTCCAAACAACGGCGCGAAAGCCGCCCCACGCCGTGTAGGCGATGACCGAAAGGGAAAAGACCAAAAGGCACAGCAGATAACTGCCTTCGGCTGCACCTACCCAGGGAATGGGGTCGGTCCATCGATCCATGGCTTGGGCGGCGGTATGGAATACCTCTACGTCGTCCAGCAGGGTGGTCATGATCATGGCGCCAGCCTTGAACTGGGCGAGGAGAAAGAAGAACTGAAAAAACACCAGCAATATTGTGCCGACGTTGCCAACAGTCTGGCTGCCAAGGCGTTTACGCATTAATTCCGGCACGGTGATGGAGCCGGATTTGCGGGCGACTTGATTTAACCGCTTTGCGATGAGGCCAATTGCGACCAGCGGCACGACGATGTAGCCGCCGATCCAAAGCGCCAGTACCCAACCGTGGGTATAGATGAGCGAGGGGAATCCCATGAAACTGCCGCCCGAGGCGCTGGTGGCCGCGTAGGTGAAGGCAAAGGCCCAGAGGCCAAGGTTGCGGCTGCCAAGAAAATATTCGTTCATGAAGGAGCCGCTTTCCTGTTTGCGGCTGGCGAGCCACGCAAGCACGAACACAATGGCGATATAGATTGTGAAGCTAACCAGCGCGGCATTGCCCGCTGAGGCGGCGAGTAGAGGATTAGGCATGTGTCTCGTCTTTTGGCATCGCTTCCATGGGTTCGTCCTTCATGCCCTTGAGGCAAAACCAAAGAGTGTAGACGTTGGCGGCGAACAGCGGCAGCAGCCAGCCGTACACGGTCCACGATGGAAGTCCCAAGGTAAGGCGCAAATCTTTGTTGGCCGATATTATGAAATGAAATGTCAGGGCAGGCAGGTGGCGTGCTGCCTGATCGCACGCCGCGCCGGCCAGTGCTCCGTTGGCCGCAATCAACAACAGCAGGCCTACGCTGCTTGCCCATGGGAGATCGCGATGGAGTTTTCGGTAAACCTTGATGAACCACCATGCGTGTGCGCCGATAGCCAGAATGGCACACCATGGAACTTGGATGTGAATGTCGGTCTGGTAGGCGTTAAAAGTACAGTAACCGATGACCCAAACGAACGCGCAAGCCCAGACAATGATCATGACCCGGAGTTCACGCAGCGATTGCCGGAAGGATTTCCCGGTGTCTGGACGATTGGCGGGGGAGGTCATTGCGGCAACGATTCGCGCAAACCGGTAGTGAAGCAAACAAAAATACCCGCGAACCTATTCGCATTGCCCGCGGTGTAACAGGGCGTGGTCCAACAACACCAAGGCGGTCATGGCTTCAACCATAGGGACCGCGCGCGGCAAAACGCAGGGATCGTGGCGTCCGCGTGCCTTGAGTTTTACGTTTTTGCCCGCGCGACTGACGGTGTCCTGAGACTGCAGGATGGTGGCGGTTGGCTTGAAGGCAACTCGGAAATAGATGGTTTCCCCATTGGAAATCCCTCCCTGCACGCCGCCGGAACGATTGGTCGCTGTCCTCACTTTTCCGCCGCGCATGCGGAAAATATCGTTGTGCTCGCTGCCTTTCATGGCAGTGCCAGCGAAGCCGGAGCCGATCTCAAACCCTTTTGACGCGGGAAGGCTGATCATCGCCTTGGCGAGATCGGCTTCTAGGCGGTCAAACACCGGCGCCCCCCAGCCCGCAGGTACGCCGCGTGCCACGCCTAGCAGCACGCCACCCACGCTGTCGCCGGACTTGCGGACGCGTTCGATCAGGCGAATCATTTTTTCCGCCGCCGTTTTGTCCGGGCAACGGATGATGTTGGATTCTGTTTGCTTTGGGGTAAACTGGTCGGGGTCAATTTGGGCGCTGATGCGTTGTACTTGTTGAACACAGGAAAGCACCGTGACACCAAACTGTTCCTTTAAAATTTTCCTGGCGACTGCGCCCGCGGCAACCCGGCCAATGGTTTCCCGGGCGCTGGTGCGTCCGCCGCCGGGCCAGGCGCGCACGCCGTACTTGGCGTCGTAGGTGTAATCTGCGTGGGAAGGGCGATATTTTTCCTTCATCTCCGCATAGGCCTCGGAGCGTTGGTCGTCGTTGCTAACAAGCATGGAGATGGGGGTGCCCAAGGTCTGGCCCTCAAAGGTCCCGGACAGGATGCGAACGTGGTCGGCTTCCTGCCGCTGGGTGACGATGCGGGACTGGCCGGGCCGCCGCCGGTCGAGGTCTGGCTGAATGTCCGCCTCGGTCAATTGGACCCTGGGCGGGCAGCCGTCAATCACCACACCCACGCCACCACCATGGCTTTCGCCCCAGGTCATCACGCGGAATAGCTGGCCAAATGTGTTGCCCATGCGCCGAGCATCGCATGAGATGCGCAGTGCGGTCAAATCGGCTTGCTTATGAGGGCACGCCGTTCGATCCTGAAACATGGCCTCGATGAATCGACGCACTGCCCTTGTGGCATTGGGCGGTTTGCCTTTGTGCTCACAGGCTGCCCCCGCGCCGTTGCCGGTGGCGGCAGTGGTGACTGAATATCGAACCAACTCACACGCGGATGTCATCATCGGCAAGATGTTGGAAGGTTGGGGGCAGGATGGTGGAAAGGGACCGGCCTTGAAGCTTGTGGCAATGTACGTGGACCAGTTCACGGATCGCGACCTTTCACGTGCGCTGGCCAAGAAGCATGGTTTCCGAATCACCAGGACCATCGGTGAGGCCATCACTCTGGGCACGAGCAAGGTGAGCGTGGCCGGTGTGTTGAGCATTGGTGAACATGGACAATATCCCTACACAAAGTTTACCCGGCAACACATGTATCCCCGCCGCCGGTTCTTTGATGCAATCGCGGATACTTTTGAAAAGTGTGGCAAGGCCGTGCCCGTTTTTAATGACAAGCATTTGGCCTATAATTGGACGGATGCCAAGCACATGTATGATCGCTCCCGTGCGCTGAAAATCCCTTTCATGGCAGGCTCATCGCTGCCTTTGGCATGGCGGTTGCCAGCACGGGCCTTGCCAAGGGGGGCGGAAATCGAGGCGGGTATGGCGGTGGCGTATGGAGGGCTGGAGTCCTACGGGTTTCATGCGCTGGAAATGTTGCAGTGCCTTATGGAAAGGCGAAAAGGAGGCGAAACTGGAGTGGCCTCGGTACAGGTGATCAAGGGGAAGCCAATCTGGAAGGAAGAGGCACTTGGGCGTTGGTCCTTCGATTTGTTCCTAGCCGCGGTACAGGGTGCCGGCAGGAAAATGGCAGCCGAGAAGATGCGGGATATTTTCGAAAAGAAAGGGGCCCTGATGCTCATCGAATATCGGGACGGCCGCCGCGCGGCCGTGGCAATGGCCAATGGTGTGGCGCGGCAGTTTGGGGCCGCGCTGAAAGTGAGGGGCCAAGCCCAGCCATTTGTGAATCATTTCTGGCTGCAGGACGGCAAGCCTTACCGTCATTTTGAACATCTGGTCCGCGCCATTGAGCCGATGATCCACACAGGCAAACCCTCGTATCCGGTGGAAAGGACACTGCTTGTGACGGGCATTCTGGACCGCGTCATGCACAGCGCGGCCGAGGATGGGCGGTTGTTTAAAACCGATGAATTAAAGATCGCCTACCAGCCGGCGGATTGGCCGTTTGCCAACTTTAATGGGCGTTTCCCAATTCCGCACTAGTTACTTGAGCTTCAGTAACTCCGCTTCTGTCCACGGGGCTTCTCGGTTTGCGTTGGCCTGCTTGACGCGCATGACGTCGGCTGGTGTGACCGGGTCTGCGCGATGCTCCCACTCACGTCGCGCATAGGTGAGGATGGAGGCAATTTGCTCGTCATTGAAACCCTGCAGTGCCGGCATACTCATGCGGTAAGTGCGTCCATGCACGGTAATGGGCCCCGTGACCCCGTGAAGCACAATACCAATGGCCCGGTCTGCCGGTCCGACAAGGAAGGGGGAATCGATCAGTGGAGGTGCTTTGCCTTCCTCGCCGAGGCCGTTTGCATGATGGCAGGCGGCACAGGTGGCTTGGTAAAGCAACTTACCCGTCTCGAAGCGCTTGGACTCGGCGTTAGTCAAGGCTCTGGGCGGTGGCGGGGGCTTGGCGGCCTCGCCCCAGACCACAAATTTTTCCAGCTTCTTGATTTGGTTTTGGATCGCGTTGTTCTTGGATTGGGCCAGCGCGGCCATTGCCAAGGGTTGGGATTTGAAGGTGACCGGCTTGAGCGCTCGACCGTTGGGAAGAGCGGCGGAAACGAGGCCGTCGATCAAGGCTCGTTGGAAATGTTCGTGTGGCGTGGTGGCCGCGGCAAGGCGAAGCAAGCGGTCGATCCGTGGGGCACTGCGTTCACGTGCCACGCATCCAGCAAGGGCTCGCACGATAGCCCTCCATCCATTGTCATCGCCGCGCCATTTTGGATGTGCGGCTGTGCGCTGGAGAAATTCCAGTTCCCGGCCAGCCAAGCCCGTGATGAGGCCATCGCGGACAATACTGTCTCTCGCGTTGGCGAGCACAAAGTCGCGCAGCAAGGGTTCACTGCCGGGCAGGGGAATGGCGGGCAGCGAAAGCGCCAGTTGGCGGCGGACATCCAGATTCTTGTCACTGCGGAGAGGCAGAAGCGCGGAGACCAGTTCAGCCTCAGTCTCGGGGGAGTCCTTTCGAGGATCGGCCATGTAGGCTTCCAATGTCCTGAGGGCGGCGATGCGCACGCGCGGATGTTCATCACTCAAGGCAACCTTGATTGTTTCGGCATCGAGTTGGCTGATTCCCTCCAGCGCCCACAGGGCATGTTGACGGCCAAGGTGACTCTTGCCGGATGTGGCGGTCCTGCGCAGGGCGGGGGCCAGTTTGGCGTCGGCGCTTTGAACAATCAGCCTTTGGGCCGTGTCGCGAGTCCATCCGTTTGGGGATTCCAAGTGGGCAACCAAGTCGCCTTTCACCTGTGCGGGTTTGTGTGGCGGCTTCGGGCCATGAACAATTCGATAAATGCGGCCCAAGCCGATGGGTTGGTCGAGTTTGCGCTCGATGATTTGTTTGCGAAGAAATGTGGTAACGTAGTGCTTGTGTTGCAGGATGCCGCGATAGAGGTCGACAATGTATACGCAACCGTCGGGGCCGTTGTAGAGGTTGACTGGCCGAAAGCGTTCATCGGTTGAGGTGAGCCACTCAGTCTTGTCGTAGGCGTTTTTGCCGCGCGGCTGGCCATCTTTCCAAGTGATGCGCTGATGGCGGACCATGTTTCCGCAAGGCTCGGGTATGAATGCATCACCGATCATGGATGCGGGATATTGGTCGCCGCGGTAAATGACGGGGCCGGACGCGCCGGTCCAGACCGCAAGGTGGCCGTTGCGAAGCATGTTCTTTTGGTAGCCGCGGTTGATGCCGGGATTGACGCGGCTGGTCCACACCTCGCTGCTTCCCCACAATCTCAGGCCGATGCCATTGCGGGTGCCGTAGTGGGGATTGCGGGTGGTATAAATTCCGGGAATGAGGTCGCCAAACAGCGGGGCGGAATTGCTGTTATAGTAAAGCCGCCCATAATCATCCTGAGTGATGCCCCATTGGCCCCGGAAGACGGTGTTCTGCACGACCCATTTGCCGTCAATTTGGCGGATGCGTTTGGTGGACTTGGCGTTGTACAGCCAATTGTCGAGGCCCGGCATGAGGCCGTTGTCGGTGTGTTCGACCGGGCC
The DNA here is from genome assembly GCA_002721895.1 of Verrucomicrobiales bacterium. The sequence goes on from PBLV01000015.1 coordinate 20,186, forward strand.
CTGGCGCGCATACCCGGTGAGGATGACGGTTTTCTTGTCGGCTTTTAAGTCGCCGTCGGTGTCCTCGCAGAAAAGGAGGTTGGGGGGTTCGGCTACGAGTATGCCGTCCTTGACCAAGGCAATGGCACGGGGCATTTGCAGGCCGGTGAGAAAATCAATTCGCTTGTCCATGCGCCCGTCGCCGTTGGTGTCCTCCAGCACGCCGACCCGGCCGGTCTTGGCATCCTCGCCAGTGCCGTCCACGTTGGGCATGTAGGCGCGCATCTCCACCACCCACATGCGGCCGGCAGCATCGATAGCCATGGCCACGGGGTCATGCAGGAGGGGGTCGGCTGCGGCAATTTCAATACGGAAGGGAGGAGCCAGCTTGAAGGATTTTAGCGCTACTTCCGGTGTGAGGATGGGGGCGGGTGGCACGTTCATGTCGCGCCATACCTCGGGTTGGGCTTGGCCCCTACGGTCGCCGCGCTGGGCGTGTGTTGGCAGCACGGCAAGGCAGAGAATTGTTAAAAAAAGAAATCGCTTCATCACCAAGGCGGCGAACGGTATCAGCGGAGGTTTTCGGCGGCAAGTCTGGTGAATAGCTCTTGCTTGCATTTGGGAGCGCCCCGGAGAGAATGGCGGCGAGTGAAGGGAGGTTTGCTCAAGATATTGCCCCCGGTGGCCTTGGCGTGTGCCATGGCTTTCTTCGCTGCGTGTGGTGTTCTCGACCAGCCGGGCTATTCCTACAATGACCCGCCGTTCAATGACCAGATCAGTCTTGAGGACTTGTACACACAGGCGGAATTGGGCAGCTCGGCGGCGATGGCGCACTTGGGGTGGCGTTACGACACGGGGCGGGGGGCGCCAAAGAATCCAGTCAAGGCGGCACAGTGGTACCAGTTTGCTGCCGAGGAGGGACATTCGTTGGCGCAGAACAATTTGGGTTGCCTGTTTCGGGATGGACGAGGAACGATTCAGGACTACGCGAAGGCAGCCGAGTGGTTTCGGAAGGCGGCCAAGCAGGGCAACGATCACGCGCGCAACAACTTGGGTTGGTTGCATGAACACGGGTTGGGAGTGCCTCGAAACTTGCGCGAGGCCGCGCAACTCTACGAATTTGCCGCCAAGGACAAGCGGGACGTTTTGACAAACAAGGCAAGGCCCGGACATCCCTTTGCCCAGAATAATCTGGCCTGCCTGTATCGGGATGGACGCGGGGTGGAGAAGGATCTTGCCAAGGCGATTCGGCTATTCCGCCGCGCCGCCAAGGCCAAGAACACGGATGCGCTCCACAATCTTGGCCTGTTATATGAACAGGGACTGGGACTGAAACGTGATCCGCGCGAGGCGGGCACGTTGTATCTGGAGGCGGCGACGCTCGGCAACGTGTACGCCATGAACAGCTTGGGGTGGTTGTTTGAGAAAGGATTGGGCACTTCGCGTGACTATGAAAAGGCCATCTTCTGGTATCTTCAGTCTGCGCATCGTGGATACGCGCTGGCGATGCATAACGTGGCCACCTTGTACCGGGATGGGAAAGGGGCGGACGCGGACTTGATCATTGCCGCGGAGTGGTACGAGAAGGCGGCTCACCGCGGGAACGCCTATTCGCAGGCGATGCTGGGCTGGATGTACGAGAATGGACGGGGCGTGAAACAGAATTTCGCCTTGGCGGCGGAATGGTATCGGCGGGCGGCGTTGCAGGGGCTCTCGGTGGGGCAGATCAGTCTGGGCTTGTTTTACTTCCATGGTGCGGGCGTGGAGAAGGATCCAGTGAAAGCTTACAAATGGCTGCTGTTGTCCGCGGGCAACGGGCACGAGAAAGCGGCTAAGTATTGCGAGGAGATTGCGCGGGAGTTGACGCCGGCGCAAGTGGAGGTGGCCCGCGAACAAGCCGCGCGATTTGAGGCTAAGCCCACGCTGCAGGTGAAGCCGGTTCACTCCGGTGGATAACTGGGGAAGTTCCTTGAAGTTTTCCGGGGAAAGGCGAGGGTTTTTCACCAATGGCGGGCCGTGAGTGAATCGAATGTGAACACTCCTCGCTGGACTCAACAGGGGGTGCGTGTTGCCATAGCCACGCCATGAGGTTAAGGAAAACCATTCTACAAGCTGGCCTGTTGGCCGCGTTTTGTTTGACCGGTTGTTACGCCACGCAGAGCGGAGAGTCGAATTACACGCTAAATGTGTTCAGCGACGACAAGCTGGTGCGACGCTACGACCGCCCGGTGGATGTGGTGTTGCCCGCGGTGCGCAAGACCTTGGCGGATGCCGGGGTGATCACGGCGGAGGATGCGACCACCAATGTCATCAGCGCACGCGTCAACACCCGGTATGTCTGGGTGAAAGTGGAGCCGGATGCGGAGTCTGACAATATTTCCAGGGTCACCTATCAGGTGCGCACAAAATCATCCTGGATTGTGGCGGGCCGCAACCCGGACGTGCGGATGGCCGCTGAGTTGGCGGAAGGCACCTTCCAGAACCTGGTCGTTCAGGAGAATCCGCAGCCGTAAATCGGGCTGCGAAACTGTAGAGTGCCTCACGTGGATTTTGCGTCACGCATCCGCGCGAGCCGTTGTTGTGCTTTTTCGGAATGGACCGTGTCGGGCATGCGTTCGGTGATTCCCATCAGGCACTTTCGTGCGGTGGCCACGTCGCCGCCCTTGATGTGCCAGTCAGCGGCTAGGTTCATCCATCTTGAAATATCCTTGCGAGTCTGGAAGGGGATGGCGATGAGCTTGTTCAATTCTTCCATGGCGAGATCCGGCCGTCCATAGCGGTCCTGGTAAATCTGGGCCAGCGTTTCGCGGGTGAGATTGTCCAATGGATGTTGTTCCAGATGCTTGAGGCAGTCGGAAACCAATGAGCCGGTATCGCGCCGATCATGGGCGTCAAAGGTGGCGTCCATTCTGGCGACACGTTGGGCGGCGCGCAGTTCCACTCCTGTGCCGGGAAAGCGTTTCATGATGGACTCAAACACCTTGCGGGCAGCAGTTTGGTCGCGTTCGTACTTGAGGTGCCAGTCTGCCAACGTGGTCAGGGCATAGGCAATCTTACCGCGTGGGTGATGGTCCTGCGCAATTAACACCTCAATGGTGATCTGTGCGGCCGCCAAGTCCCGCTGGTTTTCCATCTGGATGGAGGCACGAAGCATTTGCCCGTCAAAGTCGCCGGGGAATTTTTCCAGTTGCTCGTTGATTTCACACAAGGCGCCGTCGAGGTCGCCCTTCATGCGCCGGCTTTCGGCTATGGAGTAAAAGGCTTTGGGTTCAATTTCCTGTCTGCCGCCCGTTAGCAGGCCCGACATTCCGCCACCGAGAAACTCTCCCAAGGATCCCGCCCAGGCCAACGCCAGCAAAATGGCGGGCAGAATGGCCAGAAGAGACATTGCGCCCAAGCCGGAGAGGTATTTCATGGCGATGATCATGAAAAACGAGAAGGCAATCTTGATGGAGAGGAAGAGCTGGTTTTCGCGGCCGCCGGCCATCAACTGGTAGCCGCCAAATCCTGCCAGTGCGAGCAGGAGGACAATCGTGAAGGTCCAGCTCATGCGTCGCTTTAACGGCGCGGTCGGAGATCAAACTTGGCGGTGGTCCGGGTGCGGGTCTGTGCGTTGCGGATTTCCATCGATTCCAAGTGGTATTGGCCCTTGACCTTCTTAAAGGAGATGGGTTTGAAAATTTTGAGGAGCCGGCCTTGGTGGTCGTAGGCGTTGGCTTGGACCAAGCCGAGAGTGTCCTTGTCGATCCAGCTTTTGACCAGGGCATAGGTGCCGGCGACGGGCTTTGGGTTGCGGCTTTCGAGAATGAGGCACCACTGGCTGCGGTGCATGCCTTCCTCGACAAGTCGCTGGTCTTTCCAGTTGAAAAATTCGAACCCAAAATCCGCCAGCCAAAAATCGGAGCCGGCATAAGGTTTCATGGACGCGTTGCCCTTGAAGCGCGGGGCGGTGGAGATGCGAGGATGCTCACGGTTAAGAATTGCGTATTCGCCGGGCTCCCCCGCCTTGCGGTAGACAACCAGTTGGGTGACAGCGCCAGCGGGTTCGCCGTCGAGATTAATGGCCTGATAATACTGGATCCATTCGTCGGGTTTTTTGGGGTCGGGCCGATAGGACTGGAAACTGGCCTGTAATTCTGGCAACGGCTTCCCTTTGGCATCACGGCGATGCAGGACAGCCTTGCCGTCGAATTCTTCCCTTGGCTGCATTCGCAGCAGCCGCATTTGCAACGCCCGCCCTTTTTGGATTTGCTCAACGGGGGCCTTGACGATCAGTGGCGCGGCATCAATTTGCCCCGCAGAAATCACCATCGAAAACAAAGTGATCCATTTCATTGTCATTGAAAAATGCCTCCCCGGCAACATAAGCCTTTTGTTGGATAGTTCAAGTCCACCGCATTTTTGGGGTGTGACACAATGGTTTTAAAAAATGAGACATAGGTGTGTCAGTATGGCACATTTTTGGGTGATCTTACGTCTTAAAATTGAATTATTCCCTACAATATCGGGATTATTATGATGGCACAACGATTGCTTAATGGGTGTGGCACTCCGTGAATTGACACATTCAGGGTAAAGATATGGGAAAGATTTTAGGCATTGATTTGGGAACGACGAACTCGTGCATGGCTGTCATGGACGGAGGGGAGCCGACTGTACTGGAGAATTCCGAGGGCAAGCGCACGACGCCTTCGGTGGTGGCTTTTGGAAAAAATGGCGAGCGGCTGGTGGGAGATGCCGCCAAGCGGCAGGCGGTAACCAATCCCGCCAACACAGTTTTTTCAGCCAAGCGTTTCATTGGCCGCAAGCATGGTGAGGTGGGCGAGGAATCCAAGCGCATGCCATACAAGATTGTCGACGGCAAGAACGGCGATGCGGTGATCGAGGTGGAGATCGAGGGCGAAAGGAAGACTTTTAGCCCGCAGGAAATTTCCGCGATGATTCTTTCCAAGCTGAAATCCGACGCGGAAATGAGACTGGGTGAAACCATCACGCAGGCGGTCATCACCGTGCCGGCGTACTTCAATGACTCCCAACGGCAGGCCACCAAGGACGCGGGTAAGATCGCCGGTTTGGATGTTCTCCGTATTATCAACGAGCCGACAGCGGCCTCGCTGGCCTACGGGCTGGACAAGAAGAGTGACGAAAAGATCGCGGTCTATGACTTGGGCGGCGGTACCTTCGACATCTCGGTCTTGGAAATCGGTGACAAGGTGTTTGAAGTCAAAGCCACCAATGGTGATACCCACCTTGGAGGTGATGACTGGGACAATGCCATCATTGACTGGGTGGTGGATGAGTTTGAAAACGAGACGAGCATCGATCTTACGGGCCAGCCTGATGCCATGCAGCGCATCAAGGAGGAGGCCGAGAAAGCGAAGATCGCACTGTCCAGTTCGCAATCCTACGAGATCAGCCTGCCGTTCATTACGGCGGATCAGTCAGGGCCGAAGCATATCAAGCAGGATCTTAGCCGCGCCAAGCTGGAGCAGCTTTGTGATGGCCTGTTTGAGCGCACTTCAGGCCCGGTGAAAGCCTGCCTGAAGGATGCGGGCCTGACCTCGGGCGACGTGGATGAGCTTGTGCTCGTTGGCGGAATGACGCGCATGCCGCGTGTTGTGGACACCGCCAAGGCACTGTTGGGGAAACAGCCGAACCAAGGCGTTAACCCGGATGAGGTGGTGGCCATTGGCGCGGCGATCCAGGGTGGCGTGTTGAATAAGGAGGAGGGACTGGATAGTGTCCTGTTGCTGGATGTGACCCCGTTGTCGCTGGGCATCGAAACTGAGGGGGGGATTTTTACCACCCTGATTGAGCGCAATTCCACCATTCCCACGAAGAAATCCCAGATTTTCTCGACGGCGGCGGACAATCAACCGGGCGTGGATATCAAGGTGCTCCAAGGCGAGCGCCGCATGGCCAGTGCCAACAAGCAGATTGGGAATTTTAAGCTGGACGAAATTCCGCCCGCACCGCGAGGCGTGCCGCAAATTGAGGTGACATTTGATATCGATGCTAACGGCATTCTGCACGTATCCGCCAAGGACAAGGGCACGGGCAAGGAACAAAAAATTACCATCACTCATTCCAGTGGCCTGAGTGAGGATGAAATTGAATCCATGCGCAAAGATGCCGAGGAACATGCCGAGGAGGACAAACGGCAATTCGAGGCAGCGGAAGCCAGGAATACGGGCGAGAATCTTGTTTATGCCTCGGAAAAACTGTTAAAGGACAATGAGGGCAAGATTTCTGATGAAAAGAAGAATTCCATCGAGTCCGAGGTGGAGGCTCTGAAGGACACCTTGAAGGGCGATGACATTGAGAAGATCAAGGAACAGTCCGATAAGTTGCAGTCGGCTTTGCAGGATGCCTCAGCGGATATGTACAAGGCTGCCACGGAGGAGGCGGAGAACGCAAAGGCCGGTGACAGTGACGAGAAGCCGGCCGAGGAAGAGGCTAGGGGGGAGGGCCCCGTGGTTGATGCCGAGGTGGTCGACGAGGAGAAGAAATAATTTCGCCGCGGCGAGTGTCGCGGATGCATTCACACCAAACCCAAACAACAAACATAGACAAAATATGGCACTGAAAATCCAACCCCTCGGCGATCGGGTCCTCGTGGAACCGGTCGAGGAGGCAGAAGTGAAAAAGGGCGGGATCATCATTCCTGATTCCGCGAAAGAAAAACCCCAGGAGAGCAAGGTTGTGGCGCTCGGCACCGGCAAGACCGATGACGACGGCAAGAAGATTCCCTTCGAGGTGAAGAAGGGGGACACCGTGCTGGCCAGCAAATATGGCGGCACCGAGATCAAGCTCGACGGCAAGGAGTACAAGATCCTGAGCTCCGACGACATCCTGGCCATCATCAAGTAACGATTAAAAGGAACGAAAAACATGTCAGCAAAACAACTCGCATTTGACCAAGCCGCCCGGCAGAAGATCCTGTCCGGCGTGGAGAAACTCGCCCGCGCCGTCAAGGTGACCCTCGGGCCCAAGGGCCGCAACGTGCTCATCGACAAGAAGTTCGGCTCGCCGACCGCCACCAAGGACGGCGTGACCGTGGCCAAGGAGATTGAGCTGGAGGATCCCTACGAGAACATGGGCGCGCAGATGGTGCGCGAGACCGCCAGCAAGACCAGCGACGTGGCTGGCGACGGTACCACGACCGCGACGGTCTTGGCCGAGGCGATCTACCGCGAAGGCCTGCGCAGCGTCACCGCTGGCGCTAGCCCCATTCACATCCAGCGTGGTGTGCAGAAGGCCGTTGACGCGGCCGTGGGCCAGTTGGCCAACATCGCCAACAAGGTGAAGGACAAGAAGGAGATAAAGCAGGTCGCCACCGTGTCCGCTAACTGGGACGAGACCATCGGCGACATCATCGCCGACGCCATGGACCAAGTGGGCAAGGACGGCACCATCACCGTCGAGGAAGCCCGTTCCATCGAGACGACCCTGGAGGTTGTCGAGGGCATGCAGTTCGACAAGGGCTACCTTTCGCCCTACTTCATGACCGACGCCGACACGCAGGAATGCAAGATGGAAGAGTGCAAGATCCTTCTCTACGAGAAGAAGATCAGCAGCGTGAAGGACATCCAGCCCATCCTCGAGAAGGTCGTGGCCGCGGGCAACAAGCCGCTGCTGATCGTCGCCGAGGACATCGAGGGCGAGGCGCTGGCCACCCTCGTGGTCAACCGTATTCGCGGCACCATCAAGGTTTGTGCCGTCAAGGCCCCTGGTTTCGGCGACCGTCGCAAGGCCATGATGGAAGACATTGCCATCCTCACCGGCGGCAAGTTCATCACCGAGGACCTCGGCCTGCAACTCGAGAACATCGAGCTGGGCGACCTCGGCAGTGCGGCCAACGTGACCGTTGAGAAGGAGAATACCATCATCATCGACGGCGGCGGCAAGGCCAAGGAGATCAAGGGCCGCATCGACCAGATCCGGCGCCAGATCGAGGAGACCACCTCCGACTACGACCGCGAGAAGCTCCAAGAGCGTCTCGCCAAGCTCGCCGGTGGCGTGGCTGTTATCAACGTCGGCGCCGCGACCGAGAGCGAGATGAAGGAGAAAAAGGCGCGCGTCGAGGACGCGTTGCACGCCACCCGCGCGGCGGTTGAGGAAGGTATCGTTGCCGGCGGTGGCACTGCGCTCCTGCGTTGTGCTGGTGCCATCGACAAGCTCAAGCTTAAGGGCGACGAGCAGGTGGGTGTCGACATTGTGCGTCATGCCATTGAGTCTCCACTTCGCGCGTTGGCGAGCAACGCCGGCCTGGAGGGTGCCGTGATTGTGCAGGGTGTGCTTGAGAACAAGGGCAGCACCGGGTACGACGTGGCCAATGAGAAGTACACCGACCTCATCAAGGCGGGTGTTGTAGATCCGGCTAAGGTGACGCGGAGTGCGCTGCAAAACGCCTCCTCCATCGCGGCCCTGCTGCTCACCACGGAGTGCCTCATCACTGACGTGCCCGAGGAGGAGAAGCCCGCCCCGGACCACGGCCACGACCACATGTAGGCCGCTGGACAATCAGTTAAAATTCACGCGGGGCCGGGAAACCGGCCCCGTTTTTTAATGCATGCGCGGGGTTGGTGTTGCATTAATAAATGGTTTCAGTATTTTCGCCGAATGAAATCCCACGCGCTGCTCAGGCGGATTCTCAAGAAAACCAGCGCCAAGGAAATCGCCAGTGCGATGCAGCTCTCGATTTCCACTGTCTACAAATGGGCTGAGTCGCCCACGCGCGGCAATGGCATTCGCAATCCTCTGGACCGGGCTGCCTTGTTGCACGAAATCACTGGCGACCGGCGTGTGATCAACTGGATTTGTGAGCAGTCTGATGGCTATTTTATTGAGAATCCCAAGACGGGGCAGGAAGCCGAGGACATTATTCCGGCTACGAACCGGGTTGTCAGTGAGTTCGCGGAATTGCTGGGGGTGGTGGCGCATGCGGCGAGTGACAACAGGATTTCGCGCGAGGAATCCGAGAAAATTCGCCAGACATGGGAGGCGTTGAAGAGTACGACGGAAGGATTTGTGCGTCGCTGTGAGGAGGGTAATTTCCGGAAGCTGAATTCCGAGATGCGTCGGATGGGCAAGAAGAAACTGAAATGAGGCGAGGATGTGCCTCAAGAGGCGCAAAAAACATTCGCCACCGCGATTTTTCAGGCATAAAGTGGGGTCCGGCATTGTCCATTCTGGCTGTTAGGGCCGGAGCATTCGGGCGTCTGCCTCCGTCCAATGGACACTGACGCGCTGGAGTCAAAAAAAATGAAAAAGATCATTGCTTCTCTCATTCTCGCCACCTTTGCGGTCACGCTTTTCTCCGTGGCCCCGCCGCCGGTTGCAAAAGACAACAAGACACTGTGGAAACAGTACGATGAGGCCCTGAAAAAGGGGCTTCCCAAGACGGCCATTACACACTTGGAACCGATCATCGCTGGTGCGATGAAGGAAAAGAACTACGACGAGGCCATCAAGGCCATCGGCAAGAAGATTGCGCTGGAGGGCAACATACAGGGGAATTTGCCGGAGGAAAAAATCACCCGCCTAGAGGCCGAGATCGCCAAGGCACCCAAGGAAATGGTGCCGATGATGGACGCCATCCTCGCCAACTGGTACTGGCATTACTTCCAGCGCAACCGCTGGCGTTACATGCAGCGTACTGCCGGTGCGGGCGGCAAAGACATCAAGGAATGGTCGCTGCCACGTATCCTTGAGGAGATCGACAACAAATTCCAGAAGGCACTCGCCGCACGCGTGATCTTGAAGAAGACGCCGGTGGGCGACTACGCCGATCTGTTGCAGAAGGGCTCCACCCCCGAAAGCTACCGCCCGACCATGTTCGACTTCGTGGCGCACAACGCCCTGCAGTTCTATCAGGCACCGGAACAGGCTGGATCGAAGGCATCCGACGCGTTCGAGATTTCCGCTGACAGCCCAATCTTCGCCGATGCGGATGAGTTCGTGAAGTGGAACCCCAAGACCACCGACAACAACTCCCGCAAGCTGCGCGCCATCAAGCTCTATCAGGAACTCATCCGCTTCCACAGCGACGACGCCAAGAAGGATGCCCTTATCGATGCCGATCTCTGGCGCCTGCAGTTCGGCAAGGCGCAGGCCTTTGGCGAAACGAAGAATGCAAACTACAAGAAGGCGCTCGGCCGGTTCATCACCAAGTGGGCGGACCACCAAATCTCCGCGCGCGCGCGCCATCAGCAAGCCAGTGTTCTGCAAGGCGAGGGCGACTACGTGGCCGCGCACAAAGTCGCCAAACAGGGCGTGGACACTTACCCCAACAGCCCCGGCGGCGCGATGTGCCACAATCTCGTCCAGCAGATTGAAGCCAAGGAATCGCAGGTGACCGTGGAGCGCATCTGGAACAACCCCCAGCCCAACATTCAGGTCAAGTACCGCAATGTTGACCAGATTCACTTTCGAGTCATCGCCGACGACTACGAGCGCCTCATCCGCACGCGGAACTGGCGCCCCGAGAGCTTGAACCGCAATGAGCAACTCGCCTTGTTGAACAAGGAAATCGTCAAAGAATGGTCCGTAAAACTAAAGCCGACTGATGATTTCCAGGAACAAGTCGTAAAAATTGATGTGCCCAAGGGTTTGCCCAAAGGTTTCTACTTCCTCATTAGCAGCCACACCAAGGACTTCGGCGCAAACAACAACCGCGTGTACTTCAGCGACTTCTGGGTCAGCGACCTCGCCATCGTGATGCGCAACCGCAGCGGCGAAGGCCGCGTGGAAGGCTTTGTGCTAGACGCCATTTCCGGCGAGCCGGTGGCCGGCGCCAAGCTGCGTGGCTGGTGGCGGCAGGGCCGCAACCGCGTGGAGGCCGCGCCTACCGCATCCGATGCTAATGGCAAATTCAGCTTCCCCGCCGCCAACCGCGGTTATCTCATCCTTGCCAGCAAGGATCGCGACCAGCTTTCCACAGCGCGCGACCATTACAACAGCAACCGCTTCCATAACCCACGCCCCTACTCGCGCACGGTGTTCTTCACCGACCGCTCGCTGTATCGCCCGGGCCAGACCATTGAGTACAAGGGCATCAGCTACAGTGTCGACCAGCACGGTGACAATTATCAGGTGATGAAAAACCAGTTCCTCACCGTCATCTTCCGCGACCGCAACGGCAAGGAGATCGACAAGCAACAGCAGCGCGCTAACGAATTCGGCTCGTTCAGTGGCAAGTTCACCGCGCCACGCGATCGCTTGATGGGCCGCATGAGCCTACAGGTGCAAGGCGGGCCGGGTGGTTCCACATCCTTTAACGTAGAGGAATACAAACGCCCGAAATTCCAAGTAGCCATCGACGACCCCAAGGTCGCCGCCAAACTACACGGCAAGGTGAACATCACTGGCAAAGCCACGGCATACACCGGCGTAGCCATTAACGATGCGAAGGTGAAATGGCGCGTTGTGCGTGAAGTTCGCTATCCCAGCTGGTGGGGCTGGTGCTACTGGTGGCGCCCCATGCCGCAAGGCAAGAGTCAGGAAATCGCCCACGGTATTTCCGGCACCAAGCCGGATGGCTCGTTCGACATCGAGTTTACAGCTTTGCCTGACCTCTCCGTGCCGGAGAAGGATGAGCCGACGTTCCACTATAAGATCCACGCCGATGTCACCGACACCACCGGCGAAACGCGCTCCGCTGACAACAGCATCAACGTCGGCTACACCGCCTTGAAGGCCAGTGTGTCCGCCGGCGAATGGCAAACAGTGGATAATGAGGTGGCTCTTAACATCAGCACCACCAGTCTCGACGGCATCGGCCAGTCCGCCGAGGGCTCACTGAAAATCTATGCGCTCAAGGAGCCGGAGACTGTGCAGCGCGAGAAACTTCGCGGTGGCTACTACCCAATGCCGCGGCTGCTGGGAAGGCGCGCCCTCACTTTCAAGCCCGAGCCCGATCTCAGTAAGCCCAACTCATGGGAGCTGGGCAAGGTTGTCGAAGAAAAAGGCTTCACCACCGATAAGGCTGGCAGCGCCAACTTTGCCTTCAATCTGCCCGTCGGTTCCTATCGCGCGATGCTCGAGACACAGGACCGCTTCGGCAAGAAGGTTACCGCACAACTACCCATTCAGGTTCTGAACCCCAAGGCAGGCAAGCTCTCCATCAAGGTTCCTCACGTCCTCAAAGCGCCGCAATGGACCATCGAGCCGGGCGCCGAGTTTATGGCGTTATGGGGCAGTGGCTACGATCAAGCCCGCGCATACGTGGAGGTCGTGCATCGCCGCAAGACCCTGCAGGCTTTCTGGACCGAGCGCGGACTGACACAATTCCAAATCAAGCAGGCCGTTAACGAGGCCATGCGCGGCGGGTTCACGCTTCATGTAACAATGGTGCGCGAAAATCGTGCTTACCTAACCAGCCAAAAAGTCAATGTTCCGTGGACCAATAAGAATCTATCGGTCAAATGGGAACACTTCACCGATAAGCTCGAACCAGGAAACAAGGAAACCTGGACGGCGGTCGTGACAGGCCCGAATGCGAAAAAGGCAGTGGCAGAAATGGTCGCCACGCTTTACGACGAGAGCCTCGATCAATTTAAGCCACATCAATGGCAGACCGCATTCAATGTTTTCCGTCAGGACTACTCACACCTCCGCCAGTCATTTGAGAACCAGACGAAAAATCTGCAATACATCCAGGGTCAATGGCCGAGGCAACACAAGGGCTACCAACTCTCCTATCACCGATTCCCCGGTGAAATAACTGCCAATCTCTGGGGCTTCCAGTATTTCGGTGCCAGAAATACTATGGCATTAACAGGTCGCGGCGGTCGGGGACGACCGGAAATGGCACTTGCACAAGGTGCACCTGCCCCACCCATGGCTGCAATGAGAATGGCTAAAGGGGCGCTTGGGCAGCAAGCCATGGAAATGCGGGCCGACGCTGCCGTTGCTGAAACAGTTAATGCTGGCGCAGCTGATGATGGCGTAGCTGGAAAACGAGATGCCAATGGAATTGCAGGAGCCGAAGGCAACTCCCCCGACCTCACCCAAGTGACCGCTCGCAAGAATCTTAATGAGACAGCTTTCTTCCTGCCGCACTTGGTAGCGAATAAGGACGGTGAAGTGCGCATGGAGTTCACCATTCCCGAGGCACTCACACAGTGGAAGTTCATGGGCTTCACACACGGGCAATCTCTAGAAAGCGGTTACCTCACCGATACAACTGTGACTGCCAAGGATCTCATGGTGCAGCCCAACCCACCCCGTTTCCTGCGCGAGGGCGACATGCTGGAATTCACCGTCAAGGTCAGCAACCTTTCTGGCGAAGTCCAAAAAGGCAAAGTAATGCTTACCTTCAACGATGCCACCAGTGGTGACAACGTCGATCCGCTCCTCAACAACGAAGCCAACGAGAAGGCCTTTGAGGTGCCCGCCAAGCAAAGCAAAACCTACAGTTGGCGCCTGCAGGTGCCGGATGGCATGGGCTTCCTCGCTTACAAAGCCGTCGGCGCCACTGACAAGATGAGCGACGGCGAGGCAAACCACCTGCCGGTGCTTTCCCGGCGCATCTTTGTCACGGAGAGCCTGCCGCTGCCCATACGCGGCGCGAAGACGAAGAACTTCAACTTCGCCAAGCTCATCGGCTCCGGCAAGTCCGACACCATCCAGCACGAGCGTTACACCGTGCAAATGGTCTCCAACCCCAGCTGGTACGCCGTCATGGCGCTGCCCTACCTGATGGAGTACCCGCACGAGTGCGCCGAGCAGACGTTCAACCGCCTCTACGCCAACAGCCTTGCCCAACACATCGCCAACAGCGACCCGCGCATCCGGCAGGTGTTCGACCAGTGGCGCAACACGCCCGCGCTCGACAGCCCGATGGAAAAGAACCAGGACCTCAAGGCCGTCATGCTCGAGGAAACCCCGTGGCTGCGTCAGGCCAAGAAGGAAAGCCAGGCCCGCCGCAACGTCGGCATCCTGTTCGAGGACGGCCGCCTCGCCCGCGAGAGGAACCGCATGCTCACCAAGCTGCGCGAACTCCAGCGGCCCGACGGCGCGTGGAGCTGGTTCCCCGGCGGTCCTCCCAACGACTACATGACCCTGTACATTGCCACCGGCTTCGGCCGCCTGCGCCACCTCGGCGTCAACCTCGACGCCAGCATGGCCATCAAGGCCCTGAACCGGATGGACGGCTGGATCCACAAGCGCTACCGTTGGATTGTCGACCACGGTCACAAGGACAAGAACAACCTGTCCACCACTATAGCCTTCTACCTCTACGGGCGCAGCTTCTTCCTCAAGGACCGCAAGATCGCCCCGCAACACAAGGAGGCTGTTGACTACTTCCTCGCGCAGGCCAAGAAACACTGGCTGCACGTCGGCGGCGGCATCGGCGCGGCTGTCAACGGCAACCGCCAGAGCCAAGCCCACATCGCCGTCGGCCTCCACCGCTTTGGTGACAAGGCCACCCCGCGTGACATCATCGCCTCCCTCAAGGAACGCTCTGTCACCGACGAGGAGATGGGCATGTTCTGGCGCGATACCGAGCACAGCTGGTGGTGGTACCGCGCCCCCATCGAGACGCAGGCCATGATGATCGAGGCCCTGCACGAGGTCGCCCGCGACTTCGACAACGTCGAGGAATGCAAGGTCTGGCTCCTCAAGCAGAAGCAGACCCGCGACTGGAAAACCACCAAGGCCACCGCCGACGCCTGCTACGCCCTGCTTCTGCAAGGCGCTAACTGGCTCGCCAGCGAAGCCCTTGTGGAGGTCACCGTCGGCGACACCAAGATCGACCCCAAGAATGTAGAGGCTGGCACCGGCTTCTACGAGCATCGCTTCCTCGGCAGCGACGTGAAGCCCGAGTTGGGTAAGGTCAAGGTCACCAAGCATGACGAGGGCGTCGCTTGGGGTAGCGTCCACTGGCAGTACCTGGAGGATATCAGCAAGATCACCCCGCACGAGGAAACCCCGCTGACTTTGCAGAAGAAACTCTTCATTAAGGTCAACACCAACGCCGGCCCGCAGCTCAAGCCCTTCAACGGCACCGCCGCTGTCGGCGATGAGCTCGTGCAACGCATCGTCCTGCGCACCGACCGCGACATGGAATACGTGCACCTCAAGGACCAGCGGGGCAGTGGTACCGAGCCGGTGAACGTACTTAGCAGGTACCGTTATCAAGACGGCCTCGGCTACTACGAAAGCACTCGCGACACTGCCACGCACTTCTTCATCGACTACCTGCCCAAGGGCACCTACGTCTTTGAGTATAGCGTGCGCGTCCAGCACAAGGGCCAGTACCAGTCCGGCATGGCCAGCATCCAGTGCATGTACGCCCCCGAATTCAACAGCCACTCCGAGAGCCACAAGCTATCGGTGCAGTAGGCTGGGCAAAGAATTCATACAAGGGCCGGAATCAATTCCGGCCCTTTTTGCTTAATCTTGGCATTCTTTTAATGTAACTGTCCACGGCCCTTACGCAAAAAGCTGGATTCAAGGGCGAGTTTTTGTTAGGAGAGCGGCACTCTTTGGTGGGTGCTGAGGGGCTCGGGCATTTGTCATGTATGCGCGCAAGCAGCTGGATTTTTCCTATCGCGACCTGTTGGCTGCGGTAGGACATACTCTCCGACCGGGGTTGCGCCGGGAGATTGTTGCTGCCGATCTTGAAAAACTCTGGTCGGCGGAAAATGACGCCATCGCCGCGCTGTCGGTGCGCACTCTTTTTGACGCCTACCTTTCAATCCTCAATCTGCCTCGTGGAAGCGAGGTGCTGATGACCGGCGTTAACATTCCCGACATGGTCCAAATCGTTCATGCCCATGGGCTGGTTGTCGTGGCGGTGGATCTCAACATGAGGACACTTGAGGTCAAGCGTGGCGCGGTCAAGCGTGCCCTCACGTCACGCACGCGCCTGATTGTTGCCGCTCATCTGTTTGGGGCTCGGATGGACATGGATCCCATTTTCCGTGCCGTGACGGATCGTCCGGAGATTCGTGTAGTGGAGGATTGTGCACAGGCGTTCCGGGGTATTGATCGTTACAACGGTGATGCTCGAAGTGACATAAGTCTCTTTAGTTTTGGATCCATCAAGACGGCCAGTGCCCTTGGCGGGGCTATGGCACGGGTACGGAAAGGACAAGAGCGCGGTGCCCTTCGCAATCGTCTTTCAAAATATCCCGAGAGAGGCCGGGCCGGGTTTATATGGCGCACGATCAAGTATGGGGTCCTAAAAACACTGGGCCAGCCGGTTTGCTACCGGCTCTTTGTTCGCGCGTGCGAACTGCTGCGCGTGGATTTTGACGAATTGGTCATTGCCGCAGTACGAAATTTCAAGGCCAGTGAACTCCTGCTGCACATTCGTCAACAGCCCCCGGTGGCGCAGCTTGCCTTGTTGCTCCGTCGTCTTCACCAATCCAGAAACGGCCATCTGGCCGGGCGTATTGTCGCGGGCAACACTGTGCGGGATGGCCTCCGGGAGTTCGTGGATATTCATGGCGTTGACAGCGCATCTCACACTTATTGGCTTTTCCCAGTTCGTTGTGCCGACAAGGGCAAACTGGTGGCCGACCTGCGCGCAGCGGGATTTGATGCCACTTCAACATCGACCCAACTGCAAGCAATTGCGCCGGATGCAGCACCGGACAAGCCGGCTCGTGAGTGTAATGAGTACATTCGGGACACGGTATATTTGCCGGTATACGCCGGCCTGCCGAACCGACAATTGAACCGACTGATCTCAGTAATCCGCGACGCTTCCACCCAGATTCCAGTCGAAAAGATGCCACCCCGGGGCGCATTGAAGCGGAAAAAGTCGGTTGCTCGTCGCGTCGTTCAAAGGACCGGATAAATCTTCCGGTTATTGGTTTTCGTTTTCGAATTTCTGTATCATTTTCAATTTGCCTGTGCTTTGCTCTATTGCATGCACCGTTTCCTGTTGGCGTTCCTTTTCGTGGCGCAGGTGGCTTGGGGGCTGAATCCGCCGCCAAAGCCGAACATCGTGGTGATTCTTGCCGACGACATGGGCTACGGCGATGCGCGGTGTTACAATGCCAAGTCGAAGAATCCCACGCCGCACATCGACCGGCTTGCGCGCGAGGGGATGCGCTTCACTGATGCCCATTCGCCGGCTTCGGTGTGTGTGCCCACGCGGTACGGGCTGCTCACCGGGCGCTATCCGCATCGGGCGAATCTCGGTTGGCGGCGGCAGTCGGTCATTGAAAAAGGGCGCACGACGATCGCCTCGGCTTTGAAAGGGCAGGGCTACGCCACGGCCATGGTCGGCAAATGGCATCTCGGTTTTGATGGCGGGCCAAATTACGATTACGCCAAGCCGCTCGTCGGCGGGCCGCTGGATCACGGGTTCGATTTTTATTTTGGCATGCCGCACTCGCTGGATATCGTGCCGTACTATTATATTGGCGGTCGAAAAGCGATTCAGGAGCCGACCGGGACGATCGGTCCGCGCAATACAGAGGGCTGGAGCAAAATTCAGGGTGAGTTTTGGCGCGGCGGGCCCATCTCGCCGGACTTCAAGCACGTGAAAGTGCTGCCGCGGTTCACGACGGAGTCGGTCGATTACATTCGCTCGCGACGCGACAAGGAACAGCCGTTCTTTCTGTACGTAGCCTTGCCCGCACCGCACACGCCGTGGTTGCCCACCAAAAAATTCCAAGGCCGCACGAACAACATGTATGGCGACTTCGTGGCGATGGTCGATGACACGGTCGGTCAAATCCTCAAGGCCCTCGACGACGCCCGCTTGGCGAAGAACACGCTGGTGCTGTTCACCAGCGACAACGGCCCGGTGTGGTATGACGCCGACACCAAGCGATTCGGTCACAACGCCACCACGCCTTTGCGCGGCATGAAAGGTGACGCGTGGGAGGCGGGCCATCGCATGCCGTTTGTCGTGCGCTGGCCGGCGGCTGTGAAGGCCGGTGCGGTGAGTGATGCGCTGGTGTGCCAAGCGGATTTGCTGGCGACGTTTTCCGCGATCGCCGGTCGGCCATTGGCGGATGATGAAGGCGAGGACAGCGAAAACTTTTTGCCGGTGCTGAAAGGGCAGCGGGATTTCGCCCGGCGTTGGCTCATCACCGGCACTCGGCTCTCGCACTTGGCGGTGCGTCATCGGTTTTGGAAATTCATTCCGTCACTCGGCTCGGGAGGCTTCTCCAATCCGCGCAGTGCAAAGCCCAAGCCCGGTGGGCCAAAGGGGCAGCTTTACAATCTCGATGGTGACTTGGGCGAACGCGAAAATCTTTGGCTCAAGCAGTTGGGTGTGGTGAGTGAGTTTTCGGAGTACATCGGCGGGCAACAGGCCGCCGGTCGCACGCGTCCGCCGATGGAGCTGGTGCGGCGGTTGCTCAAAACATCGCCGCGCATCACGACGCATCGGCTGAATGCTGAAGAGAGCGAAAAGAAGTTTCTCTTTTTCACCGTCAGTCGCGACGGCCGGACGTTGCAGGGCAAAGCCAGCAATCGGCTACGCAATTTGGTTTTGGCCGATGCAGATTCCACCACGCGTCACGAGGAAAAGCTGCACTTTGATCCGGGCATCCTGCTGCGGTTCCGCGTGGGCGAGCGCGAGGCGCAGGTAGCGATTTGTTTCATCTGCAATTACTGGGCGCTGTACCTCGATGGCAAGACGGTGAGCTACACTTCGCTCAAGGAAGAACGCGCCGATGTGCTGGCGGCGGTGAAGGCGATGTTTCCGAAAGACAAAATTATCCAGGGCATTCCGGAGAAACTGCAATGAAACGAATCCTCTTTTCACTGTTGGCGTGCGCGGCGATGGCCGTTGTGGCGCAAGGCAAACCGAATATCGTGCTCATCATGACCGACGATGTCGGCTGCGAACCCATCGGTGCTTATGGCGGTGAACGCTGGAAGACGCCGCACATCGACGCGCTGGCCAAGAGCGGCATGCGGTTTGATTACGCCTTCAGCATGCCCGTGTGCCATCCCACGCGTGTGTGTTTAATGACCGGCAAATATCCGTTCCGGCTCAAGTCAAAATGGGGCAGCTTTCCAAAGGCCGAGGAGAAAAACTCCATCGCGCAGGTACTCAAGCGCGCCGGTTACGCTACGGCGGTGGCGGGCAAGTGGCAGCTGAGCCTGATGAAGAATGATCTGCAACAGCCCGCGCGGATGGGTTTCGATGAGTGGAGCGTGTTCGGCTGGCACGAGGGCGCGCGTTTTCACGAACCGTTCATTTATGAAAACGGCCGACTGCGGACGGACACGAGGGGCAAGTACGGGCCGGATTTGTACGTCGAATTCCTCGGTAATTTTATGGCCAAAAGCGCCAAGGCGGGGAAACCGTTTTTCGCCTACTACCCGATGGCGCTGGCGCATGACGTGACGGATGATATCCCGGTTCAGGTGCCGTACATGCCGGGCAAGGATCGCTGGATGAACTACGGCGAAATGATCGAAAGCATGGACGCGATGATTGGCAAACTCGTTGCCAAAATCGACCAGCTCGGCCTGCGCAAAAACACCGTCGTCTTTTTCACCGGCGACAACGGCACGGCCAAGCGTTCCAAGCTGCGCCACATCGAAGGTCGCAAGTACGAATACGAAAACGTCTTCTCCATCCGCAACGGCCAACGCATTCCCGGCGGCAAAGGCACGCTGCTGGACATCGGCACCAACGTCCCGCTCATTGCCAGTTGGCCCGGCCGCATTCCCGCTGGGCGCCAAGGCCATGAGTTGGTGGACTTCAGCGATTGGCTGCCCACGGTTGCTGAACTGGCCGGCACGCGGGTGAAGCACCCCATCGATGGCGTCAGTTTTGCCTCCACGCTCCTCCGCACCCGCCGCCATGTTGCCCGCTACCACGCCTTCGCCGAAGGCCGCGGCAAGGCTTGGGTGCGCACCAAGCAATACAAGCTCTATAGCGACGGCAGGTTTTTCGACGTGAAGAATGATGCGATGGAAAAGTCGCCGTTGAAAAATCCCGGTGAACATGTCGCGGTGATTCGTCAGAACTTGGAAAAGGCATTCCATGATTTAAATTACCCCATCAAGAAATGATGAAACGCATCATACCTTCTTTGCTTGTTCTTTCACTGGCGGTTTTTCTGAGTGCAGAGGATCGTCCCAACATTGTCCTCGCCATGGCTGATGACCAAGGGTGGGGGGACATGGGATATATGGGGCACAAGGTGTTGAAGACACCGGTGTTTGATGAAATGGCGCGAAGGGGGCTGCGCTTTGATCGATTTTATGCGGCAGCACCGGTGTGTTCGCCCACCCGGGCGAGTGTGTTGACGGGGCGGCATCCGAATCGTATGGGGTGCTTTCAGTGGGGGCATACGATGCGCAAAAATGAGATTACCATCGCCGAGGCCCTCAAGGCCGCGGGCTATTCCACCGGCCATTTTGGCAAGTGGCATCTCGGATCGGTGCGGGCGGACAGTGAGGTGGCTCCGGGCAAGAACGGCTTTGATGAATGGGTTTCCGCGCCGAATTTTTACGAGAACGATCCGCTCTTCAGTCACAACGGCAAGGTGATTGAAACTCAGGGCGAAAGTTCGCATGTCACCGTTGAGCTGGCGCTCGACTGGATGGCGAAGGTGAAGGATAGACCGTTTCTCGCGGTGGTATGGTTCGGCAACCCGCATGGACCGCATGTGGGTACAGAAAAATTTCTCAAGATGTACAAGGATGAAACCAAGGCGATGGCAAATTTTTACGCGGAGATTACCGCGATGGATGCCGCGATGGGTGAATTGCGGGGCGGCCTTCGTCGGTTGGGGGTGGCGGACAATACCATTCTTTGGTATTGCAGTGACAATGGCGGCTTGAAGCCCAACTCCATGGGAGGGTTGTCTGGTAGGAAGGGCAATTTGCTTGAAGGTGGCATTCGTGTGCCCGGGCTGATTGAGTGGCCTGCGGTGATCCGGAAAAACCGGGTGACGAATGTTCCGGCCAACACGGTGGATATTTACCCCACAATCTTGGAATTGGCAGGAGTAAAATTGACGCGGGGTCAGCCGATACTGGATGGGGTCAGCTTAGCGGATTTGGTTCGCGGAAAGGATTTTAGGAGGGTGAAGCCGATGGGGTTCTGGCATTACAGGACGGGGGGGAGAGGCATGCGCGCGCGGCAGATTTTGGAGGCCTTAAGGGAAGAGCAACGGACGGGCAAACAAAAGCCAGCGCCGGAAGCCGGCCAGGTAGACAAGAAATATCCGCTGGATACTTTTCCTGGTGCCGCGGCATGGATTTCTGGTGACTGGAAGCTGCACCGGATTCCGAACAAGCAGGGACTCTCGGTGAGCTACAAGCTGTTTAACCTGCGTGTGGACAAGGTGGAGCAGAGGGATTTAGCGGAAGCTCAGCCGGAACGCTTGACACGATTGAAGACGGAACTGGCGGCTTGGCAGAAGAGCGTGGTGAACAGTCTCAACGGGGGGGACTACCGCTAGTCAGCCCTGCTGACGCAGGACGCGAAGGTCGCCTTGCCGAAGGGTGATGCCGTCCTTGTCCATTTTTTCCAAAAGCGGGATGAGCACGCGACGGCTTGTTCCAATCACTTCGCGAAGTTTGCTGGCTTTGGCGCCGCCAGAGGCAAGTTCGGTGCGCACTGATTTTACTGCTTCATCAAACGCATGGGTGTCCATGGCTAGATCCGGTGAGAGCTCAACGGCTTCACCGTTGTCGAGCAGGAAGCGGAGGGCGTCTGGGTGGCCCAAATCCTTGCGGGCTGGCGGTTCCATGGGCTTGGCGCGGAGTGCAGCACGGACATTCTCGGCGGCGGCCTGCATGGCTGGAGGCAGGGTGAGGGTATGGGAGTCGCGGGACAGGAGGGTGCCATTGCGGCTAAAACCGTTGGTGCACAGGTCGTCCAAGAGGATGTCGATGGAATCTGTAGGGAGGTATTCGCGGAGGGCCTTGCGCAGGGTGGCCAATGGCAGTCCGGGGCGTTCGGGGTGTTGTGTATGCTCGGTGTTGATGAGAGTAGCCGCAGCGTTGAGGGCATTTTTCCAGCACTCAGGGTCGGCAACCCAATCCTTGATTTGCACCGTATCGATTACACCCAATGCGGCATCGATCTGGGATTCACCGAAGCGGGATTGCTTCAACAGGTTCCTGCGGAGTACGGCGCCAAGTCGTTGAAGGTGTGCCTTGGCCCACTTGGCGGAGTCATCGGGGTTGACGGCTTGGGCGCATTGTTGAAGCAGTGTTCGTTGGGGCGGGGAGCGAAAGCCTCTTCGGGGGGCTGTGGGATCGATGATGATGCCGCCGGCGAGAGTAGAGGTCTCGGGCCAGTCTCGAATGACAACGCGGTCTCCCGCGAGAAGATGCACGGGCGACTCAAAGCGCAGTTGGGCAAATTCAGATTCGCCGGGCTTGATTTCCTTTTGATCCATCAGCACAAGTCGCGCAGGCGTGTTGGCGCTGCCATGATGAACCCGGATGCGGGTGTGATTGCGGAGGATACGTTGGGGGCTGTTGGGGGAGCGCTGGATATGAATATCGGCAGTTTCGGATGGTTCGCCGAGGTGTGGAAGGGTGAGGGTTTCTCCGCGTAAAACATCCTGGCGCGATGCGTCGCTGAGACAGACGGCTGTGCGGGTGCCGGGAGGGGCGATCTTCACCTCTTGATTGTGGGATTGCAGCGAACGTACGCGTGCCTTGCGGTTGCCGGGTTGGAGGGTGATGGTTTGGCCGTGGCTCAGGGAGCCGCCGGACAGTGTGCCGGTAACGACCGTGCCGATGCCTTTTAGGGTGAAGACACGATCGGCCAGCAGCCGCGGTTTGCCGTCATTCATCGGTGGAGGAATTTGTGCCAGTGAGGTGGCAAGCGCGATTTTCAAGGTCTCAAGACCTTCGCCCGTGTGTGCGGATACGGGGATGATGGGTGCCTGCTCCAAGGGCGAACCGGCGAGCCGTTCGCGCACATCTTCCGTGGCAAGTTCCACATCGGCATCAGGAAGGTCTGCCTTGGTGAGGGCGACAATGCCGTGGGTGACGCCAAGGTAGTCGAGGATTTGAAAGTGTTCCTCCGTTTGGGGCATCCAACCATCGTCAGCGGCAACGACAAGCAGGCCGCAATCGATAGAGCCAACACCGGCGACCATGTTCTTTACAAAATCCTCGTGGCCGGGAACGTCGATGATGCCGACACTGATAGGTCTCCCATCAGTTGAACATAGATCAAGATGAGCGAAGCCAAGTTCGATGGTAATGCCCCGTTTCTTTTCCTCGGGTAAACGATCCGGGTCACTGCCGGATAACGCCCGGACAAGGGCGCTTTTGCCGTGGTCGATATGACCGGCGGTTGCGAGGATGTAATGGAGTGGTTCCATCGGTCGAGAGAAGCCGTTATTGGGGGGGCAGGCGTTTGAATTCAAACGTGGCTTTCACCGGGATTTCCCTGCCATTGACTTCAAGGTGGGGGCCAAAGAAATAATTGAAGGGGCCTGATTTCGGGGCGGGCTTGACGGCGATGTCGCGGCCGCGGCTGAGTTCAAGCCGGTTGGCCGGGTGATGTCCGAAATAGTAATTGGCCAGTTCTGGATGTTTGTCTGCTTCGCTGATGTCCACTGGTATCCATTTGCCGTTGGCGTGAAATTCCGCCCAGCAATGATAACCGCCGATGGCGCCGGCATCCTTGTCGGCCGGGATGGTGAAGCCGATGGCAAAGCGTGCAGGGATGTTGATGGCGCGACATAGGGCGATAAAGTAGGCATGAAAATCCGTGCAATTTCCGGTTCTCGCATCACAGGCGTATAGTGCGTCGCCCCGGCCCCAGCCTTTGCCAGTTTTGCTGTAACGCATGTGGTCAAGCACATGGCGATAAAGGGCACGAGCCCGGTCGTGGTCATCCTTCGCCTTGGCAGTGGTGGATTTGGCAATGGTGGTGAACCGCGCGTTCAATGGCACCAGTCTCTCGGCGCGCAGATGCACCTTTGGATCACCAGTCTCATGGTGGGCGCGTTTTTCCCTGCGGGTAACTTGGTATCGGATGGTAACGCGTTGGCCATGGTCTGTGGGTTTCGGCTTCATCACGAGAATGTCATTCTGGCCCGATTTATCGCGGACTCTATGCCATGCAAGGGAGGATTGAATGGTGAGCACATCAAATTTCTGATGAGCATCCGGTCGTGCCAAGGGAATCCAGAGTGTGCCCGGTTCGGCCAGTTTCGGGACGGTCAGTTGGTAGACGAGCTCGAACCGATCCGTGTTACGCACGATGGTTTTCTCGGTGGCAAATCCGCTGGCCGCGGTCAGTGCAATGAGTGTTGTCAGGATTGTTTTCATGTAAAAATTGATTGGATGGACTGAAGGAGTGCCTTGTCTTGTCCGGGTGGCACGGTGCGCAGATCCAACCGGAAGCGGTGGTTTTGAATGATACCGATCACTGGCATGGGGGCGCGGCGCAGATGAGCAGCGAAATCCTTGAGGGTGATGCCATCAGGGATAAGGTCGACCGTCATGCTCGGCAGTTTGACTTGTGGTAAAGCGCCTCCTCCTACTTGGGATTCGCCTTCACCAACAATTATTGTCAAGGGCAGTTCGCCGAGTGCTTTGGCGAGTTTGTTGGCCCGGCGCTTGATGGACTGGGGAGTGGCGTGCAGCACTTGGTTGAGCGGAAGCGATTCGCCTTCGTTGTGAAGGTACGTTTCCGCGGCAGTTTGCAAGGCTGATAGGATGAGCTTGTCACATCTCAAGGCGCGGAAGAAGGGATGCTTTTTCAACGCATTGATGTGTTTTGCCTTGCCGGCAATGATGCCGGCTTGTGGGCCGCCAAGCATCTTGTCGCTGCTGAAGCAAACGAGGTCTGCGCCGGTCTTAAGTGCTTCTCGGGGTGTGGTTTCATGATGGCCGTTGGCCCAGTTCTCGGTGGGCAGCAGCGCGCCACTGCCAAGATCTTCGACAAAGGGGACGCGTTTTTTGCACGCAAGCGTAGCCAGTTCACGGCGACTGGGAGCGCCCACGAAGCCATTCATGAAAAAATTGCTGTGGTGCACCTTGAGGAGCAGTCCGGTGTTGGCGTTGATGGACTTGGCATAATCGTTGAGGTCAGTGCGATTAGTGGTGCCGACTTCACGAAGGATGGCGTCGCTGGTTTCCAGAATATCGGGAATGCGAAAGCCGCCGCCAATTTGCACGAGTTCGCTTCGTGAAATGACAACTTCCTTTCGGGTCGCGGTGAGTTGGCGCAGGATTAGCACAAGGGCGGCGGCGCAGTTGTTGGTGACCATTGCCGCTTCCGACGCACAAAGCTCGGCAAGGCATTGCTCGACGTAAGGTGCACGCTTGCCGCGTCGGCCGGTGGCGAGGTCGATTTCCAGATTTGTGTAGCCGGCGTTGTCCGGTACTGACACTGGAGCGCGTCCGAGATTTGTGTGGATGATCACACCGGTTGCATTGATAACTGGTTGTAGTCGGGACAGGGCAAGGTCGTTCAAACGCTGGCGAACGGTTTTGATGATGTCATCTGTGGCCGGGATATTTTTTGCCTTGCGGAGTGTGGTTAGTTCCTTGCGAATGGTGGCAACCACGAGCGGGCGTGGCAGGAGGCAGTCGGGCATCGCCTCGAGAAGCGTATCAACGCCGGGGATGGCACGCAGGTTTTTGTTGGCCTTGGGCATCAGTTGACGGTGATGAGTGGCTGGGTGTAATCGGTGAGCTTTCCGAAGGAGGTTAGGTTCAGTTCCGATGTGGCCTTGTTAAAGGTTTCAAGCCCGTCGGGCATGACGGCCACCAGCAGGCCGCCACTCGTTTGGGGGTCGCAGAGCAGGGCGCGTTGGGCGTCTGTGAGTGGGCTGATGAGGTGACCATAGCTGTCGAAATTACGGTCGGTTCCGCCGGGGGTGCAGTCTTCGGCAATGTACTGATCGGTGTTTGGCAGTCTTGGCACGGAGGCGCTGTTGATCACGGCGCTTACGCCGCTGCCTTCGCACATTTCGGTGAGGTGACCGAGTAGGCCAAAGCCAGTGACGTCGGTCATGGCATTCACTTCAGGCAAGGCGCTGAGTTGGCTGCCGATTTGGTTGAGAGCGGTCATTTGCTCAACAGCCCGTTTCAGGTCAGCGGTTTCAGCAATGCCTCGCTTTTGTGCGGTGGTTACCAGGCCGACGCCAAGGGGTTTGGTGAGAAAGAGTTCACAACCAGGCTTGGCGGTGTCGTTGCGCTTGAGATTTTCCACTTGCACTTGCCCTGTAACGGCGAGGCCGAAAATGGGTTCGGGAGTATCAATGCTGTGTCCTCCCGCAAGTGGGATGCGAGCTCGATTGCATGCCGCGCGGCTTCCTTCAAGTACGCGGCTGGCGACTGTGGGAGGGAGTTTTTCAATCGGCCAACCCAGCACGGCGATGGCCATCAGCGGGGTGCCACCCATGGCGTAGATGTCACTAATGGCGTTGACGGAGGCGATTTGGCCGAAGTCGAACGGATCGTCCACGATGGGCATGAAAAAATCCGTGGTGCTTATGATGGCTTGGCCGTTCCCCAAGTCATACACGGCGGCGTCGTCTTTGGAGTCATTGCCGACGAGCAGTTGGGCATGTGGTTCTGGCTTGCCGGCTTGGCTGAGGATTTCCTCGAGTACGGCGGGCGAAATTTTGCAACCGCAACCTGCGCCATGGCTATATTGAGTTAGGCGAATGGGATCAGTCATGGCGGTGATGAATCGTACATCTACCTCCTGCTCGTACTTCGTAATCGGAAAAAGAATCGAGTTCGAGGAAGAGGGGAGAGATGCGAGTACGATTATTTGAATTGGCGGAGAGGGTAGGAATCGAACCTACCTCGGCCCGGTTACGAACCGACAACGGTTTTGAAGACCGCGGGGGCCACCAGGCACCCTCAACTCTCCAGAAAAATGGTTTTGGCGGGCAGACACTGCGGAGTTTACCGCAGGGCTTGAACAGCCCGCAGGACATCATCGGGGGCGGGAAATTCTCCCGTTGCCCGTTTTGAATGGAGCATTTTTCCATCCGCAGTAACTTCAAAAACGCCGCCGTCGGATGGGACCAACTTCAAGGCGCCGATGCGCTGCTTCAGCTTCATGAGCCGTTCCGCCAGACCGACGGCATGGGGCTCATAGTTTCAAGCTGCGCAATATTCGATGACAATTTCCTTTGGCATATCGTGGTGCTGGGAGAAAATAGGCAAAATTGCAAAAGGTTGGCGAGTTAGTTTTGTGTGTTTTGGATGGAATGAAGATTAGAGTAAAATAGGGTAGGCTTAATCGCAATTAACCATTTGCAAACCAAGTCGACATTCCTTGCAGTGCCTTCGGGGGTTGTCATGATGTTGGCTAAGGGCTGGCGTTGTCTTAATTTTTAGATAAGAGGGTTTTTGCTGTTGATGTTAATGTTCAACACAAGGTGGTGGTCGGTCGGGTGGCATCGCCAATACCGGAAAAGGAGAGTCCATCTTCAAGCTAGTCAAGTTGGCTGCACCTTATGAAAAGCAAAAAGCCGCCCGGAATAGGCGGCTGGCTTTACATATAGTGTGGCTTTATTTTTTGTCTTTGTTCTCCCCGGCACCATCAGGTGCCGCTTTTGCTTTCTCGGCCGGGGCGGCCGTAGGTTCAGTGGATTCGCAGCCGGCGAACAGGAATGCCACAAAGGCAGTCGCTAGAACAAACAGTTTAATCTTCATTAGTTTATGTCCTTTAGTTGGGGTTGTAACAACAGCCGGATTTCACGTTTTATTTGGCGGCTCGTCAACCCTGCAAATGTTCCTATATTCTTGAGGCGCAAAAAGCCGCCCGAAGGCGGCTGGAAAATTGGCCTGACAGGGGCAATTATGGGTTCGTTTTTTTCTGTGCGTCACGTTGGTTGCCCGCCGCACCACCCACAGCCGCGCCGATCGCGCCGCCTATGACGGTCGACTTTGTGTCGCCGCCAATCAGTTGGCCTGCAGCGGCACCAATTCCGCCCCCAATCAACGCCCCGGTGCCTGTGTCGGTTGCACAGCCTGTACCCAGAGCCATAGCTGCGGCGATGCCTAAAATCGTTTTCTTCATTGTTTCTCCTTTGTGTTAACCCTCGTTGGACGGGAGCGTTGCGGGTTTGTTCAAAAGTTTCAACGGAAAGTTTTCCCAAGGGGCTGCGGTGAAATGCGCTTGCCTCTGGGGCGGGATTGTTGAGACTTGGGCATGGGTATATCACGGCGGAGACTTCTTGTTGGCGCGGGTGTTTCGAGTGTGGTTGCGGTGTCGGCACAAGTGCCTCTTAACGGAGCGGATGACGATTTCAAGGTAACCAAGGGGCGAATCAAACAATCCGTGATGGGGTGGTGCTTCAAGTCCGCGCCTGATCCTGTGGATGCGGAAACATTAATGAAGTGGGTGAAGGAAATTGGGATGGCGGGGATAGAGGGCGTGCCCCGGACGGTTTATCCCAAGGTGCGGGCGACTGGTTTGGGGGTATCGCTGGTTGGGAGTCATGGGTTTAAAACGGGGCCGTGCGTTCCTCGGCATCACGCAATGTGTCAGGCAAAGTTGACGGAAGCGATTGATGTGGCGGTGAAGGTGGGATGTCCCAGTGTCATCACATTTACGGGGTTTGGGGAGAAGGGGATTGCACCCGAACAGGGTGCGAAGCATTGCGTTAATTTTTGGAAATCGATGATGGGCTATGCAGAGAAACGCGAGGTGAACCTTGTTCTGGAGCACTTGAATACCCGGGATGATTCACATCCCATGAAGGGGCATCCGGGTTATTTTGGGGATGATGTGGATCATTGCGCCGAATTGGTTCGCTTGGTGGGTTCGCCGCGAATGAAGCTGCTGTTTGACATTTATCACGTTCAGATTATGAACGGCGATGTGATCCGGCGCATCAGGCAGTACAAAGACATCATCGGGCACTACCACACGGCGGGTAATCCCGGCCGGGCGGAATTGGACGACTCGCAAGAAATCAATTATCCAGCCGTGATGCGGGCTATTCTTGAAACGGGCTATAAGGGATATGTTGCCCAGGAATTCATCCCCACGTGGAAGGACAAAAAAGCGGCATTGCGACATGCAGCGCGGGTTTGTGATGTGTAATGAAGAAGGTGGTTCTGCCAGTTTTGGCCTTGGCTTGTGTGGGTTGTATCACGGTCGTGGGGACGTTCGTTTGGGAAAAGCGCTCGGGCACGACGGCGCTGGTTTTCGGTGATGATGATGCGTGGATTTTGGGAGCCGATTTTTCGCGTGAAATTTCCATGAATTCAGCCCCGCCATTCATTCCCGGCCGGGTACGCAACAATGAATTCCAGTTATTTATGCAGCAGAGAGATGGCTCGGGCCGAAGGGAGGTTGGGCGACGGCAAGCGGGAAGTGTCGAGACTGCATACCTAATGAAGCGGGCGGGATATGTGTTGTCCCAGATCCGAACGGATTCGCACATCCAATTTTCTCGGATGGGTTTGAAAAATGGCGGGGTTCAATTGGTCTATGAGGTGCCATGGTATCACCGTAGTCTGCCGTTCGTTCGCGTGATTCCCTCGCCGGATGGAAAAGTCTTGGCGCGATGCCAATTGTCCAGGCGTAGTTGGCCAAGGGAGGCGGGATTGATCATTCCAAGAAAGATTGCAGAAATCGAGGTGGTCTTCCTTGATTCGGAAAGTCTGGAGGTAACGGGGCGGGGAAATACGATTATGTTTGCGGAGGGGGCGGCATCACTCGAAGTCGTGTGGCAGCGGGATAAAACACTGTTGCTGACCTGTTTTTCTGAAAAGGAAGCGCGTGTGATGACCTTGGATGGGAAATCGAAGCCGATTGCGTTTCCCGAGCGGTTGAGTACCGTTCAAACCACCAGCAGTCAATGGGACGGGAACGGTCGTTGGCTTGAAGGTTTTGCTGCTGATGGGATGCTGATCTTGGGCGATCCGAAACCGGAAAAAGTTTTTGGCGCTAATTAAGTTGGTTCGTAATTAGGTTTTTGATCTCTGTCAATGAGGCGGCACCAGTGGTCCCGAGTTTGTGAATGACTACAGAGGCGGCGGCGTTGGCGAGTTCGAGGGATTGGCCGGTGCTGGCTCCGGCGGCGAGGGCAGTGGTGAGGTTGGCCATCACGGCGTCGCCGGCGCCGACGATATCGATTTCTCCAGAAACGGGCAGGGCAGGGCGTTGTTCCACGTTGCCGTTGGCGTCCGCGCCGACAATGCCGTTTTCACTGAGTGACACGAAAACGAGTTGGCCGGTCTGTCGGGCCAGGGCGCTGGCGGCTATGGAGGGTTCGTTGAATTCGACGCTGAGCTGGGCCAGTTCGTCAGCATTCATCTTATAAATGATCGCCGGCCAATCCTTCAGTCCACGGCGACTATCACCGATGATAAGGCATGTGTCGCGCACTTCGTCCAGTGCTTCAAGCATTGAGCGAGTGACCACGCCGGTTTCCGGTGTGTCCACCTGATCCAACACAATGACCGCGTTCACGTCTTTCGCCAGCGACCGAACGGCGTTGGCCAGTTGATGTTGGAGCGTTGTGGGAGTGGGATGCCAGTTTTTGCTGTCGAGCCGGTTCAGTTCCTCCGGAGGTTGACCGGGGTGCATGAGGAGCGGTTTGCAGTAGGTGAATGTACGTTGATCTTCGCTCTCAAAAAAATATTTCATCCGCACGCCGGGCGTTTGTTCAAGGGCACGGTAGAGTTCGTAGCCTTCCCCATCGCAGCCGCAAAAGCCGACGGGCCAGAGCTCGCCCACGCCGAGTGCGGCAAGGTTGTTGAGTACCGTGCCGGAGGCGCCGGGTTGGGCGCGTACTCGAGTGACGTTGTGTACGGGCAGACCAGTTTCGATTGAGGTCTCCTTTTTGTCCGGATCAATCTCTAAATACCGGTCACAGCTGTAATCGCCTACCACGGCAATGCGCAGGTTGGCGTATTGATCGGTGATGTGCTGAAAGGGGTCGGAGTCCATTTTATTTCTTACGCAGAGTCGCAGAGAAAAAATCGTTCTGCGTAAGTTATTGGTTCAATGCATTCAACAAGTGATGCGTGAAACCGATGTTGTCGCATTGGGCATAATGCATGGTGCCACCCATGCGATCATAGCTTTTGCAGAAGCGCAGGTAGTAGGCGGGGTTATCCTTGGGCGGTTCGCCTTGGGTCCAGTCCCAGCCGCCGCCGTCTTGGATATCCACCACATGAATGCTATGGCCGCTGACGATCTCGAGATCGGCTTGCAGGCGCAGGTTGTTAACGCAGGAGATGCTTTTCTCGAACACCTGCGGCCCCATGATCGCGCTGCCAACAGAGAGCACTACGCCGCCGTCGAGGCCTTCCACCGAACCACCAAAGGTGGCGAAATCCAATCCAGCTGCTCGGCCCAAGGCGGCCCCGTTGAAAAGAGGGTGGTTGGAGATGATGTCGTAGCCGATGCCGGGATGCACGGTAAGTGGGACATGGTGCCGGAAGGCGTTGCCAAGGACGCAAGATGCCTTCCAAGGATGGGCAATCTTATGCTGGCCCTCGGCGAGGTTGTGCTGGTTCATGGCCTGCAGCAGTTCTGCGCGTGCTGGCGAAAGTGGGTGCGAGGGCTCGTCACGCAGTGCCGCTTCCAACTCGGCGCGTGCGGGCAGGATGATGCCATCCTCGGTAACCATGCGGCCAACGCTGGTGCCAAAACCCTCCTCGTGCAAGGCACCGGCCAGCACGGCTAGATGGAGGCAGCGGCCGGTCTCCTCCCAAGTGCCGAAGGTGCCGGTGGCGACATTGGCACGCACGCTCTCGGTGGAGCGGCCGTGGTGCGCCCATTCCCAGTCGTGAATGACGCCGGCGCCGTTGGTGGCGAGATGCGTGATCCAGCCACCGGCCATAAGGGCATCGAGCAGTTTATGGGCACCGTTTTTGATAAGGTGCGCTCCGTAAATGTACATCACACTGGCACCTCGTTCGCGGGCGGCACGGATGTTGACAGCGCATTGGGATACCTGTTCTTGGTTGGCATCCGAAAGTGCGCTCGGTGCGCTCATGGGATCAATAAGAGTTTCCTCGATGCCGGCCATGCTGTCGCGCTCGGTGAGCGGGTAGACTTTCAGTTTGGCGAGATCGATCGACTTCATAATCCGAGGATGAGGTCGGTGAGGAGTTCGGGATTGCGGAAATCGGCGATTAGGGCGTCAGCGTTGGCGTCGAGTAGGACGGCTTTTTTGTTGGTATCAAGGATGCCTGAGCCGTTGGTGTGTTCGTCTGTGCAAACGCCGATGGTGAGACCATGGAGGTTATTGGTGGCTTTTATTTCAGCGGCACCATCGCCAAACATTACAAGATTTTCACCAGTGAATTTGTCCTCGGCCATCCATTGCTCGAGCACGGTTTGTTTGCTGAAATTGTCGGCGTGCACGTGGCCCTGTATGCGGCCTTCGCAGTAGCGCGTGAGGTCGAGCAGGTCGGCTTCCAGGTTGATCTGTGCGTGTGGATTTCCGCTGAGGATGAAAGTCTTAAGGCCGTGCGTGTGTAAATGCTCGATGAGCGCACGGCCGCCATGGACGATCAATTCGTCCGGCCGCGTCTCGCCTTCGCGCAGTTGGCGGTGGCGTTCGTCAGCCATGGCATCCAGCGGGGCGATAAAGGCGTTGAGTAGTTCATCCGGGTCAGCCGTGTTGCCGCGTTCGGTGATTTGCTTGGCCATCTCGGCCATAAACACCAGCGTGGGCTGGCCGTTGAAGCGGTACATTTCATTGAAGAGATGGGAGCGAATGTCACTGGCAGTTTCACCGGGCTGCAATGTCAGCTGAGGCCCAATGACTTGCTGCATGATTTCCGGCCAGCCATGGCGGATCCAGGAAAGAGTGCCGTCGAAATCAAACACGACATGTGTGGCATTCGGACGGGGCATAAACGTGGGGAGGAGTTCGATATCCAGTTGGGGTGGTGCGGTCGGCACGGTGACAGTCAAGGGGGGATACGGCAAAAAAACAAGCCTGCACCATGAATCAGCTTGATTCGCGAGCGTGACTGTCTCCCAATGGGTGCATGCAAACGAACGTCATGAAACGTCGTGATTTTCTTGCCAGTGCCACCGCCGCGGCGGTTGCCACCACGCTGCCTGCCGAGGTGGCCAGAAAACGCATCAAGCAACCCCTGCGGCTGGGCTTAGATAACTTTGCCGTGCGGGCGATGAACTGGAATGCGAAGCAGTTGATTGATTACACCAAAAAGCTGCGGTGCGATTCGCTGTTCATCACGGACCTCGGGCCGTTTGAGAATTTTGAGGAGAAATACTTGAAGGGTGTGAAGGCGTATGCAGATGACAGGGGCATCAAACTGTACATCGGCTCTTGGAGTATTTGCCCGACCTCGCCGTCATTCAAGGATACTTGGGGCACGGCCGAAGAGCATCTGGCGCTGGGCATTCGCATTTCCAAGACGCTCGGCTCGCCGGCGTTTCGGGTGATCCTCGGATCGCGCCGCGACCGCGCCACGGAAGGCGGTATTGAGGCGCGCATTGATGACACCGTGAATCTTCTAAAGGCCAACAAGAACCGCGCGACCGATGCGGGCATCAAGATCGCCATGGAGAATCACGCGGGTGATATGCATTCGCTGGAATTGGTGCGGCTCGTGGAAGAGGCTGGCAAGGATTGGGTGGGCGTGAATATGGATTCCGGGAACGCTGTGTGGACGCTGGAGGATCCGTTTGAGAATCTCAAGAATCTCGCTCCGTATGTGCTGACCACTAGCCTGCGCGACACGATGGCGTGGCCGAGCGAGAATGGCTACACCGCCGCGTGGACGGCGATGGGTGAAGGTCTCGTTGACTGGAAACAATACTTCGCGCATTTTACGAAGGTATGTCCGGACGCGCCTGTTTGCATTGAAACCATCTCCGGCTTCAACCGCGAATTGGCGGTGAAAAAGGAAGACTTTTGGGAGGATTGGCCCAAGGGCAAGCCCAAGGGCTACGCCAAATTTGAGGCCTTCGCCAAACGTGGCACGCCGATCGGCACGTTCAAGGCGCCTGCGGGAGTGGACCGGAGAGTGGCGCAACAGAATTTCCAAAAGGGCGACATCGAGCGCAGCATTGCCTACTGCCGCAAGATCGGCTTGGGCCGGGACCGTTAGGTGAGTGTCACCGTCAAGATCTGCGGGATCACCAGCGAAGCGGATGCATTGACGGCCGCCGAATCCGGCGCGGATGCCGTTGGTTTGATGTTTTACGAGGGCAGCCCGCGTTTTGTCTCGCTGGAGGTGGCGCGGGCGATTGTGGAGGTTTTGCCGCCATCGGTGGCGCGGGTGGGGGTGTTTGTGAACGCGGAGGAATCGGTGGTGAGGCAGGCGATGCGGGAGTGCACATTGAATGTGCTGCAGTTTCACGGTGAGGAGTCGCCGGAGTTTTGCGCGGGGTTTGGGGCAATGACGTTGAAGGCGATCCGGGTGAAGGATGAGTCGTCGCTGGCGGAGCTGGAGCGGTTTGGGACGGATGGGTTCTTGCTGGATGCGTTTTCGAAGGATGCGCGCGGGGGGACGGGGGAGCAATTCAACTGGGAGTTGGCGCGTAAGGCGGGGGAGTGCGGGAAGCCGATTTTTTTGGCGGGGGGATTGACGGCAGAGAACGTGGCGGAGGCGGTGCGGGTGGCGGATCCGTTCGCGGTGGATGTGTCGAGCGGGGTGGAGAGTGAGCCGGGCGTGAAGGATGCGGCGAAGATGCGGGCGTTCGTGGCGGCAGCCAAGGGCGCGTGAATGGGCGTGATTGGGCGGGGCGTTTGTGGCAGGGTGGCGGGGATGAGCAGTTTGCAGGAAATTCCGGATGCGAAAGGGCGCTTTGGGCCGTACGGGGGGCGGTACGTGCCGGAGACGTTGATGCATCCGTTAATGGAGCTGGAGGAGGAGTACGCGCGCGCGCAGGCGGACCCGAAGTTTCAGGAGGAGCTGGATTATTATCTGCGCGAGTTTTGCGGGCGGCCGACGCCGCTTTATTTCGCTGAACGGTTGACGGATGAACTGGGCGGCGCGCGGGTTTATTTAAAGCGCGAGGATTTGCTGCATACCGGCGCGCACAAGATCAACAATGCGATGGGCCAGATCCTGCTGGCCAAGCGGATGGGGAAGACGCGCATCATCGCCGAGACGGGCGCGGGGCAGCACGGGGTGGCAACGGCGACGGTGGCGGCGATGTTCGGGCTGGAGTGCGTGGTGTACATGGGCGCGCACGACTGCGAGCGGCAGCGGCTGAACGTCTTCCGCATGCGCATGCTGGGCGCGGAGGTGGTGCCGGTGGAGGCCGGCCAGCGCACGCTCAAGGAGGCCATCAACGAGGCAATGCGAGACTGGGTGACCAACGTGCGCCACACGCATTACATCCTGGGTACGGCGTACGGGGCGCATCCGTACCCGAAGATGGTGCGCAATTTTCACCGCGTGATTGGCGACGAGGCGCGGCGGCAAATCCTGGAGCAAGAGGAGAAACTGCCGGAATTGTTGATCGCATGCGTGGGCGGCGGCTCTAATGCGATTGGGTTGTTTTACCCCTTTCTCCAGGACGAAGGCGTGGCGATGGTGGGTGTGGAGGCCGGCGGCGAGGGCATTGTGCCGGGCAAACATGCGGCGCGGTTCCATGGCGGTTCGCTGGGTGTGTTGCAGGGCACGCGGTCGTTCCTTTTGCAGGATGAGCACGGGCAGATTCAGTTGACGCACAGCGTCTCCGCCGGCCTTGACTATGCCGCCGTCGGCCCCGAGCACGTGTGGCTGCGCGACAATGACCGCGCGGAGTACACTTACGCCACTGATGACGAGGCGCTGGACGCCTTCCAGAAACTCGCCAAACTCGAGGGCATCATCCCCGCGTTGGAATCCGCCCACGCCGTCGCCGAGGTCATCAAGCGCGCGCCGGCGATGTCGAAGGACGCGGTGGTGATCGTAAATCTCTCCGGGCGAGGGGACAAGGATGTGGCGCAGGTGGCGGAGTTGGGAGTGGTCGGTGATCAGTGATCAGTAATCAAGTTATCAGTGGGGTGGTTATACTGATTACTGATGACTGAACACTGATTACTTTTTAAAAATGGCTCGATCCAAACAAACCCAGTGGGACTTCGGCGAACTTTTCACGCCAGAAGAAACCCGGCACGTCCTCACTGTGGGCGAACTGACGGCGCGGGTGAAGGGGGCGCTGGAGGGGCAGGTGGGCGAGGTGTGGGTGACTGGGGAGGTTTCCAACTTGCGGCAACAGGCGTCGGGGCATGTTTATTTCTCGCTGAAGGATGACCGGACGCAGGTGGCGTGCGTGTTGTTTCGCGGGACGCGGGTGGGGCAGCGCGACTTGCTGGAGGACGGGCTGAAGGTGGTGCTGCGCGGGGAGCTGACGGTGTACGAGCCGCGTGGGCAGTACCAGTTGATCGTGCGGGCGCTGGAGCTGCAGGGGGTGGGGGAGTTGCAGGTGCGATTCGAGCGGCTGAAGGAGAAGCTGCGGGCAGAGGGACTGTTTGACAGTGGGCGCAAGCGGGAACTGCCGCAGGTGGCGCAGCGGATGGGGGTGGTGACGTCGCTGGACGCGGCGGCGCTGCGGGATGTGCTGCACGTGGTGCGGCGGCGGCAGCCTTCGCTGGAGATCGTGATCGCGCCAAGCCGGGTGCAGGGCTCGGGGGCGGAGCGAGAATTGGCGCGCGGGGTGGAGCAGTTGAACCGGTTTGCCGAGGGCGGGGAGCTTGACTTGATTTTGCTGACGCGGGGCGGGGGGAGTCTGGAGGACTTGTGGGCGTTTAATGAGGAGGCGCTGGCGCGGGCTGTGGCGGGGTCGCGGGTGCCGGTGGTGTCGGCGGTGGGGCATGAGGTGGATTTCACGATTTGTGATTTCGTGGCGGACGTGCGGGCGGCGACGCCGAGCGCGGCGGCGGAGATCATCACGGCGGGGGCGGTGAACTTGGGGGAGCGATTGTCGGCGTTGGCGGGGCGCATTGCGCGCGGGGCGCGGCGGGGGGTGGCGGCGGGTCATCGCGATGTGGGGGAACTGGGGGCGCGGTTGTTGCGGAGTCATCCGCGGCGGCGGTTGCAGTCGCGGATGCAGCGGGTGGATGAGTTGACGGAGGACTTGAGGCGCGGCTGGCGGGTGCAATGGCGCGGACTGGCGGGGAAATGGGAATCGGCGTTGGATCGACTGCGGCGGTTTCGGCCACGTGCGGTGGTTGCGGCGAAGGCGGACTTGGCGCGGGGACTGGGACGCGGGTTGCGTGAGAATGGCGCGGCGCGGCTGGCGGACAAGCGGCTGCGGCTGGAACACTTGGCGGATGCACTTCGATTGCTGGCGCCGGACAATGTGCTGGCGCGTGGGTATTCGATTACGACGGATTCCAAATCTGGGGCGATCATCCGGCGGGCGAGTGAGGTCAAAAAGGGGCAGTGGCTGCGGACGCGCGTGGCGGAGGGAGAGTTTGGCAGCACGGCGGACTGAGGTCTGAACTGGACTTTGGCGGCGGGTTTGGCATAGGGTCAAGCGGTGCCTTCCAAAGCTGCTAAAAAGCCGGCGGACGTCTCGTTCGAGGACGCGGTGGAGAAACTGGAGTCCATCGTGGAGGAGATGGAGTCGGACGAGCTGCCGCTGGAGACGCTGCTGGTGCGGTACGAGGAGGGCGCGAAACTGGTGAAGGCGTGCGAGGAGAAACTGCGCGCGGCGGAGCTGAAGGTGGCACAGCTGGAGGAATCGCTGGAGGGCGACCTGAAGGCGCGGCCGCTGTCGATGGATGATGAAAACTAAAACACAGAGCCGTTACCTGGACATGATCCAAGGGCCGGAGCACGTCAAGAAGCTGACGGAGAAGCAGCTATTGAGTCTGGCGGGCGAGGTTCGCGAGGAGCTGATTACCAAGCTGGCGAAGGCCGGCGGGCACCTGGGGCCCAACCTCGGCGTGGTGGAGCTGACGATCGCGATGCACAAGGTGTTCTCGACGCCGAAGGACAAGTTCCTGTGGGACGTGAGCCACCAGTGCTATGTGCACAAGCTTTTGACGGGGCGGCGGGACCGGTTTCACACCATTCGGCAGACGGACGGATTGAACGGCTTTGCGCTGCGGACGGAGAGTGAGCACGACTGTTACGGCGCGGCGCACGCGGGTACGGCGTTGTCAGCGGCACTGGGATTTTGTGCGGGGCGCGACCAGCGGGGGGGCAGTGAGAATGTGGTTGCGGTGTTTGGCGATGCGGCGTTGACGAATGGGATTACCTATGAGGCGCTGAACAACATTGCGACGACAACGGGGCGCTTCATCGGCATTTTAAACGACAACGAATGGAGCATCGACAAAAACGTCGGGGCGATCTCGAGGTATCTCAACAAGATCATCACCAATCCGGGCTATAAAAAAATGCACGGGAATCTGGAGTTGCTGATGAAGCGGCTGCCAAAGGGGGATTTGGCTGTAAAATTAGGGCAAAGGGCTGAGGAGGCAATCAAGGGTGCGGTTTCAGATGTCTCGCTGAAGCAGCGCGAGGCGGGTGACGGAATTTACGGGAGGGGTGGCCAGGCCCATAGCGTGATTTTTGAGGAGCTGGGCATTGAGTATGTCGGTCCGATTGATGGGCACGATTTGCCGCTTCTGATCAAATTCTTGGAATATGCCAAGAGCTGTGATCACCCCATCGTCCTTCACGTGCTAACCAAGAAGGGCAAGGGGTTTCAGGCGGCTTTAAAGCATCCTGAGAAATACCACGGGCTGGGGCCGTATGACGCAAAGACCGGCGAGACACCCAAGGGCAAGCCGGGCGAGCCGCCGAAGTGGCAGGACGTTTTCGGGGATGCAATGGTGAAGCTTTGCGAGCGTGACAGCAAGCTGTTGGGCATTACCGCTGCCATGCCCAGTGGCACCGGCTTGAAAATGCTGAAGGATAAAAAGCCGGATCGTTATTACGATGTCGGCATCGCGGAGGAGCATGCTGTGTTGTTTGCCGCAGGATTGGCGGCCCAAGAATACCGGCCGGTATGCGCGATTTATTCCTCATTCCTGCAGCGGGGTTATGATTGCATTATTCACGACGTGGCATTGCAGGATTTGCCGGTCATGTTTTGCATGGACCGGGCGGGCTTGTCGGCGGCGGATGGGCCGACTCATCATGGCCTATTTGACCTGTCCTATTTGAACTGTGTCCCCAACGTCATTGTGATGCAGCCAAAGGATGAAGATGAGCTGGTGGACATGATGTTTACCAGTTCACGCCAGGATCATCCGACATTTATCCGCTACCCGCGCGGCGCCGCGGAGGGCGTGAAAATTAAGGATGAGCCTGAGATGATCGAGGTTGGCAAGGCTGAGGTTATCCAGAATTTCCAGCGTGATGGCAGGAAACGGGTCGCTTTTTTTGCCCTTGGCAACATGCAGTCACTGGCCAAGGAATGCATCGCGGTGCTGGGCGAGGAGTTCGATTGTGCCCTGATTAACCCGCGTTTTGTGAAGCCGATGGATGAGGCAGCCCACGAGTTTTTCGCACGGGAAGCGGACTTGGTCGTGACCCTAGAAGACCATGTTATAGTGGGCGGTTATGGGAGTCGCGTTATTGAGGTGTTGCATGATCTTGGAGTCAAGACACCCGTTCAGCGTGTTGCTTGGCCGGATCAGTTCATTGAGCACGCCTCTGGGAATGGCGATCTTCGGGAAAAATATGGCCTCACCGCTGAGGCCATTGTTTCCGACATTCGAACCTCACCTGACGTGGCCGCCAAGGATGAATCTTCCGCCGTTGCCTAAAGACTGTGGCCTCAGCTCAGGTTCAACTCTGTGTCAGT
Source organism: Verrucomicrobiales bacterium (assembly GCA_002721895.1). Next base: position 59,793 of record PBLV01000015.1, read on the forward strand.
GACGGCTCCCTCTGAGGCGCTAGTGACGAGGTGGGCGTATTTGGCAAGAACACCCGTTTGGTAGTGGGGCTTGGGTTTCCGCCAGATATTCGTTCGCCGTTTCAACTCGGCCTTTGAGATGCCGATCCTGAGTTCACGCTGTTCGGCGTTAATGGTGATCTTATCTCCCTCACGCACCATCGCCAGCGGTCCCCCATTGTAGGCTTCCGGGGTAATATGACCAACCACGAAGCCATGTGTGCCCCCGGAGAAACGTCCGTCGGTGATCAGGGCTACGTCATCGCCAAGACCGGCGCCCATAATGGCGCTCGTGGGGCCGAGCATTTCGCGCATGCCGGGTCCGCCTTTGGGGCCTTCATAACGGATGACGATCACATCTTCCTTGCGAATTTTACCCGCAAGGATGGCCTTCATCGCTTTCTCCTCCGAATCAAACGGGCGCGCATTGCCGGTAAAGCGCAGCCCCTCTTTCCCGGTAATCTTGGCCACGGCGCCTTCGGGAGCCAGATTGCCGTAAAGTACAACCAAGTGGCTGTCTTTCTTGATGGGTTTCTTGAGGGACTTGATGATCTGTTGCCCCTTGGGGTAGGGCTTCACGCTGCGCAGGTTTTGGGCCAGTGTTTTGCCGGTAACCGTCATGCAATCGCCGTGAAGCAGGCCCGCGCGTAGCAGGATTTTCATCATCGGTTGAATGCCGCCAACGGCGACCAGTTCGCTCATCAGGTATTTGCCACTTGGCTTGAGATCCGCGATAACCGGCACCTTCCTCCCAATCCTTGTGAAGTCATCGATCGTGAGCTTCACCTTTGCCGCGCTGGCCATGCCGAGCAGGTGCAATACCGCGTTGGTGGAACCGCCCAGCGCGATGACCACCGTGATGGCATTCTCAAAGGCCTTTCTGGTCATGATGTCACGAGGCTTGATATTCCGCTTCAACAGGTTGAGCACTGCCTCGCCGGCCTCCCGACTATCCCGTTTCTTGGCCGGACTCACGGCCGCTTGTGCGCTGCTGCCGGGCAGGCTCATGCCCATGGCCTCAATGGCGCTGGCCATGGTGTTGGCGGTGTACATGCCCCCGCAGGATCCCGGCCCGGGGATGGCGCAGCTCTCAATTTTTTGCAACCCCTTGTCGGACAGCTTGTCGTTGGCGTGCGCGCCAACCGCCTCAAACACGGACACAATATCCAGGTTGCGCGGATCGCCGGTAATGCAGCCGGGCAGGATGGTGCCGCCGTACACAAACACACTCGGCCGGTTCATTCTGGCCATCGCCATCACGCAGGCTGGCATGTTCTTGTCGCAACCGCCAATGGCCACAAAACCGTCCATGCACTCACAGCCGACCACGGTCTCGATGGAGTCCGCAATCACCTCGCGGCTCACCAGGGAGTATTTCATTCCCTCAGTGCCCATCGATATGCCGTCGGAAATGGTGATGGTGTTGAAAATAATGGCCTTGCCACCTGCTTTGTTCGCGCCTCGTTCGGCTTCTTGGGCCAACAGGTCAATATGCATGTTGCACGGGGTGACATTGCTCCAAGTTGAGGCGACGCCAATGATGGGCTTTTCGAAATCGCTGGTCTTGAACCCGGTGGGGTAGAGCATGGCGCGGCTGGGCGCGCGGTCCGGGCCATCCAGCATGATGGCGGAATTTGGGCGAAGATTGGGTTTCGGCTGTTTCTTGCTCATGAGCGGTGCGATTGTTGTGGCGAAGCGGGTGGGAGGCAAGTCTTCGTGCAGCACCCTTGACGATTCGTTAAAGCTGGGCGATAATGAGGAAACAATCTGGGGGCGTACTGGATTCGACCGGATAGACGCGCCAGGGATTGCATGCCGAGGATGATCCGTTGGCCTCGTAAATCATCGGATTAAAAACTATAACTGCCAACGAAGAATTGGCTCTCGCGGCTTAATTACGCCGTGACGTCTGTCAGCTGACACCGGCTGGGCTGAGCAGGCGTCGTTAGCCGGTTGGGTCCGCGACGGAGACCGCGCGAAACGGACCGAGATTTTTTCATGCGGACTAGGCGGCGGGATACTGGCCGGGAGGTTTTTCCGTTGCTGACCAAACAATTCCGGCTAAGCATGTAGAGGTTTCTGGTTAAGCTGTTTGGGACGCGGGTTCAATTCCCGCCGCCTCCACCATTTTCTTTTTCCGTTGCCAATACTCAGGGTGGGCGTAGCGTGGGTTCGCCATGAGAGTAAAGTTGTTTCCACCGTGTGTGTTCGTCCTTGGGCTTTTTTTCTTTTCAGTTCTTGAAGTCTTAGGGCGTTGGGCGATTGCGCCGAAGAATGTTCCGATTGCCAGGTTGGCGGAGAATGTTGGGCGTCATCTCAAGGCGAATCCGAAGGATGCGCACGGACATTATGTGCTGGGGCGTCTGCATAGTATGGCGTTTGCCTTGCGGAGTCATGTGGTGGAAGTGGTGGATCCCTTCCGGAGGCCGGAAAGGGGCAAGGGGCTGCCGGCGTTTGCGCCGTGGAGGTCCATTTTGATTCGTACCCCGGAGAAGCCGAAGCGGACTTTGACGGTGGCTCACCTGCTGAATCTGGACGCCTCCCTTCGTCACTATGGGATGGCGGCCAAGTTGAACCCGAAAGACGCCAAGACTCGTCTCGGGTTGGCTTGGATGTATGAAAGTGGATTCAAGGTTGCAGTTGCGGTGAAAAGTGCTCCAGCCCAAGCTGGGAAGCTGCCGGAGGAACAGCGGAAACATTTGGCGGACATGGCTGCTGAAGTAGGGGAATGGGAAGAGCGAGCGTTGGCACTTTATTCCGAGGTGATCAAGTTAAGTGGCGAGACTGACATCAAGAAGGGTTTTCTGGGGCCGGCTGCCGATTCGTTGTTGAGCAGTGATGCGGCGCAGGCGATTCAACGAATTCTTAGCAAAAAAGGCCGGGAAAATTCACCGGTACAGCAGAAACTTCTCGCAGCCGCGGCAGCACACCAAAAAAGGCTGGGTGTGAAGGGCCGTGTAGTGACGCCGATCATCTTTCCCTTGGACAAGCCCAGACCTTTGAAGAATCTGCTGTTGACTGGGAAGACTATCACGTTTGATCTCGATGGGGATGGTGTGAAATCAAGATGGCCGTGGGTGAAGCCGGATACGGGCCTTTTGGTTTGGGATCCGAAGCGGACTGGGCGCATCCTTGATGGGCGGCAGTTGTTCGGCAGCGTGACGTGGTGGATTTTCTGGGCTCATGGCTATGAGCCCATGGGTATGCTGGATGACAATCAGGATGGCTGGCTGGAGCAGCGCGAGTTGAAGGGGCTGTCGGTTTGGCGGGATTTGAATGGCAATGGGGTTTCTGATGGCGGGGAGGTGAAACCGGTTGCTGCAATGGGTATCAAGCGGCTTTCCTGCAAGGCGCATGAAAGCGCTTCTGGATGGAGCAGCCCAGTCGGGCTGGAAATGAGCGATGGCCGAAAGTTGCCAACTTATGACTGGACCCCGCGTTCCATTCCGGCGCGTGATTGATCGAGCTAATCAAAAAAGCCCAGTGCTTCCAGCTCCCGCCGCAAATTGTCCAAGGCGGTCTTACTCACTTGGGGCAGAGGAGAGCGTGCTGGGCCGCAGCCCGCGTGCCCAGCAGCGCCATCACCGCCTTTGCGAGATGGACGTGGCCGTGCGCCTTGGGCGCGTCAATCAACGCCACTGAACGCTGCTGCCAAAACTGTGCGGTTTTCTAATTGCCGCAGTTTCCCCTTGTGGGGGCCGCGCAGTTGCTGGATTTGTCTTCATAGAAAACATGTTCCGGTGGCAAGTCGTTAATCGAGTTCTGTTTTTTTGAGTAAGCTGTCACGCTCAAACATCAATCGTCGGCTCATTCGGCCTCTGCGCGGGTTTGCCAAGTGAGGCCTTCCAGTTCGCCGGTGTCGCGTGGCATCAGGATGCTCAGTAGCCAGCCGATCACAAAGCAACTGCCGGTGCCAACCGCCCCGTAAAGTAGCCCATTAAGGTCTGTGAAGTTCTTCACATACCAAAGGGCTGCTACACACGCGGCCAGTCCGGCCCATGCGTGAATCGCCGCCACGCGGCGGGCAAAAATTCCCAGTGCAAACAGTCCGCCCAAGGCCCCCAACAACAGGCCGATGATTCCCATCAGGTGGTCCCAAAGATGTTTTACATCCTGCGTGGCGATGATGAGCGCGGATACGGTGCCGAGCACGCCCAAGGCCAGCGTGAGCTTGCGGGCGGTGGCCAGAGGGTTGGCAGGTTCGCCACGTAATCGTGTGACAAAATCGGTGGAGAGAGCCGTGGCAATGGAGTGCATGCTGGAATCGAGGCTGCTCATCGCCGCGGCAAAGACGCCTGCGACCACCAAGCCAGCCAAGCCTGCGGGAAGTTCATTGACTATGAAAACAGGCAATATCTGATCGCTCTTGGTCAGTGGGCCAAGGTCGTTGGGATTCTGTTGGTAGAAGACAAACAAGGCCGTGCCGAGCCCAAAGAAGATGATGGATCCTGGGATGGCTAGTATTCCGTTGGTGTAGATGGCACGGGAGGCTTGTTTTTCATCGGGCGTGGTGAGGTAGCGTTGCACGACTGCCTGGTCGGAGGTGTACGGTAACAGGTTGGTGAAGAAAGCACCGATAATCACGACCAGCAGCGCGTCTGAAGTCCAACTCCATTCCCAGTTCACCCACTGGAGTTTGCCTTGTTCAGCGGCCACATGCATCAACTGCCCGGCACCACCTTCCACTTGTCCGGTGATTACCACGATGGCTGCCACTGCACCGAGGAGCAGCACGATCGTTTGCAACACATCCGTCCAGATAACGGCCTCGATGCCACCGAGCACCGTGTATGCCGTGCTAAGAACACCCATCAGTATGATGCACGCCACCAAGCCAACGCCGGTGACAGCCGAAAGCGCGAGTGCGGGCAGCAAAATCACGATGCCCATGCGGGCAAGCTGGAAGAGCACGAACGATGCACTGCCTACAAGCCGCAGTCCCAGACTGAAACGCTGTTCCAGATAGCCGTATGCGCTGGTGAGATTCAGGCGCCTGTAGAAGGGAAGGAAAAAGCAAATTACAATGGGGGCGATCGCGAGGATGCCGCACTGGAGAATGAAGCGTGTCCAGTCGGTTGCGTAGGTCTTGGCCGGGATGGCAAGGTATGTGATGGCACTGAGTTGTGTGGAGTAAATGCTCAAGCCCGCGGCCCACCACGGGATGCGGCGGCCGGCCAGGAAGAAGTCGTCAGTCGTCTTGCCGCGCTTGGACATGACAAAGCCAATGCCCACCAGCACAGCAAGGTACGTCGCCAGTACCGCCCAATTTAGTGTGCCAAAGCTGCGGTTCGTTTTTATCGGCGTCACCAGCCACGTTCGAGAGGTGCGCACGCCGGGATTGGATTCGCCGCTGGGAATCACGATGCTTTCACCCCAGCGCACGGCTGAGGTGGTTACGTGGCCGCCAGTGGCGCCTCTGCCGTTGGGGCGGCTCCCCTCGGGAAACTGATCGTAGACACTCCAGCGATCTGTCACGCAATTGTACATCAATACATCACGATTGAAGCCGGCATGTTCCTCGAGCATTCGGGTTTTTTCCGGCCCGCTGGGCATCGCTTCCAGTTTTAGGAAGCGTTCGCCATCCGCGCCGCCGAACAGGAACAAGTGGTTTGCTCCCCAGCCGGTCCCCATGCCGGCCATCACGCAGCGCGCCTGCTTGTCTCCCTTCACTTGGATGTCGCGAAGTTTGGTCCATTTGTTTTGCGATGGACTGTACTTGTGTGCGTCGCGAAGCAGTTTCCATTGACCGTCCTCCTTAGTGCGGCCGCTGAAGATAAACAGGCAAATCTCACGTCCATCATGTTGTGCTGCGGCGATATGGTGAGAGCGCGCAGAACCTTCCCATGGGGTCAAGGACTTCCATTCGGGATCTTTGGATTTAAGGTCCAACGCCCAAAAATTTTTTGTGGCACCTGTTCCACTGTCGCCGCCGGTGACATAAACGATGTCGCCAATCAATGCCCCGGCTGCCGTCGTGGTGGCTTTGGGCAAGGGGGGCAGCCCCTCTTGTTCCACAACGGTACCGTTCTCTGCCTTCAGCTTGAAAACCCGGCTCGTTACCTGGCTTTCCGAAATGTAATGCGTGGCGTTCTTGTCATGAGTTTTGTATTCGCCGCCGATGCAGATCACGCCGCTGGAATGGGAGACGGCGATTCCGTAGCCGATGATATGTTTCAGGCGATTGTCGACTTTTAGGTTTTCGGAGGACTGATTGCCGTTTCGACGCAGGGCGTAAATGGTGTCGTGATAAATCTTGGGTGGATTAGCCCGGCCGTCTCTATCCGTGTTCCACGGCATGCCTTCTGGGAAATTCGCGCCTCCCGCGACGATGAGCACATCGTTGTGAACGCCCACGAATGGCCCTGCCACGCCGATATGGTCCTTGGGGAATAGTGGGAGTTGTTCCCACTTAAGAGGGGGTTTGGCGGCGGCCAATGCGCAGGTGGCAATCAGGCAGAATGTGATCAGATAGTTGCGCATATTGGGGCGGGGCTGCGTGGGTGAAGGTTTGTCCCTGAAGATTGGGGTGTCGAGGGAAAATTGGGGATTTCTGTTGCGGTTTAATTGTTTGTACGTAATTTGGTTTCCATGACGGGTGTGAATGAACTTGCTCCGCTTGAATCGATGGGGGCTGTTTTGGCGGTGTGGGCACCGGGCAGGCAATTGCCACCAAGCTTGCGGCTGGCGAAGGGACAGGATGTTTTGTCTGCGGCGTTGGCGGCTGGAGAGACTTGGGTGGAGGCCAATGGGCGGGATGGTCTGGTTGATGTCCTGCCAAGCCTGCTGGATGAAGGCCAGTCGGCCTGTGTGTTTGCGAATTTGGCAGGGGCACTCGCTGCCGAGGATTCAAGGGAAGGGCGTGTAGCTTTGAGGGAGCTGGGAGAGTTGCTAAAGATCAATGATCGTGATGGGCGCGACTTGGTGCGATCGCTGGAATGTCTGGCTTCCCGGGATTTGTTGCGAGAGCGTGAGGAATGGGTGGGTTGCACAGCGGTCATGATTGGATTGTCGGCGGCGGATGGAGAGGAGGTTGGTGAAGAATCAAAATGGCTGGAGGAATTTGCCGGGGAGGCTGGAGTGTTGACTGAGGCAAGGGCACTGCTGGATGAGAGGGGCAAGGATGATTTGATTGAGAAAGTGGAAGGGCTTGGGAGTCGGCAAAGAAATTTTCTTATGGCGAACCTGATGGTTTTGATGTTTGTGGATGGGAAATGGAGTGGCGAGGAACAGGCGATGCTGGATGAATGCTGCGAAAAGCTGCGGGTGATGACTTGGGAAGCTGAGGGGCAGCTGAAGGCCATCCACACCATGTTTAACCTATCGGTGTTTGGGTGATCAGCCAAAGAGCTGATGGAGATGTTTGGCGGGGAAGTTGCGGCCAGGGCAGAGGGTTTGTTCCAGCTCGCGATGGAGCATGAACTTGGGGCGTTCGTGCAGCATTCGATTCTTCAGATAATCAGCCAGTTCGACGAGCGAAGCCACTTGGCGGCGGGTGGGGTTTTGCCGCTCGAAATTGCCAACTAGGCAGATGCCGATGGAATTGGCATTAAAGGTCTCGCTGCTGACGTGTCCGCCGTTGAGCTGGGAAGTCCATCGGTTGCCAACTTCCACGGCACCGTCCGGGGAGTTGGTGCCGTTGCCGATGACGAAATGATAGGCCAGCCCGTTTTCCATTCCTTTTTGCCGATGGAACCCGTCAAAGATGCGGGCGCTGCCGTTGGGCGTGGCACTGTGGTGAATGATGAGGTGTCGCCACTTGCGAATATCGACCTTGGGCCGGGTGATGGTAGCCAGTGGGAGATTCTTGTAGGTGGGCTTAAGAAGAAGTTTTTGGCCGATGAGAATCAGGTCGCTGGAAAGGCCGTTCCATAGCTTGAGTTGGCGAACGCTTAGGCCATGGCGGCGCCCGATGGCGGTTAGGGTGTCGCCGCGCTGGACGGTGTGGATGGGAGCTTCGGGTGCCAAGCTGCCCGCGCAGACAAAGGGAGCACTGCCGCATACAGCTGCGGCACGCAAAAATTTCCGCCTGTCAACACCATTGGACATCACGGCGATTGTGTAACAAATCCACATGTAAGGGTCGAGTTTTTGCGCGGAAAGATATCCCCACGCATTCGCGCCTTACTCACATGCGGCATCAAGAATGGCGGTTACCAGAGCGGTGATAGCGGGTTCGCCGGAGGCACGGGGGCCGGCGATGTTCAGGGTGGTGCTTTGGGTTTTCTCAATAAATTCGCGCAGGGCATGGGCGTTTTTTGCAATGGACTGGTTTCCGTGTAAATGGAGGCATGGCTTTCGCAGGGTGTTTGCCAGTTCGAGCGTGGCGAGTGAGCCCCCAGTCAAGGTCGGGGATTGGCTGATGATCACGGTGGCGTCGGAATCGCGAATGTTCCATTCTGTACGTTGAATGTATGTGGTGTTCGGTGTTTCCTTGAGGTGATATCGGGCAGCGATGGGGCCATCCTCGGCGAGGCGTCCGGAGGGGCACCAGCCGTCATGCTGGATACCGTTGGCCAGCGCCCAGTCCAAGGCAGCGCGGTCCGCGCCTGTTTGGCCGCCTGAAACGATTTTTGGAAACGGCATCGGCCGATCATGCTAGGCTGGCCAAATAGGGCGAGGCCAATGTATCAACGCGCGTGCCCGGTAAACCGAACATACTCTGGATTTGCACCGACCAGCAGCGGGCGGACACAATTTCAGCGCTGGGGAATCCTTATATTCGGACACCTCATATTGATGCGTTGGCCGCCAACGGGACGGCGTTCACCAAGGCCTATTGCCAGAGTCCTGTTTGCACACCCAGTCGGGCATCGTTCATGACGGGCCGTTATCCGCGGACCACTCGTTGCCGCCAGAATGGCCAGGCCATGCCACCGTCCGAGCGGTTGATCAGTCGGTTGTTTGCGGATGCCGGTTATACCTGCGGCCTTGCCGGCAAGCTGCATCTGGCGACCTGCGCCAATGGCGTGGTGGAAAAGAGGATTGATGATGGTTACAAGGTGTTCCACTGGTCGCATCATCCCCAGCCGGATTGGCCCGAGAACGCCTACACCCAATGGTTAACCTCCCAAGGAACAAGTTGGGAGGAGCTTTATGATGGGCCGGCCACTCCTTACGTGAAGCATGGGATTCCCGCGGAGTTTAACCAAACGACTTGGTGCGCAAAAATGGCAACCGACTTTATTCGCGAGCAGCAGGGTGGGCCGTGGTTTTTCAGTTACAACTGCTTTGCGCCGCATCATCCATTTGATCCACCCGTGGATTATTTGGGCCGATACAATCCTGATGAACTCCCGCTGCCCAAGGTTCATTCCTCCGAACCCAAAAGCAAAACCACCTATCAAGAGCTCGACAGTATTTACGCCCATGATGACCCCGCTGGCTATCACGTGGCGGCCATGAGTGACCGCGACAAACGTGAGGTGACGGCCGCGTATTATGCGATGATCGAGCTAATTGATGAGAATGTCGGGCGGATGGTTGCTGCGCTTGAGGAGACTGGACAGCTTGAGAATACGATAGTCATTTTCATGAGCGACCATGGGGAGATGCTGGGGGATCATGGCATTTATCTAAAGGGGCCACATTTTTATGAGGAGGCAGTGAGGGTTCCCTTGGTGATCAGTTGGCCGGGGCAATTTGCCGGTGGGAAACGGGCGGATGGGCTCGTCGAGTTGCTCGACATCGCTCCCACGCTCCTTAATGCCGCCGAGTTGCAGATTCCCCAGTCGATTCAGGGTAGAACGCTTCTTCCAATCCTGACGGGGGCGGCTGATCCGGATACCCATCGGGAACATGTATTCAGCGAGTATTACAATGCCTGGAGTCATCGGCACAGTTACGGAACGATGTATCGCACTGAGGCCCATAAAATGATCGTCTATCATGGCACGGACCAAGGCGAGTTGTATGACTTGGAATCCGATCCTGACGAATTTGAAAACCTTTGGCACGACAACAGCACCACTTCGCTAAAGGCGGACCTCCTCAAGGCCACCTTTGATGCCAGCGTCTTTACGATGGATCCGTTGCCGCCCCGCGAGGGGCCGTTTTAGCCGTTCATTAAAGGCCCACGCAGACGGCCTTTGTCTCAGTGTAAAGGTCGAGCACCTCGTGGCCCATTTCGCGGCCCCATCCAGATTGTTTGTAGCCGCCGAAGGGCAGTGCGCTGTCGAATATGTTGTAGCAGTTGACCCAAACCGTGCCGGCTCGAAGCCGGGCGGCGGTGCGGTGGGCCTTGCTGATATCCTTGGTCCAGATACCGGCCGCCAAGCCATAGGTGCTGTCGTTGCTGCGGTTGATGATTTCCTCTATGTCCTCGAATGGATCGGCGACCACCACGGGGCCGAAGATTTCCTCGCGGACGATGCTCATGTCCGGAGTGGCATCCTTGAGGACGGTGGGGGAAACGAAGTATCCCTTGTCCCCCAGGCGGTTGCCGCCCGTGATGCATGTGGCACCGGCTTCCTGGCCGGCGTTCATATAGCCGGTGACACGGTTGAGTTGTTCGTCGGAAACGAGCGGCCCCATGTCGGTATCCGCGGCTAGACCGGGCCCCAGCTTGATCTGCTTGGCGGCGTCAGCTATGCCGTCAACGACTTCGCTGAAGACGTCCTTTTCCACATAAAGGCGGGATCCAGCGCAGCAACATTGGCCGTGGTTGAAGAAGATTGCGGAGGCGGCGCCGGCGATGGTTTGTTCTAGGTTGGCGGTGTCCTTGAAAATGATATTGGGGGATTTCCCGCCTAGTTCCAAGGTGACCTTTTTCAGGTTGCCGGCGGCGGCTTGGACGATGAGTTTGCCAACTTCGGTCGAGCCAGTGAAGGCAACCTTGTCCACACCATCGTGGGCAGCAAGGGCAGCGCCGGCCGTCTCGCCATGGCCGGTGACGATGTTGACAACGCCATCGGGGATGCCTGCTTCCTGAATGAGTTCGCCCAAGCGAAGTGCGGTGAGTGGGGTTTGTTCGGCGGGCTTCAATACAACACAGTTGCCGGTGGCGAGAACAGGGCCGAGTTTCCACGCCGCCATGAGCAGGGGGAAATTCCAGGGAATGATCTGGCCGACCACCCCGACGGGTTCACGAATGGTGAAGGCATGGAAGCGTGCGCCGGGAGCGTACGGAACGGAGATAGGGATGGTGTTGCCCTCGATCTTGGTGGCCCAGCCGGCCATATAGTGGAAGAGGTCGGCGGCCAGTGGGACATCGGCAACCTTGGCCACGGCGGCGGGTTTTCCGTTGTCGAGGCTTTCCAGTTCGGCAAGTTCATCGAGGTTTTCAAGGATTAGATCGCCAATTTTCCAGATGATCTTACCCCGATCACTTGGGGTCATGGTGTTCCATGTGTGTGTTGGATCATCGAACACTTTACGGGCGGCCTGAACGGCGGTATCGATATCATCGCGGTCACCTTCGGGCGCCATGTCAATGACGCTACCAGTGGCGGGATTAAACACTGAAAACGCCTTTCCTGAGAGGGCGTTGACCCATTTGCCGTTGATGAGGCATTGCTTGGGTTTGTCGAGAAAGGCTTGAACCTTGGGGCTGATCTGGATTTCAGGGCAGTCGAATGTGCTTTCGGTGGTCATGGTGGTTGGGGATAAGTGGTTCCTGAGGCAGAATGTAACGCGGCGGAGAGGAAAGGCAATCCCCTGTTTGGGCGTGGTTTGTTGATAAGAGCCGCTTGAGGGTGTTGGCAGGAGGGCCTTAACTGAAGGTCGGGAGGGCGGCCGAAGCTTCGGCTGTAGATTTAAACCCCACGGGCTTATGGCGGATATTCGGAATTGGACACGGCGCTGGAGCGCGGAAATCTTCGTGGTAGCGTACATCTTGATGATTGGGGGGTTGATGATGGCGGGTGGCAGTGGAGGTCGCTTGTCGTTGCCGCTGGAAATCACCGAGGCTGAAAGCAGGGGGGGCATGTTGCTGATTCGGGAAGGGGGGCGAACGCGAGGTAAACTGGGGCCGGCCACTGGGATTGAAGTGCGTTTTGAGGATGAGCAGGTGGGGAAAGAGGCCGTTGGCCGTGAATCGATAAAGCTGCCGTTCGTTTTTGATCCACCAGTTAAGGGAAGTTTCACATGGTTAAGCCGGCGCAGTGGGATGTTTCAGCCGGATGAGCCGTATCGGTTGAACACTAGATATGCCGTGCGTATCGCGGGGGAGTTGGCGGCAGAGTTCAAAACACCGCCAATGCATGTGGAGAACGATTATTGGCAAAGTTGGCATCTGGATAGTGCTGATAGGCTGAGTATTAATTTGAGGCTGAATATGGAGGTCGATCCCAAGCGCGCCGATGAGCATTTCGTTTTTCAAGATAAGAACGGGCGTGAGATTGAGGCGGAGGTGAAGCTTGCGCGCAAGGGAGCCTACGAGGAGTTGGCCCGTGAAGACTTGGAGTGGGCAGATCGGTTTACATGGGATCGTTATCCGGAACGGCGCGACCAGTTGTCACGTAAAGGGATTGGGCGGGAGCGAGATGTGCCGGTGTCGCTTCAGGTTAAACCGGTGCGGCCATTGCCAGCCGGTAATGGATGGACATTGTTGGCTCGCAAGGGACTGCCTTCTGCGGATGGGTCTGTTCGGATGCCGTCCGAATATCGGGTGAAATTGGGAAACATTCGCCCGAACCGGGTGGAGGGAGTGTTTCCCCGCAACGTGGTCAATGAAGGGCGTTCGATTCATATTCGCCTTGCCCGACCGGTTTCGGAAGAAGTTGTGCGACATCCCAAGCGCTGGCTTCACCTAAACCCGCCGGCGGGCAATTTGAAGGTGGAACGGCGTAATCGATGGATGGCACTGCGCGGGGATTTTGAGCTTGGTGTGAAATATAATCTGCGCGTTGCTCCGGGATTGCCGGATGAAGGTGGGCGAAAGCTCGATAAGGTGTATGACCATCAGGTTCGGTTTCATCCGTTGTCGTCGCGGATTTATTTTTCGGCACGTTCAAACGCGCAGTACTCGGGAGGGCATCGGCGTCTTCGGTTTGTGTCCGTCAACAATCCGCGTTCGCGTGTTCGTGTGAAGTTGATTGATGAAAAATATTTGACGGGGACATTAGCTGGATACCAACGCGTCTACCCGGAGCGCGCGGGTTACTTTCACGGAAAATGGCAGCGAGGGAATGGTAATCCCTTGAGCTTTGAGGTGGTTCCGGGGGAGGTGGTTTTTGACGAGGATTTCAACACTGGAGACCGGGTTGATCATGCGCGAAAGGTGGATTTGTCATGGAATGATCTTTTAAAGGGGCGCAAGGCCGGGGTGGCCTTTGTGCAAGTGGAGGGGTTGGGTGATCGGGGAGCAGTGTGTGTGTCTCAGGCGGTTGTGCAGTTGACGGATTTAGGGGTGGCTTGGAAGTCGTCGGGTGAACAGTTGTTGGCATGGGTGTTTTCACAAAAAACAGGGCAACCGGTTCCCGGAGCCAAGGTGAGTGTGCTGCGTAATAAGAAGGGGGAAAAGATTGAAGCGGATTCGGATGAGGATGGATTAGCTTGGCTACCCGGACCAGTAAAGGGGGGCTGGCTGAGGGTGGATCATGGTGGGGATATTCTTGTCCAGCAGGTGGATGGCTCGGATCACAGGGCGAGTGTCTGGAATTTCGGACTCTTTCGGCCTTGGGATCGCAATGATCCACCCAAGGCGTATTTGGAAATGTTCAGTGACCGGGGGGTGTATCGGCCGGGTGAAGTTGTGCATCTCAAGGGGGTGGCAAGACACCCTTCCGGCAGAAACATGGGAGGTGCGAACGGTACTGTGATCTGTACGGATTCTAGGGATGAAACGCTGTTGCGGCGCGAAATTAATTTGTCTTCAAACGGATCATTTAATTTGGATATCAATCTACCGGATGGTGGTGCGTTGGGACGGCATTATGTAACCGTGGAATTCGAGGGGGGCGGGGAGGCTTACCATTCATTTCAAGTTCAGGAATTTCGGCCGGATACTTTCAAGATAAAGATCGGCAAGCCGGGTGACTTGCCTCCGGGCAGCACACTGGATTTCCCTTTGTCCGCAAAATATTACTTCGGAGCGCCTCTGGCCAAAGCTAAGGCCAAGTGGGTTATGCGCGCCTCGCGCGCCTATCTCATTTGGTTCGAAGATTTGGAGGGTTATGAATTCAACAACAGCGAAATTTTGGGTGATGACATTGCTGGGGCCGAATTTGTTCTCAGAGGTGAAACAGACTTGGATCCCAACGGGGAAGCTCAGATTAAGTCGGATTTGCAACCTGACATCACCTTGCCAGTGCCGATGTTGATTGAGACATCAGTGACACTTACGGACCTGAACCAGCAGACATTATCAGTGAGCCAAGAAACAGTTTGGCATAGCTCCAGTTTCTATCTGGGTATTCGCGAGATGCCTGACGTGGTTTATGCGGGGCGTCCCTTGCCTTTGTCCGTGATTGCGGTCACGTCGGATGGCGTGGTCAAGGAAGAGCCTGTCAAGGCCAAGATCTTGTTGAAACGTATCGAGTGGCGAAGTGTGCCGATAAGGGGCGCGGGCGGAGTGATGCGGTTCCAGAATGAGAAGCAAATTATTCAAGTGGCCGAGAAGGAAATTCTAACCGAACAAAAGGGAATGGATGTGGAATTGAAACTGGCACCATCGCGAGCGGGTGAATATCTACTGGAGGTTCATGCTGAAGATGATGCCGGAAGACAGGTGTTGGCGGCGCAGAGATTTCATGTATCCGGCCCGGAGCCGTTGGCATGGGATTACCGGAACGAATTCCAAGTGAGCTTGGTGCCGGACAAGAAAGTCTATCAGCCGGGGGAAACCGCCCGATTGTTGGTCAAAACGCCAATTTCCGGGCGTGCCTTGATTACGCTGGAGCGCGGAGGAATCCGTCGCGCGCGAGTGGTTAACTTGGAAGGGAACGCGCCAGTGGTGGAGGTGAGGGTTGGGGAAAGTGACGCCCCAAACATGTATGTTTCCGTACTTATTTTGAGGGGGGCTGAGGGCAGTCGACGTAAAGTGAAGGCGGCGGAGTGTCGCTTGGGCTATGCTGCATTAAAGGTGGCGAATCCGGGCGGGCGTCTTGAGGTTGAGCTTGATGATGCAGAAGGGGAGTACCGGCCGGGGCAGGAAGTCGTGGTTCGAGGAGTCGTGCGGGATTCAATGGGCGTTCCTGTCTCCAAAGCGGAGGTGACCCTTTACGCGGTTGACGAGGGGATTTTGTCACTGACTTCCTCGGGTGTGCCTGACTTGCACAAGTCATTCAGCCGCAAGCGGCCGCATAATGTGGACACATTCACTCTGTTTCCGTTGTTGCTCAGTGAAGATTTGTCACGAGGTGGCTTTGGCAACAAGGGACACTTGATTGGCGGCGGCGCTTCCTCGGTGGTAAAGGCTGGGTTGAGGAAGGATTTCTTGCCCTGCGCCTACTGGAATGCGGCTTTGTTCACGGATGCCAACGGCAGGGTGGAGGCCAAATTCAAGGCGCCCGACAGCTTAACAAAATATCGTGTGATGGCGGTGGTTCATGCCGGGGATCGCTACGGTTCGGCTTACTCGTCATTCGAGGTAAACAAGCCGCTGATGGTCGAGACTGCCTTGCCAACTGTGGGGCGGGTTGGAGATCGGTTGTGGGCACGGGCTGTTGTGCATAATCGAACTGATGCGGATCAGAAAGTGCGGGTGACATTGAAGGCGGACACCTTGATGGTGGTTGACGGTCGTTCGTCTAAGGAGTTGTTTCTGGCGGCGCGCTCATCACAGCCGGTGGAGTTTCCCGTGGAGTTGAGGGCGACTGGTGAACTGCAAGCCGAGTGGACGGCAAAGTCGGTGGACGATGTGGGGCTTGTAGATGGGCTGGTTACCCAGATGAAAATTCACCCTGCCGCGCCCTTGTTGAGGGAAATTCATTTTGCCAGCACGAATGAGGGGGAGATTCGGCCGCTTGAAGATTTCAATCCACAACTGCTTGAAGGCGAGGCGGAATGGACGCTTCGTTTGGGAAACACGCGCTTGCTGCAATTGAATGAAGCAGCGGATTTTCTCCTGCGTTATCCGTATGGGTGCGTAGAGCAAACCAGTTCCAGCCTGCTTCCCTGGCTTTACCTTGAAGATTTGAAGGGTTCCGTGCCTGCCCTTGACCGCCCCCGTGAAGAGGTGCGCCCTGCGATACAGGAGGGTGTGCAGCGGCTTTTGAAGATGCAGACGCACTCGGGAGGCTTGGGGTATTGGCCGGGGGCAAACACGCCGATGTTGTGGGGGACGGCCTATGGTGGGCTGGCATTGGTCATGGCCCGCGAGAGTGGGGCGGTTGTGCCTGTGCGCGCGCTGGATCGAATCGGAATCTACTTGAGCCGTGCATTGCGAAAAACCCGCTCACTGAAAAACCCAAACGATTTGGGCGCGCGTTGTCTCGCGGTGTATGTGCTGGGCCTGATGGGGAAAGCAGAACCAGGCTACCTTGAAGTGCTTTATGAAAAGCGGGCTTCCTTGGAAAGGGAGGCCCGGGCGATGTTGGCGTTGGCAATGGTGCGGGCCAATGGCTCCGATGGGCGGGTGCCGGTTTTGCTGAGACGGCAAAATATGGATGAGGAGGTGAGTCAGGACTCGTTTGGTGGACGGGAAAGAACGGCGGCTATTGAACTGCTTGCGTGGATTCATCATCGGCCAAAGTCGCCAGTGACCGGGAAGCTGGTGGGTGAACTTTTGGATCATAGAGTGAACGGCCACTGGAGGACGACGCAGGGCAATGCCTGGTCCATGATGGCCCTTGCCGAATATGGCCGCTTGGTGGAGGGAGGAATGGCCAACGTGGAGGCATTAGTTACTTGGAAAGGCCGGGAGAAAAAAATTGTGCTAGGCCAGGATCAGCGCTGGGTGGAGATGAGGTTTACTTGGAAGGATGGTGTCATGCCTGAGGATGTTAAAATTCTCTCATCTGGCAAACTTTATGCGCAGTCCCTGCTGGAATCACGACCGCAAGGCGGAGTTGCACCTGCGCAAAATCGTGGATTTGCCCTGCACCGGACTTATGAGCGTGTCGAGGGCAAGAGGGAGTGGCGTGTGGGGGATTTGGTGAAAGTGTCACTTCACTTGGATGTTCCGAAGGATGCGAGCTACGTCGCCATTGATGACCCACTGCCCTCCATCCTGGAAGCGGTGAATCAGGAATTTGTGACCAGAGCCAATCGGGACGAGGTTGTGGGAGAAGGGTTTTGGACGGATCACAGCGAAATTCGTGCGGACCGTGTGCTGTTTTTCAGGGACCGGCTTTCTGCGGGGCGATATCGCCAGACGTATTTGGCACGTGTGCGTGCGGCGGGCGAAGTCATTGCGCCTGCGGCAAAGGTGGAGGAAATGTATCAGCCGTCACGGCAGGGTCTTAGTGCAAGTAAAGTCTTAAGCGCTCAACCACTGGATTGATGTTTGTGCGAGCCCTGAAAATTGTGCGCGAATGGGCGGGGCAGGGCCGATGGCGGCGTGTCATACTGGCAGGCTTGGGGTTGTGGGCGGGTGGGGCGGCATTGCTCTGGGTGGCGGTCGGGCTGACGGCTTTGCCGGGTGGACTTGAACAAGAAACAGAACCGAGTGTTATCTTTCTTGACCGTGGAGGTGTTCCGCTTCGTTTGACCCGCCGAAACGGTGAAAGATTTCATTTGCCGGTTCTACTCAAGGATTGTCCGGGCACGTTCATTCAGGCGACCTTGGCGGCGGAGGACAAGCGTTTCTGGTCACACGGCGGGGTGGATTGGATTGGGGCGGTAAGAGCATTGAAGGATTGGGTTGCGCAGGGCCGCGTCGTTTCTGGGGCATCGACCATCACGCAACAGTTGATCAAGCAGGTGGACCCGCGCCCGCGTACATTGGGGACAAAGGCACTGGAATGTCTCCGGGCAATGAAGTTGGAGCGGACTTGGGGTAAGTCGGAAATTCTGGAACGGTATCTGAATTCGATTGATTATGGGAACCTTTGTCAGGGTGCCGGTGTTGCGGCATGGTTTTATTTTGGGAAACCATTGGCCGACCTGTCGATTGCGGAGGCAGCTTACTTGGCTGGATTGCCAAATGCGCCATCACGGTTGAATCCACGGCGCCATCCCGAAAGGGCGAAGGCAAGGCAGGAATTGATCCTTTGGAGAATGCGACGGGTTGGGTGGCTGGATGATGCGTCGCTGAAGCGGGCGCAGGAGGAGCCGATAATTTTAAGCCGCGAGGAAAGGCCGTTTCTTGCGCCTCACTTCACGGAATTCCTTAATGCTCGTAAAGAGCACGAGGGGATTGTTCGGACGACGCTTGATGTGCGGTTAAATCAAATTGCCGGGCGCGTTCTGGATGAGCGCTTGTGTGGGCTGGAGGGAAAGAATGTAACCCAGGGAGCCGTCGTTGTGATTGAGAACGCGACGGGTGGAGTGTTGGCCATGGTGGGGTCGAGGGATTTTTTCGGGAAACGTGGGGGGCAGGTCAACGGGGCGTGGGCGCCCCGAAGCGCAGGATCAACCTTCAAGCCATTCACATATCTATTGGGCTTGGAGGCGGGATTGTCGTCGGCGACGGTGGTGGCGGATGTTCCGACCCGGTTTACAACGCCAACGGGCGTGTTCGAGCCGCACAACTACAACCGGCGTTATCGTGGTCCGGTACGGCTGCGTGAGGCCTTGGCCAATTCGCTCAATGTGGCGGCAGTAAAAGTTCTGAACAAGGCGGGCGGGGCGGAGGTATTGCATGAGCGACTAAAGACATGCGGGCTGGATACGCTGAAGGAAAAGGCTGGGCATTACGGGTTGGGCCTGACGATTGGAAATGCTGACGCGAGGTTGTTGGAGCTGGCGAACGCGTACGCTTGCCTGGCCCGGCTGGGGATTTGGAAGCCGTACACGCTGGAGCAGGGAATTGCCGTTGAAGGGAAGCGCGTTTTCGGGAGGCGGGAGGCTTGGTTGGTGGCGGATTTCCTAAATGATGATGGGGCGCGTGCCATGGCTTTTGGGGTAGATGGGCCATTGAAGTTTGATTATCCAGTGGCGTGCAAGACGGGAACGAGTTCGGATTTTCGTGACAACTGGGCGTTTGGATACACTCCGGAATTCACGGTGGGTGTCTGGGTGGGAAATTTTGATGGGACGCCAATGGCGGATGTTTCAGGCGTGGAGGGGGCTGCGCCGGTGATGCATGAGGTGATGGACTATTTGCGGGAACATTTCGGTGCCAGTTGGTTTGAGAGGCCGAAAGGGCTGGTTGAGGCGCGGGTTCACCCGTTGACTGGAAAGTTATCTGACTTGGGGGTGAGGGAGTGGTTTTTGGAGGACAACCTTCCAGGTCGATCCGAAGAAATGGATTTTGATGCCGGTGGGCGGGTACGTTTGGGGGCGGAATACGCCGAGTGGATGGACGGACCGGACAATTGGCTGGGGGACGGGATTGTTTTGTCGGACGGAGAGGAGAATATATTTAAGATCATGGTGCCGTTGCCGGGAACAGTATTCTACCTCGATCCGAATTTGCCGGAAAACAGCTCACGTATTCGGTTGCGGGCCAGTTGCTCTGACGCACGGTGGAGTTCGGGCACTCTGGATTGTGTCGAGGCCGCGGACGGAATTTTTGCGAAATTGAAGCCGGGGCGACATTGGTTAAAGGTCGAGGCAGGTGGACGGCATCTGAAGACTTGGATCGAGGTGAAGGCTCTTTAAGGGGGAGGTTTCTGTTGGCGATTTCAATTTTTCGCTTTTAGGGTGAGGCATGCCGGTTGCGGATTTTGATGAGTGCGTGTTGTGCCTTCGTGAGGGTGATGATGTTGGTGTTTTAAAGAAAACATTGAAGAGCGGCACGGAACTGGTCAATGGACGGACGCGTCTGACCTTGGCGGGGACAATACCGGCTGGGCACAAGGTTGCGCTTCGGTCTGTGCCGGACGGGGGGGCGGTTCGCAAATATGGGCAGATCATCGGGTTTGCGGAGGGGGATCTGGAGCCGGGGGAGCATGTCCATTCACAAAACCTTGTGATGAAACCGTACGAGCGTGAGCACGCGTTTTGTTCGGAATATCAGGAGACAGAATTTTATCCGGAACCGGAACGCCGGACATTCAAGGGGTTCGCCCGCCCGGGAGGCCGGGCGGCAACACGGAATTATGTGGCCGTGATTTCCAACGTGAACTGTTCCAATTCTGTTTCACGTTATGTGGTGGAGCGATTTCGTGGAGGGGATTTTCAGAGGGAATTTCCCGGGGTGGATGGTGTGATTGCCTTGAAAACTCAAGGGGGATGCGGGGTGGAACCGGGTGGGCCCATGCAACTTATCAGGAGGACACTGGGGAACATGGCGCGGCACCCAAACATTTCCGGTTATGTGATGATTGGGCTTGGTTGTGAAGATAACCAGATTCAGGGAATACGGGATGATTATGACTTGGACCAGTTGCGCCCCGGGGAAATCCCCCCGGAATTTATGACCATTCAAGGGGCGGGCGGGTCATTAAGGACGATTGAAGCGGCGGTCAAGGCGGTCGAGAGAATCCTGCCAAAGGTTGCGGGCGCGCAAAGGAGTGAACAGCCGTTGTCGAGGTTGTTGCTAGCGGAAAACTGTGGCGGATCGGATGGCAACAGTGGTTGCACGGCAAACCCCGCGCTGGGGATCGCTTCGGATGAATTGGTTCGTCATGGAGGCACCTCGGTGTTGGCGGAGACGACCGAGATTTATGGGGCAGAGCATCTCCTGACAAAACGGGCGGCCTCGCAGGCGGTGGCGGAAAAGTTAATGAGGCAGATTCGCTGGTGGGAGGATTACGCCCGAAGGCATGACAGCACCATCGACAACAATCCCTCGGTGGGCAACAAGGAAGGGGGGTTGACTACTATTTATGAGAAGAGTCTTGGGGCGCTGGCCAAGGGGGGGCAATCGCCGTTGATGGCGGTTTATGATTATGCGGAATTAATCGACACTCAGGGGCTTGGGTTTATGGACACGCCGGGCTATGACCCGGTGAGCATGACGGGGCTGGTGGCGGGGGGCTGCAACATTGGCGTATTCACAACTGGGCGAGGGAGCGTTTATGGCTGCAAGCCCGCACCGTGTATCAAGGTGGCCACCAACACAGCCTTGTTCAACTGGATGGAGGAGGACATGGATTTGAATGCGGGTACCATTATCGATGGTGTCGAGACTGTCCAAGAGGTTGGGGGGCGAATTTTTGAAAAAATTATCGCCGTGGCCAGCGGGGAAAAGACGAAGAGCGAGTTGAATGGGATTGGGGATGAGGAGTTCCAGCCGTGGTTTCCGGGGCCGCAGTATTGAACCCGTCACGGTTTACATCATCTTCTTTTGTGACGGGCAGACGGACAGATTGTAGCGGTTGCTTGACCGGTGGAGGCGGAGGGGAGTTTCGAAGGAGTCGGTGAGAGATCGACTGTTCAGCGTTTCGCCGATTACCCCGCCGGCGCTGACGCGACCTTTCTTTAAAAGCAATGCGTGAGTGAATGCGGGAGTGATTTCCTCCACGTGATGAGTGACGAGGATTAGGGCGGGGGCGGAGCGTTGGTGGCCCAGTCGGTCGAGAAACTGCAGGAAGTGTTCGCGAGCAACGGGATCCAGGCCGGCACAGGGTTCATCGAGAATTAGGAGTTTGGGCCGGGCCATGAGTGCGCGGCCGATGAGGATGCGCTGCCGTTCGCCTTGGGAGAGGAACAGCCATGGCTGGTCCGCGAGGGGCGTGCATTCGATTTTTTTCAGGATGGACCTAGCTTGATGCTTGTCGCTTGCAGTAGGTTTTTGCCAGAGATCAATCATGGCATACTTACCGCTGATGACAGTCTCCAAGGCGGGCTCGTCGTGAGGCATGAGTTTGTTCAGCGTGCTGCTGACGAGGCCGATTTTTTTTCGCAACTCGGGCCAGTGACTTTCGCCGTAGGTTTCGCCCAGCAGTTGGATGTCGCCCGCGGTTGGGGCGGTGTAGCCGGTGAGGGCAGAGAGCAGGGTGGTTTTGCCGGATCCGTTGGGCCCTAGGATAGCCCAGTGTTGGCCTTTTTGAACGCACCAGTCGATGCCATCGAGAATAACAGCGTTCTCGCGTTCCAAACGGAGGTTCCGGATTTGGAGAATGGGTCGGCGCGGCACGAGGGGCTTTTAGCGGGCGAGAGGGATGGGGCCAAGCGAAAGTTTGCTTGCGGGGGCTCAAGGAGGCTTCTAGTCTGCGGCCGAACCACAAGGCTCATGAAAAAAACTATTTTATCTTCCCTCTTTGTTGCGGCCACGATTATTGCCCCGGAAGCGGGCGCTTCGGATAAAAAACTCCCAGGCTACACGGATACACCAATGATTCCCGGCCAGAAATGGCGTGTGCATGATGCGAATCGGCCGAGGCCCGAGGTGGTCAAGGTGGGGCCGTCCAAGACTCTGGGACTGAAGCCCCCCAAGGGAGCCGTCGTATTGTTTAATGGAAAGGATACGAGCCAATGGAATCACAACCGCTGGAAGGTGGAGAACGGATACATGGAGGTGACGCGCGGTGGTGGTCAATTGTCCACGAAGAAGAAGTTTGGCTCCGTGAAGATTCACTTGGAGTTCGCCACCCCGGCCAAGGTGGCGGGCAGCAGCCAGGGGCGTGGCAATAGTGGACTTTTCTTCTGCGGCCAGTACGAGGTTCAGGTGCTTGATTCCTACAACAATATCTCCTACGCGGACGGCCAATGTGCGGCGCTTTACGGCCAGTTTCCGCCGGATCTGAATGCCTGCCGCCCCCCGGGTGAATGGCAGACTTATGACATTGAGTTTCGGATTCCCAAATTTGGGGATGACGGCAAGGTTTTACGGCCGGCAACGGTGACGGTTTTCCATAATGGAGTGAAAGTGCACGACAAGCGGGAAATGATCGGCCCCACGGGGCACAAAAGCGTTAAAAAATACCGGAAACATGGTCCGGGGCCGATTGGCCTTCAGGATCACGGCAACCCTATGCGCTTTCGGAATATTTGGGTTGAGGAGCTGGAAGACTAGTTTTCCGGTCATATTTTCAGGGCGGAGCCGTCTGGCTCCGCCTTTTTCGTGTACGGGTCGATTTGACTTGGGGCGGGGAGCGGATGTAACTTTGGGGACGGACGGGAACGCCCATGCCTGTTAAGGACGATTACCTAGTAGACACGCTATGTGACATGGGGTTGGTTGGAAACGATCAACTCGACCAGGTGCGTGTCTTTGCGGAAAGCGAACAGGCAGGAGTGGTTGATACGCTTCTGGACCAAAAAATCATCAAGCCCTCCGACATCGTTCGCGCACGGGCAATGCAGTTTGGGCTGCAGGTGGTGGACCTCGGGGGAGTCATGCCGAATGATGAGTTAGTCGAGGCTCTTCCGCGTCACATTGCCCGACGATTCCAAGTCGTGCCAGTGGCGGTGGACGAAGGCGTGTTGACGATCGCGCTTTCGGACCCAGGTGACTTGGAAATCATCGATGGCTTGGAGCGGATGCTCGGGGTTTCCTATTTCAACAAGGTGGTGGCTTCCGATGAGGATATCGTCGCTGGCTTGGAACGGTTTTACGGAGGCACGGGCGAGGCGGTGGAGCGGGTTGTCCAGGAACTTTCACAAACCCAGGTCGATATTGAGGAGGCGGAGGCCGAGGAGAAAAGTGAGCAGGAGGCCCAAGCGGAAATTCAGGAGGATGACTCGCCACTGGTCAAATTGGTCGAGAAAATTGTGGATGACGGCTACAACATGGATTGTTCGGATATTCACGTTGAGCCATTTGAAACCAGCTTTCGTATTCGCTACAGGGTAGATGGCGTGAACCGGATTGGGCACGTGCTGCCGCAGCGTCTGCATGGGTCGATCATCAGCCGGTTGAAAATTTTGTCCGACATGGACATTGGCGAAAAACGCGTGCCACAGGACGGCCGCATGCAGCAGGTCATCAACGAGAAGGTCATCGACTTTCGCGTGAACTGTCTCCCCACCGCGTTTGGTGAAAGTATCGTCATGCGTATTCTTGACAAGGGTGGCTTGAATCTGGGCTTGGACCAGTTGGGCTTCATGCGGGAGGATCAGGAAATTTTTGAGCGTTCCGCGCAGATGCCCGATGGCATTCTGCTGGTCACGGGCCCCACCGGTTCCGGAAAGACCACCACGCTTTACTCTTGTTTAAACCTCCTGAATACCCCGCAGAAAAAGATCATCACTGTGGAGGATCCAGTGGAGTATATGCTGAGCGGCATCAATCAGGTTCAGGTCAACAATGCCGCGGGCATGACTTTTTCAGCCGCGTTGCGAGCCATGCTCCGTCAGGCGCCGAACATCATCATGCTTGGGGAGATTCGTGATGCGGAGACCGGCACCATTGCGGTCAATGCCTCACTCACCGGTCACTTTGTATTTTCAACCCTGCATACTAATGATGCGCCCGGCGCGATTACCCGTATGATTGATCTGGGTATCAAGCCCTTTCTCGTGTCGGCCGCGACGCGTTGCGTAATGGCTCAACGCCTGGTTCGTCGGTTTTGCGGCAAGTGCATTGGGCCGCATGAACCTTCACAAGGAGAACTTGAGGCGCTGGAAATTACGTCCGAACAGTGCGAGACGGCTACCTTTATGCAGGGCGCTGGATGCAAAGCCTGTGAGGATTCGGGTTACAAGGGGCGGATGGGAATATTTGAAGTGTACGAGTTGAAAGAAAGCGATCAGCGGATGATTATTGATGGCGCAAGCACCGCCGAGCTTCGTGAGAACGCCGTGAAGCAGGGAATGCATACACTGCGAATGGACGGCGTGCGCAAGGTTTTGAGCGGCATGACCTCTTCCAAGGAAGTCCTGCGCACAACGGCTGCTGACGAAAAACACTAACGGTTTAAAAGGGAAGCGATGCCTAAGAAGGAATCAATTTACACCATGCCGGACTTGTTGAACCTGATGGTTGACACCGGCAGTGCGGATTTGCATGTGCGTGTTGGGATTCCGCCGGCTTATCGCGAAAGCGGCACGCTCAAGCGCGTCTCCGGCCCGCCTTGTGAGCCGGAGGATGTGGAGTTGCTCGTGAAGTCAATCGCCTCCGATGATCATATCCAGCAGCTTCGCACCAAGGGCGGTGCGGACTTCGGCTTTGCGTTTGGTGAAAAAGCCCGTTTTCGCGTCTCAGCTTTCAAGGAGCGCGGTAACATGGCCTTGGTGCTTCGCCAGATTCCCAATGACCTGTTGACGATTGAGCAGATTGGCTTGGATCCCACTTTGGTGGATCGGCTTTTGTCTACTCCGCGCGGTATGATCCTTGTCACAGGTCCGACAGGATCCGGCAAATCCACTACGCTGGCCTCGTTGATTAATATCATTAACGAAACCAACGATGAGGCCCACATCATTACGATTGAGGATCCCATTGAATTTTATCATCCTCACAAGACGGGAATCACTACTCAGCGCGAGGTGCATGTGGATGTCCCCAGTTTTGCGGAGGCGCTCCGGCGCGCACTGCGGCAGGATCCGGAAGTGATCCTAGTGGGTGAGCTCCGTGACTTGGAGACCATCGAAATGGCAGTTAGTGCGGCTGAGACGGGTCACTTGGTTTTTGGCACGCTGCACACCACAGGCGCGGCGAAAACCATCGATCGTATTGTGAACGCCTTCCCCATGCAGCAGCAGGAGACCATTCGCATCCAGCTTTCCACCGTGTTGCAGGCGGTCATTTCCCAGATTTTGTGTAAGCGCCTTCCCAAGGGGCGCGTGGCCATCCATGATATTCTCGTGAACACGCCTTCGATCGGCGCGTTGATTCGTGACAACAAGACGTTCCGCATACCATCCGATCAGCAGACGGGCACAAAGTATGGAATGATCACATTGGATGAGGGGCTGTTTCAGCGTTACACGCAGGGAATTGTCTCGCGCGAGGATTGTGTCGACAAGTCACAGGACTATCAAGGCATGTTGCAACGGTTGAAGGAATATGATGAGCAACAGGCCCTGCTGGCGGAGGAAGAGCAGGAGGCGCAAGGCGCGGCCTAAGGCATGGATACCATCACTCATCCATTGCTG
The DNA here is from genome assembly GCA_002721895.1 of Verrucomicrobiales bacterium. The sequence continues at coordinate 85,776 of PBLV01000015.1, forward strand.
GTTCTGGTTCAGGAACAGGGACTTGCGGATTTTTCAGATCTGGAAAAGGTGCAAGGCGAGCACAATCTGTCCGGGGCACCCGTGCAAAAACTGCTGTCCGACGAGGGTATCTTGGGCACCGCGGAACAGTTGGAGTTGATAGCGGATTTTTTGGGGACGGATGTCATTGACCTCACGGAAATTGATTTTAACGAGGCGCTAATTGGCACCATGCCGGAAAGCTTGGCCAAATTGTACATGTGCCTGCCGGTGGGCGTTGCGGGGGACGTGCTGCATATCGTCCTGACCGACCCACTGAATCCGACGACCATTGACGAGATTTCCTATCAGCTTAACCGGCCCATCCAAATTCGGATTGCGGACCCCAAGCAAATCGAGGGGCTTGTCAGCACGCACTACGATGAGAAATTGTCGGTGGGCGATTTGCTGGATGAGATCGGTGCCGCTCATGAGGCCGCCGAGGAGGGAAAAAAGAAGGCAGCTGGCGATACCGGAGAGGAGGAAGAGGATGATGGCGGAACAAGTTTCATCGAGGAGGTCGGTGATGACACACCCATTGTCCGGTTCGTAAATCTAGTGCTATACCAGGGACTCAAGGAACATGCGGCGGATATCCACTTTGAACCCTTTGAGGATGATTACCAGATCCGGATGAAGGTGGATGGCTCCATGAAAATGCTCACGCCACCCCCCAAGGAACTGGCCCCCGCCGTTGCCTCGCGGATCAAGATCATGGCCAACCTGAACATTGCTGAGCGGCGCGTGCCCCAGGACGGACGTATCTCGACGGTCATCGGTGGCAAGCACATTGATCTTCGTGTCTCCACATTGCCCACGCAGTTTGGGGAATCGGTTGTTCTTCGTATCTTGGATCGTTCCTCGTCCCTGCTGTCGCTTGAAATCCTGAACATCCCCGACAAGGTTCAGAGTTCCCTCATGCACTGTGTCAGCCAGCCCAATGGAGTTTTCCTTGTCACTGGCCCCACCGGCTCGGGCAAGACGACAACGCTTTATGCCTGCCTGCGCATGCTCAACAAGGAAGGTGTCAAGCTGCTGACCGCGGAGGATCCCGTTGAATATCCTGTGGAGGGCATTGTCCAGTGTCAGATCAGCGAGGCCATGGGCATGACGTTCGCCAAGGCACTCAAGGCGTTTCTCCGCCAGGATCCTGACATCATTCTGGTGGGTGAGATGCGTGACTTGGAGACGGCCTCGATTGGCATTGAGGCGGCGTTGACCGGGCACTTGGTGGTGAGCACCCTGCACACCAACAGTGCGCCCGAGGCCATTACCCGGCTGGGTGACATGGGGGTGGAGCCGTTCCTCACGGCATCATCCGTCAATGGAGTCCTGGCCCAGCGGCTGGTCAAAACCATTTGCAAGGATTGCCGGACAGAAATGCCCATGACCCGGGACCAGATTCGCATGCTGGACACTTCTGAAGAGGAGATCAATAACCGGCCCATCTTCTTTGGTACGGGTTGTGAGCGTTGCGATAATGGTGGATACAAGGGGCGCCGTGGTGTTTATGAAATGATGGTCATGAGCGAGGAAATTCGTGAATTGATCAATGACCGCGCCCCGGGCATCGCCCTGCGCGACAAAGGACTGGAAGAGGGAATGCAAACCTTGCGCATGGACGGAATGCGGCTTATGTTCGAGGGTGTTACGACCTTTGAAGAGGTGATGAAATACACGTAATCGGGACTGGAGACACTATGCCGCGATTTGCCTATGTAGCACTCGACAAGGCCGGAAAGGAAAAAACCGGCACGCTAGAGATGGGCAGTCAGAACGAGGCCATTGCCCGCCTCAAAGAGATGGGTCTTTACCCGACGAGTGTCACGGAGGAAAAGGTCGAGACCTCAAAGGACGGAAAGAAGACCGGCGGCAAGAAGAAGAAGGATGCGGGATTTGCGCTGGTCATCCCGTCGGTCAAGACCAACGAACTCTGTACCTTTACTCGCCAGTTGGCAACGTTGGTTGACGCGGGCTTGCCCCTGTTGCGCGGCATGCAGGTGCTTTCCAAGCAGCAGAAGAATCCATATCTCTCCAAGGTGGTGGCGGAAATTTCAGAAACCATTGAGGGAGGGGCGACCTTCTCGGAGGCGCTGGCAAAGTTTCCCAAGGTTTTCGACAAGCTCTTTATCAACATGGTAAAGGCTGGCGAGTTGGGCGGTGTGCTGGAAGTAACCCTCAACCGTCTCTCGGAATTCATGGAAAAAGCCGAGAAGATCAAGGGCAAGGTCAAGTCGGCGCTGTTCTATCCGGTGGCGGTGATGGTGGTGGCCTGCATCATTGTCTGGGTGTTGATGGTTTTTGTTATCCCAAAATTTGAGCAAATCTTTAAGGACATGCTCGGGAAGGATGAAAAGCTGCCGTGGTTCACGGAGAAGGTTTTGGCCATCAGTCACATGCTGCGGGACAACGTGCTCATGGTTATCGGCTGCGGGGTTGCCTTTGTGATTGTCTTTAAACTGGTGACGGGGAAAACCAAATGGGGAAGGTTTGGCTGGGACTGGGTGAAGCTGCACTTGCCGGCGCTTGGTACGGTGATTAGCAAGGTTGCCATTTCTCGTTTTGCACGGACGCTGGGTACGCTGGTATCCTCCGGTGTGCCGATTCTTCAGGCGCTGAGCATCACCAAGGAAACCTGCGGCAACGTCATTATCACCAACGCCATTGACAAGGTGTACGACGCCGTGAAGGAAGGTGAAACGATCACCAAGCCGCTGGAGGAATCGAAGGTCTTTCCGCCCATGGTCATCAGCATGGTGGACGTGGGTGAGCAAACCGGTGCCTTGCCCGAGATGCTCGTGCGTATTGCGGGCACATACGATGAGGAAGTCGACAATGCCGTTTCGGCCCTTACGTCACTTTTGGAGCCGGTCATGATTGTTTTTCTGGCGGTCATTGTCGGCAGCATCGTCATCGCGATGTTCCTGCCCCTGATTGTTCTGATGGATAAGCTGGGTTCACAATAGGCCAAATTCCAAAAACAATTGTCCACAAAATGCCTCCAGCCCCTTGCATTTTCTGAAATTTGGTGTAAATACATTGTAGGGACAGTTAATGGGCAAATGAAGTACGCAGACCAAGACAATGGATTTCGACTGGGAAAGTTGTGACTCCCGGCCGGAGGGTTCTTTGAAAGTGCAGGAAGTGGAGGAATCGTTCGAGGATCCCTTCGCGGTGCGGCTGTTGCCGGATGCGGCGCGGTTTGCGGATCAGGCCCGGTATTTCAATCTGGGCCGGGCGACGGAGGGGCGGGGGGTGTTCACCGTGTATCGAACCAACGGCAAACAATTTCAGATCATTCTCGCCCGGCCGTTTGAGCCGGAGGAGAATTTCTTTTACGAACGCCAACAAGCCAAGCTCCTGCACCAAGGCTGAGAATGAAAGTAATTTCAGATTGGGAAAAAGTGCCGCGTTTCCCCGGAAGTCGGGAAGAGGCGGATTTCTGGCGTGGGCATCGTCCGGATGTGCGGCTGATGGAAGGTTCGCTGGCTCAAAGCGCCAGTTCCAGCGAATCCGTGACGATTACGCTGAGAATGGATCCGCGGATGCTTTCCCGAATCAAGCGCCTGGCCCGGTCGCGTTTTTTAAACTACCAGAGCATGATCAAGCAGTGGTTGTCAGAACGGATGGAACAGGAACAGCGCCTGCAGCGCAATGGGCACGATGAATAAAATGGATTCAGAAACAAAACACACTCGCGGCTTCTCCATGGTGGAACTGCTGGTGGTCATCTCGGTGATCCTATTGCTCATGGCCATCATTGTGGGGGTATATCTCTCGGCCAAGGGGCGGCGCGACCAAAAGAAGGTTCAGGCAGAACTAAAGGCTATCACTTTGGCGATACACAACTACAAGACAGATTTTAACTTTCTTCCGCATGACGGGTTTGATCCACAAAATCCGGACATGTTTGACGAGAAAATGAACGGACTCTACAGCAGTTTGACACAGGATTTTGAAAAGAGCGACGACGGGGCGCAAATGAAGAATTTTTTGGAGGGCACTCAATTGGGGCATGATGGGAATGGAAGCTTGGTTGCGCCGGTGGATGATCCGGACAGCCCTGATCAGTATAATTATTGGCGCTACAATGTGCACGCGCCCAAAAACAACCCGGGAGGATATGATCTTTGGGTGCCCGTGATGGTGGGCAAAGAAACGTTGATCATGGGTAACTGGGACAACTGATTTTATTATGAGAGCGAGAAGACAATTCAATATGTCGACGGGATTCACCCTTTTGGAGATGCTGGCTGTGGTGGCGATTGTGGCCATCTTGGTGGGCATTTTGGTGCCGGTGATTGCCAAGCAAAAGATCAAGGCCAAGGCCACACTCGCCCGCACAGATTGCAGCGCGATTGCCAATGCGATCACGCAGTACCACATGGATAACAGCTCCAGATTTCCTTTGTTAAGCCGGCGCAAGGCTGGTGATCGTTATGACGGCGGGATGACGCGGGGTGGGGATATTACGTTTAGTCTGCACGACAATAGTCCGATTGGGCGAAAGCCGTTCACCTCCGACATGATGATCATTTTATCGGGATTGGACATCCCCAGCGCCGATGGGCAAAAGATCAATCCGGGTAACGCCTTGGGGGGATCAAAGGGAGCTTACTTGAAATCCGAGCTGACCAATGATCGCGAGAAGGAAGGATTGGGGCCGGATGGGATTTACCGGGATCCCTTTGGAAATCCTTATGTGGTGACTGTGGACAAGAGTGGTGATGATCGTTGCTGGGACATGTTTTACGGGGCGAAAGAAGTCTCGGGTACAGGGCCGGACCAGAAACTTGATGGGGGCGCTGATGATATGCCCGCCATTGGACAGCATGGCTTGATGAAGGTGGTGAATGGGGCAAATGTGGGGTACGTGCTTCAGGGCAAGGCGATGGTGTGGAGCGCGGGGCCAGATAGGGAGATTTCCCCGGGAGCGGGCGCGTTGATGGACAAAAATTATGACAACATCATTGGATGGTGATTCATGAACTTTAACCGAGTTCATAGATTCAGCTGTCGTCTGCGCGATGGTTTTACGCTGACGGAACTGCTGGTGGTGGTGACGCTCATTGTGGCGATGATGATGATTCTTCTGCCGGCTCTTGAGGCGTTCCGGCAGGGGCGTGTCGAACGGGCGGCTAATAATCAACTTGTGGCGGATTTGAACAATGCACGTCACAAGGCCCTCTTGAATGGCTCTCCGGTATACATGGTTTTTTTCCCAAAATGGTCTGATTTTTCGGAAATGGTAAGGGATGCCGGGGCGGGTGCAGCACATGCCAAGGCCATTACGGATCATGTGAATTCCAGCAAAGCGGCGAACAATCGAATGGGAGGGCAGCAGACAATTTACGCGCTGTATGCGGAGGGAGCGGTTGGGGACCAGCCGACATATCCCGCCTCGCCGTTGAGCATCAAGAACAAGTCCTATGTCAGTGAGTGGAAGCGATTGCCGGCGGGCGCATTCTTTCAGGCGTCGGACTTGAGGCGGTTGCGGGTGTTGAACAAGGAAATGGAAAGCCCCGATGGGCGTTGGGTATATGATGAGGCAGATAACCGAGGTAACCGTTACGCTGCCCCGAGGCCGCGCGGGCTGGACGGAGAATATGGAAGCAATGCCCCCAATGGGGCGAAAGGGCTGAAGCTCAGCTTGGAGTTGCCCCTGCCGTACATTGGCTTTGGACCTCGCGGGCAGGTTGTGGGAGTGCGTTCGGGGCTGGTGATGCGTGGTGAGAAGGGGCTGGCGCTGGGAGAAGGGACCGGCTTTTTTTCCATGGAAATCGCCTCGGGCAGTGTGTTGCCACCGGAAAAAGATAAGCAGTTCGGCTTCTATCTCCTGCAGGATGGTGATGACGAGGAAGAGCAACCGGGGACGGCAAAGTATAATCGCGTGAGGGTGAACGTCCTGACAGGGCGCTCGGAATCGAATGTGTGCGACGTGTATTGGATACGTTCAGATCCAACGGCGAACAAGCGCTGGTCTTCAATTCAAGACAACCTGATGAGTGCGTCGGTAACCACCGTGCTGAGCCAGATGCGGGAGCAACACGAAATGGGGTCGGTTATGGCACCGGACTTCACGCAGGTAAATCCGATGCTGTTGCAGGGCGTGGGAATGGAAAAGGCGCGTCTGTTTGAACGGCTGCTGTTGGCGCATTTGCGTGATCATCAGGGTGTTGTCATGACCGACGAGGAATTCCGATGGGAATTAAAATTCAACTGAGGCGGCAATGCCATGCAGCGGGCTTCACCATGGCGGAAGTGGTGCTGGCGTTGGCGGTGGTGGCCTTTGGTCTTATCGCAGTTCTGGGCGTGCTGCCTGTCGGGTTGAACACCAACCGTGACAACAGGGACGAGACGATCATTAAACATGACGTGGAATTCTGGATGAATGCCATTCGGGGAGGGCGATTGAGCATGGATGCGCTCAACCATGTCGAGTGGGTGGAGATGCACGCGGGAGGGAATGTTTATCGTGCCGAATACGCGGCGTTGGCGCGGGATGGAAATCCCGAAAACCCGGCTTTTTGGCCGGGATTTGTGGATGATGCGGGGAATGCGGGGCTGCCTCCTCTGGCTTATCGCGGGGCACTCAAACAGGCGGGTTGGCGCAAGGATGTGCTGGGATGGCTTTCGGTTCCGGATGGCGGCACGACGCATGGGCTTGTCAAAAAATACGCAAAGATTCGACCTCTTGGCAGCACACTTATGAACCGTCTCCAAGGGATTCGAGGTGTGACGGTCGATGGTCAGGTGGACTATTTGCATGAAGCCGGAGACCGCGCCTTTTCGTATCTCATCGAGACGCGGATCAAGATGATTGAGCCGAATTTCTGGGAGATTAAATTGATTGCCCGTTGGCCGATCATTGAGGAGGGGGAAACCGTGGATAAAATCAAGACGGGCCATGGACGGCGGACTTTCACCTCTTATATCAATGCGCCCTTGGAACGAGGCTGGAGTCGTTGGGACATCTCCAATAGTGAACGTCAGGTTTATGACAGCTTGGTGCCGGGGGAATTGACCACTGAATCAGCGTTGCTGTCATTTCACGGTGCGGCAAATCCGCAGGATGAAGATGGCGTCCGGACCGCCCTTAAAAATCTGGAGGCCATGGGGCTAGTGCACAAGGCGGGCAGCAGCTCATATACGCCGGGCAGCATTTATGATTCTTATGGGCGTTTTAGTTTGAGGTCGCCTCCGGCGTATTTCAAGGAAGGGGATGACGCAGGAAATTTCGTCAAGTTTTCTGCTCCAGGCCGTGGGTGGTTTCAGGAGATGTACTTTTTCAAGCCGGCGGTAGCGGATCCGTAAACCATGAAAATTCGAGGAACAAAGGGACGAATTTGTGGCTTCACCCTGGTGGAGTTGATGGCGGCCATCTTTATCTCCATTCTGGTCATCGGGGCACTTTATCAAGTTTTCAGCCGGGTTCAGGAAATGTTTCGTGTGGGGCATAACCAGACAAAGGTGCTGGAACGCGGCCGGGCGATCATGGACATGATTGTACGTGACCTTGAGACCATGTGCGCGGCAGACCTTGGGCCGAGTTATGAAAATCTGCATGCCCGTGATTTTGGGGTTGAGTTCTGGCAGGAAGGAACGCCGTATTCCGAGGGCAATGTGGTTTTCAGTCAGTCCGATCGCACTTACCATGTTTGCCTTAAAAATCACCGTGTGGCGGGCGCGCCTAATGGCCCCGGCACGCCCTTTTGGCGGGCTCTCAAGCCGGAGGAGTTCAGGACATTGTTGCCCTATCAGCATGAGTATTTGCCGAGTGAGCAACTTTACAGCGGAGATTTTTTCTTCTTGGGACATGATCGTGACTGGCATGCCTATGGTTATGGATTGTATGCGCCGGAAGGTCCGCGAGTGCCGAATCAGGTGGCTGGATCCCTGTACCGCTTTCACAGTGTTTTGGCGGGGGCAGAGGTTGTTCCGGATTTGTTGCGTTCGCACAATACCCGCTTGGGAGGCATGCAATACAATAAGGTCGCCGATGGGGTGGTACACCTGAGGCTTCGGGCGATATCGGCGATGGATCCAGGACGGGCACCTTGGCACGAGCCGATTTTTAAGGGGGCGCATGTGCCATTGTATGTGGAGGTGGAGTTTGGCCTCTTGGAGGATACAGTGGTCATGGACCTTGAAGCCAAGGCGGAGGACTTTGCGCCCATGGATCCGAAAAGGTTTCCGGCCATGATGGAAATCCTAGAGGCAAATCTGGACAAGGTGCATTTGTTTCGGCAACTCGTGCCGATCCGGAACAGTCGGTATTTTGGTTTTGGCCCCTCCAAGGCGGCCATGACGGACATGGCAGTTTTCCGCACGCAGGGCATCAACACCCGCACTGAGGGGAAAGGGAATAACTTTGTATTTATCATCGATAAGTCGGGAAGCATGTCCAGGGAGGGGCGGCTGAGCGCGGCCAAACAGGCGCTGACTCGAACCTTGGAGAAACTGGAGTCAGACAAGAATTTTTACATCTACTTTTTTAGTGACAAAACCTCGGGAATGGAAGAAGGCCGGCTGATCCAGGCAACGTCGGGAAACGTGGCCAGCACAAGCCGCTGGGTAAACAGCATGACCCCGGGAGGATTGACCAATCCCCGGGATGCGCTCGTGGATGCGTTTGACAAGTTGAAGCCTTCGACCATTTGGCTGCTAACAGATGGGAGGTTCAACCCCTACAAGCGTGTAAAAGGTGATGATGGCAAGACGCGTCAGATGGATTTGCCACCAGTATTGGAGGTTGTTCGGAATTTGAATGCGGCAGGGAATGTGCGGATCAACACGATTGGGTTTGCGGCGTCCGAGAGGCAGGTGGATGCTTCATTGAAGGATATTGCCGAGGAAAATGACGGCACCTATACGTTTATCAAGACGAGTGGCAACTAGCATGAAATGAAAGGTATGAGAACTCGGACAGTATCAAAAGCAGCTCGCGGGGCGGTGCTTGTGATTGCGTTGATCATGTTGGCGGTGGTGACGTTTATTGTCATTGCTTATCTGGCCTTTGCGCAAAGGGAGCGGACATCCATTAACATGAGTATTATTCAGACGGAAACTCGCTTTATCTTGGACACGGGCACGGCCATGGCGCAGGCAGAGGTCGCCAAGAAAATCATCGGCGGCGAGAATTACCAAATGTTTGTGTCCCAGAACGTGGACGGGGCGAATGTGAATCTGCCCTCGATTTACAATTCTGCATTGTTGAAGGAATTGCAGGTCAAGGCTCGGGCGCCGGTTTATTACAACCATGACCGTAAGGGGCCTCATGATGAGTTCCGATATTTTCTGGACTTGAACCGGGATGCGGGCTTTCAGGCGACGGGCCTGAGTGATGTTGGGGATCCTCATTGGATTGGGGTGTTGGAGGATCCGGATTTAAAGCACGGTGCCAAGTTGCCGAATGGGCGCCGGAATCGCTTCGTAGGTCGTTATGCATATATGGTTGTTCCCGCGAGTAAGGCGCTGGACATTAATAATATTCACAATTGGTCGAAGCGTATTCAGGGCGAGGGATTTTGGCGTCCAGGGAATACGGCTGAACTCAATCCCGCTGGAATTGGAGTGAAACGGTCTGGCCAGTTGAATATGGCTGGGACATTGGCGACTGTTCGCGCGAGTAAGGATCAAGGCTGGAATTATGAACTATACCGCCATGTGCTTGACCAACGATCACGCGGAAGTGCGTTTGATGGGGCCGCATCATTGTGGAATTTTCAGGACGAGGCTGGGAAATTTTATGATGTGTTTGACCTGTATACGCCGGTTCGTGCGGGGCCTCGTCAGCCACCCGAGGGGGTGAATCATTTTCAGTTCACACGCACCTTGGAGACTGCCGGAAATTATGCATTTTATGATTTTGCCAGATCAGTGAGCACCCATGAACAAAAGGTGCCCGGCGGCAAGTTGAATCTGAACAATTACCAGAGCTTGGTCGTTAATTTGGCCAACATCGACTTGTTGACCGGAGAAATAACTACCGAGGCGCCTCACAAATTTCCTCCTGGCGCGCGTCTTTGCCTCTACAGTGATACTGGAGTTGTGCCAAGTTTCAGGAGACCTGTTGGTGACGGGGGTTTCAAAGTGGACTTGGTACGGCCCCACGATGTCTTTTTTGTCCGGCCGATGGATGATGCACCGGATATGCTCCGGCTGTATCACGAGTATGTGCCGCCATCGGGTGGGTCGGAGGCAGTATTTAGTGGGCCGGTAGAATTTGTAAATATACAGGCGGCAGAGATGTGGAGGTCGGGCACGCGTTATGCGCAAAACGACGTGGTTTTGGTTCCGGGCACAGCGGAGAGGATAATGGCCCTCAAGGATCATGTGGCAACCACGGATATTGCGGGGGATTTGGCATCGCACTGGGCGCCGATCAGTCAGTGGCCGGCGACACAGTATCGGCTGGATCGGTCGTTGGAGATGTTTGAGGAGGTTGCGGCGCGGTTGCTTGAGCAGCGTGCAACGGCACCCGATCGCGCGATTTCGCCGGGTGTGGTCATTCGCCCGCAAGGGACGCGGCCCATTTTTGATATCAAGATTCACCCTCTGAAAACACGTACGGAAGATGAACTGAATATCTATCTCGAGAATCTGGATGCAGTCTTCAACAACCCTGCGGCACGGGCAGATTTTGACGAGTATACACGGGAATATTCCCCGGAAATTCAACGGCTCCTTCAGTTGGCGGCCAACATTGTGGATATGTACTCGCCTGGGCCGCAGCCGTCGGTTTTTCGGCCATATTATGACAGGACGACAAAGGGTGTTTTCATGCGAGGTTTTATCAGGGAACCGCACCGCTCATTTCTGACGCAGGTGAACAAGCGTGTACTGCCGGAGGATGCGGCGAGTTTGGGGCCGCTGGATTTGGTTACCCGTGTGAAATTGTATGGTGAGGCGTGGTCTGTGCCGTTGGTGATCGGAGCCAAAAAGCGTTGGCCGGATCAACAGGGCCGTGCCCACATTCCGGCAGCACTGAATGAGGTGAGCCTTCAGTGCATGATGCATTTGGATCCAGAAAGCCAGTCGGTTCGGCCCTCGATGCGGGTGGCAATGGAGATTAAGGATCCCTCAAGGCAGGGCGGAGTGGTCGTGCATGGTGCGGCATCGGCTTCAGGAACCATAAGGCGCTATCCCTCCTCGGGGCTTGGACTGGGGGGAGTTCAAAACAGTTTCAATTATGTGGCAAGAGGCAGCGTGCCGGAAGCAGCCCGATTGCTGCCACAGAACAGTGGATTGATTGTACAGAGCCAGATCAATGTGCCATTGGAGTATGGAGATGATTTTGCGGGCACATTGCAGCAAACGCTGACGGGTACGAATGTAGTAGAGTTCTTTGGGGATTTTGGGCCGAGAACTTGGGAGGTCCGTGGAGAGATCGATGTCTCCTGTGTTTTAGCCACGCCTGATTTGCCGGATGGCAGAAAAGGGTTGTTGCTGGATCATGCAGAGCTGCAGTTTGAATTCAATGGGGGGCGGACCCGGTTTAATGAATCTTGGACAAACCCCAAGACATACAAGCAGAACGACATAGTTTATTACGGAGGGGAAGGATATGTGTACCATGCGGCGGCGGAAACTGAATCCGGGTCGGATGATCAGGTCGATATTGAGATTGGAACTCGACCGGATGGCAGCAAGATTACTCGGAAAATTTTGGATCCCAGCCGCTGGGCAATGTTGAACTGGAACTGGAACGAGGCGCGAAAGGCTCATCCGCCGGTGTATCCGGAGGGTGCGGTAATCAAGGCAACGGGAGTGGATGCTGCCGGGGATCCCATCACTCAATTTTATACGGTCAAGAGGCCCTTTGCGCCGGGGGGGAATTTGGCTTCGAATGTGGCGGCGGGACTGATTGAGCTATATGGAGGTGAATTTTGCGAGTTTAGTTGGCAGACGAATGACCCATTGGTGAATGGACACTTGATGGATTACCGAAAGTATAACCACGCGAAACCGGGGGTGAATCCGGATCCAGTCACTGGAGAGGAAGTAGCGGTCGCCAACGTGAATTTTCCGCCAATTACCATGGCCGGGCCGCCACGGCTGGGTCTGAATATGGGGCGCGAGAATCTCTGCTGGCAACCTTGGAGTGCCAGCTTGGATCAGCCGAGGGTTATGACTTACAAGGATCCGGGGGTAGGCAGCAGCGCATTGTGGGATTTCCCGGTGGTCGGATATGATGCACCGTTGAGACGGCTGGGTGACTTGGGCAGAGTCCATCGGGGCACGCCGTGGCAGACAGTTTACCTGAAGGCTCCACCGCCGCCCAAGTGGGGTGATGGGCAAATGACGGAACAAGTGGACTGGCACGCTGTACCAGAGATTATCCCGAATACCGGGGGAGAAAAACGGCCGCCACATTTCATGGTCAAAGATTCGGATGGCAATACTGTGTATGTAAATTACATAGATATTTGGCGGGAATGGGTTTTGACGCGCTGGCAGAGGGGGATTCTCGACGGCAATGGAAACGATGGGAAAACGGCGCTGAACAGCAGAAATTTATGGTTCAAGATACACCCGACACGGCCGGAGTCTGACTGGGCATTGCTAGAGCCTTTCACTGTGGGTGATGACACACGAGGGTTGCTGTCGATTAACCAGACTGCTTCGGCAGCATGGGCAGCGGCGTTGGCGGGTGTGGAAATCCTACCGGGGCATGTGGACGGCGGTCATGTTCGCCCCAGAGATGGCCGCATGAGCAAGATTGTTTCCGGGATCAACAAGCATCGGGCCAACAAGCGGGGGAAGATGCCCTACGCGTTGGTGAGCGAAATTTTGGAGGTGCCGGAATTGTCCCTTAATTCGCCCTATCTTCCGGCCGTTCCCAATGAGTGGCATTGTGAGGCCATCCCTCGCCAAGTCTTGTCATTGCTGCGGGTGGAATATGATTTTAAGAATGATTTGGAGGAAAAGCCCAGATTCATCGCCTATGTGTTTAGTCAGGCACTTCGGCCGGCTCCGCAATCCATTGTCCGCAACGGGCCTGACAAGGGGCTGTGTACAAATTATCAGGTGGTAGGGGAGGCGGCGGCACGGACGGAGTTTTCACTCAGCGGGGCTGAGAGTTGGGCAAAAATGCACGAGTCAGGATTTGGCATGTCTTCGGCGTTGCTGGTGGGTGGTGGCAAGCCGGCCGCAATGGCGGGGGGATTTGGAGGATTAACAGGCACTGGGTTGGCGGGTCTGGGCGCCTTGGGCGGAACTGCTGGAGGTCTTTCAGGAGGTGGAGGAGGCGTTCCGGGTGGCGGCACCTCGATTGGCAGTGGATTGAACTCGGCAGGGCTGAGCGGGCTTCTGAATGGTTTGTTGGGTGGGAATGCAAACCTGAATGCCTTGTTGGCGGGATTGGGGAGCCCCGGCAATCTTAGTGGACTGAATTTAAATAGCTTGCTGTCGGGAATGAATATGAACGCAGGCAACTTGGGGAATCTTGGGAATTTGCTCGGTGGCCTGAATTTGGGTAGCTTGAATTCTGGCATGGCTGGAGGCGGGAACTTGGGGGGGCTAAATCTAAATGGAATGAACATCTCGGGATTGAATCTTGGTGGAGTGGGGCTGGGGGGAGGTGCTGGAGGGGGTTTAGCTGGAGGGTTGAATCTTCTGGGAGGGCTGGGGCTTGGTGGCGCGGCTGGGAAAAGCACGATGCCGCCTCCCCGGGTGGTGATTGAAAGTTACGCTCCGATGTTTGTTCGGTGAGGTTCACTGGGCTTGGAAAATTGTTACTGGCGGGGTAGGCTGCCGGTTTCGTTCATGGCGGCAAATGTCATTCGCATAGGAGGGGCTCGGGAGCACAACCTGAAGGATCTTACCCTGGAAATTCCCCGGGATAAGCTGGTGGTGATCACCGGCTTGAGCGGTTCGGGCAAATCTTCGCTTGCTTTTGATACCATTTATGCCGAGGGGCAGCGTAAATATGTGGAATCTCTCTCAGCCTATGCCAGGCAATTTCTGGATCAATTGCAGAAGCCAGACATGGATTATATCGAGGGTCTTTCACCGACGATTGCCATTGAGCAGCGTAGCGCGGGGGCCAGTCCGCGTTCCATCATTGCTACCACGACAGAGATTTATGATTATCTGAGACTTTTGTTTGCGCACATTGGTCAGGCTCATTGTCCTGACAGTGGAGAACCGATGAGCAAGCAAACGCCGCAGGAAATAGTCGACAAGTTGTTGGTCTTGCCAGAGAAGACTCGCTTGATGGTGGCGGCACCTGTCGTGGAGCATCAAAAGGGCGAGTTTCGGGACGTGATTGAAAGGCTGGCACGGGAGGGTTTTGTGAGGGCTCGAGTGGACGGGGATTTGGTGGAGCTGGCAGCGAACACACGAGTCAAACTGGATGCCCGAAAAAAGCACAGAATCGAAGTGATCGTCGACCGGTTGGTGATTGGGGAAAATATTCGCGCGCGGCTTAACGATTCAGTTGAGACGGCCTTGAAGTGGGGAAAAGGGAGGGTGTTGATTTTACAGCAATCGAGTGGCCAAAAGGAATGGAGGGAGGCTCTGCACTCGACAACTATGTATAGTGCTGCCACGGGCCGGAGTTTTGATACGCCAACGCCGAAGCATTTTTCATTCAACAGCCCATTCGGGGCTTGCTCGACCTGTCATGGGCTGGGGCAAAAGTTGGTTTTTGATGAAGATTTGGTTGTGCCGTTGAGAGAAAAATCGCTGGCGGAAGGAGCGATCGCTCCATGGAAACGGGGAGGGCGCAGGATGATCATCTACTATAACAAAGTTCTGCGTACAGTGGCGGAACATTATGGGCAGGAACTTGATGTGCCTTTTGAAAATCTTCCGGAGAATTTTCAGGAAGTGCTGCTTCACGGCTCGGGCGAGGAGGAGATTGAATTCAAGTTTTGGCGGGCTGGAAAAACGACCAAGTCGGTCAAGTCATTCGAGGGGGTTATTCCTGGAATGGAGCGTTTGTTACAGGAGACGGACAGCGAGTTCACGAGAAAACGGATCAAGTCGTTCATGAGCAGCCAGCCTTGTGATGTCTGTGAAGGGCGCAGATTGAAGCCGGAGATTTTGTCTGTTACTTTGGGGAATGGAGAATGGCGCAACGGGGTGTCCGGCAATCGGCGGCGGCGCAAGGCGCGCGTCCATGGACTGTCGATCATGGATGTTTGCGGATTGACGGTGGATGAGGCGCTTGAGTTTGTGGAAGGCCTGGAACTGAGTGATTTCCAGAAGCAAATTGCGGGTGAGGTGCTCAAGGAAATCCGGCTTCGATTGTCTTTTTTAAGCAATGTGGGATTGGGTTATTTGTCCTTGGACAGGGAAAGCGGCACGTTGAGCGGTGGCGAGGCACAGCGGATCAGGCTCGCCACCCAGATTGGCGCGGGATTGGTAGGGGTTATTTATATTTTGGATGAACCCAGCATTGGGTTGCATCAGCGCGACAATGAGCGGTTGTTGAATACTCTCAAGGGATTGCGTGACTTGGGCAACACGGTGATCGTAGTCGAACACGATGAGGAGACGATTCGTGAAGCGGATCATTTGATTGATTTGGGTCCGGGGGCGGGAGTGCATGGTGGGGAAATAGTCGGGCAGGGGCCGGTCGAGGAAGTGGCTGCAGCGTCGCGCTCCATTACCGGGAAATATCTGCGTGGCGAATTTTCGATTACGCCGCCCTCCAAGCGGCAGATGGCGACGCCTGAACGAGGCTGGTTGGTGATCCGAGGAGCGGAAGAGAATAATCTGCGTAAAGTGGATGCGCGTATTCCGCTGGGGACTTTTACGTGCGTAACCGGGGTGAGCGGCTCGGGTAAGAGCACTTTGGTGGATGATGTTTTGCGTAAGGCATTATTCCGGAAATGGCATGGCTCCAAGGAGCGTCCGGGCAGACATGAGGCTATCGAAGGAATTGAAAATCTGGACAAGGCAATAGTTATTGATCAATCGCCCATAGGTCGTACGCCTCGTAGCAACCCAGCGACGTATACCGGGGTTTTTACACACATCAGGGATCTTTTCGCAAAACTGCCTGCTGCCAAGGTGCGTGGCTACGGGCCGGGGCGGTTTAGTTTTAACGTGAAAGGAGGGAGGTGTGAGAAGTGTCAAGGGGATGGCTTGCTTAAAATCGAGATGCATTTTTTGCCTTCGGTTTATGTGACGTGCGAAGATTGCGGGGGGCGGCGTTATAATCGGGAAACGCTGGAGGTCAATTATAAGGGGTTGAATATCGCGGATGTACTGGACATGACCGTTGATGAGGCGGCAACTTTTTTTCGGGCGGTGCCGCAAATCTTGAATGTTTGCGCCACCTTGTCGGAGGTGGGGCTGGGATATGTTCGGCTGGGACAGGCGGCCACCACGCTTAGTGGCGGTGAGGCTCAACGCGTTAAATTGGCCAGTGAATTGAGTCGGCGTTCAACTGGGCGCACACTGTATCTGCTGGATGAACCTACGACGGGGCTGCATTTCCATGATGTATCGAGATTGCTGGATGTGTTCTTCAAGCTGCGTGACGCCGGTAACACGCTGGTGGTTGTTGAGCACAATCTGGATGTCATCAAGAGCGCTGATTGGTTGCTGGATCTTGGCCCAGAGGGCGGCGTGGCTGGAGGTAGGTTGATTGCCGATGGCCCTCCGGAGCATGTAGCCACTTGCCGGAAGAGCCATACGGGACAATTTTTGAGTCGTATTCTACGTGTAAAAAAGTGAGAGTGGACATGTCCGCGATGAGCGATCGTATCTATATGCTATTTTGGATTTTCTTTTTCGCCAGTCCTCTTGGAGGGGCTGATGCTGTGCAGGCTCGTCGTGGAAATGCCTTGTATCACGGTGCGCAACGATGTTTTCAGGAAGGCCAGTGGGAACTGGCGGCTAATTGGTTGAAGGAATATCACGAAAAATTCTCGCCGGGCGATGATGATCCGGATCGTCGCAGCACGGCAATTCGTCTGCGCGCGCAAGCTCTGTTTCAGCTTGGGAAATATCGTGAATGTTTCAATGTTTTGAAAAATGCCGAAGGGGCTGCGGGGCTACAGGCGGCTCAATATCGTTTTTGGATGGCGGAATGTCGTTACCGGGAGGCAGAGGCTGTGACAGGGAGTGAGGCGCTTTATCGAGTGGCAGCGGAACTTTATGCAAAATCCAGGGAAACAAAATCCGACCGATTGGTCGATGCACTGGTGTCGGAGGCGGTTGCGCATGCGCGGCTGGAGGATTGGCCGCGAGTGATGGAATTGCTTCGCCCGGAGGACGGGCCTTTTTTGAAGCATGTTGCGGAAATTCCCGACTCGACGTTGGCAGTTCAAGGGCGATTGATTTTGTCTGAGGCCCAATTACGGCAAGGCTTGAGCGAAGATGCGCTGAAAACCCTGCAAACGATGGATAATGACAAATTGCCTGAAATGGATTTGTGGCGGGGAAAATTGTTGGAAGCGCGTGCATGCCTGGAGGATGGAAGTCATGAGAAGGGCCTGAATATAGTGGAGGAATTGTTGCGTACAGCGGGGAATCGCATGCCTGTTCGGCATGAAGCAGAGGCTTTGCTCCAGCAGGTTCACCTGAGAAAAATGGTGGGGAAATACTCTGAAGCGCTTGAGACTTGCCGGAGGCTTTGGCAGGAAAACATGCCCGCCAGTTATCGGCGCAGAGCGGTTCTCATGGCTCTTGAATTGGCCGTGCGCGATCATGCTGTGGTAGATCATGCCGAGATTTCTAGTCTGGTCGATTCACTCTTGACGGGAGAGGCGTATGCTGCCGCGAAATGTGCCTTGGGTGATTTGTGTTTGGGGAAAGATTTGAGAAACGATAACAACGAGCAAGCTCGCGTTCATTTTGTGGACGCAATGGAACAGGGTTTTTCTAGGGCGGGGCGAATGGGCATCGCATGGTCATTTTGGCAAGATGGTAAATTTGCGGAAAGCCGGGTAAATTTTTCCCAAGCTGCAGAGTTGGAGGCTGGTGGTGTGCATTTAAGAAGCCGCTTCAAGGAAATGGAGTCGGCCTTTAGGATGGGCGATCATCAAGCTGTTCTTACGTTGGGAAATGGCATGGTGACCAACGGGCAATCAGGCCAATTCTTGTCCCGAGCAAAATTCATGATGCTTCAATCGGCGGCCATAACCGGTGCTCCTGATGAAAGGGTAATGGGTCTTATAAATGATCCGGCCGAATTCAACGACCCTGCCCTCGCCATGAAAGCGCAGATATTCCTGGCCCGTGCCCAAAGCGCGAATGGAAACAATGCCGGTGCGTTTGCTCGGCTCCAGGCGCAGGCAGCAAATTCAGGTGATGATGCACTTGCGCAATGGGAAATTGCTCGCTTGTTGGCCCGGAAAAATGAGTGGGACAAAGCGATAGCAAGTTATGAGGCATGGTTGGTTAAATATGCTGAGACACAATCTGTCGAGCGAGTGGCCAAATTAACGTTTGATTTGGGGTGGCTGCACCATCTCGATGGCAACATGGAAAAGGCTCTGGGTGTGTTCACGAACATTGTTGTCCGGTATCCCGAGTCAAGTCAGGCCCCCATGGCGCAGATGTGGGTTGCGGATCATTTCTTTAATCAGCCGAGGAGGCAACTGGTGAAAGCTGAGGAGGCTTATCAAAAAGTTCAATCCATGAAAAATTGCCGCCCGCAACTCAGACTGCGCGCAACACTCATGGCTGGCCGTAGTGCGCTTGAGCGGAGAAATTTTGACAGTGCCCGGGATTATTTTTTAAAAGTTATTAATGCGCCGGAATTCAAGGAAGCGGAATTTCCAAGGCAACTTCAAATTGAGGCAGCGTTTGCCCTTAGTGATGGGGCCATTGCGGCGACGGCCAGGTCGGCTGAGAAATTCGATGAGGCAATTCAGAATCTGGAGGCCTTGACCCCAGCAGACGGGGAGGCGGTGAGCCTCATTGTGTTACAGGCTTGGGGGAGAATTGCGGATTCTCATTTGCAAATGGCTGCTGAGGATTTCGGGAGATACAGAAAGGCAATGGGATACTACCGAAGAGTTTATGATGCCTCTGGCAGCTTGAATTTCGATCCTCCGGTTCGTTGGAGAGCCATGTTGGGGATGGCCCATGTGTTAAAATCAATGCGCGAAGATGACGGCCAGAAACGGCGAGCAAACCTTATTGAGGCATTGGGATGGACAAAAAAAGTGTTTGAAAATGCGGGTGGAGCGCATGTGTTGGCGGATTCATTCTGGATTCGGCAAAGTGGATTAATGTCTGTGGATCTACAATTGATGCTTGGCGATCCAGCAGCGGCAGTGACAACCTGCCGCGCTTTGGCAGCGAAATATATATCAATGAAACCGGCGATGGATAAGCGGGTGTCTGGAATTCTGCGGATGCAGAAAGGAGTGGATGCGCCATGAATGATACGATTGTTAAACTGACTGAGACGGCTGCTGGCGAAGTGAAGCGGATGATGGAAACGGAGGAGCCTCACAAGCGACTCCGTGTTTATGTTGAATCGGGAGGCTGCTCGGGGATGCAGTATGGGCTGGTGTTTGATGAGCCTCGGGAAAAGGACCATCGTGGCCAGTGCCATGGAGTGGAGGTTTTGGTGGATGATTTCAGCAAGGATTACCTTGAGGGCACAGTGGTTGATTTTTCGGATGGCCTGAATGACAGCGGATTCAAGATCCTGAACCCAAATGCAAAACAAAGTTGCGGGTGCGGCAAGTCGTTTGAGGTTTGACCGATTCAAGATCCGCGGCTAGAAAAGCCGTGGAGCTAATTGGAAGGCTGCTTATTGGTCTGGGTTGCTGCTCGGGGAAACGCTGCTGAGGCGAGACCGCTTTCCTCGTTCCCTCTGAAAATGGTCACAACAAAATCCGCTTTGAATGCGGGCGCACACAGCCCGCTTCCCAATTCCAGACGTGTTTACGTGGAGGGTTCACGCGTACGTGTGCCCATGCGCGAGATTGAGCTTCACCCCACCAGAACGGTTTCAGGAGAAATGGAGTCCAATGCGCCGGTAAAGGTGTATGACTGTAGCGGCCCTTGGGGAGACCCTGAGTATTCCGGATCTGTTGAAGAAGGACTGCCAGCATTGAGGCGTGAGTGGATATTGAAGCGCGGTGATGTGGAGGAGTATGACGGCCGTGACATCAGTCCTGCGGATGATGGTTATCTTTCTGGGCGGCATGCCAGAAGTGCCGGGGCGCAGCAGTTTTCGAGCAGGCGAAATCCATTGAAGTCAAAAGGACACCCCGTGACTCAATTGTGGTACGCGAGGCGGGGCGAGGTGACGCCCGAGATGGAATTTGTCGCACTCAGAGAAAATCAAGGGCTTGAGGATCTTATCCATCAGTTTGGCGAGGATGAAGTTCGCCGTTCCTTATTCAAGCAGCATCGAGGTGAATCTTTCGGGGCAAACACGTCCCTGCACATTACACCCGAGTTTGTAAGGGATGAGGTTGCGGCTGGGCGCGCAATCATCCCGACCAATATAAATCATCCTGAAAGTGAACCGATGATTATTGGCCGTAATTTTCTGGTGAAGATAAATGCCAACATTGGCAACAGTGCGGTGGCCTCCAGCATCGAGGAAGAAGTTGAAAAAATGCGATGGTCGACGCGATGGGGCGCCGACACGGTGATGGACTTGTCAACCGGGAAGAATATCCATACGACTCGCGAGTGGATAATTCGCAACAGCCCAGTGCCAATTGGGACGGTGCCGATTTATCAGGCGCTGGAGAAAGTGGGCGGCCGGGCGGAGGAGCTGACTTGGGAGATTTTTCGGGACACTCTCATCGAGCAGGCGGAGCAAGGAGTGGATTATTTTACCATCCACGCGGGTGTCCTGCTGCGTTTTATTCCACAGACCGCTGGACGTGCCACCGGGATTGTCAGCCGAGGTGGAAGCATCATGGCGAAATGGTGCCTCTCTCATCATCGTGAGAATTTTCTCTACACGCACTGGGATGATATTTGCGAGATAATGGCTGCCTATGATGTGAGCTTCTCGATTGGAGACGGCCTCCGCCCTGGTTCCATTGCTGACGCGAATGATGAGGCGCAGTTTGGTGAATTGAAAGTTCAGGGTGGCTTGGTTGAGCGGGCATGGGACCACGGAGTGCAGGCGATGTGCGAGGGCCCCGGACATGTGCCCATGCACATGATCAAGGAGAACATGGAAAAGCAACTGGAATGGTGCCACGAAGCGCCGTTCTATACGCTGGGTCCGTTAACCACGGACATTGCCCCGGGATATGACCATTTGACCAGCGCCATTGGGGCAGCAATGATCGGGTGGTATGGAACGGCGATGCTTTGTTATGTGACACCCAAGGAGCACTTGGGGCTTCCTGATCGTGATGATGTGAAGGAAGGTGTTATTGCCTATAAAATTGCCGCCCATGCCGCGGACTTGGCCAAGGGTCACCCAGGGGCTCAATATCGGGACAACGCGCTGAGTAAGGCCCGGTTTGAATTTCGTTGGGAGGATCAGTTTAACTTAAGCTTGGATCCTGAGCGTGCCCGTGAATTTCATGATGAAACGCTTCCTGCCGAGGGAGCGAAGACGGCGCATTTTTGCAGCATGTGTGGACCTCAATTTTGCAGCATGAAAATCACCGAGGAGGTTCGTCGATTTGCCGCTGAAAAGGGAATTGGTGAAGGGCAGGCGATCGCGGAGGGGATGGCAGAAAAATCGCGGGAGTTTGATGGCCAGGGGGCGGAGGTCTATACCAAGGCTTAGGTTGTTTCGCCGCCGCAACTGCTGCCACTACCTGCGGTGCACGCTAGGCAGTGGGCGCCGGTTTGAATTTTGCGGCCGTTAAGATTTTCGGGGATTGAATCCCAAAGGAGGAGAGGTTTGCCGTTGGCTATTTTCAGGTTCAGCATTTGGTTGAAATCGCAGTCGTATAGCTGGCCGAGATGGTCAACGCTCAGGGTTTGTCGGCACATGAGGTTTTCCGTGGCAGCTGGGTTGAAATGACTGGCCAGAAGATCCATGTATTCCTGAAGCTTGCCTTGTTTGCGCAAGTCTTCGGCGAACCGTGCGATGGGCTGGTTGGTTAGAGCATACAAGTGGGTAAAATGGATTCCATGATCGCGAAATAGTGTTTCGCGATATTCAGCCTCGAGGGCTTCTTGCTGAGGGGGCAACGATGGGCCTACGGGATTGTACACGATGTTGAGAGGAAGGGTTTTACCGTACCCCACGGAGTTTAACTTGCGCAGTGCATTGATGCTTTTTTCAAAAACTCCAGAGCCTCGTTGGCGCGCGACATTCTTAGGTTCGTAGCAGGGGAGTGATGCAATAATTTCAACTTTATTGTGCCTGAGGAATTCAGGTAACCAGTCAAATCCGGGTTCCTCGATAATGGTGAGGTTATTGCGGTCTATGACATGGCATCCGGCGGCTTTGCTGGATTCCACAAGCAAACTGAAATTCGGATTCATCTCAGGAGCGCCCCCCGTGATATCAACCACGGCAGGTTGGTGCCGGGTGATCCAATCGCTAATTTTAATCGCGATTTTTTTACTTAACATCTCGGTGCGCCACGGGGCGGCATCAACGTGACAGTGGCGGCAAGCTTGGTTGCATTTGCGGCCAATGTTGAGTTGGAGGGTATGCAGCGGACCGCGCTGGAGAATCAGGTTGTGTTTGGCAAGCTGTTGGTCAAAGCGGTTCATTGCGCTGATGGGAGCTGGGCTTTACATTCCGCGGATGATCATGGCACGAGAGAATGGTGGCGGCAAGCGGGTGATAATTACCGGGGCTGCGCGAGGATTGGGGCGGGCGATGGCGGAGGTATTTGCCGAGCAAGGACACACGGTGGCGGTTTGCAGCCGGTCCGGGAAAATGATGGCCCAGCTGGAAAAGCTGCTAGGGACGCCTCATATGTGTAGTGTTGTAGACGTGGTAAACGACGAAGCGGTCGCAAACTGGGCCGCGGAAGTTTCAGCGGAAATGGGGCCGCCAGATTTGCTGTTAAACAACGCGGCCGTTATTAACCGCAACCGATTTCTATGGGAAATTTCCGCGGAGGATTTTGACGCAGTCATCGATGTCAACATCAAGGGTGTGGCCAATGTGATCCGCCACTTTGTTCCGGGAATGGCCAAGAGGGGGTCCGGGGTCGTGGTCAATTTTAGTTCCGGATGGGGACGTTCAACATCTCCTGAGGTGGCACCTTATTGTGCCACAAAATGGGCGATAGAAGGCCTGACACAGGCGTTGGCGCAGGAGATACCCGCTGGAATGGCGGCAATTCCACTGAATCCTGGAATCATCAATACTGACATGCTGCGAAGTTGTTTTGGCCCGTCGGCATCGGATTTTCTAGGTGCGGAGGAATGGGCCAAGGCGGCTGTGCCTTTCCTGCTTGAACTTGGGCCAAGGCACAATGGACAGGCTTTAACGGTGGGGTGAGGATTTGGCTTGTTTCAGGGTGGGGGCTTGTGATAGGGTCCGCCTGATGTCTCGGTTGCCCCAAAACAATCTTCCCAAGGCCATGATGTTAGGTATGGCTTTTGATTCCGATGGACACAAGCGCATCACCAAGGGTGAAAATTTTGCCTTGGTGGGTGGGAGTGATGAAACTCACAGTTCGATGACTGAGAAGGCGATCAAGATCAACGAGAAGCTGGCTCGTCGTGGAAAACGTCTGGAGGAGTGCACTGTCGAGGAGTTTGATGACATTGCGACTTCTGTCGGCTTAGAGCGAATGCATCCCGAACAAACTGAGTCCTAGTTCTGCTCCGCTAAATCAGTTTCCTGTTAAATACAATTTCACCCCAACAAAGGCTACTGTAGGGGAACAGACCCCACCCGCCGGGCCCGAAGCCGGCGGGTGGGGTTTTGCTTTAGGAACGCCAATCAAGGGGATCCGTTTGATAGTAGGTGCAGAGTTCGTGGTATAGCTCGGGGCGGCGTTTCCTGAGTTGGCGGGGTTTTTCAAAAAATGTTTCCGTGGCGACGGCGAAAAATTCCGCAGGATTTGTCGCACCATAATCATCCATGACAGTTTTTTTACCGCGCTCGGTTTCATCAAGGAACGAACTATAAGTCTTGGCCATGGCCTGCCGCCAATTTCGGTAGCGGTCGGGGGCCCGCAGGATGGGGGTTCCGTTGGCCGCCCCGGAAGCCTGATCCAGTTGGTGGGCAAATTCATGGAGAACTAGGTTGTGGCCATCGTTGGCATTTGCTGCGCTGTGTTTGGTATTGTCCCAAGCAAGGACGATGACTCCGGCATCCCACGATTGTCCCAGCACCTTTTGTTTGCCTTCGGTATGCAGTCCGCCAGCTGTTGGCTTGATGCTTTTTGCTTGATAGGCGCCGGGATAAACAATGACGGATTGGAGGGTGGCGGGAAAACTCCGTTTTTGATTTAAAATCAGGAAGCTGGCCTGTCCAGCGATTGTTACTCGGATTTCGTCAGTCATTATCAATCCGTTGTGGCCTTCCCAATTCAGGTCTGCTACGAGGATTTGTGTGTGACCTTCAACTTGTCTTTTCAAATCCTCCGGCAATTGATTGTAAAGTGGGAGATTGTCTTCTAGGTATTTTTGCCATGCGTGGGGGATAGGGCGGTTCATCAGCGTTGCATGGCGCTGGGTACGCCTACGGTTACGCAGGCATTTAATGAACACAATAGCCGCTGCAAGCCCGATGAGAATGAATAGAAAGCCAGTTGGGCTCATTTGGGCGGAGGCCATTTAAGGTGTCGGTGGAGGAACTTATAGGTGCCCGCACCATGAATTTTGTGGGGTCCGTTGAAATACTCAATCTCGGTTTTTTCGGGGATTCCTAAATGGCCGTACAGGCGGCGAATTTTTGCATACTCATAGGCAACCCATTCATCGGGAGCAACACCATCGTTGTGGCCGCGTTCTACCATAAAGGGGCGAGGGGCGATTAACGCGCCCATCTCGGCATAGTTGAATGTGTGGCCGAGATTAAATTCAAACATCTCGTATTCTCCCGTGAACATGTAACTGTAGCGGGCGTCAACGGTGGTGTTCTTTTTAACCCATTCGTTGAAGTCGGCTGAACAGATGGAAAGACAATACCGGGGAACAAGAGCCGGAACCCGCATGGCAGTCTTTCCGCCGTAAGAAAGGCCGTAAAAACCAATTCGTGTTTTGTCAACCAAGGGCAGGGTCTCGAGCCAATCAATGATGCGATTGTGTTGGCCGATGATGATGGAAAATAGAGATTTACCGAGGGGGTTGGCTTTTCGCTGGAGAACGCGGAAGGCATCCCCCCCGCGATAGGGGTTGTGGGGGGCAAAGACTATGAATCCGCGATCAGCCAATTCAGCGGCAAATCCGCTGTAGTATCTGAAAGCTTGTTGGTTTTTGTCACGCGTGACGGTGTCCATGGGCACGCCCTCCAGACCGTGCTGGCATACTACGACGGGTCTCTTTTCGCGGGGCTTGATGTCTTTTGGGGTCAGCAAAATGCCCCAAGC
Source organism: Verrucomicrobiales bacterium (assembly GCA_002721895.1). The sequence continues at coordinate 111,194 of PBLV01000015.1, forward strand.
AAACACATTTTTCCAAACGTCGAGCACAACTTCGTGGGCGATCCATTTTTCTGTCTCCAGAATTTTCCGGGATCGAGGATTGATGGGCTGATCTGCGCCGGGAAATCGTCCGATTACCTGATTCCACATTCGTGTGCGGTGAGTTTCGCATTGAGTGTTCCACATCTCGGAATCTTGTGGTGGGAGTTTTTTCCAGAAATTTTCATGCCGTTCATATTCGGAAAACCGGAGCAGCCGTTGAGTGTGATCGGTGAGTTCCTGAATTTGACGTTTCTGTCGGGTATCGGTATTGGGCTTGAATTCCAGCTTCAGGACTCGTGGTTGAGGGAGGGCTTTTCTGGGAATGCCCAATCCCGTGAAGAAATGCAGAAGGGCATTTTCTCCAACCGGAGCGGTGGATTTGACCAGTTGCCATTTTCCCCCGATTCGGCCGGCCATGGTTCGCGCTCGTTGAAATTCCCCGGCTACGGATTCGTAAGGAGGAGTGGCTATCTTGCCGGGTGCGGCACCTCCTCGTCTGCCTGGTCGGGGTTTTGGTGGGCCGTCGATTGGCTTTACTGGGGCATGCTCCACGGTGAGCGCGCGCGGGCCGATCAGACTGGCAATTTCAGCGTCGCCAAACTGCTCAAGCAACCCGAAAACATTCCTGTAAATAGGCTCTTCCCAGAGTCTGATGCGTTGATTGAAATAGCCGCTGGTTAAGACGGAGTCGACGCGTTGATCTAGGGCGGCAGCGTAGAATGCAATTAATCCTCCTTCGCCCTGGCCGACAACACCCATGGGAACAGGCTCGGGGATAAGACTATTTTCGTGGGCGAACCAATCGATGAGTGACAGAATTTTCTGCACCTCATAGCCGATGATATGGCGGCCCATTTGATAGGCCTGACGATAAATCCATTCGCGATGAGGTTGGTTGGTGAAAGCAACTCGTTCGTCGCCGGACCATTCATCCCTTCGGTCGATCAGGGTAGGTACGACAACCAGGCATCCGGCATCCGCAAGTCTTAGGGCGAACTGGCTGCGTGGAGGCAGAATTTTATGCAAGCCTGTAATTTGTTCAGGCGTATGGTCGGCGTCCGGGATGGCGACCACGCGGGCCTTGACAGCACCGGTGGGTTTTAAAAGGAGTCCTTCTCCATGGACGCCCGGAAAAACCGGCCATCGGACGGTATGAATGGTGATTTTCGCGTCAGCGTAAAGAATCGAGCTGCTGGTGGTTGTGGAGTTTAGTTGAAGAGATTTGATAGGGAGACGCTTGTCCGTTGCCCCGATGCAAAACCTGAAGTGCTTGCGGTTGGTGGATATACTTTGTTGGTAGGCATCACGGCTGCTGTCATCGTGCTTCCAAAAACGCGCCCTTCTGGTGGTGGATTCCTTTAATTTTCGAGTCAGAAAGATGTCGATTCCCGCGACCATTTGCGCGGACAGGTCACCTTCCATCTTCAATGGTTTTGTGTTTGGGAGTGGCTGAGCGAGGGCCGTGGTGACCGTGATTGCGAGCAGGGTGGGGATGAATTGTTTCATAAAAACCGATCCAGATGCGCCCTCATGGCAACCGGAACGGTGTGTTCTGTCAACCCCGCTTAACTGGATGAATCGCGCTCGCTCACACTTACCAGTTCCTGATTGGTGACTCCATTGAAGATCTTGAATTCTTCGGCATGCAATTCCGGCTCGGCCCGGAATGCGAGTTTCACCAAGTGTTTCTTTTCCATTTTGATGAGCAGATCTTCATCCTCCTTGCGGAGCCGGTCGAGCACCATGGGGTTGACCACGATGCGCAGTTGATAATCCTCCATTTCGTCCGGCTTTCGCCGCTTCAGGAGCTCATCAAGTTTTCGCTGGATTTCCACACTCATGGTAAGCGCACTCTTGATGCTGCCACGCCCCGAGCAGTTCGGGCATTCGTCATAAACAGTTGATTGGACACTTTCGGAATGGCGCTGGCGGGTCATTTCCATTAAGCCCAGCTGAGAGATGGGCAAAATATGTGTCTTCGCCTTGTCGCGGCGCAGTCCATCCCGCATACGCCGGAAAACATCCTGTCGATCGCGGCCGCTCTTCATATCAATGAAATCCAGGACAATGAGCCCGCCGATGTTGCGGAGGCGCATTTGGCGGCATATTTCTTCCGCTGCCTCGAGATTTACCTTCAGAATGGTGGAGCTTTGATCCTTGCCGCCCTTGTGGCTGCCGGTATTGACATCGATTGAGACGAGTGCCTCGGTCTCGTCGATGACAATGTATCCGCCGCTTTTCAAGTAAACCTTGCGTGAAAATGTGCTATCAAGTTGGCGGGTGATATTGTAACGGTCAAAGATGGGCTTGGCTTCGCGGTGAAGCTGCACCTTGTCCTTGGAGCGGCGGGAAATGTTTTCAATTAGGTTTTGAACTCGCTCAAAGGGTTTTTGATCATCGATAATAATGCGGCCAACGTCATCCGTAAGGAAATCACGCACGGTGCGCTCGATGAGGTCCGGCTCACGAAAAACGCAGGTGGGCGACTTATCGTTCTCAATCCGCTTTTGGACTTGGGCCCACTCCTTGACCAGCATGGCGAGATCCCTGACAAAATAGCGCTTCTTTTGTCCTTCACCGGCCGTGCGAATGATGATGCCCATGTTGTCTGGAATGTCGAGATCCCGGATAATTTCGCGAAGACGGGAGCGTTCCTGCTTGTCCTCAATTTTCTTGGAGATTCCGCATTGGTCGGTGTTGGGAAGGAGAACGATAAAGCGCCCCGGGATTGCCAAATGGGTGGTCACGCGTGGGCCCTTGGTGCCGATGGGGCCCTTGGTGACCTGAATGATGATGTTGCTGCCGACCGGGTACTTCTTTGGAATATCCTTGCGAGATATGCTGCGCGGCTTGTCGCGGGTCTTTTTCTTTTTGCGTTCAACCACCTCGTAGCGCCCGTCGAGGTTGGGGGGGGTAATGTCCCAATAATGAAGGAAGGCGTTTTTCTCGATGCCGATGTCGACAAAGGCCGCCTCTAAACGGTTTTCGAGATTCTTGACCGTCCCCTTGTAGATGCTGGCGACGATGCGCTCCTCATTGGTTCGCTCAATGGTGAATTCCTCAAGGCGGCCTTTTTCGAGAACTGCAACACGCGTTTCCAAGCTTTCGGCATTGATGATGATTTCCTTGGTGGATTCCTCCTTTTTTGTGCCGACAAACTTTTTCACCCTGTCGATGACCTTAGTCGCGGCCTTCTTGATCTTTTCGCCCAGCCCCTTGGCTTCTTTTTTCTTCTCGGGCTTGGATTCCTGTGGCTGGGGGGAAATCTCCTCGGGTTCAGACTTTTCGCCATAGGCAGCGCGTTCTGCCTTGGCGATGGCTTGTTCATGTCGGCTTTCGTTGAAAACCGGCTCGTCCATAATACGACCACCCACCATGCTCTCTCGGTCGTCGTCTTGGCCACGCTTTACAGGTTTGTGCTTTAGTCCGCCTGCAGGCTTGAAGCGCTGTGTCTTGCTGCGCCGGGAAAAACTTTTGTTGCTCATTAAATTAGATTCCTTTTTGGATTAAATGGATCGTTGATGCAGTTGGATATTTTGTAAAAGCCCCAGGGCAAGCAGAGAGCACACGATGGAGGTGCCTCCATAGCTCAGGAGGGGCAGGGGCACACCGGTGACCGGCACCAGCCGGATATTCATGCCGATATTAACGAAAACATGACTGAAGAGCATCACGACGACGCCTACAGCCAGCAGACGGCCTAATCGGTCGCGGGCCTGCCCTGCCACTCTGATGCCGCACAGGAAAACGCCTGTGTATAGAACCACGACCATGGCACTGCCTATAAAGCCGCTTTCCTCGGCGATGACCGAGAAGATGAAGTCATTATGTGACACGCCACGCGGGAGGTAGCCGTGGGCATTTTGAATGCCCTGCGCCCACCCTTTGCCCGTCAGTCCACCGGAACCCACGGAGATCATGGCTTGCGCCACGTTGTAGGAGGCGCGTCGCTGCATGGCCTTGACCCGCCGCAGTTCAGTAGGCGTGGCATTGGGTTTGGCGTATTGGGTGGTATAATCTACGCCAAAATAAACCATTAACCTGCGTTTTTGATAATCAGGCAGTTGGATGGGTTTCCATGCTTGCGGCACGAAAAACACATAGATGAGGCAGGCGGCAATGAAGCATGTCATACCTCCTGCAACTTTCTTGAGAAAGCCTGCGGGGACGCCGGCGACATAAAACATTGCAAACGCGGCAGGTAATAGCATGAGCGAGGAGCCCAAGTCGGGTTCCATGAGGATCAGCCCAAAGGGAAGCAGGGTGAGGCCGATGCCTTTGAGGAGGGTGTCCGGCTGGCGCAGTTCGTCACGAGGCCGACTGAGAAACTGGGCCAGAGCAAGCAAAAAAGCGATCTTGGCCAGTTCGGAGGGTTGAAATTGCATGATGCCAAGGTCAAACCATCGGCGGGCACCGTAGCGAACAGCACCAATGCCCGGTATGAGCACAATGACGAGCATGACAATACAAACCCAATAGCCGACAAAGGCGTAGCGTGCGATTTGGTAGTAGTCCTTCAAACAGAGAAGCCCCGCGGCAGTGATGCCGAAGGCATAGAATATGATCATCTTAAAGAATGGCTGTCGATACCACGGGGCGCCTGAGAACAGTTCGTTAACCTGTGTGGCACTGAGGACAAAAGTGAGACCAAAGATCATTAGCCCGCCGAGCGCGGCGAGGAGCAGCCAATCCGGGCGCGGTTTTTGAGGCGGATTAAGGGCGTTTTCCATGGTCAATTATTGGCCAGGGGGGTACGAGGTGATCGCCGGTCACGATCGCGCAGGGCCTCAAAGATTTTTTTTGCGATGGGCGCGCAGGTTTTGCCGCCGGAAACGCCGCTTTCAATCATGACAACCACCGCATAGCGCGGCTGTTTGTATGGAGCATAGGAGGAAAACCAGGTGATCTTATCACGTCTGCCGCCACCACGAATCTCGGCAGTGCCGGTTTTCCCGCACACGGCATAATCATCAATCATCGCGCGCTTGCCAGTGCCGCCCTCCTCGTGGACATCGGCCCACATGGCATGCTGCACCGCAGCGAGATTGCGGGGGGTCACGCGGAGCTGTCCGCGAATGCGTCCTTGGGGAAAGGTCATGGCGTCGGTAAAGGCGTCAGGATCAGCCGGTTCCACGCGTGCCACCAGGCGAGGCCAAAAAACCCTGCCGCCATTGGCTACGGCAGCGGTCATGATGCCCATCTGGAGGGGCGTGACGGTTATGCGTCCCTGCCCGATGGCGATATTTGCCGTGTCGCCATCCCGCCACCCGTTCCGGACCTCTCCGAGGGTGGGAAATTGCCCGGCCACTTCTTGCCGCGGGAGCAGCCCCGTGCGTTGGCCGAGGAAAAATTGATTCCCCATCTGGACGATTTGTTCAATGCCACATGATAGTCCATGATGAATAAAGTAAGTGTTGCTTGAATACTTAAACGCTTTCTTAAAATTGTAATCACCCGCCGGAGCCGTGTCGTCGATGTTTCTTCGACCCAAGCGGTAATGGCCCGGATTGTACATGAAATCGTTGGTGTTGACCACTCCGGATTCCAATGCAGCCAAGCCGGAGATGATTTTGAAAATTGAGCCAGGCGGATAGCGTTCCTGGGTGGCACGAAAGAGCAGGGGGCTGGGCCGAGCATCGCGGTATTGCGCCCATTTTTGAGGGTTTATCGCGGGAATAAAGTCGTTTGGATCAAAGACCGGCATGGAGGTGAGGGCAATAAGATCGCCGTTGTTGACATCCATAACCACGGCCGCGCCAGCCTTGTGTCCGGAGGCTTTCATTGCGTCATAGGCGACTTTTTGAATTTCCAGATCCAAAGTGAGGTGGACATGGCTGCCGGGTTGGGTGGGTACTTCGAGGTTCTCGGATTGCCGATAACCCAGATGGTTCACCAGCATGGAACGGGTGCCGGGGTGGCCGCGAAGCTTGTTGTCGAATGTTTGCTCAAACCCAATCACGCCCCGAAAATCAGGAAGGCGATAGTTGTATGCGGTGGATTCCTCTTCGCTGGTATTGTCTTTCTTTAGGTGTCCCACGAGATGTGCGACGGAAATTTCCGGATAATGCCGGGTTGGCCAGGCTTGGATGTCAAGCCCGGGTATACGATCACTTAGCTCCATGAACCGGGCCACGTTTGCAGGATCAAGATTTTTTAGCACGGGCAGCGGCAGCGCTCGGAGTTCGCTGAAGTGCCGCTGAATTTCGCCGGCATTCACATCCAAAGGCAGGTTGAGGCGTGCGCGGTTGATGAAGTTGCTGACGACTTGATATCGGGTTTGGATTTGGAGCTGGAGACTTTCCTCCGCGTCCAGCTTGCGCTTGGGGCGGTTTTCCCGCCATGCCTTGCGAAAATGCGGGCGCAACTCTTCAAGGTATGCGCTCAGGTTATAGGCGGGTTTGTCCTCGGCAAGGATGCGGCCGTGTTGGTCGAAGATTTTTCCGCGGACAGAGGGAATGCGCACGGTGCGCATGGATTGGTTGCGTTGACTTTCGATGTATTGGCTCGAGGAAAAAATTTGCACATACCACAAGCCGGCCATGAGAACCCCCATGGCCATGAGGAGGAAAACGGCCACGCTGCCGAGGCGGTAATCTTTACGGCGGATCTGGTCGAAGACAACCATGTCAGTCGGGGGCATCCAGTCCGGGGTCGATCAGGTATCCGTGGGGGCGGAGGCTGGCGGTGAGGGATTCCTTCAAGACATCAAGAATTGGGAAGAAGAACATGGTCAACAGGCCTCCGCCAACAGACACAACAACCCATTGCCACAGAGTGAACCAATTGAGCATGGGGTCACGGCCTAGTGTGAAGAGCAGGAACAAGGTCATGAGTGGCACACTTGCGCTTGCGGCTGCGCCAAGGGTAAAGCGCACAAAGCGCTCGCGCTGGGCAAATTGCTGGCGGTTCATTTCAATGAACAAGCCCGAGAGGAAAAGAGGAAGCAATCCCACGCCCAATGGGTCCGCGGAAAGGGCGCTTTGCCAAAGCGACCCTAGCACGGCCAAGAGAGTGAGCGTCGCCAAGTCACTGCGAAGGGCGGCATATACCATGAGTGGTGGCAAGGGATTGATCTGTGCACCAAGCAGGTCCCGAGGAAACGTGAAGGTGGACTCCAAAAAAATGGCGATAAGCGCTGCCAATAAAACACTGCCTGTGTGAAAGCCGCTCATCGCTGTGCAACCTCCGGTTGGATCATTACCCAGACTTCCTGCAGTCGCGCACTGTCCACTGCCAAGTGAACGCGGGCAGTGGCCTGCACGGAGCCGCGGGATCGACTGAGACTAACGATTTTTCCAACGGGAATGTCGGCGGGGAAAAATTCGCTTAAGCCGCTGGTTACGATGAGGTTGCCGGGTGTGGCAGTTGTGTCCGCGGGGAGATGGATGAGCTGGACGAGTCGTGGATCAAAGGCGGTGAAGGGCGCGGCCGTGAGAATGCCACATTCCTCGGTTTCACGAATTTTGACGGATACTCGGCAGGCGGGGTCGCCCACGAGGGCTACTAAAGCCCGGTGGGGGTTGACCTGTTGTACTCGCCCGACGAGGCCCTCGGGGGTCCAGACGGCTTGGTTGATGCGAACGCCATCTCGTTCACCAAGGTCAATCTGAAGCGTTCGCCACCAGTTCGCGGGGTCGCGACCGACGACCCGCGCCAATCGCATGTAGCCCTGCGGCCCGGGGCGCATCTGGAGTTGGGTTCGCAGTCGAGCATTCTCACTGGAGATGCCATCGAGCCGTGCGAGGTCCATCTTCAGAATTTGGTTTGTTTGATGGAGGGCGTTCAATTCGCGGATGAGCTCTGCGCGGGGCAGGGTGGAATCAATGGTTTTTCCGCCTATGTATTGAATGCCCTTCTTGATTCCAAAAAAAGGTAGGAACGAATGCCCGACCCAGCCCTTGACACGCTCGGCGGTGCGAGGGGGCAGGTTCAGCAGCACCAGCGTCAGTACGGCGACGGTGGCGCAGGCGATCTGGTAGGAAGACCTGTGCATGGCGCCCGATGGGTTGCGGGCGAGCGCAGCGAGTGCCTCAAGCTTTAATCCGGGTCGGCGACCTGATGCAGGAAGTCGATTTCCTCCAAGGCGCGTCCTGTGCCCTCGGCGACGGCGGTAAGGGAGTCCTCCGCCACACTGACAGGCAGTCCAGTCTCCTTGGAGACGAGCCGGTCAATGCCGCGGAGCAGCCCGCCGCCGCCAGCCATCACAATGCCCCGCTCGATGAGGTCCCCGGAAAGCTCCGGTGGGCACCGCTCGAGGCTGATGCGGATGGCTTCCAGGATGCTCGTCAGCGGTTTTTGGAGCGCTTCGCGAATTTCCTCGGAAGTGATGGACAGTGTCTTGGGCAGGCCGGCGGCGAGATCGCGTCCCTTGATCTCCAAGGTCAGTTCCTCTTCCAGCGGGTAGGCCGAGCCGATTTTCAGCTTGATGTCCTCGGCAGTGCGTTCGCCGATCAATAAATTGTGTACACGTTTGACGTGTTGGGTGATGGTCTCATCGAATTGATCGCCGCCAACTCGCAGACTGCGTTTTTCGACAATGCCGCCAAGGGAGATGACGGCGATTTCGCAGGTGCCACCGCCGATATCAACCACCATGTTGCCCGCAGGCTCGGCGACAGGGAGACCCGCCCCGATGGCGGCGGCCATGGGTTGTGCGATCAGGAAGACCTCGCGGGCACCCGCGTGCATGACGGAATCCTTGACGGCGCGGCGTTCCACTTCGTTGATGCCAGAGGGGACGGCCACCACCACTCGTGGGGCCACCATCTTGTGGTGGTGGACTTTCTTGATGAAATGCCGGAGCATGGCCTCAGTGACCTCAAAGTCGGCAATGACGCCGTCTTTCATGGGCCGAATGGCGGTGATGTTGTGGGGGGTGCGACCAAGCATGCGCTTGGCGTCGACGCCCACGGCGCGGACGATCTTGGTGCCAGACTGGATGGCAACCACCGAGGGTTCGCGCATCACAATTCCGCGGTCCTTGAGGTAAACGAGGGAATTGGCCGTGCCGAGGTCAATTCCGATATCGTTCGAGAAGAACGACTTGAATTTGGAAAGCATCATGGCGTTTAAAAAATACCTGTGAACAGTAGGTGGATGAATGAGGGCGCGGCAAAGCAAAGTTACTCAACTCTGCACGCAAGATATTCGCAGGCTGTTGAAAAAAATGGTAGCGGAGGAGGGACTCGAACCCCCGGCACGCGGATTATGATTCCGCTGCTCTAACCAACTGAGCTACTCCGCCGGTCAAGGGGCGATTATCGACCCAAACTGCGGGCGGATGTCAAATGGAATGATTGGGACCTGGGGCGATTGGCCTGAAAAATCAAAAAAAGGGGATAAATCGCTTTACATGGTTCGGAAAATGCCTATCGTCGCGGCTGCCAATAAAGAAATGGAAGTCAGAAGCAAAGCGGAATCGATTAAGGATTTTCAGAGGAATGAGTCGGACACGGGTTCGACAGAGGTGCAGGTCGCCATTTTGTCATCGCGCATCAAGCATCTTGAAAAACACCTCGGACGGAACAAGAAGGATCACAGTACGCGGCGGGGATTGCTCCGAATGGTGAGTTATCGCAAGCGGCTTCTGAAGTATCTTTACCGCGAGGACCTCAACAAGTTCACGGAAGTCAAGAAGCAGCTCGGCATTCGCTGAGTGGCCCAACTTTCATCTATTTCCGCCAAGACCCGCAGAAAACGCGATCTGCGCGGAGCTTGTCTAAACACACAAAATAATCGCGAAAACCATAACGGCGCGCTGGCGGAGTCATTTCGCTCAACATCCTTGAGAGGGTGCTGACTGAAGTTACTCCCTGCCGGCGTCCGACAGGAAAATGACTGAACATCAAGTAACCGCCCAAGTGGGCGACAAAGAAATCACCATCGGCAGCGGTCACATCGCCAAACAGGCGGACGGCACGGTGACGGTGCAAATGGGCGAAACGATCGTGATGACGGCGGTCGTCGCCGACACGAAAAGCCGCGACGGGCAGGATTGGTTCCCGCTCCAAGTGGATTACCGCGAACGCGCCTCGGCGTGCGGCCAGATTCCCGGCAACTATTTCCGCCGCGAAGGTCGTCCGAGCGACAAGGAGATTTTGACCTGCCGCCTCACCGACCGCCCCATCCGCCCGCTCTTCACCAAGGATTGGTTTAACGAGTGCCAAGTGTACGGCCTGCTGCTCAGCGCCGATGGCGAGAATGAGCCGGATGTGATGAGCATTCTCGGCGCCTCCGCGGCGCTAATGGTCAGCGACATCCCCTGGGCTGGCCCGTTGGGTGCGGTGCGCGTGGGCCGCATTGACGGCAAGTTCGTGGCGAACCCCACGCACGAGGAACAAGCGGCTAGCGACCTCGATTTGATGTACGTCGGCAATGAGACGGACGTGGTGATGTACGAAGGTTGCGCGGACCAGATTTCCGACGAGGATTTCATCGCCGCACTGAAGTTTGGCCAGGAATGCTGCATCCCGCAGATTGCCGCGCAAAAGGAACTCCAAGCCAAATGTGGCAAGGAGAAGCGTGATATTTCGGGCCAACTGAAGCCGGTGCCGCCAGCAATCTTTGCCAAGGCGGAGGAGCTCGGCGGAGGCGACCGCATCGTGGAGGCTCTGCTCACGGTGAAAAAACTCGAGCGCGAAGACGCGGTGGCTGCCATCCGTGAGGAGGTTGCTGTCAAGCTTCGTGAAGAGTTTGGTGAGGATGAAGTGACCGACTCCGTGGTCGGCCAGGCGTTTTATCACATTCAAAAGACCGCGCTGCGCGGATTGATCCTTAACGAAGGCAAACGCCTTGACGGACGCGGCATCGACGAACTGCGCAAGATCACCTGTGAAGTCGGCGTGCTGCCGCGCACGCACGGTTCGGCCCTGTTCACCCGCGGTGAAACGCAGGCACTGGTGCTGACGACCCTCGGCACGACGGATGATTCCCAGCGTTTCGACAACTACACCGGCGGCGAGGACAGCAAGCAGTACATCATGCACTACAACTTCCCGAACTACTCCGTAGGCGAAACCGGCCGCATCATGGGCCCGGGCCGGCGCGAAGTGGGGCATGGGGCGTTGGCGGAGCGGTCGATTTTGCCGATCATTCCGATTGATGATAATTACCCTTACGCGGTGCGGCAGGTCAGCGAGATTTTTGAGAGCAATGGCTCCAGCTCGATGGCGACGGTTTGCGGTGGCAGTTTGTCGCTGATGAATGCGGGCATCGAGGTGAAGGGCGCCTGCGCCGGCATCAGCATCGGCATTTGCACGGAGCTGGATGACAACGAGAAGATTGTGAATCACAAGATTCTCACGGACATCATGGGCTGGGAGGATGCGTTCTGCGACATGGACTGCAAAATCGCCGGTACGAAGGAAGGCATCACCGGCTTCCAGCTGGACCTCAAGCTGAAGGGTTTGCCGATGGCGATCATGGAGGAGGCGATCCAGGCGGCAAAGAAGGCTCGCGGCGAAATCATCGACATCATGAATGAGACCATCAGTGAGCCGGGTGAGATGAGTCCCTACGCGCCACGCATCCAGCAACTGAAAATTGATCCCGATAAAATCGGCATGGTGATCGGGCCGGGTGGCAAGAACATCAAGCGGATCGTTGAAGAATCCGGCTGTGAAATTAACATCGAAGACGACGGCACCGTGAACATTTACTCCCTCAATCCAGAGGGCATGCAGGTGGCTGTGGAGGAAATCGAGGGCATGACTGCCGAGGCCGAAGTGGGTCGTATCTACAGCGGCACCGTGGTCAGCATCAAGGACTTTGGCTGCTTCGTGGAATTCCTGCCCGGCCGCGATGGCCTTTGCCATATCAGCGAGCTGGCTCCCCAGCGTGTTGATAAGACCGAAGATGTTGTCAAGGAAGGCGATGTCATCAAGGTCAAATGCTTGGGCATTGATGAGCGCGGCAAGGTTCGTCTCTCCCGAAAGGCTGCATTGGCCGAGGAGAATGGCGAAGTGGATGCCGGCGAAATTGAGGATGAAGAGCCCGCCGTGCGGGAGGAACGCGAGGTCAGTGAGGAGGAGCCCGAGGAGGGCAAGCTCTATCACGGAACTGTCGTTAGCATTAAGGAGTATGGGTGTTTCGTGGAATTCCTGCCGGGCCGCGATGGGCTTTGTCACATCAGCGAACTAGCTGACTTCCGCGTCAAGCGTACCGAGGATCTCGTCAAGGAAGGAGATAAAATCTGGGTGAAATGCCTGGGTGTTGACGACCGTGGCAAGGTGCGTCTATCCCGCAAGGCCGCCAAGGCGGACCGCGAGGCGGAAGAGTCTGAAGAGGCACCCGAGGAGGTCGATGCGTAACCCCGGCTTGCAAGGGTGGCCTGCGGACGGTAATAAACCGGCGTGTTGAGCCAACAAACACTGCGGAAACCCGCTAGGATTTCCGGTGCCGGCCTGCACAGCGGCAACAAAGTCAACTTGACTCTGTTACCCTCGCCGGCGGGCAGTGGCGTGCGCTTTCGGCGGGTGGATCTCGATGGCAAACCGGAGATTGAGGCGTTAATTGACAATGTCTCCGATACCCAGCGGTCCACCACACTGGCCAAGGGGAGCATTCGTATACATACCGTTGAGCATGTCCTCGCCGCGCTGGTCGGCAACGGCATTGACAATGCCGTCATCGAGTTGGATGCGAATGAGCCGCCCATCGGCGACGGAAGTAGCATTGAATTCGATAATGCCATCCGAAAATCAGGCGCGGAAAGTCAGGATGATTCCCGGGAAATATATCGCCTGTCCGAGCCCATCGAGGTGCAACTGGGTGAAAGTCACATAGCGGCATTTCCGCATGACGGCTTCAAAATCAGTTGTACCAGTGCTGATGCCCGCAACCGCTACACCCAGTTCTACAGCTTGGAATTGTCCCCGGACAGTTGGGCGAACGAGCTTTCGCGGGCACGGACATTCTGTTTTTATGAGGAAATTGAGCACCTCTACCAGAATGGCCTGATCAAGGGTGGTAGTCTGGAAAACGCGGTGGTCGTTCGCGACGATGCCGTGCTGACCAATGAACCACTGCGTTATCCCAATGAATTTGTCCGGCATAAGATGCTGGATATCCTTGGCGACCTCGCCTTGGTGGGGCGGCCCCTACAAGCGCACATTGTTGCCACACGTCCGGGCCATGCCGCCAACTGTGAACTTGCCCGTCAAATCCAGGCTCAAATACGGAAGCCATTGCAAACCGCACAGACATTTGCTCCACCCCCCGCAGTCGAGACTGCCAAGGTCGAGACCATCGTGGAGGACGGCGCGGAGTTGGACGTTACCCAAGTGATGAAAATTTTGCCCCATCGGTTCCCTTTTCTGATGGTCGACCGTGTGACGAAGATTGACGGAAACCAAATCACTGCGATCAAGAATGTTAGTGTCGGTGAGCCCTACTTTGAGGGGCATTTTCCCGGGCACCCAATCATGCCGGGGGTCATGCAATTGGAAGCCATTGCTCAGGTTGGTGGAATCTTGATGCTAAAGAAGGCGGAGAATCTCGGGAAACTTGCCTACTTTACCAGCGCCGACAATGTCAAATGGCGCCGGCCTGTCCATCCCGGCGACGTTTTGACTATCGAGGTGGAACTCTTGAAGTCACGCGGCAAGATCGGGAAGGCGAAGGGAACCTGCCTAGTTGACGGAGAAATTGTCAGTGAGGCGAACGTCACCTTCATGCTCTTCAGCCCGGACGACCAATGAGCATACACCCGAGCGCTGTCATTCACGAGAACGCGGTCATTGGAGAGGATTGCGAGATTGGCCCCTACTGCGTTGTTGGTGAGCATGTCGCCTTGGGTCGTGCGTGTCGGCTTCATTCGCACGTGGTGATCGACGGGTGTACTGTGTTGGGCGCGGGAAATGAAATTTATCCCTTTGCCAGTATTGGCCTGCGAACCCAAGATTTGAAATGGAGTGGGGGCGAAACATGGACTCGCATTGGCGATCGCAATACGCTTCGGGAGTATGTTACTATCCACAGTGCCACGAGTAATGGTGATGCCACCGTTCTTGGTAGCGATAACAACTTGTTGGCTTACACCCACGTGGCCCATGATTGTCAGTTGGGCAATCATATCGTCATGTCCAATGTCGCTACATTGGCCGGGCATGTCGAGGTGGAAGACTATGCCGTCATTGGGGGGGTGGCGGCTGTTCACCAATTTTGCCGGATTGGAACGATGTCCATTATTGGTGGCTGTAGCAAGGTGGTGCAGGATGTGCCGCCTTATATGTTGGCTGATGGGAATCCTGCCGCAACACGCACGCTTAACAAGGAGGGACTCAGGCGAAACAACATTAGTGAGTCTGCCCAGAAAGCGCTGAAGCTGGCTCACCGGATTCTATTTCGAAGCGAGATGACTTTTTCCCATGCCATCGAAAAAGCGAAGGCCGAGATTGAGACATGTCCAGAAGTAAAACACTTACTGAAGTTTGTCCAATCCAGCCAACGCGGAATTGCTAAATAGCCAACTCGATTTTTTCGCGGCCGGAAAACCGGCAGCATTTCTTAAACCCGCATTCACGTGCCAGTCTCATCGCTTCATCCAAGTTCATCCCTGTTTCATGTGGAGCGTGTGCGTCTGATCCGAATGTGATTTGGACTCCGATTGCTTGCGCCATTCTCAGAATGTCAGGATGCGGGTAAATTTCCGTGCAATCCTTTCTGAGGCCCGCTGAGTTGAGTTCGATGCAGGTTCCTGTTTCTGCGCATGCGGTGAGAAATTCTTCATAAAGCGGCCCGCAATCGTCTTCTGGGATAAATCCGAATTTTTTGGGTAAATCCGCATGGCCCATGATGTTAAATAATCCTGACGCTGCTGCAGTTGTCAGATTTTTGAAATAGGCCGCCCAAACTTCGAGGGTTTCCCGGTTGCGCCATTGGTCGAGAGTGGCGGGGTCATCAATTGCCCAGTCGCCGACATAATGGACTGAGCCGATGAAATAATCCCAATCGTGCATGCTGGCCATCTCTCTGATCCAGGGCTCATGGCCAGGCAGGTAATCCACTTCCAAACCCAATTTGATGGTCAAATTCGGATAAGCCCGCCGCGCCTCCTTGACCATTTCAACATATCGGGGCAGTTCCCCTGAGCGCATGCGCCACTCGTCAAATCCATCCTCACGCATGGGGGAGTGGTCGCTGAAACCAATTTCATCAAGTCCAATTTCCAATGCGCGAGCGGCATACTCCCTGGGTTCCCCCTTTGCGTGGCGGCAGAGCGGAGTGTGCATGTGGTAATCGGCCGGCAACGGCATGGGCGCAGCATGGATGTGGCCGGTCTATGCAGCAAGGGGAATTGATTGACACGGGCAGGGCAGGGGAACAGACTCCGCCGGCAAACAGCCCTGCTTTTGCCCCGATTCGTGTCGGGGCTTTTTGTTGGGCACATTTTTATCGAATCATGGCCAACACCATACTTGTGGGTGCCCAATGGGGCGACGAAGGTAAAGGCAAGATCATCGACGTGCTCACAGAGCAGGCCGACGTGGTCGTGCGCAGTCAGGGAGGCAGCAACGCCGGCCACACGGTCCGAGTTGGGGACCAGCAATATATCCTGCACTTGATCCCCTCGGGCATTCTGCACAAGAAAACAAAATCTGTTATTGGTAATGGTGTGGTGATTGATCCCGTTACGCTTGTGGCTGAAATCGATGAGCTGGAAAGTCTCGGAGTGCATGTCAATGGCAACCTGTTCATTAGTGAGAAGGCCCACGTGGTGATGCCCTACCATCGTGAGCTTGAGGCGTGCAGTGAGCAACGCAAAGGTAAGAATCAAATTGGGACAACGCGCCGAGGCATAGGTCCGGCGTATGCAGACAAGGCAGGGCGCGGCGGTCTACGCATGATCGATCTTGTGGATAGGAAAAAGCTGGCAGACCGGCTCAAGAGCCGTGTTCGTGAGAATAACCAACTTATTAAGGCTTTGGGCGGCAAGCCAGTCTCGTTGAAAAAGGTTCAGGCCGACTACGAGAAGGCGGCCAAGCGACTGCGACCCTATATCATCAACACGCTTCCTTTGCTTCACAAGGAAATCACCAAGGGTTCAGCAATGCTCTTCGAGGGCGCTCAAGGTAGTTACCTTGATATCGATCACGGAACCTATCCTTTTGTCACATCCTCAAACACAACGGCCGGGGGTGCCTGCACCGGTTCCGGAATTCCACCCAACAAGATCGACCGGGTGATTGGGGTCATGAAGGCTTACACGACACGCGTTGGAGGGGGGCCTTTGCCGTCCGAGGACGCAGCCATCAGCGACATGCTTCATGGCATGGGTCGTGAGTTTGGCGCGACCACAGGACGGCCACGCCGTTGCGGATGGCTGGATCTTGTCGCTATCCGTCAAGCCGTGCAAGTTAATGGCATCGATGAGCTGGCCATCACCAATGTGGACGGGTTGGACAGCCTGAAGGAGATTAAGTTGTGCACGGGATACCGTATGGACCGAACCAAGGTGGACTACGTTCCTAGTGACCTTGAAGATCTGGCTCGTTGCCGGCCCATATACAAAAAATATCCCGGCTGGCAAAAAGATACCAGTGAGGTACGTGAGTGGCGGAAGCTCCCACTGAATGCCCGTCGTTATCTTAAGGCAATCGCCGAATTCTCGGGTGCCAAGCTCAAGATAGTCTCTGTTGGGCCTGCCCGCGATCAAACGATGTTTCTGTAAAGATGAGCGGTCGTCCCGCCCAGCTCAGCCCGGAGGCACGCGAACTGCTTCCCATGCATGTGGCTGTCATCATGGATGGCAATGGGCGCTGGGCTAAGCAACGCAGTCTTCCAAGAATTGAGGGGCACCGCCGTGGCGTGGAATCCGCGCGAGCCATCATCCGGGCAGCTGGCGAGCTGGGGATCAAATACCTCACTCTTTATACATTTTCTGCCGAGAATTGGAATCGCCCCCAGCCTGAGGTTGAGGCAATAATGAAATACCTATCTTTTTATCTTAAAAAGGAGGTGAAGGAATTGAAGAAAAACAACGTGCGGCTGGAGGCCATAGGCCAAATTCACCGGCTGCCTGAACATGTTCGCAATCAGTTGGAAAAATCCAAGGCGGCCCTTGAGGGTAACAACGGGCTGACTTTGGTCCTTGCGTTAAGTTATGGCTCACGCGCGGAAATCATTGACGCCGCGCGAGCTATTGCCGAGAAGGCCAAGGCGGGAGCGGTTGATCCGCAGGAGATTGACGAGCAATACTTTGCCGATCATCTTCACACCCGTCATATTCCAGATCCTGACCTTCTGATTCGAACCAGCGGGGAAATGCGTATTAGTAATTTTCTGTTATGGCAGATTTCCTATACCGAGATGCTTGTTACGCCTACTTTCTGGCCTGATTTTCGGCGCCCGCAACTCATCAATGCCCTTGAGGAATATGCTCGTCGGCATCGGCGCTTTGGTCTGCTATAACCCGCTGTGACTGAAGCCAACCAGCAAGCCTCCGAGGCGCAGCCCAGCAAGGCGGGCATTTTTGTTCGCAGATTTTGCAGTGCCTCATTGCTCTGGGGCGTGCTGTTGCTTGGCTTGTTTTACGAAAACCCAGCGATCGCCAAGCCGGCGTTTCTCCTGATTATGCTGTTGCTGGCGGGATTGGGCTTGCGTGAATTTTTTGAATTGTCCGAACAAGGCGGGTTCCCAGGCCGGCCATGGCAGGGGACGCTCGCTGGCATGACAATGGTTGGCGGTGTATTTCTCCTGCTGGCATTGCCGCGCGAGCCGCGGACGGACCTCGTGCCTTTGTTTGAAATTTGTTTTTTGTCTTTCTTCATTCTTGCTGTTGGGGTGCGTCATATTTTCCTCGATGATATTCAAGGTAAGCTGGGAGTTACCATCATGGGTGTTCTTTATGTGGCAATGCTCCTGAATTTTCTTCAACTCATCCAATTTGAATTTGGTCCATGGTTTCTACTGTTCTTCATCGTGGTCACCAAGGCAAGTGATACAGGCGCTTACTTGCTGGGATCTGCTATCGGCCGTCATAAAATGCTGCCAACAATCAGTCCGGGGAAAACTTGGGAGGGATTTGCAGGGGCTATACTCCTCTCCGTTGGAGCTGCGGCGGCTTTTAATCATTTTGGTGAGGACTATTTTTCAAGAATGCCAATGAGCCATGCCTGCGTGGTGGGCGTTGTGTTGGGGGTGGGCGCAGTATTTGGGGATCTTGTTGAATCGAAGCTCAAGCGAGTGGCTGGAGCCAAGGACTCGGGCAGTTATTTTCCGGGCATTGGCGGAATTCTCGACTTGCTTGACAGCCTGCTGTTCAATGCCCCGATGATGTATCTCTACCTGAAATACGGGATGCCAGTATCATGAAAAAGGTTGTCTTGCTTGGCAGCACAGGCTCCATTGGCACAAGTACTTGCAAGGTGGCGGCGGATCTTCCCGGTGAGATTGAGCTGATAGGTCTCGCCGCTGGGCGGAATGCCACCCTGCTTCGGGAGCAAGTGAACCAGTTCAACCCCAAGGCTGTGTCGTTGTCTGATGTAGAGGCAGCCAAGGAGCTGGATAATGAGTGGGGGGGGGCGCCGCAGGTTTATCAAGGGGATAAAGGTTTGGTAAAGCTGGCGACTTTGCCTGAGGCTGACATTGTCCTCATTGCCATTGTTGGCGTGGCAGGTCTTCAACCGGCATTGGCGGCTATCCGGGCAGGCAAGGATATTGCTGTTGCCTCCAAGGAAATCCTCGTGATGGCTGGAGAAATTGTCATGGCTGAAGCTCGCAGGCAGGGGGTCAAGGTGCTTGCGGTGGATAGTGAACATTCGGCAATATTCCAATGTTTGGAAGGGCGCGCACCTGAGTCTGTTCGGCAGCTTTGGTTAACGGCATCGGGTGGCCCCTTCCGCAATACTCCAGCTGAAGAGTTTGACTCGATCACTGTCGAACGCGCACTGAAACACCCATCATGGGTCATGGGCCCAAAGATAACCATTGATTCAGCCACACTTTTTAACAAGGGACTGGAGATGATCGAGGCTCGCTGGTTGTTTGATATTCCAATGAGCCAAGTGCGGGTTGTCGTCCATCCGCAGAGTGTCATTCATTCCATGGTGGAATTTGTGGATGGATCCATTATTGCCCAACTGTCCACGCCGGATATGTGCCTGCCCATTCAGTATGCCCTGACTTATCCTGCACGTGCGGTTAGTGAGCGGGTTCAGACCAACTTTGCCGAGATCGGCCGGTTGGATTTCGAAGAGCCTGACACAGTTCGCTTCCCTTCGCTCAATCATGCGCGCCGGGCAGGAGATGTGGGAGGTACGTTGCCTGCGGTTCTCAATGCGGCAAACGAGGTGGCTGTTCAGGCGTTTTGTGATGAACAGATTGGCTTCACGGACATTACCCGACTGGTGGGGCGTACAATGGACGCCCATAAATTACAGGAGCATCCTTCTTTGGAGCAGATCATTGCCGCCGACGCGTGGGCTCGAGATTATTCCACCAAAGCATTTCAGCCCGCCTGACTGCTGGATTGCCTTGTTACTTCAATGCTGCTAGGTTCACGCCTTTGAACAAATGGCGGGTATATTAGATGTCATCTGGGTGCTTGCGGTGGTCGTACTAATGTTCGGCGCGGCAATCTTTGTCCATGAATTTGGCCATTATTGGGTGGCTCTCAAGCGGGGCTTAAAGGTTGAGGAGTTTGCCATTGGATTTGGCCCAATCCTTTGGAGCCGGGAAAAGGATGGAATTCTTTACTCCATCCGGTGGATTCCGGCGGGTGGATTTGTAAAATTGCCCCAAATGTTGACGAGTGAAGCCTTGGAGGGGAAGCCAAAGACAGAAGATGAGGTGGAAGGGAATGATCCCGAAGGTTCCGGAGAGGAAGATGAGGAAGAACAGGAGGAGCTGCCCCCCGTTTCGCCATGGTCAAAGATACTTGTGGCCTTTGCCGGGCCCTTTATGAACATCGTGTTTGCATTTGTGATCGCCTTGATCCTATGGGTGGTGGGCGTTCTCAAGCCGGCCAGCACGACAACGATTGGCTATGTCGGCTCGAGTGAAGAGGGTTATGCCGATGTGCGGCCCGGAGACAAGCTGGCCAAGATTGACGGCCAAGAGGTTTCTACTTGGCAGAAGGTAACCTTTGCGGTCATTCGGCATGAGGGGGAGAAAGTGCCAGCGACCTTTTCACGCGTCTCTGGAGGCAAAACTGAAATCATCGAGACGGAATTATCTACCGGCAAAGGTGCTCGGCGAATTAAGGGACTGCACCTGTCTACTGCGGAGAAGCTGATCATTGCGAAAATTGAGACCAAGGGATACCTCTCGGAGATTGGCTTTAAAGAGGGCGATGAGATTTCGAAGGTCAATGGTCATGCTGTTTATGGCCAGCATCATTTTCTCCAGCTTTTACTGGCTGACAGCATGGAGAAGAAGATTTTGGTCAGTAATGACGGGCAGGAACGTACGATAGATTTTCTGCCGACAGATGATTCCTCAGTCAAGGTTATGGATGTGCCCAAACCCATGCTGGGAGCGTGGGAAAGTTTCTGGATCTCAATTGGCTTAAAAGAAGAAAAACCACTTCCTCCGACCGCAGCGATGGAGGCCGGGATTGAAAAGGATGACCTGATACTCGAGATGAATGACGAGCGAATCACTAGCTCGCGGCATTTGATTGATCGCATCAGGGAAAATGGCGAGAAGACGGCAACGCTGCTGGTTGCCCGAGGTGATAAACGATTGGATCTAAAGGTGACCCCCCAAATGGACACAATGACTGGACAGGTTCGGGTTGGCATTGCGCTCGGGGATGAGGCAGGGATCGTTTTCCAGCCGACACAAACTGTCTACCAACCGGTTGAGCCAACGCCCGGTCCCTTGGTGCAGATGAAGGAGGTTTGGGACATGATCACGCTGACTGTCAGTGCCTTGACGCGCTCCTCGGAAACGGGCGTGGGCGCCAAGGATCTCAGCGGTCCGGTTGGCATCTTTGGAATGCTCTCCATTCAGGTCAAAACTGATTATCGATTGGCGTTGAGTTTTCTGGTGCTGTTGAACATTAATTTGGCCATTCTAAATCTTCTGCCCGTGCCGGTTCTTGATGGGGGCCATATCGTGATGTCCATTATTGAGAAGATCCGCGACAAGCCCATCAGTTTGCGCGTTCAGGAGTATGCGACCACAGTTTTTGCCGTCATGCTTCTGTCCTTTATGTTGTACGTCACCTTTTTTGATATCAAGGAACGGGTGCCAATCTTCAGGGAACTGTTCAATCGCGAGGCGACCATCCAAGAATCGCCATCCGAGTAATGCGTTATTGCGCCTCGCCATTCCGTTATCAAAGACGGGCTACACGTCCTGTTGTTGTGGGTGATCCCGCCAATGGAGGAGTTGTCATTGGGAGCGGCGCACCGGTGGTGAAGCAATCAATGCTGACTTGTGACACGCTCGATACGGAATCATGCGTGAAACAGACATTGGACTTGGTAGAGGTCGGCTGCCAAATTGTTCGGATCACAGCACAGACTGTGCGGCATGCGGCGAACTTGGAGCATGTCGTGGCAGCATTACGCGAACAGGGATGTGTTGTGCCGATTGTTGCGGATATTCATTTCAAGCCGGAAGCGGCGATGGAGGCAGCCAAGTGGGTGGAAATGATCCGGGTAAATCCCGGCAACTATGCGGATTCCAAAAAATTTAAAATCCGTGAGTATACGGATACTGAGTACGGCGAGGAACTAATTCGTATTGAAGAAAAGTTCGCACCACTGGTGGATTACTGCCGTGAACATTCGCGAGCCATGCGAATTGGTACAAACCACGGCTCTTTGAGTGACCGGATTATGAACCGGTTTGGCGACACGCCGCTGGGCATGGTGGAAAGCGCATTGGAATTTGCGCAAATTGCACGCGCGCGTGATTTTCACAACTTCAAGTTCTCGATGAAATCAAGCAACCCAAAGGTGGCCATCGAGTGCTATCGGTTGTTGGTGGCGCGATTGGCGGAGGAAGGGGACGATTGGAATTACCCCATACATTTGGGTGTGACCGAAGCGGGCGAGGGGGAGGATGGACGTATCAAAAGTGCGATCGGGATAGGTTCTTTGCTGTGTGATGGAATTGGTGACACGATTCGCGTTTCGCTGACTGAGGATTCACCAAATGAAATCAGGGTTTGCACGGACTTGATTAATGAAATCGAAAGGTTGTCCAATCATGAGGATATGCCAGATTTGCCTTTGAGTTTTGACCCGTTTGAATACAGGCGCAGATCATCGTCTGAAGTTGAATTAGCGGATGGTGTTAATTGCGGGGGCGAGCAGGTTATTCGAGTCGTGGTTGAGCGGGCTGCGTGGGAGAAACTGGCGGTCCGCATTCGACCGGGAGATGATGTGAGGCCGGAGGCGATTCATGAAGATTTGGAACTGCAGGAGGTTGACCCTCGCGATCCTTTTGAAATTTCACACTCGGCCCAACTAATCACGGTAAAGGATGGTATCGGTTTGCCTGCAATTACGGCATTCAGGCTGTTGGCCAGTCGCATGAAAAATGTTGGGGCGGACAATCCCATCCTGTTGAAGGACTGCTTGGGTTTTGAGCCATTGGTCTTAGCGCCTGAAATCGCCCTTTTGAGGGCATCGGTGGTTATTGGTTCCTTGTTGTCGGACGGCATCGGTGATGCCGTCTTGATTCGGGGCGAAAGTGGTGCAGGGCAGTCTCTCCGGCTGGCTTATAATATTCTTCAGGCAGCTGGATGTAGGTCCTTCAAGACAGATTACGTGGCTTGTCCCTCTTGTGGTCGCACACTGTTTGACCTTCAGGAAGTGACAGCGCGCATCAAGACGCGAACTGATCATCTTAAAGGTGTCAAAATTGCCATTATGGGTTGTATTGTGAATGGTCCCGGAGAAATGGCGGATGCGGATTTTGGCTATGTCGGCGGTGCCCCTGGGAAAATAAACCTGTATGTGGGGCGGGAGCCGGTGAATTTCAATATCCCTGAATCGGAGGCTGTTGAGTGCTTGGTGGATTTGATCAAGGAGCACGGCAAATGGACAGAGCCTGCTGAGTTGACGCCCGCATGATTTTATGAAAGTGCCAATGCGGCTTTCCGGCCTTTCGGCAGTTTTCCCAAATGATAGACTAGAAAGCCGTGCAAATATTCCCTCATCTCTTTCACTTGGGAGTGCGTTGGCTTGATGGATTCTATGCTCGTCCAGCTTCCGATGGCAAGTTGCTCGAGAAGCTTTATGGTTGGCTCTGTGAGTCGACTGTCCTCAAGGGCGGGGGAAAGCCCCAATTCATTCAGTAGTTTCATCTCCAAAGCGTAGGCAAGAGCAGGTCTGGGGGCAGCTGTTGACAAATGTTCGAGTAATGAGGTGAAAATGGCATGTATGCCGTGGATTGGCGTGTTTGGCTCTGTTGTTTGTTCTAGGAAACGAGTGGCATAGGCCATTAGTTGCAGTTTGCGGACATCTTTCCGGATCGCCGGATGTGAATTGCTGAGCTGCATTTCCCTGAGCGTGTGGATGTCAGAACGTTTGTTGGGGCGGTATGAAAAATTGGCCTCAAAGAGTAAATCCAATTTCCCATAGAATGCGGATTTGGGTCGGCGCCCTCCTCTTGCGGAAGTTGTGAGGCGCCCATGTGCAGGAGTCAACCACTGAACCATGAGGCTGGTGTCAGAAAAAGGGTGAACTCTCAGGATGAGGCCGTTTGATTTTTCATCCATTGTTGTGGAGTAGGCAGAGGAGCCGGTTTTCTTCGCGCTTCATTGTGCGGCGATCTCCTGGGGTCTTGTCATCATAGCCGTTCATGTGAAGCAGGCCATGAACGAGGTAACGGGCTAATTCCTGAAGCAAAGTGGCCCGATATTGACGTGCGTTCTCCTCGGCAACCTTTGGGCAAATGTAAATTTCTCCAGTAGGGATCGACTCCTTGTAATCGAATGTGAGAATGTCGGTGGGGCCCTCATGGGAGAGGTGGCGCTCATTCAGAGCAGCCATGCGCTTGCTGTTGATGAAGTAAATCCCGATTTCATATTCTGGCCATGCGAGAGCGTGCTCCAACAGCCACTGCGTTTGGCGGCGGAGAGCATGTGTAACAAGCGGGATCTCCCGTTGCTGATTTCGCATGGTCAGCCGCTTCATGAGGGGTTTGGGCGGCGTTCCTCATAGGCCTTTATGATACGTCGAACAAGGGGATGTCGGATGACATCCTTTTTGCCGAGTTCAACAATGCCAACACCGTCCACCTGTTTTAGCGTGGAAGTGGCTTCAATAAGACCAGAGCGTTTCTGTGGGGGCAGATCAATCTGTGTAGTATCACCGGTGACCACTGCCTTTGTGTTGTAACCAAGGCGTGTCAGGAACATGAACATTTGTTCGCCGGTTGTGTTCTGTGCCTCATCGAGAATAACGAACGCATTGTTCAGAGTGCGTCCTCGCATGTAGGCTAGGGGCGCAATTTCAATGGTTTCCCTTTCCATGTGCCGTTGGATTTCTTCAGCGGACATCATGTCCATGAGCGCATCGTGCAGGGGGCGGAGATAGGGGGAGAGTTTTTCCTTCAGGTCGCCGGGCAAGAATCCCAGTGCCTCGCCTGCCTCCACGGCGGGGCGGGTGAGGATGATGCGTGAAACATTTCCGCGAGTGAATGCATTTACAGCGAGTGCCATGGCAAGGTAAGTCTTGCCCGTTCCCGCAGGGCCGGTGCCAATGGCAACATCGTTGCCCTTGATGGCGCGGATATACTGGGCTTGGCCAACAGTCTTGGGAGTGACAACAGCCTTTCGCGGAGTCGTGCTGATGCGATCATTATCAAGGCTCTGGAGAGCGTCCACACCTTCATCCCTGACGGTGTCAACTGCTTGGATAAATTCGCTTTTGTGTAGCCGCTGCCCTTCGGCCAGTTGTTTTTGAAGACAAGTGAAAACACTTTTGGCGCGTGCAACGGAATCTTCATCGCCCTCGAGTTTGATCCAGCCATCACGAGCGGTGGCTTGGATATTGAGGGCCTCTTGAAGGTAATGAAGGTTTTGAGTATCGTTTCCAAAGAGATGCTGGGCTTGGCGAGCGCTGTCGTAGTGCAGGGTGGTGGTCATGGTTAATCTTTTAGGGCAGCGCGAAGTTTATCGGCGGTTTCTGAGAGTGCCTCGGGCAGTACGGATGTCTGGCCAATGGTTGGCATGAAATTGGTGTCTCCTTGCCACCGCGGAACGATGTGGAAATGTAGGTGCTCCTCAATGCCCGCGCCAGCGACCCTGCCAATGTTCAGGCCGACGTTGAAACCATGGGGTTGCATGGAGCTGGCGATGGCTTGTTTGCAGCGGACGAGCAGTTTCATGAGGTCAAGCAACTCAACCTCCGTGAGTTCGTCGAGGTCTGAAACTTGACGATAGGGTAGTACAAGGACGTGGCCACCACTATAGGGGAATGTATTTAAGACGGCGAATGAAGACTTGGTGCGGGCAATGACGTGATTCTTGATGTCGTCGTTGGACTGTGCGATTCCGGCGAACAGAGGTTCGCCATCTTCACCCTCCTTGGGGCCGAGGACGTATTCAATGCGCCAAGGCGCATGCAAAGATTCCATGCGCAGAAAATAAGAGGGGAGGGTTTGGTTGTCAAAAAAAGACCGGCTAACCATCGGCCAATCGTTGGAAATGAGTTTCGGCAACATCAAGTTGTTTTGGCAGGCTAGGGATTAGATCCTTGCAGATGCCTGATTCATGCCGTGCGGCGTCCTCTATTTGCCCGCACAATTCCGCCAAGGCGCGTGCCCCGAGATTGGCGCTGGTGCCTTTCAGTTGATGTGCAGTTTGACGAATTGTTTCAAAATCGTTTGAGTCGGCCTTCTCCTGTAGAACATTTATATGCTCACGGGCTTGCTCCAGAAACATGGGCAAAATTTCGCGAAGAGTTCCCTTTGGTAGCGAGGAGAAGACAGCTGGCTCACCCGTAAATTCCAAATCATCAAAGGCTTCGTGAATAATCCTTTGGAGCTCCGATATTTGGACGGGCTTGCTGATAAAGTCGTCCATCCCCGCATCAAGGCAGGCTTGGCGGTCTTCTTCCCGGGTGTTGGCGGTCATGGCAACGATGTAAGCCTTTTGAGAATCATTCCGTGATTTCTGCATCTCGCGAATTTTCCGGGTGGCTTCGTATCCATCCATGCCCGGCATTTGGCAGTCCATGAAAATCAGATCATATTCATCCAACGGTTCATGGAGGGCAGCTTCACCTCCGTCTCTAAGAGTAACCTTGCAGCCTAGTTTTTCCAGTTGCAACTGGGCCACCCGCTGGTTGATGCGATTATCCTCGAGCACGAGTATGTTAAGAGCTTGCTGCGGGTGTGGCGAAGCGAGACGTTGCTTCGAGGGCGAGTCATCGCTGAAGATGCCCAGCAAGGACTGCAGTAGTCGGCGGCACTTGACAGGCTTACTCAAAGTGCCTGCTATGCCCATGGCGCGAATGATGCCGGGATCAAATTTGCGTGCGCGGGTAGTGAGGAGAAAAACATGTGATTCAGGTGAGCGATCTCGCGATTGTTGGACCAAGTCCAGGACATCGATGCCGGGCAGGTCAAGATCTAACAGGATAAAGTCGGGTACAGGTTGTTCATTGAGAAATTTTTCAGCGGAGCCGCCATCGGCAACCGAGTGCGTCTCCATCCCCCATTCAGCCATGAATTCTTCCGAGGATCGCCTGACAAACCCATCTGGGGCGGCAATTAGAAGGCTGCGGTCTTTAAGCGCGGTGAGGGCTTCGGATGGCTCGCCATCAACCTTGGTCAAGGGGAGGCTAAACCAAAATACTGAGCCGCTGTCGGGTTCGCTTTCTACACCCAGTCTACCATCCATCAATTCGACCAGCTCGCGTGAAATAGCCAACCCCAAGCCGGTGCCTCCATATTTTCGCGTTGTAGAGCCATCGGCTTGACGAAAGGCTTCGAATATTTTCGGTTGCAATTCATCAAGAATTCCAATTCCAGTGTCGGTGACTTCAAATCGAACATGGCCGTTTTCAACCCGTCGGGCAGTCACCCTGACAGTACCCTTGTCGGTAAATTTGACTGCGTTGCTAATAAAATTTAGCAAAATTTGCCTCAATCTTCCGGCATCTCCTTTGTGAGCTCCAGCGCAATCGGTGGGCACATGACACGCGAGCTCCACATTTTTTTCTTGCGCCTTGAGTGCATGCAGTTCCACTGCATCTTCCACAAGCTCTCGTAAATTAAACGTCGTCTGCTCAACTTCCAGTCGGCCTGCTTCAATTTTGGAGAGGTCGAGGATGTCATTTAGTATTTCCAGAAGCGCATCCGCGCTCATACGAACATGATTGGCATATTCGTCTTGTTCGTGGTCAAGATCTGTCGAGAGGAGTAAATCCACCATTCCTATGATGGCGTTCATCGGAGTGCGGATTTCGTGAGACATGGTGGCGAGGAATTGCGCCTTCAGCATTGCGGATTCCTCGGCGAGATCTCTTGCCCGCGTCATTTCCTCCTCGGCCTGTTTTAGAGCGGTAATGTCGCGTGAGATGCCGATGACACCCTTGATCATGCCCGCGCGATTGCGGAAGGGGACTTTTGTGACTGATGCCCAGACAGGCTGATAGTCTGCGCCGGTCTGTTTTTCCACCTTGTTGATGACCGATTCCCCCGTGAGGACGACGCGTTGCTCATCTTCGTGGTACTCACGCGCGTCACGTTCAGGATGAAAATCGTAATCCGTTTTGCCAATGGCTTCTTCCGGCATGTTCAGGCCCAAGCGATTGGCCAATGCGCGGCTGCACCGGACAAAGCGGGACTCTGTGTCCTTGAAATAGATTCGGTCTGGAACATTTTCCAGAAGCGCGCGCAGCAGATCCCGTTCGAACGCCAGTTCTTCCTCGACTTTTTTACGCTGTGTGACATCCCAGAACATTCCCTGGACTCCGCTGGGATTCCCCTCGGAATCAACTAGGGGAGTCTTGATCACATGAACGTAAATCTTGTTGCCCTCAGTGGTTTCGTGTTCTTCAATCGTGTCGTAAGGTTCGCCTGTTTCAATGACTTTTAAGTCGTCCCTTCTGTACTTGTCCGCCAGGTCTTCCGGGAAAAAATCGTGGTCGCTTTTGCCAACTATATCCGGGAGGGAGTGGCCGATAAGCCTGCAAAAATTCTGATTCGCAAAGGTGAACCTGCCGTCGAGATCCTTCCGGAGAATGTTCTGCGGGATGGTTTCCACTAGGGAATGGTACAGTAACTCAGATTCTCGCAGGGCTGATTCAATGGCTTGTTTCTCGGTTACATCCGTGACGGTTCCTTCATAATATAGAATGCCCCCATCATCGTCCCTTACCGCATGGGCGTTTTCGGAAATCCATATCACTTCGCCGTTGCGTTGGCGGATCTGTGACTGGAAGTTGGTGATGACGTCGTTTTCCTTCATTAGCCGGACGAAATCATTTCGCCGGCTTGGATCCACATACAATTGGCCTGAAATATCACTCAACTCTTGGATCAGGTCTGAGGGTGAATCGTAGCCGTAAATATGCGCGAGCATAGGGTTTGCTGTCAGGTATCGGCCATCTGGCGTTGTACGGAAAATTCCTTCGACCACATGTTCAAAAAGCTCCTCCCCCTCGGCTGACTCGAGATGGTTCAGGCGGTTTCGAGTGGCAATGCGATCCATGATGGTGCCAGCATGAAGTGCGAGAATGGTTTCTGTCTCTGCTGCGATGGGATCTGCGGTATACAGAGATAATGTGCCCATCGGCAGTCCATTGTCTTGTAGTAAAAACCCAGTGTACTGTTCTTTGTCCAGTTCTTCGCGGTGAATCAGGGGCGCTGAGTCAATGGCCCGACCTGCTGGAGAGGTCGATCGTGGAATTTCAATCGGCATATCGCCAGTCTGAGCCAAACACCATTGGCGATTTTTGTCGACCAAGTGAATCGCCGCATTTTTGGCCTGCGCAATATGCTTGGCGATGTGGCATGCTTCGACTTGCCATTTGTCTGGTTTGTTGCCCAGCAGCCCGTATTCATTTAGCCTATTCAGGCGGGTTTCTTCATTGATGGCAGGAGAAGGCATTGTTCCTCAGCCGCATCGTGGCACCGGGCAAAGCACTAAGGCAAGCGGGATATCTTGAAGGAGTCTTGACGCACGGCCGATTTTACATATAATGTCTGGGTCTGGGGGATCGTTCGGTCCTTCCAAGGAGGTGAAAATGAAAGCGAAAATTCTGGTGGGATTCGTATGTAGTGCCGTTGTTTTGTTGACCCAAACCGGGTGCATTTTGTGTGGCTTGGCGGCCGCGAGCGCGGCGGGTGGTGGTGTGGTGGCTTACAAGAAGGGTGATTTGGAGATTCTGGAGCCCGTTGGCTATGACGAAGCATTTAATGCCGTTGACGCAACGGTTCAAGACATGGGAATGGCATTGCAAAAACGAGAGAAGAAGCCGCTGGTGGGACTGGTCACCGCCAAAAGTCACTACGGAAAGGTCACATACTCTTTGGAAAACATGGGGGACAAGCTGACATCAATTAGTATTCGTGTGGGGACTTTTGGAGATCCCGCCGTGCAACGGCAGATTTACGCCAAACTGAAGACGAACTACGGTGTCGGGCCTCGCGTTGATCCTGACACAGGATTGCCCAAGTAAAGGGATTAGGCTGCTCGCCCGCCACAGTTTGAGCTGAGATACTCAAGGTATTCGGTGAGTTTTTTCTTCATCTTGTGCCGCGGGACAATGGCGTCTATCAGGCCCCGCTCAATCAGAAATTCCGCCGTCTGGAACCCGTCTGGCAATTCGGATTGGGTTGTGTCTTTGATGACTCGCGGACCAGCAAAGCCAATCATGGCCTTGGGTTCGGAGATAATCAAATCGCCCAAGCTGGCATAACTTGCCATAACCCCCGCCGTGGTGGGGTGAGTCAAGACACTAATATAGGGCAGTCGGGCGCGACCGTGGTAGGCAATTGCGGCGCTCGTCTTGGCCATTTGCATCAGGCTAAACATCCCCTCGTACATTCGGGCACCTCCGCTGCTGGAGATAATCATGAGAGGGAGACGCTGTTCAGTGGCAACTTCAATGATGCGCGTGACTTTTTCTCCCACAACGGACCCCATTGAGCCGCCAAGGAAATTAAAATCCATGACTCCCAGAGCGACCCGTTGTTTGCCCATCGTGCCCGTGCCGATGATGACGGCATCGCTCAGACCTGTACGTTTGCGATGTTTTTCCAGTTTGGCGGCATATGAGTCGGTTCCTGTAAATTCAAGGGTGTCGACGCTGATCATTTTGGGGTCGATCTCGTCAAAGGAACCCGGCTCGACCAAGGAATCAATTCTGGTTTGAGCGCAGAACGGGTGATGGAAATCACACTTGGGGCAAACCTTCAGATTGTCTTCCAATTCTTTTTCAAAAACCAATTCCTCACACTCGGGACATTTTTTCCACAAGCCCTCAGGCATTTCGCGTTTGCGTGACTGTGAGGCGCCGAGTTTTGGTTTCTTGCTGAAGGAGGTTTCCGGTGCGGAAGGCGGGGGTGTGACGCCAGGTTCCACAGCACCACCGCCGACGGGTTGGCTTGTAAGGTCATCCATGTTTTCAGGGCCGATTTGACTTGCGGCTGTCATTGTGGCTCTCGGCGATCTTCTCTCAAGCCAAATTTGTGGACAAGCCGCCACGCGCCAGTGTCCAAACAGCTACTGTGTTCGCGCCTGAGCGTTTCAGTGAATCCGCGCATGCGCTGACTGTGGCACCGGTTGTCATGACATCATCTACCAAGACAAGTTTGAGTCCTTCAATTGACTGCTTATCAGAAACCTTGAATGCGTCCTTGACGTTTTGAAGCCGCTCTGACCGGGACAACGTAGCCTGTGGTTTGGTTGCCTTCGTTCGCTTTAGGGTATTGGTGATCAATGGAGTATTCAAGTGATTCGACAATGATTGGGCTAGGCAATTAGCCTGGTTATATCCTCTTTCGCGGAGTTTCACCGGATGTAGGGGCGTGGAAATAACTCCGTCCCATTGTCCCGGATGAAGTTCTTTGCCAGCTTTGGCCATAAAAGCACCGGTGAGAAAACACTCGAACCAGTTGGCACCCATATACTTAAACCGATGTATGATGTCCCTTAGGATGCCTCCTGAGTAAGCGACTGAACGAGCACTGTCAAAAGCCCACGCTTGGTCGATGCAGTTTGAGCACGTGAATTCCGTGTCCAGGTCGCCCGGGAACGGAAGCCCGCACTTGCCGCAAAATGGGGTCTGAATATGACGGATATGAGAGCGACAGGCTGTGCAGACATATCCCTCATGATGGTAAGCTGGGTGCCGTTGGCAGGCTTGGCAAATGTTCGGATAAAACATCCCCAAGGGATCGAGTGTGCTGCTATTGCTCGATGACAGGGTCATGGCTGAAATCCGAGGGTTGTACTTCGTCTTGCTGCATAAACCAGATCCATGCAAACATTCCCATTAGAATCGGCGTGACCGCCCAGCCTTGAATCAGTTCTTTTGGGCCCCAGAGGGTATTTTGAAGCAAAGTGAATTTATCGTGTGATGTAATAAAACCAAATGTCTTGCCGCCAAGTATCCATCCGGCATGGATCGCCATGGATGCATAGAGGTTTCCCGTTTTTCGATAAAGACCGCACAGGATCAGGCCGGCTATGAATAGATTTAAAAATCTTGGCACCCAGTGCGGATCTCCAGCGGGGCCATGCATCATTGACGGCAGAAGAATTAGTCCGCTGGCTACATGGACGGGATCTGGGTTTTCCGGTCGTGAGTTGAGGAAATGGACGGATGCAAAAATGATTGATGAAAGAACAGCGGCCCATTGCCAATTTAGGCTCAATCGGAGTCCTCCGAAAAGAACGCCTCGAAAGAGAATTTCCTCAATCAAAGGAACAAGAAGCATGGCCAAAGAGGCGTTCTTGAAATGCCGGATCCAATCCGAGGGTGAATGGCCAAAATTGCTGATATTGGGTGCCGCCAAGTGGGCAATGATCGACACCAGAAGGATGCATCCAATGCCGGCGGCAAATCCTGTTAACAAACGGCTTTGGTCATTCCGTGTAAAACTAAGCCCGACCTGTTTTATGGAAGCCATTTTGTTCATTCTCAATAACGGCCACAGTCCGCCCAAGGCTAGAATCATCACCATGCGGGTAATGAACCTGTGGAAATCATCGTGTTCATTGAGGAAAGATAACGGGGCGGGGTTGCCATGGACCGCCATCCATGCCAAGGGAGCCAGAAGTGCTCCTCCCGGAAAAACCATGAGCAGATAGCCGAGGGTGTTCCAGAGAGGTCGCATCGCAGGAAGTACAAACCGGTAAGCTAGAATCTCCAAGATATTTTACGTGCCGAATTGGAATTCGCTGTGCTTTGGTGTATAATGCGGGCTGGTTTAGGGAGGTAAAGCAATCGCAATTAAGGAAAACGGCAGATTTGGGGACTTTCGACTGAGGGAGCAGATCAGTCGTGGGGGCATTGCCACCATTTGGCTGGCCACTGATGCTCGAGACCGAACGTATGCGATTCGGATTTTGCACGACAACTTCGGTGTAAATTCCTCCGGCCCCTCTTTGTTTCGGGAAGGGTGTGAGACAATGAAGAATATCCCGCCGCATGAAAATCTGATCCGTTATCTTGATCACGGGCGGATGAGTGGCCGTGACTACATGTTGCTTGAATATGTGGAGGGGATGAATTTACGCCAAATGATGATTCATGAAGAATCCGCAAATGGTTTTAACCTCAGTGATCTGTTACTGGACATGGCTGCGGCGCTTAATCATGTCCACGCCAGTGGCTACATGCACTTGGACTTCAAGCCGGAAAACCTCATGGTCAGCCGCGGAGGGCGGATGCTCCTTTGCGATTTTGACACCGCGTTGCCGATCCCTGACTCGCCGGTGAAACTTGCGAAGAAATCTGGCACGCCTCTTTACATGCCGCCTGAGATTGCCAACAACTGGGGCTGTGACCAGCGGGCTGACATTTATTCATTTGCCGTTACCGCATACGAACTACTGACACGGATCAAGCCTTTTGAAGGTCAAACATCAAGGGAGATGCTGCGCAATCAGCTTGATCCAAAATACATGATTCGGAAGCCCCGGGAGTTCAACGAAAGTATACCATTCCTCATTGAGAACATGATTCTCAAGTGCCTTGCATATATGCCGGGCAAGCGATACCCCTACATGGCTCATATCCTTCGTGATTTGCACAAGGCCTTGGGAGTACGGTAGATTTTTACGGATGAAAGGGCGTGGTCATTGAGCAGGGATATAGTCAGACGCTACTGGTTTCTGGCGGCGCTAATATTGATCATTCCTGTGGGTCTCGTTTGGCCGGGGCTGGGGCTTTATTTGAAAGAAGAGGGTGGATTCATTCCAGTTTTTGTGGGTGTGATGCTGGGTATTGCCGGGTTTTCAATGGACACCTCAAGGCTTGTGCAGCAAGCAACCCACTTTCGCGCGGTTCTGCCTGTGCTGGCGAGCATCTATGTGGCCGCCCCCTTGGCGGCCTATGCTTTGTCCCGCATTTTTGCCCCGGAGGGGGATCCCCATTTTCTTCCAGCAATGATGATCATGGCTGCTCAAGCTGGAAGTTTGGCAT
Source organism: Verrucomicrobiales bacterium (assembly GCA_002721895.1). The sequence goes on from PBLV01000015.1 coordinate 144,775, forward strand.
CCGCAATCGCCTTGACTCTCATGTCCGGGGGCAATCGTGAGTTAGCGTTAATTTGCACGCTTGGGTCCAACAGCATGACGGTCCTGTTGACCCCCTTCATCTTGGAGCAATCCATTGATCCCGCCTATATTCGTGAATTAAGTGGAGACAACGATCTTGAGTTTCCGCTTTTGAAAATGATCTGGAAGATGGTCGTTTGTGTTCTCTTGCCCATTGCGGCCGGGCAGTTGTTGCGTCATTGGTTTTGGGAGGCAGCGGAGAAAGTGCGCCCGGTAATCCGGGTAGTTCCGCAGCTAATCATACTTCTTTTCGTGTACACAGGGTTTGCGGCTGCTGCCACTCAGCTTGGTTCAAACGCGGGTATTGCCGGCAGGTTTCTTGTTGCATGCATGCTGTTACACCTGATGCTGCTTGGCTTGAATGGCGTGATTTCCGGTGCGCTGAATCTTTCGTGGGCGGATCGAACCGCAGTCATTCTTTGCGGTTCGCAGAAGACACTTCCGAATGGAATTTACATTTGGGGTACTTTCTTTGCGCAAAATCCCTACGGTGCCATCCCGCTTGTCCTTTATCATCTGTTTCAACTTGTGGTCGATACACTTCTGGTCCCATGGTTTGAGAAAAAGAATTCGATCGTGAAACGGGAGGGTGATCGTGAATTTGGCTGTCATTCTTCAGGCGGGGATGACTGAGCCATCCTCGCTTAATTCGGCGGGGTGAGGGGTGCGGATGCCGTTTGAGTGCAGTCAGCTATGCAGTCAACTGGGGAATGACTTTCGCCCCCTCGACGCCGGTCAGCCTTTGATCCAAGCCAAGAAATCGGTATGTCAGTCGTTCGTGGTCGATACCCAATTGATTCAAAAGTGTGGCGTTCAGGTCATTGATGTGCACGGGATCCTTCGTGATGTTATAGCTGTGATCATCCGTCTTCCCGTGCTCATAGCCCGCCTTAAAGCCGCCGCCAGCAACCCATGTGGTGAAACAACGACTGTGATGGTCGCGGCCATGGTTCGTCTTGGTCAGCTTGCCCTGTGAGTAGATGGTGCGGCCAAATTCGCCGCCGCAAATAACCAGTGTTTCATCCAGCATTCCGCGTTGTTTCAAATCCTTGATCAGCGCGGCCGCTGGCTGGTCGATGTCCCGGCACTGGTTGCGGATTTTTCCGGGGAGTCCGCCGTGATGATCCCAGCCCCGGTGGAAGAGATGGATGAAGGGGACACCTCGTTCAGCCATGCGCCTTGCCAAGATACAGTTTCGGGCGAATGAGCCAGGGCGTTCGGAATCTTTTCCGTACATTTCCATGATCCCTTTCGATTCACTGGTGATGTCCATCAACTCAGGAACACTGGCTTGCATGCGGAACGCCATTTCGTACTGGGAAATCCGTGTCTGTGTTTCGGGGTCTCCAAATTCTTCAAACTGTTCCTGATTGATTTTTGAAATCCCATCCAGCATCCGGCGGCGAAGGTCGCGGTCCACGCCGTCTGGGTTTTTCAGGTATAGGACCGGCTCCCTGCCACTGCGAAGGTTTACGCCTTGATGTTTGCTGGGGAGGAAGCCGCTGCTCCAAAGACGGGAATAAAGAGCCTGATTGGCAGCTCCGGAACCCCTGGAAATCATCACGATATAAGCTGGCAGATTCTTGTTGGGGCTTCCGAGGCCGTAGCTGACCCAGGAACCGAAGCTCGGTTTGCCGAGCTGCTGTGTGCCGGTAAGGATGTAGGTGATGGCTGGGTCATGGTTGATCGCCTCGGAGTGCATTGATTTAATGATGGTGATCTCATCAACAATCTCGCCAATTTTGGGTAGAATTTCGCTGACCCATGTTCCATTCGCTCCCATGCGCTTGAATTCAAACATTGGCGCAACGCAGGGGAATGATTTCTGCCCACTAGTCATGGTGGTCAGGCGCTGGCCATTCCTGACTGAATCGGGCAATTCCTCGCCATGAAAATCACGCATGGCTGGTTTGAAATCAAACTGATCGATGTGACTCGGCCCACCGGAGTTGAAGAGCATGATGACACGCTTTGCCTTGGGCGCAAAATGGGGGATCCCAGGGAGTCCTCCATAGGGATTGGGTTTCGTTGCTGAGATGACTTTGGGGGCCATCAGGGAGCCCAAGGCAGCTCCGCCCAGGCATTTGGCGGTGTTAAAAATTAGTTCCCGCCGTGTTTGTAGCAGGCCGTTCTCGTAGATGGGGTTCATGATTATAGCCGTGTGATTACTTCATCAAGATTCAGCAGCATGCTCGCCACGATGGTCCATGCGGCGTGCTCTGCGGCATCCAGGGTCTCGTTGCGTTTTGAGTCGCCAACGCCCAAAAGTGCCTTTGCTTTGTTCGGATCCTTTTTGAAATTTTCCAACTCTTCCCGGAATGCGCTTGCCAGAATCTTCCCGGCCAATGGCTTGGGAGCCCGTGCAGTGACTGTCCGGTAGCCGAATTGCACGCGTGACTGGATCGTCTTGCCGCCTTCGGTCATGATCCTTTCAGCCAAATGGCGCGCTGCTTCAACAAATTGCGGATCATTCATGGTGACTAACGCCTGCAGTGGCGTATTGGTGCGCGGCCTTTCCACCATACATTTTTCCCGCGTAGGCGCGTCAAAGATGGTCATCGAGGGCGCGGGGGCAGAGCGTTTCCAGTAGGTATACATGCTCTTGCGGTACAAGCCTTCCCCAGTGTCCTGCCTGAAGCGGACGTTTCCGCTCAGGCTGACCTCGTTCCAGAGGCCCGGCGGCTGATAGGGTTTCACGCTGGCCCCCCCCACCTTGTCCACCAGAAGTCCACTGACAGCCAAGGCATTGTCCCGGACAAATTCGCCCTGCAACCGGAAGCGCGGACCGCGAGCGAGCAGAACATTCCCTGGATCTTTCAGGTAAAGTTCCCGTGTTAGCCTGGACGATTGCCGATATGTGGCGCTCATGACAATCTGCTTGATGGACCCCTTGATGTTCCAGTTGTTCCTGACAAAGTCCAATGCCAACCAGTCGAGCAGGGCAGGGTGGCTTGGCCATTCACCTTGCGTGCCGAAATCGGACACGGATTTGACAATGCCTCTGCCGAAGAGGAGCGACCAGTAACGGTTTACGGCGACCCGCGCGGTAAGCGGGTGATTGGGAAGAGTAAGCCACTGCGCCAAGCCCAAGCGATTGGATGGTGCGTCCTTGGGCATGGGCGGGAGAAAATCCGGAACGCCAGGCTGGATGGTCTCCTCCTTGTCGGGGTGCTCATAATGGCCGCGTTCGAGGAGATACGTGGGTCTCATTTGCGACCGGTCACCCATGACCATGCTGGTAATCTTGGTTTTTCCGATGCTTGCAAGCTCTGCTTCTGCGCCGCGCTTTTCGGCGGTCAGTTTTTGGTATTCCTCATCAATGTTGTTCAAATAGTGATTGAAGAGGGTCGCGTTTTGTTTTTTGTCACGTTTCCCGGGTGCGATGGCAAGAATGGGAGCGATGGGATTGTTGCCGGCCAGCGCGGCGACTTCCGACGGAGTCAGCGCTCGATTGTACAGCCGGACATCATCGATCTCTATATTGTTGGCTTGGGCGGAATTAAACCGTCTGCCAATTCTGAAGTCGCGAGGTGTTTGAATCGTTCCGTTCAGGCCGTCTGCCTCAACATTGTGAGCCACAAGTTTGCCGTTAATGTATACCTTCGTTCCCGCGGCCTTTCCCTTGCCATCGTAGGTGACAAAAACGTGTGACCACTGTTTGGCTTTTACCTTCTCCTTGCCGACCACTTTGACGGCATTGTCCTGCCACTTATTGATGATGTGCGCACCGGGCGCACCCTGCTGCAGCCAGAGATCAAAACCGCGATAGGCATTTCCTTCGTTCATTTTGCTGAAAAGGGCTCCGTTTGCATTTCCTGCATCGGGCTTTACCCAGCAACCGTAGCTGAATTCCTGATTCCATTCGGGCGGTTTGATTCCTTTTACATTGACAAATCCATTGCCTTCCACTCGAAACGCACCACCAAATTTTCCGCTTACTGTCTTCCCATTGCCTTCCCATTTGGCCTCGTTTCCTTTGTTCTCCGAATCTGTGGTCTTTCGGTCCTTGAATTCATCCAAGGTGATGTGAGCGAAAAGGCCGGAGGGTTCCTTGGCGGGTTCGTCAACAGTTTTGGCGGCTTCCGTTGTCCATTTGGTAAAGTCGGCCGTTGAGTTTTTTCTGCGCTCCGAAAGCTTGTTCTCGACAGCCTTGAGTTTGGCTTGGGCGGCATTTTGTTTCGCCAAGTCATGCTTGCTGATGACATTCACCATGGGGGGCGCATTGCCACCTCGGGTTTGCTTGCCGCTGTCGGCGTTGTTGTTGAAGAAGGCAAAAAACTTGTAGTACTCCTTCTGGGATATGGGATCATATTTGTGGCTGTGACATTGTGCACACTCCACGCTGAGGCCCAGGAAAACATTGCCGGTGGTTTTAACCCTGTCCACCACATACTCCACGCGGTATTCCTCGACAATCAGCCCGCCTTCATCAGTCGTGCCGTGGTTGCGATTGAATCCCGTGGCCACCTTTTGATCCACCGTTGCGTTGGGGATCAGGTCACCCGCCAACTGCTCCGTGGTGAACTCCTTGAAGGATTTGTTGGTGTCATAGGCGTTGATTACCCAGTCGCGCCACGGCCACATGGTCCGGGGGCCATCAGCGTGATGGACGCTGCTGTCCCCGTAGCGGGCGACATCCATCCAGTGCAAAGTCATTCGTTCTGCGTATGCCTTTGAGGCCAAAAGCCGATCGACGACCTTTTCATAGGCATTTGGTGACTTATCATTAATGAATGCATCCACCTCGGCGAGGGTGGGGGGCAGTCCGGTGAGGTCAAATGTCACCCTGCGGACTAGGATTTCCTTTGCGGCCTCCGGTGATGGCTTCAAGCCTTCCGCTTCCAGCTTGGCGAGGATAAAGCGGTCAATAGGATTGATGCCCCACTGTGTCTTGACCTTTGGAAGAGTCGGTTGCTTGGGTGGGTTAAACGCCCAGTGGCCTTCATATTTTGCGCCCTGTTCAATCCACTTTTTGATCAGCGCAATCTGCCTTGGTTTTAAATCCTTTTTTGCCTTGGCGGGCGGCATGCGCTCATCGGGGTCGATTGATGTGATTCTGGCCCACAACTCGCTCTCTTGAATCTTGCCTGGGACAAGCACCTCTTTCTTGGCTTCAGCCTCCAAATCCAAGCGCAAACCCCCTTTGCGACGGCCCTTGTCGGGGCCATGGCACAAGAAGCAGTTGTTGGAAAGGATCGGACGAATATCCCGGTTAAACTCAACCTTGTCCGGCAAAGGTTCCGCCCCGCCAAGTTGGCCGGTCAGCAAAACCGTGATTAATGAGCGCCAAGAAAGCATACGAGTCAGACGCTAGCACAGGATTTGCATTCGAGCAATCTGCCAGTTGTTGGTTCATGGGGCTGTGGGTGTCCCACTTTGGCCGATAGGTTGCTTGGGAATGAAAATGAAATATCTCCGGGCAATAACACAACGCTTCGAAGAAAACGAAGTAACCCATTCAGTCGATCCGGAAGAGGAAAGTGTCCGAGCCACGGAGGAGTTGAGTCACGGCGAAAGTACAGTCACTGATGCTGGCGCAGATGAACAGTCCGCCAATCCTGGAGGCGCCTCGATTTAATGCTGGAAACGATGACGTGAAGCTGGAAGACAATTGAACTAGAAAACGGTTGCCGTCATGGATATCCATTGGAATTCTCCATGCGTCCATGTTTTTCATTGCCGTTTGTTCACTCTCATCATAATCATTGCCTCTGCCGGAGAGGTGGCCGAGTGGCTTAAGGCGCAGGTTTGCTAAACCTGTGAAGGGTTAACTCCCTTCCGAGGGTTCGAATCCCTCTCTCTCCGCCATTTTTTTTGACCTTCCTGATTTCCTCACTCATCATTCTGCCCATGAAATTTCAGGTTCTCATGTTGCTGTTTTGTCTGGCAGCAGGCTGCTCTACATTTGAGCGCAAATGGAAGGAGGCAGGCGAAATACCACGGGATGGCATCGAAGGCCAATGGATTGGCCGCTGGCACAGCGACTACAACCAGCACAATGACAAGCTGCGCTGTATCGTGACCAAAAAGAACGACGCAATTTATGAGACACTTTTCCATGCCAAATATACTCGCTGGATTATTCCCGTGAGCTTTGGCTATGGTCTGGACATGAATACAACCCGGCAGGGCGGGCAATTTCAGTTTGTGGGTTCCGCAGACTTGGGTTCCCTCGCCGGCGGCATTTACCAATACACCGGAGAGGGTAATGCCACGATGCTACAGTTTATTTACCGGGCAGAAATGGACCATGGCACTTTTTATCTGAAGCGCCCCCCCAGAAATAAATAGATGTCTGCTGAGACTCCCAAAGACAACAGGCCCTGGTATTCCGGCATTTCCAACTATCAGTGGTTGGTTCTCCTCATCGCCTCTCTCGGATGGGTGTTTGATATTTTTGAGGGTCAGATTTTTGTCGCCTCCATGCGTGATGCCATGCCGCAGTTGCTGGGTGTGACTTCCGCCGATGATCCACGTGTGGGGGAGTGGAGCAATTATTCCTTTGCTTCATTCCTGTTGGGTGGGGCTTTTGGGGGTGTCCTGTTTGGGGTCATTAGCGATCGCATTGGTCGTTCGCGTACTCTCATTTTTACCATTTTATTTTATTCCGTTTTCACCGGGCTCACGGCGCTGGCAACGGAGGCTTGGCACATGGTGGCACTACGGTTCTTGGTGGCCATGGGTGTGGGCGGCGAATGGGCGGTCGCTAGTGCCATGGTGGCCGAAGTCATGCCCCAGCGTTCCCGTCCTATCATGAGTTCCATTTTTCACGCTTCGAGTGTCTTTGGTACCCTGCTGGCGGCGGCGGTCGGTTTCTTTATTCTTTCCGCCCAGCCGTGGGGCGAAAACACGTGGAAACTTGGTTTTCTCATCGGATTGGTTCCCGCGTTGTTAACGCTTTGGATTCGCTGGAAACTGCACGAGCCCGAGAAATGGCAAAAAGCAAGGGAGGCCGCTGAGAATGATGAGTCTCAAGCCACAGGCCGGCTGTCAGAATTGTTTGCTCCGGAGAATCGACGAGGAACGATCATCGGTGTCACTTTGGCCACCATTGGCTTGGTGACATTTTGGGGCTGCCATATCTACGGTAAAAACGCCCTTATGCGAAAAGCTCAGTCTCGCGCCTTGGCCTTGGAGCAAGTGGAAGCCAAACCGGCACCGCAAAAGGTGAGAGAGGCTAATGAACAGTTTGAAAGGCGCAAAGACGAATGGAAATCCCGGAAGCAGGCAGCTCTAAAAAAACATAGCAGGGACATCAAGCGGGCGGAAATGACCAGCATGACGTTGAACACCATTGGCGGTGGTTTGGGCCTGGTGCTCTTCGGTGCTATTTCCAACCGGCTCGGCCGACGTGGTGCGTTTGTCCTTTATCACTTGGGCGCCTTTATCATGGCCCTGCTGATGTTCAAGGTGCTCATTCCCGGGGGCGCTTCTGAAACCACATTGGCGATTGCCCTGCCTGTCTTTGGCTTTCTTACTTTGGGAATGCACGCGGGGTACGCGGTCTATTTCCCGGAGCTTTATCCCACTCGATTGCGCGGCAGCGGGACGGGCTTTTGCTTCAACATGGGCCGGATCGGCTCCGCATTGTATCTTTTCATCGTGGCCAAGCTCGGCTGGCAGCCGGATCAAGCCGCCCTCTACATGGCACCCGTTTTTGCCATTGGCATAGCTATCGCCTGGATAGCCCCTGAGACCCGAGACCAGGAATTGCCGGAGTAGAGCTGGGAATCAGCTTAATGCAAACCCATCCGCCGGAAATTTTCCCATTCGCATCTCGTGTGCTCCATTGGCGCGGGTGAGTTCGTGGATGAAGATGAATTGATCGCCCACGTGTTGGGCGTCGATGTAGCGAAGGGAGCCGGATGCATGTGGGCTCAGGACGACGGGGCCTTCCGGAGAAAGCACCTCCCAGTGCCGGAGGTCATCCGAAACGGTCAGGCCGGTCTTCTCCTCGTAATTTTCGTGGTGACCCGCACTGCCGTCATAGAATCCGTAATAGCGGCCATTTAACGGCAGGACGCTGTTGATGCGTCGGCAATAACAATCCCAGCCATTGCCTTCGGGCTGAAGGACCGCGCCTTGCCATTCCCAGTCGTCGAGATTGCCTGAGGTTGCCAATGCCGTGGCGCTTACGCATTCGCCGGTGTTGAAGATGTCCAGCGTGTCATGTGAGCTGTCAGTGGTGCTGGCCGTGCTTTTGGCCACACTGAGGAAAAGGTGATATGTACCCTCCACTTCAATCAGCCATGGATCCTTGATGCCTTCCAGTCCCAGTTCAGCGGTGTCGAACAAGAGTTTTCTATTGGCGGGGTCCAGAGCCTCGACGCTGTCGGCCTTGTTGATGGTGGTGCACCAGCGGCCATCCTTGGGGTTCACATAGCTTGTGAAGTAGCGCCATTGGCCGTCCGTGCCGCGCTTGAGACAGCTTTTCTCAATGGAGGCTGAATTGTATTGATCCTTGTGCACGGACCAGACGTCTTTGAAGGTCTCAAAGTCTGTTGTCTTGGCAATGCGGGATTCACCGCCGCGGTCCGGTTCCACGCCACGCGGCCGACGGATGCGGTAAGTGAGGTAAGCAGCTTTTTCCGATTCGTCCCAGCACCAACCGGGCGCGCCAACCCAGTAGCCTCTCTCGTCCCCCACAGGCTCACGGATGAGGGTGCCGTTCAGTAAATCCTGCTCAATTTTCAGTTTATTCATTTGATGGTGGTTATCTGTTTTTTGCGGATGGATTCCTCGGCGGCAATGGCCAGCAACGTGCCGTCAATGCAATTGGCCACTGTGGTCAACGGCTGTTTTCGGGTGCGGATAGCCCTGATGAATGCGGGATGCATCTCGGCAAATCCCAAGTGTCCGCCCCAGCCGATTCCGCGCTTTGCCTTAATCTTGTGGATTCGCGGTTCTCCGTTGCGTTTGCCGCGCTGCCAATGGAGAATCTCCAGCCGGTCGAGATCAGTCTGCAGAACACCTTCCTCGCCCACCATGCCCATCTCCAAGTCTTCCTTGGGGGGTTGGTGGGCAAAGAGGCTGAGGTGCAATGTGCCGCGAGCTCCGTTGTCGTATTCCCAACTGACTGTGGCATGGTCATGCACTTGATTGGGGCCGGCAATGACGCGGTTGACCGCATTGCCGCCGAAGGCGGCGACGCGCTTGGGACGGGCGTTCATCCACCAGTTCATCAGGTCAAAGTGATGGCAGTTCTTGTCCACCAGACAGCCGCCGCTACGCCGGCGGTCCTGAATCCAGTTGCGGCTCTTGGGCTGGAATGGCCCACGGAGTTCCTTGCACCAAGTCATTTGCGGTCGGCCAATTGCTCCGGAATCGGCGAGTTTTTTTAGTTTTGCGAAGTATGGTGAGTACCTCAACTCGTGGCCTATCATCAGGACGCGATCAGACTTTTGTGAAGCTTTAAGTAGTTTGCGACATTCCGCTGGCGTGATGCCCACGGGTTTTTCGAGGAAGAGATGCTTCCCTGCCTTCAACGTCTCCAAGGCAAGCGGAACGTGTGTGAAATTGGGGGATGATATCACCACCGCGTCCAGATCGGATGCAATCAGTTCGTATTCGTCTCGGATCAATTGCGCGTTCGGGGCGATCTCTTTTGCGCGGGCGATATTGTCCGGATTGTTTGCGCAAATGGCTGTCGCTACGGCGTCGCGGCCGCAGTCTTCATGAAATAATCGCAAGTGGCTCGCTCCCATTGCCCCGAGGCCGATAAATCCCATTTGCAACTTGTGCGCCATGCGCGGGAGTGTGCGGTTAGTGCAGGGTGGGTTCAAGCATTGGGAGCGGCATCACCCAACATCCAGCTGGCAAGAGCGACACTAATCATTTGACGCCGCCTCATCTTGGCCGTCAACTCCTCCCCGTGCCATTCGTCACGCATCTTGAGTGCGCCAACTGCGGCGCGGAATATCCGGCAGGTGAACCCCATGGCCTCTGCACAAGTTGCCAGCGTCCGCTTTGGGTGCTCTATGACTTGGAGGCCATCCGGGCGGAATTTTCAAAGAAGGCCTTGTTTGGGCGACCACCAACATTATGGCGTTATCTGGAGTTGTTGCCGCTTGAAGATCCAGCGAACATTGTTTCGCTCACGGAAACCATCACGCCCATTCTGCCCGTGCCGCGGCTGGGGGCGGCGTTTGGCTTGGAGAATCTGCTGGTTAAGGATGAGAGCCGCTTGCCAACGGGGAGTTTCAAGGCGCGTGGAATGGCAATGGCGGTGACAATGGCCAAGGAGCTTGGCCTGGAACGGTTGGCGGCACCGACGGCGGGCAACGCGGGCGGTGCTTTGGCGGCCTACGCGGCACGGGCGGGGATGGAGTCGTGGGTTTTCATGCCGGAAGACACCCCAGCCATCAATCAGAAAGAATGTGTGTTAGCGGGCGCGCGGACGTTTGCGGTGAACGGGCTCATTGATGACTGTGGGAAAATCGTCCGCGAGGGCAGGGAGGCAATGGGGTGGTTTGATGTGTCGACGCTCAAGGAGCCGTATCGCATTGAGGGTAAGAAGACGATGGGGTTGGAGTTGGCGGAACAGTTCGAGTGGGAATTACCCGACTGGATTTTCTATCCCACGGGCGGCGGCACAGGGTTGATCGGCATGTGGAAGGCATTTTCGGAATTGGAGGCGTTGGGATGGCTGAAAAGTGGCAAACGGCCAAAGATGGTGGCCTGTCAGAGCGACGGATGTTCTCCCATCGTGAACGCCTTCAATGTAGGCAATCGTCACGCGAAGCGGGTGGATAACGCCAAGACGGTTGCCAGCGGTCTGCGTGTGCCACAAGCGGTGGGAGATTTCATGATTCTCGACGCGGTAAAGGAAAGCGGAGGCATGGCAATGTCTGCCCCGGAAACGGATATTGCCAAATGGATGCAACTGGCCAATGCGAAGGAGGGTATTGCGTTGTGCCCAGAGACGGCGGTGTGTTTGGGTGTGTTGAATCAGTTGGCAGAGCAGGGGAAGATTGGGGCGAAAGATAGGGTGCTTGTTTTTAACACAGGTGCGGCGCAGAAATATCCGGAAGCTATGGAGGTGGATTTGCCGCGGGTTGACTTGGGTCAGTCAATCGATTGGGGGCGCTTTCGGTAAGTGGCGGGTTCCTCGGTCTAATTGTCACGGGGTTTTAGCTGCGGGAACAGGATCACGTCCCGGATGCTTTCCTGACCAAGCAGCATAATGCAGAGGCGGTCGATGCCGATGCCAATGCCGCCGGCGGGAGGCATGCCATGTTCCAGTGCCACCAGAAAGTCCTCATCGAGCTTTTGCTTTTCGCCGCCGGCCTGTTGTTCCAAGCGCTCCCGCTGCTCGATGGGATCATTTTGCTCTGTGTAGGCGGGGGCAATTTCCTGGCCGTTAATGCAGCATTCGAAGACCTCAACACAGTCTGGATCCTCGGGTGAAATTTTGGCAAGTGGGACCAGCTCCTTTGGCAAATGGGTGACAAAAGTCGGCTGAATGAGCGTGTGTTCCACCAACTTTTCAAACACCGCATTTGTGACCTCGAAGTCCTCACAGTCCCCCTCAATGTCGCCCTCGAGGTTCAAATTGTTCAGGGCCCGTTGGCGGCGTTCCTCGGGGCTAATATCAAACCAATCTTCGCCCGCAACCTCGCGTACAAGATCCTTATATTTTGCGCGTTTCCAGTTGGGTGTTAGGTCAATGGTTTGCGTGATGTTGCCGTCGGCGTCCTTTTGTTCAACGATCAGCGTGCCGAGGACGGATTGGGCAACATGGCAAATGAGGGATTGGCACAGATCCATCATTGTCTCATAGTCACCATAGGCCTGATAGGCCTCAAGCATGGTAAACTCAGGGTTGTGACGGCGCGAGATGCCTTCGTTTCGAAAAATACGCCCCATTTCATAGACCCGATCCATGCCGCCAACGAGGAGGCGCTTAAGGGGGAGTTCCAGTGCAATCCGCAGAAAAAAATCCCGGCCAAAGGCGTTGTGGTGAGTGACAAAGGGGCGCGCGGCCGCTCCTCCGGGAATGGCCTGCATCATCGGTGTCTCCACCTCGGCAAAGCCGCGACCATGCATGAAATTTCGGATCTCATGGAGTATGGCGCTGCGCTTGAACATCACACCGCGGACCTCGTCACTGGAAATCAAATCCAAATAGCGTTGGCGGTAGCGCGTCTCGGTGTCGGAGAGTCCATGCCATTTCTCTGGTGGTGGCCGCAGCGATTTTGCGAGCACGGTGAAGTCGCTCGTCTTGATGCTGATTTCCCCTGTCTTGGTAGTGAATAATATACCACGTGCCCCCACAAAATCGGCGATGTCCAGACTCTTAAAAATTTTGAATGCCTCTTCACCTAGGTCGTTCTTGCGGACAAAGAGTTGGATGCTTCCGCTGGCGTCTTTGATATGGGCAAAGATGGTTTTGCCCATGACTCGCTGGGAAACGAGACGCCCGGCTATGGCCACTTCGCGATCTTCCTTGTAATTCGCTTTGGCCTCGGCACAATTTTCGCTGGGGGCAAACTTGTTGCGGAAAGGGTCAATGCCTGCCTCGCGCAGTTCAGCTAACTTGGCGCGGCGCTGGGCGATCAATTGATTGGTATCATCCATGGACGCGCCAATGAAACGGATTGAGCGGCGAAGTGCAACCCTTGGGTTTGCCAGGTCGCGCCGCGCGGGTTACATTCCGCGGCGATGAATTTTCCGCTGAAATCCATTGTGTATGCCCTGCTGGGCATGATTGGCTTGGGGCTGATGACCGAAGCTGCCAAAGCCAGGGACCAGAAGAAATCCGGACGTGTGCTGCGGCACGTCGTTTGTTTTAAATTTAAGGAAAACGCCAAACCTGCCCAGATTCAGCGCGTGGAGCGGGAATTTGCCGCATTAAAAAAGAAGATTCCGCAAATTCGAGCTTTTGAGATGGGGACGAACAACAGCCCGGAGGGGCTGGATAAGGGTTTCACTCATTGTTTCGTGGTGACTTTTGGCAGTGAGAAGGACCGGGAGATCTATTTGCCGCACCCGGCCCACAAGAAATTTGTTAGCATCCTGAAGCCGATTTTGGAGGATGTCTTTGTGATCGATTTTTGGGCCGGTGGGGATTAGCCGGACCCGGAGGCTTTCCAGAGCGTGTAGCCCAGAACGCCAATTGCGGCGACGAACATCAGAATAATGATGATGTTCATGATTTTGCCGCCGAAACCCTTCTTGGCCTTGAACGGCGACTCTATTTCTTCAGGTTTGGACTCCAGCTCGTCGGGCTTGATTCCGGCGGGCGCGACTTGGATGAGTGCCGTTGTCCGCTTGGTTTTGTCCGGCTGAATGTGGCCGTTGCCAATTTGCATGTAAACCGAGGCAAGCCTAAATACGGTGCCTTCTGGAATGACTATTTCCCCCTGAATTTGCTGTTCATCGACGAAGGATCCATTTGTGGACTCGAGATCCTGAAAGACGACATTCCCACCACTGACTACAAATTGGCCGTGGTTTCCAGAAAGGGAAGCATCAGGAATATGTATGGCGTTATCATCATCGCGACCAATGGTCGTAACGCCTTCCTGCAGAGGAAAGGATTTCTGCGGAAACCCTTCCGTTAGTATGTGGAGAGTTGGCATGCCTCGAATTGCCAAGCCTTCCTAGTTGGGCTTTCCCCTTATGACTCATATTTTTAGTGATGTCAACAGTTCATCCTTGACGGATGTAATCTCGAAATTGCCCGAAAAGTGACGAAGAATCGTGAGGTCCGGGGGAAGCTTCCGGGTGGTATTGAACACTAAATACGGGTTTATCGCGCAGCCGGAGTCCCTCGATTGTCTGGTCATTCAGGTTGATCCGGTCGACTTGGACACTGTCGGGCAGCGAATCAGGATCGACGGCAAAGCCGTGATTTTGTGAGGTGATCTCAATGGCGCCGGTGTCCAGATCCTTGACGGGATGATTTGCGCCTCGATGGCCGAACTTGAGTTTGAATGTGTTTCCACCCAGCGCTTGGGCGAGGATTTGGTGACCCAAGCAAATTCCAAAAATCGGCAGCCCCTTCCGGAGGAGTTCCCCGACTGCTTTAACTGCATACCCCAGCGCGGCTGGATCTCCCGGGCCGTTGGACAGAAAAACGCCCGCGGGGTTATGGGTCAAAGCCTGCTCTGCCGTCGTGGAGGCGGGAAGCACGGTTACATCAAAGCCATGGCGGCGCAGGCAGCGCAGGATGTTGTACTTGATCCCAAAATCATAGGCCACAATCGGGATATCCGCCGCCGGAAGAGAAGCCGGAGCCTGCTCTTTGCTGCCGTGGGGGAGGATGAATTCGCTGCTGCTAATTTCCTTGCTGTCCCAGTTAAACGCATCGGCGTGGGTGACTTCCGTTGCATAATCGACACCAACAAGTCCTGGCCACTGTGCCGCTTGTTCCAAGGCATTCTCCCTTGCCGTTCCGTCGGTGCTGATGAAGCCATTAAGCGCGCCGCGGACACGGAGCTTTTTAGTCAGCGCCCGGGTGTCAATGCCTTCAATGCCGGGGATGCCATTCTCCTCAAGGTAGCTGGTCAAGGATTGCCGGCAGCGCCAATTGCTGGTGAGCGGCGAGTGTTCACGCATGACAAAGCCAGCTACATGCGGCTGATAAGATTCAATGTCTTCGGGATTCACCCCGTAATTGCCGATTTCCGGATAAGTCATGGTGACGATTTGCCCCTTGTAGGATGGATCCGTGAGAATCTCCTGATAACCGGTCATGGAAGTGTTAAAACAAACCTCCCCGCAGGCCGAGGCGCGTGCGCCAACAGCCTGTCCTTGGAAAACCGTCCCGTCCTCTAGCGCCAAAATTGCCGTCATGAATGGCCTTACGGCCGGGGGATACTGGGGGCGCGGCGTGAAACGGGTCAAGCGGGAACCGCATCAGGGCGGGCTACAACTTGTCCACCAACCACCGTATAAGTTGCCCGGCCACGCAGGCGCCAGTCGTCGAACGGGGAATTGGAGGATTTGCTAGCATCAGTGTCGGCGTCATAGCCCCACTCGACGTCGAGGTCGATCACGGTTACATCGGCATCGGCGCCGGGGGTGAGTGTTCCCTTGTTGAGCTTCAGCAGTCGGGCGGGGTTGATGGTGTACTTGGCGATAAGCTCGGGCAGGGGCAGCTTGCCGGTGTGGTGCAACTGCATCAGCGCCAAGGGCAGCTCGGTCTCAAGGCCAGTGATGCCGAAGGGGGCGTAGTCGAACTCCATGTCCTTCTCGTGGCGCGCGTGGGGAGCGTGGTCACTGGCAAGGATTTCAAGCGTGCCATCGCAGACACCTTCGATCACAGCTTGCCTGTTTTCCGCCGAACGCAGGGGTGGGTTCATCTTGAAATTTGTATCGTAAACAGGCCACTCAGGCCGGTGATCTTCCGGCTGAAGCTCACGGCCGTCTTCCGCCCAGAAATGTTCACTGCCGCCAATGGCCGTATCCGTTAGCACGATGTGATGAATGCACGCCTCGCCGGAAATGGGCACGCCGCGTTTCTTGGCTTGCCGGATCAACTCCACGGATTTCCCACTGCTGATGTGTTGGCAGTGGATGTGCGTGCCGGTTAGCTCAGCCAACTCTATGTTGCGCGCCACAATCAAGTCCTCGCCGCTGGCCGGCCAACCCTTCAGGCCCAACAACGTGCTCCAGTAGCCTTCGTGTATCACGCCATCGGTGACGATAGAATAGTCCTGGCAATGGTCCATCGCCGGGAGGTCGAACATCTTCGCGTATTCCAGCGCGCGCCGCATCAGTTCGTTGTTCTGTACGCAATGGCCGTCGTCGGTAATCGCCACCACGCCCGCCTGCTTGAGGCTGCCGATGGGTGCCAGCTCCTCACCCGCGATGCCAATTGTGATGGCACCGGTGATATAGACGTTCACTACCGCCTCGCGCTCGATCTTGTCTTGTATGAGCGCGACGGTGGAGGGGCTGTCGATGGCCGGCGAGGTGTTGGGCATACAAACGACGGTGGTGAAGCCGCCCGCTGCCGCTGCTGCCGTGCCCGTGGCGATAGTCTCCTTGGCCGATTGCCCCGGCTCGCGCAGATGCACATGCAGGTCGATCAATCCCGGGCAAACTACCTGGCCGGCACAGTCGATCACCTCCGTGTCGGCCGGTGCTTCAGCATTGAGTCCGGCGATCTTGCCGTCGGTGATCAAAAGTTCGGCGACCTCATCGAGGCCGTTGGCGGGGTCAATCACACGCCCACCTTGGAGCAACAGCGAACTCATCGAGCGCCGACCATACCCATTGCCCAATTGACAACGCAAGCGCGCAGGCTAAACTGCCGCCGTTCGCGGGTGTTGTGTAATGGTAAGACCCTAGCCTTCCAAGCTAGAGATACGGGTTCGATTCCCGTCACCCGCTCCAGATTTCAAGTTTCTAAGAGTCAATGCCAATCACCTAAAGGAAAATCTATTTTGGGTATTTGGACCTTGAGTTTTTCCAATTCTTCCAGTCGTTAGATTCGTCCACATCTTTCAATTTTCGAAGATGGTGGAGAGAAAGGTTCGCTTTGTTTGCTCTTGCCAATGATTGTTTTAAGACATCTCCGGTACTCCAGCACATGTCGTTAAAAAGAGCCGGGCAGGGGAGTTGGAGGCCGATGAGCCAATAACCGCCATCCTCTGCAGGGCCGATGGCTCCGTTATGTGTCTTAAGAGCTGTGGCTGCTTCATTAATGTCGAGAGCCGTAATCTCAGGGCAATCGGATCCAATCAGAATGGCTGGACCTCCGGCTTCGGTGAAAGCGCGGTGCATGCGTTCGCCGAGGTCACCGAGTCCCTGGGGGGCGGTGGACCATTGGTTGCGAAGCCAGGGGCGGATTTCATTGAAGGCGTTGTCAGGGGTGTAGCGCAGCTCGAGGTGGGGCAGGGGAGTGAGGTTGTCGAGGAGGGTGTCGACCATCTCGCGGTAGGCGGCGCAGGCAGCCTCGGGGCCGATGGTAGCGGCTAGGCGGGTTTTCACTCGGCCGGGGCGAGGAGCCTTGACGAAGACAATGACGCGAGGTGGAGACATGCCTTGTTGACTTTCGGGGGCAATCATTGTGCCATCGGGCACCCCGAATCAACCTCGGCGTTACCGTGAAAAAATTCAACATTGGCATCATCGGCTATGGCTGGGCGGCGGGCGCCCATATCGACGCAATCAACAACACCGGCCTCGGGCAGGTTACCGCGGTGTACTCCTCGCGGCTGCTCGACAGCGACGAGGTGAGCGCCGCGCACGGCGGCCGTATCAAGACGTACACGGACCTCAAGGCGATGCTGAAGGATCCGTCGATCGACGTGGTGGATGTGACGAGTTACCCGTACCAGCACACCGACCAAGTCGTCGCCGCAGCCAAGGCGGGCAAGCATCTCATCATCGAGAAGCCGTTGTGCCTGTCGAAAAAGGACCTGCGCCGGATGGTGGCGGCGGTGAAGAAGGCGCGCGTGAAGACGTGCGTATGTTTCGAGTGCCGCTTCTCGGGCGAGTTCCTGACGCTCAAGGCGGTCATCGACAAGGGGTTGGTTGGGAAGATCCATTACGGCGAAGTGGACTACTACCACGGCGTCGGCCCGTGGTACGGCCAGTACCGCTGGAACACCAAGAAGGCCGCGGGCGGCAGCAGCCTGCTCTCGGCGGGCTGCCACGCGATGGACGCGCTGCTGTACTGCATGGGCTCGACGGACGTGGTGGAGGTGGTCAGCCACTCGACCAAGTCGAAAAACCGGATGTTCCAGAAGTACGAGTACGACACCACGGCGGTGACGATCCTGAAGTTCAAGGACGGCCGGCTGGGCAAGGTGGCGTCGGTGATCGACTGCCTGCAGCCGTACTACTTCCACACGCACCTCGTCGGCAGCGAGGGCAGCATTCTGGACAACAAGTTTTACTCCTCGCAGCTCGGCGGCCTGAACAAGAACGTCTGGAGCGAGCTGGGCACGCCGCTGGTAGACTCGGGCGACGTGGCGGACCATCCGTACCAGCAGCAGTTCGAGGTGTTCTTCAAGTCACTGCGCGCGGGCAAGAAAATGCCGCACACGAGCCTCGAGGAATCCGCCAAGAGCCACAAGATCATCTTTGCCGCCGACCAGTCCGCCGCCACCGGCAAGCCCGTGAAGATTCGCTGAGCCATGCCCAAGCCCTCGGCCATCGCCATCGCGGCGCACCCGGACGACATTGAGTTTTACATGGCCGGCACGCTCCTGCGCCTGCGCGCGCGCGGCTGGGAAATCCACTATTTCAACCTCTCCAGCGGCAACTGCGGCAGCACGGAAATGTCGCCCGCGCAGACACGCAAGGTTCGCGCGAAAGAGGCGCGGGCGGCGGCGAAGATTCTTGGCGCGAAGTTCCACCCGAGCATTGCCGACGATCTCGAGATCATCTTCAGTGTCCCGTTAATCCGAAAGGTGTCCGCTGCCATCCGCAAGGCGCGCGCGTCGATCGTCCTCACGCACTCGCCGCAGGACTACATGGAAGACCACACCGAGACCTGCCGCCTAGCCGTCAAGGGCGCCTTCACCCACGGCATGCCCAATTTTAAAAGTACGCCGGCGGCGAAGACATACGGTCATGACGTGACGGTCTACCACGCCATGCCGCACAGCCTCCGCGATCCGTTGCGGCGGCGCGTTATTCCCGGCCAGTTCGTGAACACGACGCCGGTGCAGGCCGAAAAGCTCAAGGCGCTGGAGGCGCACGACTCGCAGCAGAACTGGCTCGACTCCAGCCAAGGCCTCAACTCCTACCTCAAGACGATGGACGACCTGTCGCGCGAGGTCGGCCGGATGTCGGGCAAGTTCCGGCATGCCGAGGGCTGGCGGCGGCACCTGCACTACGGCTTCAGCGCGACGGATTGCGACCCCCTTAAGGAGGCGCTTGGTAGCGAATGCCGCATCAACCGGAAATACGAGCAGGCGCTCGAGAAAGGAATCTGACATGCCCCGCAAGCTCAGCACCATCGCCCCCGACTGGTGGGACTACACCACGCTCGACAACGACATTATCCGCGACGCCGCCAAGCTGACGTCGCGCCAGATGGAACGCCTCGCGCGCCCCGGCTTCACCGTGAAAATGTACGACACGCTGGAGGATTTTTACCTGGCCGAGGCGCTGGAGTACATCGAAGCATGGCGGCAGTCCACGCCCGACAATCCCGTGGGCATCTGCGGCCCCATCGGCCCCACGGAGCAACTGCCGCTTGTCGCGCGCCTCGTTAACTCGCTGGGCCTCAATGTGCGCTCCGGCCATTTTTGGGGTATGGACGAGTGGTACGACGGCAAGAAGGAGGTTTCGGTGGAACATCCGCTGTCGTTTGAAAAGGCCGACCGCGAGTTGTGTTTTAACCGCATCGACCGCCGCCTGCGCATGCCCGACGCGAACCTGCATTTCCCCAAGGCCGACGTGAAGCCCTACCGCGACAGCTGGGAGGGCGTCCGCTGCGCCGTCATGCAGGGCGGACAGGGCGACATCAAGCACTGGGCATTCAACGACCCGCTGCCTCGCAAGGGCAGGTGGAAGAACACCCCGCCGCCGCCCAAGGAATACCGCAAGCTTGCCACGCGCATCGTCGACCTGCACCCCATCACGCTGGCGCAGAATGCGCGCACCAGTGGCGGAGGCAACATCACCATGGTGCCCGAGAAGGCCATCACCGTCGGCCCACAGGAAACGTGGCAGGCCGAGAAAGTCTCCATCTGGCACGCCGGCACGCACGACAACCCCTTCGGCCAGCGCCTCACCACGCTGATGATCGCCAAAGGCATCGCCGACAGCGCCGTCCCCATGAGCCTCCTCGCCGACCATCCCAACGTGCAGTTCAATTTCTACCGAGGCGGCATCGGCACCTGCGACGTGGAGATGCATTAGGGACGTTGTGGGCGGGGCCGATCGCATCTCCCACGCGAATCTCCCCCGACTCCACCACCTGCGCCATCACGCCATGGCGGCCGTTTTCCATGCGCTCGCGCAAACCCTGCGCCAATGCATCCATCTTGTGGCAGGGCGTGCGCGGCTCGTAAAACAACAGCACGGCGCTGCCGATACGCACCTGCTGTCCTATTAGCGCCACGAGGTCCGCGCCCTCCGTCTCGATGTTGGAACGCACATCGCCCGGCGTGAATCCCGGATGCCCCAGCGCCTCGGCGTGCTCGGCAATCTGCTCACGCTCAATCAGGCTCACCTGCCGCTTGGTCGGCTGTCCCGTGCGGCGGCTGACACGGTCAAACATCCGCCCATTGCCACGGATGCCCTTGCCGGCGACCACCTCCACCAAATCCACGGTCGACAACGGCGCGCCCGGTTCAGCGGGATGCAGGTGCAGCGAGACAACCTTCCCAGTGGCCATGCCCAAGACATACGCCATCCGTGCGCAAACCGCAATGCCTTGCCCTCGGGCGGGCCGCCCCTATAATCCGCGCCGATGTTGGACATCAAATACATCCGCGCCCAGCCCGACGAGGCCAAGACGCGTCTGGAAGCCCGCGGCGAGAAAGGCGCGCGCGTCGATGAACTGCTCGCGCTGGACGAGAAGCGCCGCGCGTTGGTCACGGAGGTGGAACAGTTGCAGTCCCAGCGCAATGCCGCCTCCAAGGAAATCGGCGCGCTAATGGGGCAGGGGAACAAGGATGAAGCCGAGGGCAAGAAGGCCGAGGTGCGCGAGATTGGCGACCGTATCACCGCGCTCAACGAGGAAAAGGACGGCGCGGAAAAGGCGTTCCACGATCTGCTTTTAACGCTACCCAACCTCGCCCACGAGACCGCCCCTGTCGGCCTCGACGAGAGCGCCAACACCGAGCTGAAGACCCACGGCGAAAAGCCCGCCTTCAACTTCGAGCCCAAGAGCCACCTCGGCCTGTGTGACACCCTCGGCCTCATCGACTTCGAGCGCGGCGCCAAGCTGGCTGGCAGCGGCTTCCTTCTTTACACCGGCTGGGGAGCGCGACTGGAGCGGGCGATGATCCAGTTCCTGCTCGATCTTCATGTGCACGAGCACGGCTACACCGAGATCAGCCCGCCCTTCATGGTTTACGCCAATTGCATGGAAGGCGTCGGCCAGTTTCCCAAGTTTCTCGACCAAGCCTATGCCATCCAGGAAGGTCTCGACAGCGAGAGCCTCGGCAAGCGCTACCTCATCCCCACCGCCGAGGCGCCTGTCGCCAACCTGCATCGTGAGGAGATTTTAAACGCCGATGAGCTGCCCAAGAACTACTGCGCCTACAGCCCCTGTTTCCGCGCCGAGGCCGGTGCCGCCGGCATGGCCACGCGCGGCATGATCCGCGTGCACCAGTTTGACAAGGTGGAGCTGATCAAGGTCGTCAAGCCCGAGGACGGCTACACCGCACTGGAAGACATGCTGGCTAACGCCGAGAAGGTCCTGCAACTCCTCGGCCTGCACTACCGCGTCGTCACCCTGAGCACCGGCGACATGGGCTTTGCCGCCGCTAAGACCTACGACATCGAGGTCTGGGCGCCGGGACAGGGCGGCTACCTTGAGGTCAGCAGCGTCTCCAACACCGAGGACTTCCAAGCCCGCCGCATGAGTCTGCGCTTCAAGGCCGAGGAGGGTGGCAACCAACACCCTCACGTTCTAAACGGCAGCGGCGTGGCCTTGGCGCGCCTGTTCGTCGCCGTCATCGAGACTCACCAGCAAACCGACGGCTCCATCGCCATCCCCGAGCCCCTGCGCGACTACCTCAAGGCCGACCGCATCGCCCCCTGACGCAATGCACATCCTGCAGGCGGCCAGCGAATTCTATCCCTACTCCAAAACCGGCGGCCTCGCCGACATGGTCGCCGGTCTGTCCTGTGCGCTGGCGAATGCGGGCCATAAATTGACTGTCATCACACCGCTTTATAGATCCACCAAGGATTTGCTAATGAAGCGATCAGAGAGCCCCATGCAGCTTGATATTAAGTTGGGGGCGGAGAGCATTCGCGGCAGGTTAATTCCATATGAAACTGGGGAGGGGATCAGGGTCTACTTCGTTGAACAAAAGGATTTTTTTGATCGCCAAGGAATTTATATGGAGAACGGGGAAGGGTATCCAGATAACCCGGATCGATTTATTTTCCTTTCCAAGGCGGCGTGCCGGTTGTCAGGAATGCTGCCTGATGCACCAGATGTATTGCATTGTCATGATTGGCAAACCGCGATGATTCCATTGCTGAATGGCGGACGAATTCCAACCTGCCTGACCATCCACAATTTGGCATATCAAGGTGTTTGTGCGCCAAGCAAATTTGCACTCACAAATCTTCCAGAGCGGTACTTCACTCACAAATATGCGGAATATTACCAGCAGTTCAATCCGTTGAAAGCGGGTATAATATCGACTGATTCATTGACAACAGTCAGCCCTGGGTATGCCGAGGAGATTGTAACCCGAGATTTTGGTGAAGGCTTGGAGGGAGAGCTTTCCGGCAGAGCTGATGGATTAACAGGAATATTGAATGGCGTGGATTACTCTCAATGGAGGACGGATGAGAATCCACATCTCAAGCATGGATATTGTGCGAAAAATCTGGATGGAAAAGAAAGAATCAAGTTGGATTTATTGGATTTTTTAGATTTAGAAGACGCATCAAAATCCCCACTATTCTGTTATATCGGGCGACTTGCAGATCAAAAAGGGTTACATTTGCTCTATGATGTCTTAAGAAAATGGCTACCCGAAAATGATGCCAGCTTTGTTCTTCTGGGGGCTGGTGATATTCATCTGGAATCTGCATTTAGGGAACTTTCAGAGGAACTTCCCGGTAAGGTTCGGGCTCTTATTCAGTATAGCGAACCGCTTGCGCATCGGATCAAGGCGGCATCCGATTTTTTTCTAATGCCATCAAAGTTTGAACCTTGTGGATTGAATCAAATTTATAGCCTTCGATATGGAACAGTGCCTATCGTTAATGCCGTTGGTGGCCTAAAGGACACTGTATCTCCGTTAACCTCCCAGTATATAGATGGGACTGGTTTTGTATTCCATCATCATTCATCAGCTGAATTTGTTCAGTGCCTAGACTCGGCGGTTAGGTTGTTCAAGACCCCCAATTGCCTGAAAAATGTCAGGGAAAGAGGCATGGAGGCAGACTGGGGGTGGAGTGAACCGATTAAAAATTATGTGGCAATCTATGAAAAACTGTTGAAACCCACCTGAGACCAAAATAGATATAACATTTATTGTGCGAAACAGCGCCGGGCATGTGCGGGGGTTAAGCGAGATTGTTGGGCTCAATCCCGTGCCAAGGGTTTGGGAGCCGGAACAGCCACCAGATTGAAACAAGAAGTGCTGCGATGGAGGCAAATGCGGCAGACCAATTCAGCCAACCAAATAGATTTGCACCTACTGGTTTGTCGGGGTCTGGAAGCAAAGGCCAATAGATGAAAAAAGGGTTGCCGATCAAATTTCTCTCGGGAACTTCGCCCCACATCCTTGAATCTAAACTATTCTCCGTATTGTCTCCCATGGCCCAGTAGCCTTTGCCGGGCACGCTTGTCCAGTCTGTGGCCTTAACATGCTGAATTTGACGATCGAATGGTGTCTGATTTTTATAAATTGCCAATGGCAAATGGCCGAAATAGCCGGCTCTCAACCCATTCACGTGGCCCGTAAAATGGGGATATTCTAACTGTTGATTTACCAGAAAAACTTTGCGTGTTGGTGTTGTATTCTTGTTTGCTGGCTTGTCTTGAAAAAACTTGTTTTTTGTCACCTGCATTTCCTGAGGAAGGTTGTACAAATGTTCAAAATTCTTGGTGCTTCCATCCAGAGTAATGCCATCTATCCTGACATGATGGTCCACAATGGGTATGGCTGGGACGGAACGGGATTCACCGGGTTGTAACTCAATGGGGTCATCCGGGTTTACTGCCGGCCGATAGCCTGTGGTTGCGTCCCGGTCGAATTTCAGTCCAAGGTTCAGGTTTGGGAAATGTTCCTGGCCGGATATCGTCACGGGAATATTCACGGAATTGGTGACTGTGAAATTTTGCGGAGGAAAGTCGGGGCCGCCAATGCTCATCCTCTCACCATCGAATCCAATCAGCCGCTTGATATAGAACTGATTGTCTGTGCCCTGATCCTTCATGTACTTTATATTCCGCGTTTCAAAGACTATGATTTCTCCCCGTTTAGGTTTTCGGAAGTTGTAAACCATGCGGTCCACGAAAAGGTGGTCTCCCGTCTTGACACAGAATTTCAGTACATCGTCACCGGCCTGAAAATTCCTCCTCAATATTACGGACTGTTCGCCTAGCTTGGTATCAGGCATGAATGCCAATGGGATATTCGTCGAGGTTTTATAAGGAGGATTGTCGAAGTAAGTGTACCAGATTTTACGTTGTATTGGCGCACCGCTGTCCTTGTCTTCAAAATAGAATGTTTGTGATCCCCAAGGCTTGGCAATGGAAACGGGCGTGGGCGGGGTGACTTCAATAAGTTCCCAGTTGCCTTCAGCCTTCAGGTGATACCAAGTTGTGCCGCGGAACCACTCCCCCACCCTGCCCGGCCAGCTTGGCACTGGGCGCTCATCCATATCGATCAAATTGACGTGCGTGATGCCATACAGAGTTGGCTGCATTGAGCCAGTGGGAATCTTGAATGGCTGGAGAAAAAAGGCGCGAAATGCAATTACGGAGACGAATACCACCAGAAACATCTCCACCGTCTCTCGCATCCATGAATCAGGGTGCGGTTTGAGGTATCGCCCCGCTTCATTCAATTCTCGTTCCGTGGTTTCCTGAAGTTCTTCCCGTGATATGGGTGATTCAATGGCATGCTGCATCCTCTCCAAGGCGGCTGCGGTCTTTTCACGCTCTGTCTCCGTCAATAAATCGCGTTGCTCTTGAAGCATCTTATGGGCCTGTTTGTAGCTTTCTACAGACCTGCGTAGAGTTTTTGAAATGAGCCAGCGTAGCACCCACATAAGCTTATGCCTTTAAGACCTCCACAAAGGCTTCTTGGGGGATATTGACCGTGCCGATGGCTTTCATCTTCTTTTTGCCTTCCTTTTGCTTTTCTAGGAGCTTTCGTTTGCGGGTGATATCACCGCCGTAACATTTTGCTGTGACATCCTTGCGCAGCGCGCCTACGGTTTCTCTGGCGATCACTTTGCCGCCAATGGCTGCCTGAATGGCCACCTTGAATTGCTGGCGGGGCACAACATCCTTGAGCTTGGCGGCGAGCGAGCGCCCTCGTTGCTCTGCCTTGTCGCGATGCACGATGGAGGAAAAAGCATCGACAGGCTCACCGTTCACCATCATCTCCATCTTCACCATCTTGGCTTCTTGGTGGCCGACATGCTCATAGTCCATGGAGCCGTAGCCCCGTGTTATGCTCTTAATTCGGTCGTGGAAATCGATCAGGATTTCGCTCAGGGGCAAAGCGCACTCCAGCATGACGCGTTGATTGTCAATGGTTTCGGTGTGGTCGAGCAATCCACGCTTTTCGCCAATGAGGTTCATGATGTCCCCTATGTACTCGTTTGGGCAGATGAGAAATGCCTTCACGATTGGCTCCTCAATGGTCGTGATGAGATTGGGTTCAGGCAACAGCACGGGATTGTCAATCATGTGGGCTGACCCGTCCGTCATGGTCACGCGGTAAACAACGCTGGGGTATGTGGCGATGATGTCCATGCCGTACTCCCGCCTCAAGCGTTCCTGAATAATCTCTAGATGCAGCAGGCCGAGAAAACCGCAACGAAAGCCAAAGCCCAAGGCGACAGAACTTTCCTGTTGATAAACAAAGGCTGGATCGTTGAGTTGAAGTTTGGCCAGGCTGGATTGTAGTTCCTCAAAGTCACTGGTGTTGATGGGATATATTCCGCTGAACACCATCGGCTGGGTTTCTTTAAACCCAGGCAGCGCGTCTGCGGGTTGGCGCGCGTCGGTGATCGTGTCACCCAGTTTGAGGTCCTTTGGGGTTTTTAGATTGGAGACAAAATAGCCGGTTTCCCCGGCGCAGAGCCGATCCCGGGTGTATGGCTTGGGGCCAAAGCTGCCGACTTCTTTCACTTCCAGTGTTCGATCTGTGTGAAGCAGTTTGATGTTCCGCCCTGCTTCAAGAACCCCGTCCATAATGCGAATCAATGTGACAACGCCTCTGTAGGTGTCGTAATAGGAATCAAATGCCAGAGCTTGCAGGCGGCCATGGCCGGGTTTGGTTGGAGGGGGCACACGTTCAATAATTGCCTCGAGAATCTCCTCAATGCCTGTGCCCTCCTTGGCGCTGCAACAAATGGCAGTCTCGGCGGGGATGGCCAACACATCTTCAAGTTGCTGCTTGGCGCGGTCAACGTCTGCCGTGGGAAGATCGATCTTGTTGATGACGGGAATGATCTCCAATTCCTGTCCCAAGGCGAGATGGACGTTGGCCACGGTTTGAGCTTCAACGCCTTGAGCGGCATCAATGATCAGTAACGCTCCCTCACAGGCACTCAAACTCCTAGAAACTTCATAAGCAAAATCAACATGCCCGGGAGTGTCTATCAGGTTGAGTTCGTACTCATTACCATCCTGAGCCCGGTAATTCATGGTCACAGGGTGCGCTTTAATCGTGATGCCGCGTTCCCGCTCCAGTTCCATGGAGTCCAACATCTGGTCCTGAATTTCGCGTTCTGACACCAGGCCTGTTCGCAGCAAAAGCTGATCCGACAAGGTGGTCTTGCCGTGATCTATGTGCGCAATAATGCTAAAATTTCGGATGCGATCCGTTTCCATGGAGTACAACCCCTCTGGGCAGGCGCGAAGATAGCTGCATTTCAGCGCAAGAAAAGGCCAAACTCAACTCAGGCAAATTTATTGGCCACCTTTTTGCCGAGGGAAAGAAGTTTCCTGACTCGGTCTTCGGTGTTTGCCTCCGCATAAATCCTTAACACGGGCTCTGTTCCGGAGCCACGCCACATCAGCCAGCTTCCATTCGAAGCCGTCAACTTGACTCCATCGTACTCATCTATTCGGCAAATTGGTGAGCCGAGCAGCTTGGTCGGCGGATTCTGAGAGCAATGACTCATAAGTGATGCTCTCTTGTTCAGCGGATAATGAAGGTCAGTTCTTCTATATCTGTGCGGGCCGTAGGATTTCTCCAATTTGCTCAGGAGGCTGGTTAATGATCGCTCCTCAACGGCGAGCATTTCGAGCACCATCAAGCCGGCAAGGATGCCGTCACGTTCTGGTAAGTGGCCCGGGAAACCTATCCCTCCGCTTTCCTCAAATCCCAGGAGAACTTTGCCCTTGAGGATTTCTGCGGAGATGTACTTGAAGCCAACGCCTGTCTCGATAAGCGGAAGCCCATGGTCCTCGCAAATCTTGTCGACCATGGAGGTGGTGGTCAGTGCTTTCACAACCTTTCCCCTGCCCCTTCGGTTCATCACAAAATGATCCAGTAAGAGGGAGATTATTTGGTGTGTGGTTAGCGGTTCACCACGACCGTCCATGCCTCCGATTCTGTCTGCATCGCCATCCGTCACGAGGCAAAAATCAACGGGATTTTTTTGGAGGGCTTTGGATGTGGCTCCGTAGTTTTGAGGGATAGGCTCAGGTGAGAGTCCTCCAAAATATGGATCATGACACCCATTGTATGTCTGGACATGGCAGGATGTCCCCGCCAAGAGGTCGTTCATACAGCCGGCTCCAACTCCAAACAAAGCATCGTGCCCCAGTTTAATTCCCGAGCGGGATATGGCTTCAAAATCAACGAGTTTCTTTAACTCGCGAAAATAATCTGGCAGAATATTTGCTGTCTTTACTCTGCCCGAGCGCTTCGAAGAGGGGGATCGAGGGTTGCCTTTGCCAAGGAAAGATTCAACTTCTGCGCAGAGTTCAGGGGATGCAGGTCCGCCATGATGATCTTTCAGCTTAAATCCATTAAATCTGGGAGGATTGTGACTTGCGGTCAGGACAATGCCGCCACGTGCTTTTTGTGCGACAACCGCATGGGAGACAGCAGGAGTCGGTGTTGGTCGATCAGTGAGAATCACCTCATAGCCATTATCACATAGCACATCCGCGGATGCAGCCGCGAATTGATTGGAGAGAAATCGACGATCATAGCCGATGACCATACGCTTGGGGCCTCTTCTTCTTCCAAAAAATTCCGCTGTTGCCTGGGCAACTTTGCAAACATTCTCGAACGTAAAATTTTCGGCCATGACAGCCCTCCAGCCATCCGTGCCAAAATGAATCCCGTCCTCCCGTCCCATCAGTTCACATTTCCCATTAATGTTGGTCGCCGGTTGTGTTCCGCAATTTTCCGTAACTTTTTGACGGCCCCCTTCATATCTCTCTTGCTGAAAAGGCCCGTGCCGCTGACAAACGTATCGGCCCCCATTTTTGAGCAATCATCAGCGTTGTCGGCGGTTACACCTCCGTCAACCTCAATCCGGAATCCCAGGCCGCGAGATTGCCTCCACTCCCATGACTGACTAACTTTGGGAAGGCATTCGCGGATGAATGATTGACCGCCGAAGCCAGGGTTTACGGTCATGATCAGAAGAGTGTCTATCTTGTCCAAGTGCGGCTCCGCCGAGTCAATTGTAGTCGGTGGGTTAACCGCCAGGCCCGCGCGGCAGTTCAGGGACTTGATATGCCACAACAACTCAGGCACGCGCTCTCCCAGCTCGGCATGAATTGTAATTTGGTCGGCTCCCGCCTGTGCAAACGATTCGAGTAAAATCTCTGGACGTGAACACATCAAGTGAATATCAAAGAATGATTTTACATGTGGGCGCAGGGATTGGACGACATTGGGGCCAAAAGTGATGTTCGGGACAAAATGGCCGTCCATGATGTCTATATGCAGCCACTCGCCACCTGCGCGCTCGGCACGTTTTGCCTCTGAAGATAATTTGCCAAAATCTCCTGCTAGCAAGGACGGCGCAATGACCATGGGCGCAGGCTGCTGAAAATCAAAACCGGAGTCAATCAGCCGTTATGCACGGTCTATGCGGGTGCCGGCTCAGGTGCGCTCCCTAAGTCCGGGTCAATTTTGGGAGGCGATTTTTGGGTGGATTCGCCAACAGGGGTAGCAGCTTTAGCCCCTTTCATACCGGATTTTGGGGGAGGTGGTGGCGGATCGAACTTGCCGGTTTCGACGATTTGCGCAACCTGTTCACCGTCAAGTGTTTCATATTCCAAGAGGGCGTTTGCGATTGCCTCCAGTTTGTCGTGGTTCTCCTTGATTAACTTAGTCGCCCGCTTGTAAGCATCTTGAGTGATTTTTTTCACCTCGGCATCAATTTCGCGCGCGGTTTCCTCGCTGTAATCCTTGCCGCGCGCCATGTCGCGCCCTAGGAAAACATATTCGTTGTCCCCGCCATACTGAACCATCCCCAGTTTTGCGCTCATGCCAAACTGGCAAACCATCGCGCGCGCCATCCGGGTGGCCTGTTGGATATCTCCGGCGGCACCAGAGGAAATGTCCCCGGAATAGATTTCTTCAGCAATGCGACCGCCCATGGTCATGGTGATGGTATCCATCATCTCCAGCTTTTGGTGGTTCAAGACATCCTCCTTCGGCAAAGACATCGTAGAGCCCAAGGACTGGCCCCGAGGAATGATCGTTACTTTATGCAAAGGATGGCAGTGCTTTAAAAGGACATTGATGAGTGCGTGTCCAGCCTCGTGCCATGCGGTTCGCTTCTTGTCCTCATCGGTCATGGCCATGCTGCGGCGTTCACGCCCCCAGCGCACCTTGTCCCGGGCTTCCTCAAGTTCTACCATGGAAATACGCTTCTTGTTGGCGCGGGCGGCCAGCAGGGCTGCCTCATTAAGGAGGTTGGCGAGTTCTGCCCCGGAATATCCCGGAGTGCCTCTTGCGATCACCGACAGATCAACCGCTTTCGCTAGCTTCACCTTTTTTGCATGAACCTTTAATATTTCCTCGCGTCCGCGGATGTCAGGAAGATTGACCGTGATCTGTCGGTCGAAGCGTCCAGGGCGCAAAAGTGCCGGATCCAGTACATCAGGCCGATTGGTTGCGGCAATAATGATGATCCCTTCTTGGGAATCGAATCCGTCCATCTCGACCAAGAGCGCATTGAGCGTTTGCTCTCGTTCATCATTTCCCCCGCCTAGCCCGTGACCGCGATGGCGTCCCACGGCGTCAATCTCGTCAATAAAAACCAGACAAGGTGTATTCTTGCGCGCCTGCTCAAACATGTCTCGAACCCGGCTCGCGCCGACCCCGACAAACATCTCAACAAAGTCTGATCCGCTGATGCTAAAAAAGCCCGCGTCTGCCTCGCCGGCGATCGCCTTTGCCAAAAGGGTTTTTCCAGTTCCAGGTGAGCCGACCATCAGAATGCCTTTAGGTATTCGCCCGCCCAGTTTTTGAAATTTCTTGGGATCCTTCAGGAACTCCACAAGCTCGCTGACTTCCTCTTTGGCCTCCTCAACTCCTGCCACATCTTTGAAGGTGATCTTGTTCTTGTCCTTGTTGAGCATGCGCGCCTTACTCTTCCCAAAATTAAGAGCACCCTTGCCCGCCATCTTGATCTGGCGAATGAAAAAGAAATAGATGAAAAAGATGATCAAGGCAAAGGGCAGGAGCGTAAACAGGAAGCTCATCAAAAGCGTGTTCTCCGGGACGGATTCAAACTTCCCCGTGGCCAGCAGTGGCTCAAGCGCCGCCTCAGGCATTAAGGTCTCAATCCTGAAGGGCTTTCCCTTGCGGGGCGCTCCCTTAACGGATTGTTCCCCCTGCCCGCCGGAGATGACTTGGCCTTCATCTACAAAAAATCCAGTGATTTCATAAAGGCCATTCTGTCTCGGCTTGATTTTGCCCTCGAACACAAGGCTTGGGCTGTTTGTGGCCATCTGGACAAATTTGTCATACCGAAGCTCATCCGGCTGCCCAACGGAACTTTTGCTGTAAGACAGGAAAATGATTATGAGCACAGCGATGCTCATCCACACAATCCAAGGGCGCATGGAGCCCGGACTTTGTCCTTGATTGTTTTTATCCTCCGACATGCAAGGGAAAACAGAACTTAACACAGGGCAAGGACCGTGGCAATTCTACATTTCCCTCCATTCCCAATGTAAAATCCTTTGTGTTTCGGCGCGAATTTTTGCGTGTTCGCCAATTCGAAGCCCTTGTACCCAGAAAATTTCCCCATCAGAAGAACAGGCTAGGGTACGCCGCCTCTTTTCCTCTGCTTTTACCTTTGCACTGGTGAACATGGACTTGAGTTTGGCTGGTTTTTTCAGGCCAATGGGTTGAAATCTATCTCCTTGACGCCAATGTCTCAGGACAATGAGCCCCCCCGTCCTGTCGGCATCGAAGGCTTCAAGTCCTTCCTTTCGCACGATCTTTCTGGAAACCCGGCATCGAACGCGAATGTTCCCGAATTCCCTCTCCACCCATTTTGCAGTCGGCCTGATCAGGCATTCATCCTGGCTAAATTTCAAGTCTGGATGAGTGCCCACATGGAGTGAGCCTCGTTCATCGCGATGCAATAATTCCTTGGCATTGATGGCGAATTTTTTCCCGGGAAATTTTCGCAGGTCCTCGATTTGAAAATATTGGGGCTCAAGGCCGAGTTGGATCAATTGTTGCCAGATCACCCGGCGCTGAACAGCCAAATGGAGCTTCCGAAAAGGCGCCCGCTTGGCGGCTTTAAGCCATGTTTGGGCCTGGGCTATTGCATAATCCGCTTCTGCCTGTAGCAGGTCTTGGGTTTGGCAGATCGGAAATTCAATTTTGGGGTGAAAATTCTTTTCCAGAAAAGGGATCAACTCTTGTCGAATTTTATTTCTCAGGTATTTGGGTGATGAGTTGCTTTTGTCATCACGATAAGGAATGGAATTCTCATCTGTCAGGTTATGCATGTCGCACTTTGAAAAATTCAACAGGGGGCGGACAAGTTTGATGTGATTGCCGCCACCCATTCCTGACACGGGCCGAACGCCAGCCAAGCCGCTTCCGCCTGCACCGCGCATTAGTCTCCAGAGAAAAGTTTCAGCTTGGTCACTGGCATGGTGTCCCGTTGCAATGTAGTCACAACGGTGTCGTGTAGCTTTGTTCTTGAGGAATGAATATCTGGCGTCTCTCGCAGCCTTTTCCAGTCCATAAGCCTTGATGGAATCTGAGTCTTTGTCATTCCAAGCCCCAGTCGCGCATTTTACACCTAGTTGGGATGAAAATTTTTCAACCAGCCTCTGGTCCGCCTTTGCAGCATTTCCTCGGAGCTGATGATTGAAATGTGCTGACACAATTCGCCATCTGTATTTTACTGAAGCGGTTGCAAGCGCATACAGCAGGGTCATGGAGTCCATGCCGCCAGATGTCGCTACAAGCACGGCAGATTTTTGGGGGATCAAGGATGCGGCCTCGGCTTGGAGCTGTTCGAGCAAGGATGCCATCAAGCCAGCATTTGACGAATGATCCTGCCTTCCACATCGGTCAGCCGGAAATCCCGTCCTTGAAAGCGGAAGGTCAACTTTTCGTGATCCAAGCCCAATAGGTGGAGAATGGTGGCGTGCAGGTCATGTACGTGGCACTCATCGCGGATTGAATTGAAGCCAAATTCATCGGTTTCCCCAACCACCGCGCCTCGCTTCACAC
This sequence comes from Verrucomicrobiales bacterium, assembly GCA_002721895.1. The sequence goes on from PBLV01000015.1 coordinate 177,350, forward strand.
CACCCCCAGCGAACCACATACTGAAGGCATCAATGTGGTGATTGCGGCCGGGCGGATTGCGGTTTTCGCCCATGGGTGTCCGCCCGAATTCCCCGCCCCAAATCACAAGCGTGTCATCCAGTAACCCCCGCGCTTGGAGATCCTTGAGCAGCGCCATCGCCGGTTTATCCACTTCGCGTGTGACTTGGTCCAGATGCTTGGTGAGCGTCTCACTTGGGCCGCCGTGGTGATCCCAATTCGTGTGGTACAGTTGCACAAAACGCGTGCCCCGCTCAACCAGTCGTCGGGCCAAAAGACAGTTATTGGCAAAACTGGCTCGTCCCGGTTGGGCTCCATACAAATCCAAGGTAGCTTTGCTTTCCTTTGAGAAATCGATCAGTTCCGGCGCACTGGACTGCATGCGGTAGGCCATCTCATAGCTGGCAATGCGTGTATTAATTTCCTCATCCCCCGTTTCTACCGCCCGCTTGAGATTCAAGTCCCGCAAGGCATCCAGCGAGGCACGCTGGCGTCCGGAATCAATTCCACTCGGGCTGGCCAGATTAAGGATTGGATCGCCGTTGCCTCTTAACGGGACGCCTTGGTGGGAAGTTGGGAGAAAACCACTCGCCCAGTTGACTCCTCCACCGCGCGGTCCGCGTGGCCCGGATTGAAGCACGATGAACCCGGGCAAATCCCTCGATTCCGTGCCCAGACCATAGGTTACCCAGGATCCCATGCTCGGCCGCCCGAACAAGCCGGTGCCGGTGTTCATGAACAACTTGGCGGGCGCATGGTTAAACAGGTTTGTTCGGCAGCTTTTGACCAAGGTGATTTCATCTGCTATGGAGGCAATGTGAGGGAAGCACTCACTCACCCACAAACCGCTTTGGCCATGCTGCTTGAACTCGCGAATCGTCCCTTGCAGTTTGCTCCTATTCCTGAAGGAACTATTCATGAAGGCAAACCGTTTGCCCTCGAGAAATGAAGGCGGGATGTCTTGTCCGTGCCTCTTTTTCAGCTCTGGTTTCCAGTCAAACAAATCCAAGTGTGAGGGCCCGCCAGCCATGAACAGGTAAATGATGTTCTTGGCCTTGGGCGCAAAATGGGGGCGGCGTGGCGCGTATGGGCTGGCCATTGAGTGTTCATCCATCAATGACGCCAATGCCAGGGATCCCAGCCCCATCGAGCATCGGCTAAAAAAATGCCGCCGGGTTGGTGCCTGGAGACTGAACGCTTCGTCACTCACGGGTAATGCTTTCATCAAGGTTCAACAATACACGGGAAATCACCGTCCAAGCGGCAAGTTCGGGCTTGCGCAGCTCTCCTGTGTCATGGCCGCTTAGTAGCAGGTCTGCTTGTTCGGGCGTTTTGGCGAAACCTGCCAGTTGGCTTTCAAGCAAGCGCAACAGCACTGCTGACTCACTCTTGTTCGGCGTGCGCGTCAGGCAAAGTTTGAAGGCATAACTGATTTTGTTCGCGTTACTCCCCTGCCCTTCCTCCAGAATCCTGCGAGCCAAGCCCACATGAATTTCAAAAAAAGCTGGATCATTCAGGAGGGTCAACGCTTGAAGCGGGGTGTTGGATCGCATCCGTTTTGTGCAACTGGCAAAAGCGTCTGGGGTATCAAGCACTTTTAAGGCTGGGTGAGGCGTGGCTCGCCAGCGATAGGTGTAAATGGCGCGGCGGTATCGGTCTTCTCCCTTGCTGGGCGTCCAGTTTCGCTTGTGCTGACCCAAGTTCATGCAGCCGGGGGGTTGAGGCGGAAAGACTCCGGGGCCGCCCATTTTGCGGCTGAGAAGCCCGCTGGCTGTGAGGGCCAAATCGCGAACAATTTCCGCATCAACCCGAAGTCGGGATTGGCGTGCCAGCAACTTGTTGTATGGGTCAGTTTTTGCCAAGTCTGCCCTGACGCGGGATGACTGTCGATAGGTTGCCGATGTGACAATTAACTTGTGCATGGTCTTGCGGCTCCAGTTTGCCCGCATGAATTCAGCTGCCAGCCAATCCAGTAACCCATGATTTGTGGGGGGCAACCCCTGTGTGCCAAAATCATTCTCTGTCTCCACCAATCCAACGCCAAAGTAATGTTGCCACATGCGGTTGATAGTTACTCGCGCAAGCAGAGGATTGTCCCTGCTTGCGACCCAGCGCGCAAAATCCAGCCGATTGGCCTTTTCGGCGCCAGGGAAATCATGCAAGACGGCCGGGACGCCAGAGGAAACCTTTTCCGCGGGCCGCGTAAAATCACCTTTGACAAAGCGATGTGTGGCGCGCTCGCTTTTCCTCTGGGCCATGACGAGAGTTGTTGCCGCCCTTGGCCGGGCTTTCTTTAGCTTGGCCAGTTCGGAAGTAAGTTTCTTGTGTTCGTCGGAATTTTGAGGGGCAGTCTTCAGATTGGCTTCAACCGCCGCAATCCTTGAGGCGTGTTCTGCGCGTGCCTTTTGTTGAGCCTTTGTTGGGGCTTCTATACGTGGTTCGTCCGCCTGATTGAAAAAGGCAAACATCTGATAAAACTCAACCTGCTTCAGGGGGTCAAACTTGTGGTCGTGACACTGTGCGCAGCCAAACGTTAGTCCGAACATGACTTCGCCCGTGGTGGCAATCCGGTCAAAAATTGAGTCCACACGGAACTGCTCCCGATCCACTCCTCCTTCCGTATTGATTTGTGTGTTACGGTGAAACCCCGTGGCAACGCGTTGCTGGAGAGTGGCGTTGGGCAGCATGTCGCCAGCAAGTTGCTCTATGACGAATTGATCGAACGGCATGTCATCGTTGTACGCCTTGATGACCCAGTCTCGGTACGGCCAGATTGATCTGGGTGCATCATGGCTATATCCATCGCTGTCCGCGTAACGCGCCAGATCCAACCAGTGCCTGCCCCAGCGTTCGCCAAAATGTGGAGAGGCCAGTAGCTTGTCCACGATACGCTCGTAGGCATCAGGGCGTTCGTCCGTCAGGAATGCCTCGGCCTCAGCTGGAGAAGGAGGCAGGCCAATCAAATCCAGATGGACCCTGCGCAGGAGTGTCAGTCGATCAGCTTGCGGCGAAGGGGTGAGGTTCGCCTTTTCAATTTCAGAGAGAATAAACTGATCGATTGAATTTCGGGGCCAATCCGCCTGCTCCACCCTGGGAGGCGCGTGACTCTGAGGGGCAATGAATGCCCAATGCGTGCCTTCATTGGCTGATGACGCGAATGCGGCCGCCATTGTGCACAGGAAAAACAATCGCGCGAACCTCATGGCTGGAGGATATAGGCATTCGCTGAGTCGAACAAGCAGCAGATTTATCTTACCTGCCGGCCGGGATCTTGTTTAACGTATAGTGAAAGGTGTCGTGCCAAAGTTTTTTGCCTTCTGGATCACGTAAATCCAATGCGCGAACACCCGTCACAAAACCTTCCTTCAGGCCTTTCAGTTTCAAGCGCACTTTCAGGCGATCCTCGGAGATATCAACACCGGCAATTTCTATGGCTGTTGAACTGTCTTTCCTGCCTTCGTGGTCAAATTCCGGAGAGCCATAGTTTTTGTGGTATTTGAATTGATACTGCCACACGGCGTATCCATCGACTGCCTTGGCTGTTTCTGGATCGACCGGCTTTGTGAAATTCAGTTCAAACCCGTCGGCCAAGGCCCGGACGGCCTTCACCTCAAAAGGCAGTTGCCCCTTGAAGCGAACCCGTTCAAGAGCATGAAAAGCTGGCGCATTGGCAGCCCACGCCCTTACTTTCCCGCCGCCGACGTACAGTCGGCCATCGTCGCCCATGATCAACCGGTTGACGCCGGAACGGAATCCCTTGAGGAAAGGCCAAACCGCTCCCTGCCATTCATCCTCAATTTTTTCAAGTTGGACACGCGTGACAACCGCGTTCTGAAAATCACCGACCAGCATTTGCCCTTTGAATGGACCAAAGCGTTCGTCCGTGATTTCAACCATGCCACTGGCTGAGCGCACCCATTTATAGGGAAACCACACTGCCGGCGGGGAGAGCTCGCGCGGCTTGCCATATAGTTCCCTTGGTGCGGGCCGCGAACTGGGATGGCCAAAAAACCGCCCCTCCTTCACGTGGTTCAATTTGCAGGCGCCAACCCACGCCCCTTGGTTGTCCGTGACGAACAAGTCCTTTTCAGCTCCAAAAGTTCCAATGCCGTTGGGTTCACGAAAACCACTGGCAAAAGGCTTGGCATCCAATTCCCCTGGGGCAACCTGCAGCGCCCAGCCCATGTGGCGTGCTCCCCAGTGCCCGGCGTGACCAGCATTGGCCACGATCAACCGGCTTTGCCGGTCCAGAACCGGGCCGTAGGAAAATGAATTGTAACTGCCGGTATAGTCCCAGTCACTTGATACCCGCTCAAATAGGTCCGCCTGGCCATCATCATTCGAATCGTCCAGGCGGGTGATCTCCGCCTTGTTGCCCAAGTGGATTTTCCCGTCATTCACCAGCAGTCCCATCGGCTCGTTCATGCCTCTCGCAAAACGGCGAAACTTCATTGATTTTGCAGCATCCGTGGCACCCTCAATAATCCATACGTCACCCCCGTAAGTGCAAACCGCAAGTTGATCCTTGTTCAACCAATCCATCCCCGTGACAAACAGGTTCATTTTTTTGGTGTCCGGCAATGAGAATGATTCGGTTTCATAGAAAGGATCGAAAGAAAAACTGCGCGGCGCCTTTGTATTATGTTTCAAGACAAGCGGTTTAGCCTCATTGAATTCAACCTTGAAATGCTTCCAATTCCGGGCTATTCGGCGGGCAGATGTCAAATCTGGAACTGTAAATGACACCACATCAAACTGCGATTCCCCTGTCAGTGCGGGACTCACATCGATACATGTGAATTCCTCTGCCGTTTTCACGATCTCATTTCCTTTCGTACTTCCCTCCTCCGTGAATTGTTCTTCTTCAAAATTCATCGGTGAAACCGATGTCGTGACCGAAGCGTTTCCCTTAACAATTGCTACCAGAATATCACTCTCCCTTTGAATGGCCGCCACGCCCGGCAGATTTAACTCAATGGGCTTGCCTTTTTCGGCATGGGCCATAAAACGCAATCCAGACAGTCCATTGGATACTCGAATACTTCTGACGACAGCGTCTTTGGCCGCATGAAAGGAGTGGTGGACTTTTGTTGGTTTGCGCCCTTCCGAATGGAGTTGGTAAAGGACTGAAGCTCGTCCGCCACGGGTGCTGTATCCCAGATATTGCGTTTTGACTGGAGTGCCTGATTTTGAAGAGGGCACGTCCTTCTCTTGCAACAATGCCCACATGGGCGTTGGCGGGTTGCCCCAAAGCTGGTCACCATTGGGTTTGCAGATGAAGGGCCTTTTGGCGCCGTGGTAACCTGGCCCATACAATTTTAAGCCCGCGCCCTTCCAGACCGTGTGGGTCCGCAAATTTTGAGCGTCGAAGGCCAACCGGAGGTTTGTGGACAAGTTTATAACCAAACTCCGGCTTGACTTGGCCATGGGGGCCATTCGCACTAGGAGATCATTGGGGTCTACGAATGGAGGCAGGGGCGATTTTTTCTGTGCGGCAATGGATAGTGCCGAGGACATTAATGCCGTGTATAACAGCCCGGTTTGGAATAGTTTGCGCATTAGCATCTAGTTTTTGCCTTCCGACTCGGTGAGTTCCCAGTTTTCACCAAAAAATCCTGCGTGCGCAACTCCATTGGGAATGCGCTGGGTAATTGGAACTCGTATATCTAAAACAGCGTAGTCAGGCAGCTTAGCGTTTTGCATGGAATTGCTCATATGACCAAATTCGCTGAAGGTGAAGCCGCTGTTGATGACAATGTAACGCCGCAGATTGTGCGGATTTGGATAAACCAACACGGGGACAAATCGATTCGCGGGCCACTTCTTGTCCCTGATACTGACATTCTCTGAGGACCAAGTGATGGGCAAACTGGGAGCTATCTTCGCGATCATTGAGTTTGAAGCCGGATCACCCCAGAGAATAAGGTTGGAGGATAGGTCACGAGGGGTCAGTTCCGTGTCTTTCTTTACAATCACATTTCCCCGGAACTGTCTGTGCCACTGGGTCATGGCCTCATCCATTTCTTGTTGAACCCATTTGCCAACAGCCACGTTCATAGACTTGCCTGTGGGTTTCACGAAGATGAACCGTGAAAGGAAAGCATCATCAATGGGGCCCTGGAGGCCGGGTGTCTTGGCCAGATTATTCTGGGCAAAACTGATCGTTGCCTCCCATCGGCCATCTTGTTTCCAAAACATCAGGGGCGCATGCCGTTCGGGAGTCACGGCTAACTTTTGATTGTCCAGCGTCACGGTGTACTTTGTTGTGCCTTGATTGGGTACTTCCAGTTTTCCCAGCATCAATTTGGTGACATTTCTGGCGGTCACACGGAATCTGTATTCCCCCAGATATTCCGCATCCACACGGGCTTCCTTCCAGTGTTGCTGAAGGCCATGAACGCTAACCCATTTTACACGGTTATAGCGAAGTGTATGGGTAATCATCCTGACTTTCCGGGCATGGAAGTTTGCCCCGCGATCCACCGCGGCATCAACCAGTCGCGCCAACTCGATTTTTGCCTTGGGCTCATACTTATGGCCGGTTTTTAAGCCAATGATATGCCTTAATGGGATGCCTTCCTTCTTTAAGGCCGAAGCCATCAAATCTGCCGCCTGCCTTTGTTTGTCGAGTTCGCCACTGTAGGCGATTGCCGTCGTATTTATAAAATTCCCAGAAACTGGCGGCACATCATACAAGTTCCAGAGTTTTTGTTCCCACCAAGTGGGTTTGGGGGTTTTGTTGAAAATGTCTTGATAAATCTTGGTATCCACAAAACCCGCCCCCGGAGCTACAGCCGCCCATTCGCCGGCGTAGTGCGCTCCCAGGTGCCATGCACCTGCCCCGCCCATGGAGAATCCGCGAAGAGCGGTCCGGTGTTTGTCGATGGTGTATTGCATCCGGACATGTCTCAGTGCTTCCATGACATCCACTTCTCCGGCGAATTTGTATGCGTTGCAATATCGACCGTATGGATGCAGGACAATTGTGTCTCGCGGTTGAAATGCGCTTGGACGTCTGAGGCGTTCTTCGAGAAATCGAACTTCGCTGAGCATGTTGTTTCGGCCGTGCAGCCAAACATCCAGCCGCCATTGTTTATGCAGCCGAGGATTGTATGATGCCGGCACCTCCAAGCCATACGGGATCACGGAATCATCAATTTGTGAGCGGTAACCTCGCACGATGAGCCCTGTTGCGCTTGTCCAAGGATGCGCTCCCGCCAATAATTGTTTTGTGCGCTTCAGGCCCAGAGATAGAAGGTGCCGCGCAGTCCGTGCATCCTCGGGCTTGTAAAACATGTCGTCATCAAGCGCATAGCGCACTGCGTTGTAGAAAATCTGTATGTCGGGCAGGAATTGCTTGTGTCTGGGCTTTTGAATTTTTGCCATGGCAACTCTCAAGTTTTCCAGACCTTGATTCAAGGCGGCCCGGTCCATGGCGGAAATCCTGATGCCGGGGGCAGGTGCCTTGGCTCCCTGTATCTGAAACGCCACAGCAAAAGCCAGTAGAGAAAGAGCCCGTTTCACGGCCTAACCATAAAGCAGCGGGAAAAGGAACTCAAGAGCGTCGCCGCGAGGGCTGTAATCTCGATGTCAGCCCCGAATTCATTCAGGCCGCGACAAGGTATCAAGGGCCGCGGTTCTTTCTTGCTTGGATAGTTTGGCAATGGCTTCGACAGCCTCAAAATACCGGTTCAAGTTACCTTCATGTTTGCGGAGAAGATTCCAAAAAGCGGCAACTTGCTGGTTGTAAACTGCAATGGCGGCAAGATTGGCGTTATTGAGCGGGCGCTCCGACCAGCGGGCGAGATTGCCATAGGCTGGGTCAGTCGCATGAAGGTCGTTGATTTCACGCTTTAGGCTTTTGATGACATCCGCCTTTTCATCCCTCATTTCATCTTTAGGCAAGTCCCTCTGATAAAGATTGGCAAGTTTGGCTCTTGTCCGAAGGATCAACTGCACAAAGTTGGCATGCCGCTCACATTCAGTTCGATAACGTGACTCGCCGTCGCTGTCCCCCCTATGCTGCAGCCACTTCAATACGGCGGCTTGGGCAGTGGCGGTGGCAAAACTTTCGTTGAATGTGGTGTCTCCGGGGAGGTAGAAGCGTTTGTGAGTCAGTTCATGGAAAATGAGTTCCGCCAAACTGGTATCGGTTTGTTGAATAAACGTGCTGAGCACGGGATCATCAAACCAGCCAAGCGTCGAATATGCGGGGGCACCGCCGATATGAACATCCAGACCCTTGGCGCGGAGTCGGTTGGCATAACGTTTGGCGGCGGTTTCACTGAACCATCCGCGACTGGTGAAATGTCCAGCGACCGGATACCACCATGACTTCAATTCAACGCTGAATTCGGGGGCAGCATAAACGACCCAGAGCGCGTATTTTCGGTTTAGGTTCTTATAGAGAGTGTAATTCTTACCCGGGTCAAGGCTGAGCTTGTCGTGTGCAAATTCTCGTAAATCAAGGACAAGCTTAAGCTTGGCGGTCAATTCTTTGGGTTGTTCAGGGTCGGCAGCTAGCTTCTCGACAGATTGACGACAGCAAAGCATCTGCGCTTGCCCGGCAATGGCCTGTGTGTAATAAGCCGCAGTTTGGCAACCAGCGGCTGCCAGCAAAACCACGAGAAGAAGAAGCAGCTTCCATTGCATGCGCGGGAGAATTAACACGGCCACTCAGTGCGGGCAACGCTGGGGAATTGCTTGAGGGCAAAGAGGCTTACCCGTACAGTCACTGCGGGCGCCTGTAGCTCAGCTGGATAGAGCAGCGGTCTTCTAAACCGCAGGTCGTTGGTTCGAGTCCAACCCGGCGCGCCATTTTCTTTCCCACGGGCTTTCAATGTGTCAAAACCTTCGGTCATGTTGTGTCTCGACGATTTAACCCGACTGGTTGAACGGTATTCGGATGACCTGAAACATACAGTCAGATCGTTCGATGTGGGAGGGAAAGTAATGGATTTCAATCACGCGCCCCAACTCATGGGGGTGGTGAATTTGTCTCCCGATTCCTGGTACCGCGAGAGTGTCTGCCTTTCACTGGAGCATGCGGTTCAGCGTGGGCAAACACTTGCGGCACAGGGTGCTGCGATCGTGGATGTGGGGGCGGAATCCAGCATCCTGAATGCCTCCCGGGCAGATGCAGATTTGCAGCAGTCACGGTTGGTGCCTGTTGTTGGCCCCTTGTCCGATGCAGGTGTGATTGTCTCGGTGGAAACCTATCATCCCTCGGTCGCACAGGCGGGGCTGGAAGCCGGGGCATCTGTCCTGAATATTACAGGGCCGGGTAACGCGAAAGAACTTTTCCGAATGGCGGCTGATCATGGAGCCGCTGTCATAATTTGTCATGTTCAAGGAGAGAATGTGCGTGAGGTGGGTGACTTGAGGCTTGGGGATGACCCTATTCCGGACATGATGCGATTTTTTGAGAGGGAAATTAAAGCGGCGGAAAGTGCCGGAGTTGAGCGAATCTTTGTCGATCCTGGGCTGGGGTTTTATTACAGGAACTTGACCGATAGTTCGGAGAGAGTTGCCTTTCAAATGCAGACGTTCCTAAACACCTTTCGATTGCGTCGGCTCGGCTGGCCGGTGTGTCATGCCCTCCCGCATGCAGCAGAATTCTTCCGGGAAGAAGTGCGGTGTGCTGAGCCTTTTTTTGCAACTTTGGCGGCACTTGGGAAAACCAGCCTTTTCCGCACGCACGAAGTTGCACGGACGCGGGCAGTTCTTGAGACGATGGGAGCGTGGCGATCCTGAGATGATGGCTCCGACCCGGCCAGTGCGGGCTACTTGACGCGTTCTTTTTTGCGCTGGGCTCCGCCTGTATTCCAGATTTTGTCCCGGATCACGGCCTCCACGTCACGAATTTCCTGCTTGATGCCCGCTTGCTTGGATTTCTTGAATTCCTCGCGCAATTCCCGCTCCAAACGCTGAAGTTCGTCGATGCGGAGATTACGGAGTTTTGGGTTCACGAGGCGGCGAGTGTGAAGCTGTGTGGTGATGCTGGCAAGTGGGATCATTCAGCATGGCAAAGAAAAACGGCTTCTTCACCTGACCTCAGAGCACGATGGTCTCGGCAACAGACTCCCAGTTCGTCGAGCCATTGGAGAACCAGGGCCGTTGTGTGGCGGTTGGAGTAAAATGCGAGCAGCGAGTCACCTAGGGCAAATCGGAATGTAGTTCCGTGGCAGATGATCTCAAGCGGGGCATTAAAAATCCAATGAGCTTCAATCCGCCGAAGGCCCGATTGACTGGCCGCTTGGGAAAAGACAAGTTCGCCCTTTGTGATGCCTATTTCTTCCAAGGCCCCAAGGATCCAGTCTCGGGTGGGCTGATTGTCGTACTGGGGCAATATTTTAGCCACACCATCATCATAGTTTCTTCCTGGGGCTAAATTTGCGCTCAACAACAGCCAATCTCCGGGGCGCAGGATTTGCGACAATTGCCTGGCCAAAAGTTTTGGGGGGAAATTTGGAATCACTCCAAACAAGGTGAAAATGCATGGCAATCCGTCTGGTAACAGTGATCGAAGGAATTTCCCCGGACCATCGGCATTCGCAAGATCCAGCAGACAGGAATGATTGTTCTGGGCGGGTGAATTGCGAATGGCTTCGCATGTTAAATCTTCACTGATATCGAGTGCCCAGTAGGTAGGGGTTTGAAGTTGATCCAAGATCATCGCGTCCTTGAGCCCTCCGCCGCAACCCAAGCCGATCACTTGGGTTAATGCGGACGGGCATTCCGCTGCGACTTGCCGGGCGATCCAGTGATAAAGTTCATTGCACGCGGGGTTAATCCGGGCAGGAGAAAATGCTTCATGCACAGCTAGCCAACGCCTGGCTTGCGCGGGGCTTTCGTAGAGCAAGGCTGAGGGCAGCTGACCCTCCTTGAGATCCATGAGCATCGCCTGCCGCCTGGTTTCGGGCCGGGCTGAGGGATGAACATGGTGAGTCATTTGGCTTGAGGGAAAATCTGGTACAGAATCAGATAAACCAGAACGCCGGTGATGGATACGTAAAGCCATATTGGCCAAGCCCATTTCGCAAAGCGTCGATGCTTTTCAAAATTCTGTTTCCACGCATGCCAAAGTGAGAGGAAAATGAAGGGCAGCATGACGACGGCCAGCACCACGTGGGTAAACAATAGCACAAGGTAATAAGAGCGGAACCATTGAGGTTCAGTAAAGCGGGTGACGGCTTCCGTGTTGAAATGGTAGTAGAGATAACATGCCAGGAAAATGGTCGAGGTGGCAAAAGCCGCGATCATGCATTTCTTGTGCGTCTCTTGGTTGCCTTTCTTGATAAACACGAACCCAGCAACCAGGAACACAGTACTGAGGAAATTCAGTGTGGCGTTGATCGCTGGCAAGTCGCTGATGCTCATGGGCTCACCTTTGGCTCCGCGTGGAGTTTGGTTATGGATTTCAGGATGTTGCCTGTGAGCCCGGGGGCGCCGTGTTCAAAGGATGCCCGCAGTCTGCCGTGTCCATCCACGAGAACAAAACGCTCGGAGTGGATAAAAAGATCATTGGGGCTGACTTGGTTTTCGGCTTCCTTGGCGAGGGCAACCAACTTCAAGTCACGGACAGCCAAACGGGTGATATCTTCCTTGTCGCCCGTCAGAAAAGTCCATCGACTTGGATCTGCCTTGAACCTGTCCGCAAATGAATTGAGAACTTGGGGCGTGTCATACTCAGGATCCGTGGTTAGGGTCACAAAATGTACTGGCCAGTCAGAAGGAATATCATCCTGCAGGTCGGCGAGGGACTGAGTCATGGCAGGGCACGGGCCGGGGCAACGTGTGAAGATAATGTCCGCCAGCCATATTTTACCGTTTAGGTTCTCAAGAGTGAATTTGTTGCCGGATTGATCCAGCAATTCGAATGGTTGAATCTGGTTTATGACGGGTAAAGACCTCGCGTCATGGCCAGATTGAAGTTCCTTCAAAAGCTCGCGTTCATTTTTGAGTTCACCGAGCACTTTTTCATGATCGGACTGAAGTTCCTGTAGCTGGACAATTAGATCGGAATTTTTCCTGTTGAGATCCAGATTACGGCGGCTTTCCACCAGCGTGATGGCGATCAACATGCCCACAAGCAACATGCCCATTACAAAGATGCCTCCCCGGCGGGGAGTTTTGGGGCGTTTATTCATGAGGGGGCCGCGTGTTGCGCGGGGTTAGTCCTGTGTAGCCGTGGCGATCTCCTTGGAGACAGGCGAATCCTTGAGCCACCAGCCGGAATTCTGATTCCACCAGTCAGCAAAATCATTTTGCGTCAAGACTTCGAAGTCTCCCCGCATGGCTGCATGTCCGTCGCCGCAAAGCTGGGCGCAGGTAATCCATGTCTTCATTTCGCGTTTGGCCTTGAAATGGACGGGAATTTGAAGGCCGGGAATCGCGTCCTGACAAACGCGGATCGGTATGACTTTGAAACAATGGATCACATCTTTGCTGGAAATATGGGTAATCACACTAACCCCCTCGGGAACGACCACTTTTTCCACGACGAAATCATCCAGCCCCTCCGCTGTATTAGGAACACGACCCAACGGGTTTTCAACGGTGGCCAGTTTCATTTCCTGCCTGCCATAAATCCCGTCGAAACCGGAATAAAGGCCATTCCATTTAAACTGCTCGGCAATTACCCGGACAACAATGGTGGGCATTTTGCTGACACTGGCATTTGCCCCGCTGCCTGTGGCCTTGATGGAATATTTCTTGCCCGCTTTTAGGGCGATCATCTTGGAAATTTTTCTACGCTCTTCCTTCAGGGTGTCTTGAGTGGAAAGCTTTTCAAGCAGCTCCGTATTATCGAGATTAGCAACGAGGTTGTTCTCTTCATCGGACACAGCCACAGAGGCAGTAGAAGCGGAATCAAGATGCAGCATGTAAAGGCCATCTTCTTCCGGCTCGATTTCGTGCGGGGCTCCATTTGCCTTAAGCGTAGCTTCAGTCGTGACTCCTTCCTGCGGAAACTTGTCGGCGTCAACAACCTTGGCCCACAGTGGGATGGCGAATGCAATGATCAGGACCACCTCGGCGAGAATGACGCCACCTTCGGCAATGGTGGTTGGTATCTTGGAGCGGAAACCATGGTAGTCCGCGGTTGGGTTTTTAGATTTACGGAATCGATACAGCGCATAAATAAAATAAACGCTCCAGCCTACAAACAGAACCAGCATGAGGACGTGGACGTAAATGATCATTTCGTCGATATCAGAGCCATGTTCGGAATTGGGCGACCCCTCGGGGAACCACAAATAGGGTCGGGTCTTTTTTACGAATTCCGATTCGGCGGCTTCATTTGCGTGCACGGTATCCAAGCCGCTGGCGGCAAACATCCCGAACAGGGTGGCCAGTAATGCGTATAATTTCAAAAAGTCCTTCATGCTAAATCGACTGTTCTGCCTCCCTGGCGGTTTCGTTCAGGGGCATCGGGTGCGTCTGGCCCCGCCGCCAGAGGAAGATTCCAAAAGCGGCTACAGCTCCCAGGACAAGGGCCACGACGCCGAGCAGCGTGTAGATTCCTGCATTGAGTCCATGAGCCAACTGGGAATCGGTTTTGCCAAAACAACTCGGGCAGGCCGCCAAGATTGCGGGGTGCATGCAAATTGTGGCCAGCAACGCGGTCATGTACTTTTTTACGCGGCTCATAGGGTACTGTATTTCTTTAGCTTTTGGATAATGCTGCGGCTGTAAATCAGGAGAACAATTCCACTGACGATAAAAGTGATGCCGATTCCCAAAAAGCTTGCATCTTCGCCATTGTGCCAGCGTATCACGCACCAAGAGCCTACCCCGAATCCCAAGAGGATGGATATGATAATGAAGACTATGTGAAACGCCTTGAGTGACATTTTATTCGTCTCCCTTGTCTCCGAGTTGCCCATTCTCGGATGCATCCTTGGATTCCTTGGTGATCGGCATGCCGGTGTTTACATCGAATTCGTTAATATTTCCGGGCTTGCGCCACTGCTCGCCAAGAACCGTGAGTCCCATCATGCCCGCGAAGAAGAAAAACGTGCAAAGCATGGTCCAGCTGATCGTCTTGAGCTTGGAGTCCCACCACATGTGCATGAAAACAGCCACAACCCCAGTGGCTTTGATGATGGCCACAAACATGGCCATCAGGACGGCATAGCCGAAGCCGCCCAAGTGATCCGCCACATGGAAAAGGTCGGCGGCAAATGTCACTGCCGTGCCGACAATCAGCACGATACCGACGGCATTGATCTGCTTCTTGAGCTGGTCGTAATCAGTTTTATGGTCGTCGCCCATGGGGTCTCCTTACAATAGGTACAAGATTGGGAAGAGGAAAATCCAGACAAGGTCCACGAAGTGCCAGAACAAGCCGGTAATCTCAATGCGGTTGGCAAAGCGATCCTTGCTCTCCGTCCAGACGCGACGGCTGATAGGCAGGAGGTGGTAAAGCATGACGAAGATGCCGCCCAGCACGTGGAGAGCGTGAAGGCCAGTCATGGTGTAGTAGGTTGCAAAAAACGTGCTGTGGCCGGGATCAAATGAAGTGAGCCTTTGAATGTCTTCGCGGGGAATCTTGACGGTGTTGTGGCCGTGCGTGCCCGGACTGTCCCCGTCGTGTTTATGGCTTCCGTGGCCTTCAGCAACACGCCTCGGCTTTTTACTGGACGCTCTGTCCTTGTCCCAGACGCCATGGGCGGGGGCAAGCTCAATGGCAGCAATGTTGTATTTGCGGAATGTTGTGGGTGTCCCGGCTTCGTCGGCCTTCTTCTCCGAGGGCTGGGAAAAGCGCCAAAGCCATGCCTTGCTCCAGAATGGCACGCCGAGGACGGCGCCAACCTCGTGATGTTTGCCTTCCTTGTCCCAATAACCAACAATATGGCCATCGAGTGGTTTGTCCTTCAACTCGACGTCGTCCCATACCTTCTTGTGGGGGTCGTAGCGTTTTTGCCAGATGTCCTTTACTGACTCTTCACTGAAGCCGCCGGGAAGAGCGGCGCCCATGTGCTTCCTAGCCGCCTCATTACTGGTAAAGGTGATGTCATAATGGGTGAACTTGGCGGGCCATTCATAGCTCCATTTGACCACTAGAAATGCTGCCGCAAATATGATAGTCCACCATTGCAGCCTGCGAAAACCGGCGAAGTCATCCTGCTTAAGGTAAATCCACGCAAGCACGACAGTTACGCTGGAGGCAATCAAGATCAGGGTGTTGAACGCGCCAACCCATTTGTTCATCAAACCCAAGCTCCAAGTGCCCGGGTCAGCACCGACGCGCAAGAGCACGTAGGCGGAGAATAGCGCACCGAAGAGCATAACCTCGGAGGCAAGGAACAGCCAGATGCCGGCCTTGCCGTTGTACAGCCCCGTGTCTTCGCGGGGTTTTTCTGCGTAGGGAATTTCCATTTACTTGGCGGGTTCGTTCTGAGGCGAGAAGTCCTTGGAGGCGCCGGGTACGCTGTACTCGTAAGCATCCCGGTATACCTCGATTTTCTTTGTAAAGTTTCCGTGGCCAGGAGGCGTGGGGGTTTGCCATTCCAGCGTGGTGCCTTCCACCGGGTTGTCATTCTTGACCTTCTCGCCGTGGAGCAGGCTCCAGAAGAAGTTGATGATGAAAGGAATCTGCGCCAGCCCCAGAGCCCAAGCAGCATGGGAAATATTCTGATTGAGGGCGAGCGAGGTGGTGGTTAAGCCTACCACTCCGTCCGCCGCACCATAAGCCGCGCCGCCATCGGACATGCGCCGGATCATGCCGTCCATGCCCTGCGCGAACATGGGCATGAAGATCAGGTTCATGAAAATCAGCGAACACCAGAAATGCACTTTGCCCCAGAATTCATTCATGTGCCGACCAGTCATTTTGGGGTACCAGTAGTAGATGCCCGCAAGCAGGCCGAAGATTGTTCCCGGCGCTACGACATAATGGAAATGGGCAATGACATAGTAAGTGTCATGAAGGTGGATGTCCGTGAAGTTAAATCCGAGCGGCAGGCCCGTAAGGCCGCCAATGCCGAACATGGGCAGAAACGCCA
Source organism: Verrucomicrobiales bacterium (assembly GCA_002721895.1). The sequence goes on from PBLV01000015.1 coordinate 193,375, forward strand.
GGGCAAACATCGAGGCCGTGTTAAATCGCATGGAGCCCTTCCATAGGCTCATAAAAAGACAGGTCAACAGGATGACTGATGGGATGGAGATAATCATCGTTGTTGTCTGGAAGAACGTGGCCACCTTGGTGCTCATGCCCGTCATATACATGTGGTGTGCCCAGACGATGAAGGACAGAAAGCCGAGCACCAGCACAGAACCCACCATGAGTTTGTAGCCCCAGATGGGACGCCGTGTGGTGTTGGCTAGGATCTCAGTGACAATCCCGATGGCGGGCAGGATGAGGACGTACACCTCGGGGTGGCCCAGAAACCAGAACAAGTGTTGATACAGGAGCGGGCTACCGCCACCACTGATGTCAGCCGGGGCACCGGCAACCATCAGGCCGGTGGGGGAGAAGAAACTGGCACCTGGAGCAACAATATCAATCAACATCATGATGGCCGCGGCTTCCAGGGGCGGGAAGGCCAGGAGCAACAAAAAGGCGGTTACAAATTGTGCCCAGACAAAGAACGGCATGCGAAACCAAGTCATGCCCGGGGCGCGCAACTGGATAATGGTGGCAATGAAATTTACCGCGCCCAAGAGTGACGATGTGATCAGGAGGATGAATCCGACCAGAAGATAGATTTGTCCGTTGGTGGGGATGATCTCGGACAATGGCGGATACATGGTCCAGCCCGCTTGCGCGGGGCCGCCGGGTATAAAAAAACTGGCGGCGATAATGACCACCCCGACAAAGAAACACCAAAAACTAGCCATGTTGACTCGTGGAAAACACATATCCACCGCTCCTATCTGGAGGGGCACAATGTAATTACCAAAAGCGGCAAACCCTAGCGGCACAATGGCCAGAAACACCATGATGACCCCGTGCATGGCGCCGAACTGGTTGTAGGCGCTGCGAGACATGACGCCGTTTTCAAAAATCGGCTTGGATTCCCCACCCAACTCGTGGGCGTAAACGTGTTCGAGCACCTTGCCGGCCACGGGGATGGGTTGGCCGGGCTTGGCCATCTGCCAACGCATGGTGGCAATGAGACAGAAACCAATCAGCAAAAATACTAGGCCAGTAATGCCGTACTGGATTCCGATGATCTTGTGATCGGAGGAAAAGACGTACTTGGACAGAAAATGCTGGTCACCGTGATCGTCATGGCCGTGATCATGCGTCTCCGCGGCTTGGTCAGCTTTTTTTGTTTTTGTTTGTGCCATGGGGTTGTGTTTTAAGGGTCATGCCCGGGCCACCACCATCAACCCCAGCAACAGGGGCAGATAAAGGATGGAATAGTAAAACAAACGGCGCGCCGATGCCACCGTCAAATTCCGGGCAAAGTTGATCGCGCCCGCCAGAAAGAGCAGCCCGAGCGCAATCGCGCCCGCAAAATACCACGGGCCGGTCATCTGAAAGATGGCCGGCAACAATGAAAACGGCAACAGAGCGAGGGCGTAATGCACCGACTGGCGGCTGGTGCGTTCACCGGTCTCATCTTCAACCGAGAGCATGGCAAAACCCGCCTTTGCGTATTCATCGCGATACATCCAAGAAATGGCGAAAAAATGGGGCAGTTGCCAGAAAAACAGAATTGCAACCAAGGCCCATCCTTCCAATGCAATATTGTTTTGCGCCGCCGCCCATCCCATCAAGGGTGGCAATGCGCCCGGAATGGCCCCGACGAGTGTGTTGTGTTCTGTCACTCGCTTGAGGGGCGTGTAAATCAACACGTAACTGACAAGAGTGACCGCTCCGATCACACTGGTGATGGGGTTTACGGCCATGGCCAGCCAAATGAGGCCCATCACGCCGCCGGCGCCACCGTAAAGCAGGGCAATCTCCGGCCTGATTTGCCCCGCAGGAATGGGTCTGCCCGCGGTACGCTGCATCTTGGCGTCGTAGTCCTTTTCCAGGTATTGGTTCAGAGCCTGGGCTCCGCTTGCCACCAGCCCCGTTCCGAGCAGGGCGTGGAAGAGCAACGTGAAATCCACGGCCGCTGCACCCATGTAAAAACCCACCGCCGTGGTTACCAGCACCATCAGGGTCAGGCGCGCCTTGATCAATTCAGCGAACACCGCCAGTCGCCCCGCGGCTGTGCCGCGTTTTGCAAATGGAATGACGGATTCAGAACTCATTTAACCGATCGCCTCCACTCTCGCCATGGCAATTCCCTGACTGTTTTCACGCGTGGCTGGAGGCAGGCATTTCGCATGACTGATGATCGTCGCTATGACTCCGGCCAGCAGCGACAAGGCCCCACATACCACGTGGGCCGTTGCGATATCAGCCGGCTTGTATTTCAGGACGGTCAATGCCCCCAAAATTCCTTGAACGACAATCAAGGTTAGCCAAACCAGAGACAGTCGGCTGAGGCAATGCCTTCCGCCCAAGCGCTTATGCGCGAGTACTACGGCGCCCAGAACCAAGCCGAGAATCAAGAGGGCGCCAACACGGTGTAACATGTGCAGAATCACGTGTTCTGCCTGAAGATCACGACCGGTGCTAAGGAAAATCATGGGCCGGCCTTCCGCGTCCGTGACGCGCTTTTGTTGATTGAGGTCATTTTGCAAGGTGGCGCGATCGCGCCGGTACTGCTGCATGGAGGCTGCGTCTGTTGCCGGCCACCATTGGCCATGCGCCTTTGGAAAATCCCAGACGGCCAAGCCGGCGTGTTGGTGCCTCATGGTTGCCCCCAGTACCAATTGGAGGAGGATTGCCACGACCGCCGCGACAAAATGAAAGCGGATAATCTTGGGTGCCATCTCCCCTGCCCCATTGGCGGCGGGCGAGACATTCCACCAGCGGCTCGAAAACACCGCGATGCAAACGAGAACAATCAGGAACAATTGGGCCAAGACACCATGGAAAATGCCGATCTGGTCATTGAATTGAGTCACGCGGAGCCCTCCCAGTACTCCCTGAATGATCACCATGGAATAGGCGAGCGTGCCCCACCAGCGCAGCGCCATGCGGTCTTGATAAATATGCCAGCCGGATATGCCGGCGATTATGACCGCCAGCAAGGCCATGGCTACGAACACCGATGGGGTTCTCACCCCCATCAGGCCCAAGGTCAGGACAATGCCGGCCAGCGCCATGTTGCGTTGATGGCCGGTGGATTCTCGAGCCCACAGCCATCCCGCAAGACCGGCGGTCAAAAGGCCGACCAACGACGCCATGAGCCTGTGTGAGTGTTCCTCGAAAATCCCAAATTTGCCGAGCCATTGGTCAAGGGGGAGAAGGAACATGTTATAGCCGAAACTCGTGGGCCAGTCGTGCACTGCCAATCCTGCCTCGCGGCTTGTCACCAGCCCCCCCATGCCAATCAGGCACAGCGTTGCGAACACCACAAACATGGCGAAACGATTTAGGCCCTTGTTGGATCCTCCCTGGTCCACTTGCTTCTCTACTGGGGCGCTTTCAATGTGAAATCAATGCCGACAAGATTATCGGAGCCCATCTTAACCACCTGCTCCAGTCGGGCTCCCGTGCGATGGTGGATTCCCACCGTGTATTCGCCCGGGGGTACCTCCGCGATTGTGTAGCCCCCATCCTTGGCCGAGACGGCAAAAAACGGATGCGGAAACACGGCGACGTGTGCAGACATCCACTTGTGAATGACTCCCTTGAATTCAATCCCTAGCGCGGGTTTTTCGAAGACATACTTCAGGGGGGCGCCCTTGGGGAGTTGCGCGCGAGCTTCGCGCCTGTTTGCCTGATCCTCGGCGTCCACCAAAACACTGTGCAGCAAGGGGTCTGTGTTCAACACGTGAACTTCCTGCCCCACCTGAGCAGCCATGACTTGGGGAACAAACTGGCACTGTTCCTGTTGCAATACTTCCGGCTCGGAAGGCACCTTGAAATTCCGCCCCTCTACGCCGGTCTTGAGATAAACAACCACATCAGCCAAGCCGCCGTTCTCATCCACCGCCCAAGTGCGCGTAGCCGGCCGGGCGCTTGGTTGAATCTTTTTGCAAAGGGCTCCCAAGGGCAAAAAACGCTCAGGTGGCGGATCGCCCTTGAGTGTGATCTTCCCGGAAATACTGGCCCCAGAAACGGAAACCGCGACGCTGAGCGCCGCGCCCCATCCCAAGGATAAAGCTGTTCGCCTGAGTCTCACTACCAACCCCCCGGAAACTATCACCCGCAAATATCTGAAGCAAGCACTTTGTGAAACTTTTCACAAAGTGTTTGGGTTTGAAATTTGCCGCATGGTTTGAGCCATTTTCAAGGCTGTATAAGCGGCTTCGGTGCCCCGGTTTGTTACTGTGTTCAAGCATCGTTGACGTGCTTGTTCTTCGTTCTCTAAAAGCAACACCTCGTGAATGACAGGCACCCCTGTTTCGGCGGCGATTTGTCCAAGCAATCGGCTGACAGTTACCCCGATGTGGTCGGCATGTGTTGTCTCACCTCGAATTATTACACCCAGACAAATAACAGCCGATGGGCGGTCGTTGTCTCGTCTTGCAAGCTGGGCGCAAACCACAGGAATCTCAAAAGCCCCGGGGACCGAGACCTGTTCCACCTCTGTCGTGCCGGCCTCCTTCAAGACGTCTAAGGCTGCACCAAGCATGCCTCCAACAAAGGTGCCATTGTACTCCGAGGTGATAACGGCAATTTTCCCGATAGCCTTTGCTGGCGAATCTGTTTTTGATTCCTGAAGCATTAGATCAAGTGGCCCATTTTGTCCCGCTTCGTTTTGAGGTACTTCTTGTTGTGCGCATTGGCAGGCACCTTGATGGGGACTTGCGCCACAATCTCCAGCCCATACCCGTCCAGGCCCACCACTTTTTTGGGATTGTTGGTCAGGAGTCTGATTTTGCGGACGCCAAGATCCGCCAAAATTTGTGCTCCCAAGCCGTACTCCCGCAGATCCATGGGGAATCCAAGTCGTTGATTGGCCTCCACTGTGTCCAGCCCCTTTTCTTGTAACTTGTAGGCATGGATTTTTGGCGCCAATCCGATCCCCCTGCCCTCTTGCCGCATGTAGACAATCACTCCCGCCTTAACTTCCGAAACCTGCTTCATTGCCTGATGTAACTGTGAGCCACAATCACACCGCAAACTTCCAAACACATCCCCCGTCAGGCATTCACTATGCACGCGCACAAGCACATCACGTGCTGCCTGAACATCCCCTTTGACCATTGCCAAGTGGTGCTGCCCGTCAATCGCCGAACGGTACAAGTGCAGCATGAAATCCCCGAAATCTGTCGGCATCCCGACCACTTCGACCTTTTCGACCAGCTTCTCCCTTTCTCGCCGATGCTTGATCAGGTCCTCAATGCTGGCAATTTTTAAACCATGCTTCTTGGCAAAGCGTTTCAATTGTGGCAAGCGAGCCATGTTGCCGTCATCGTTCATGATTTCACAAATGACACCAATGGGTCGGCAGCCCGCCAAACGGGCGAAATCCACGGCAGCCTCCGTGTGCCCTGCCCGCTGCAGGACCCCCCCGGGGCGCGCGCGCAACGGAAAAATATGGCCCGGCTGGACGAGATCTTCAGTTACCGCCGTTGGATTGGCCATCACCTTGATCGTGTAGGCGCGATCTTTGGCGCTGATGCCCGTGCTGATTCCGTCCGCAGCATCGACGCTCACCTGAAAGTCTGTTTTAAACGATTCTTGGTTTTGAGGCACCATTCGTTCCACGCCCAGTTGGCGAAGACGATCCTCCGTGGTGGGCACGCAAATCAAGCCGCGCCCATATCTGGCCATGAAGTTGACGGCCTTGGCTGTCACATGCTCCGCGGCCATGACCAGATCTCCCTCGTTCTCGCGGTCTTCGTCATCGACCACAACCACCATTCGCCCCCGGCGAATGTCGGCCACAATCGATTCCACCGAGTCAAAGGGGGAACTCTTCGATTGCGCCTTCTTTTTTGAAACCTTGCGTGGCATTTTTATCCTGCAATTATCTTTGGCACTTCCGCTAGGGCGTCATCGAGTTTGGCCACATTTTTCCCGCCGCCTCGTGCATTGGTTGGCTTTCCACCTCCTTTGCCATCCACAATTGGAGCGATGATTTGGATAATCTTTCCGGCCTGTATTTTGTCCGTCAGGCCTTCAGGAACGGTCGCCACCAATGCCACGTTTCTGTCACCTGCCGTGCCAAGAACAACCACACCCTCGAAGGAACCTTTCATGGCATCCGCCACAGACTGAGCAAAGCCGCCATCCACATCTCCCAAGTTTGAGGCAATAAACGGCACGCTTCCCACTACTTCAGCGCCGCTCATCAGGCGCTTAGCAATTTCAGAAGCCTGACTTTGGCGGAGACCCTTGAGTTGTTTCTCGAGTTTCTTGGATTGCTCCAAAGCCTGCTCAATTTTCTGCTCGATGGACTTTATGGGTGTGTTGAGAATTTCTCCCAAGGCGGAAATGCGGTCCGCGTCTTCGCGGGCCTGTTCAGCGGCAATTAATCCGGCTACGGCTTCAACGCGGCGTACACCCGCCGCAATGGCGGATTCTCCCGTGATGCGGAAAAGCCCCACTTCGCCCGTTGCTCGCGTGTGAGTGCCGCCGCAAAGCTCCATTGAGTAACCATCCAACGCGTTTGGCTTGCCCCCAATTTGAACCACGCGCACTTGAGAACCATATTTGTCTCCGAAGAACTGGAGAATGTCATCCCGCTGTCGCACCTCATCGTGCGCAGCCTCTACCCAAGACACCGGCGAATTCTCGACGATGCGTTCGTTAACCAGTTTTTCGATGTCGGCCAATTGGCCGACATCGAGTGCTTGACTGTTAAAGTCGAACGTCAGCTTTTCAGGGCCAACATAGGAGCCCTTTTGTGCCGCGTCCGGGCTGGTCACCTCGTGGAGCGCCCAGTGAAAAAGGTGGGTTACAGTATGATGCCTCTGGATGGCTGCTCTCCTGTCCGCATCTACCGTGACTTCAACCGTGACTCCTTCCTCAGGTATCCCCTCCCCTTTCAGGAAATGGAGAAATGCGTCGCCTGCCTTTTGGGTGTCGGTAATGGCCCAGGATTTTCCGTTTACAGAAAGGGTCCCGGCATCGCCCAACTGACCGCCCATCTCCGCATAAAACGGGGATTGATCTAGGACAGCCGCCGCACGTTTCTTTTCCCGGACAATCTCAACAACGCTCGCTGTTCCTGACAGTTTTTCAAAGCCGGTGAACACGGTTCGAGTGTCAGTGGACAAACTGGTGACACTGACGATTTCTTTTTTTTGGGCAGACCGCGCCATTTCGCGCTGCTTTTCCATGAGCTTGTCGAAACCTGCGGAATCCACGCTCAAGCCAGCTTCACGCGCCATTAGTTCAGTCAGGTCGAGTGGAAAACCGTATGTATCAGAAAGCTTAAAGGCAAATTCGCCGGACAACACCTTGCCTTCAAGCGTGCCCACTTCCGCGCTGAACATCTCGATCCCATTGTCCAGCGTTCGGTTGAAGGATTCTTCTTCCGTCCTAACGGTGTCCCGGATGAGGCCCTGTCTCTTCACCAATTCTGGGAAAACATCTCCCATCGATTTAGCCAAAACATCGACCAGTCGATAAAAGAAGGGCTCCCGAAAACCCAATGACCGGCCATAGCGCACGGCCCGTCGCAAAATGCGGCGTAAAACATAATTACGATCCGTATTCCCCGGGAGAATTCCATCCGCAATAGAGAAGCTCAGTGTGCGGATATGGTCGCCAATTACTCTGAACGCGATATCGCTGGTGTGTTGAGGGGAAAGTTCAGCGTGGTTGTTTGGAGGAAGTGAGGCCGTGTATTTTTTGCCACTTAGTTCTTCCAGTTCTGAAAAAATGGGGCTGAAAACATCCGTGTCATAATTTGAAACAGGCCGGCTGAAATCGGTAAAATTTTTCGTGGATTGAATGATCGCCGCGACGCGCTCGAATCCCATGCCTGTATCCACATGCTTAGCGGACAGCGGCGAAAACGACCGGTCCTCATTGGCGTTGTATTGGATGAAGACAAGGTTCCAAATCTCAATGCACTGCCCGCTGTCCGCATTGACCAGACTTCCCTTGGTGGAACCTTCAGGGGTGAGGTCTATGTGCAGCTCGCTACAGGGGCCGCAGGGACCGGTTTCCCCCATCATCCAGAAGTTGTCCTTTTTCCCTCCGTTTACGATATGGATATCGGGATCCAATCCGGCCTTTTCAAAAACGGCATTCCAGTAATCATGGGCTTCACTGTCAAATTCCCCGGGATCACCTTTCCCGGGCTGATAAACGGTTGCGTAGAGTCTTTCCGGAGGGAATCCCCACTTTTCCGTCAGCAACTCCCAAGCCCATTCGATGGCTTCCTTCTTGAAATAATCCCCGAAAGACCAGTTTCCCAACATTTCGAAAAAAGTGTGGTGATAGGTGTCCATCCCCACATCCTCAAGATCATTGTGCTTGCCTCCTGCACGAATGCATTTTTGCGTATCCGCCGCACGACCGGGCGCATAGGGGCAACTTTGTTCGCCCAAGAAAATGGGCACAAATTGATTCATGCCTGCATTGGTGAAAAGCAGGTTAGGTGCATCCGGCATCAGGCTGGCGGAGCCGACAATCGTGTGCTGCCGTCTCTCAAAGAAGTCCAGAAAATCCTGCCGAATCTGGCGGCTGGTGGGTGTGGGATTGTTGGTCATCACTCGGCGGGAACACGGTTGATCGTGTGAAAAATGCTCTGCTTGATCGGCATGCCGTCATCGGCCTGGATGTTGAATCGGATCCGCGACTGCATCACCGGTTTTAATCCGTCGATTTCTATGAAGACAGATTTTTTGTCATCGGACAACTGGATGGATTTAATCGTGACAGGGTCTCCTCCATAGGCACCCTGTCGCTTGTCGCCCACAATTCTTGTAGGATCCTTAACAGAGTATAATTTGGAACCGTAGTTCTGAGTCCACTGATAGTTCCATTGATCGATAGCCCAATTTTGATCATCTACTGCCGAGGCAGCATCCAGTGGATTGGTGAAGGTGACGGCAAGACCATTCCGGCGCACATTCAACTTGAGTGGCATGTGGACCGGCTTGCCCGTGTAGCGGACCCGATGAAAGGCCCCATAACGGGCCCCGTTGGATTGCCAAACCCGCAAACCCACAAGATAAAGCTGGCCGTCCGCCGGATTGAAGCGCCCTCGCATGATTCCGGAATCAAAACGGAGCGGAAAGCGGACCGCGCCGCCCTGCCATTGGCCTTCAACTTCTTCCTTTAAAACCAAAAACAGGCTACTTTTCCCGTAGGACAAGTGCAGCAGGCTGTCTGTAAAGGGGCCCCATTTATCACTGGTGACCCACGTCTGTCCGCCGCTGGAATTATCGACTTGATGAGGTAGCCAAAAGAGGGGCTTGTCATAATCGGCAGGTGTTTCCTTGTGGTGCGCGGTGTGAACATGGCCATAAAAGCCGCCAGGCTTGACGAGGTTCACGCGGGATGTTGGCACCCAATTGCCCTCGTTATCGGCGCTGGTCAACTCGCCGTTCGGCCCCACACTCATTCCATTGGGAGCCCGATGGCCAGTGGCCACAATTTCCAGCTTTTTCCCATCTGGCGAGACCTTCACCAGGCAACCGTGATGAGGTATTGTGGCGGCCCGCAGGTTGCCACCCTTGATAAAGTAAAAATTGCCCTGGGGATCGGTACTCAGGTTGAGGCAAAATTCGTGGTAATCATTGCTGATGGAAATATCGTTATTAAAATTTTCATAAAAATCCGCTTCACCATCTGTATTAAGATCATTCAGTCGGGTAATTTGATCCCGTCCCAGAACGTGCACCTTTCCGTCAATAATTTTTAATCCCAGTGGCTGGAACAGCCCCGTGGCAAAACGTCGCCACTGGATATTGTCGAGCTTGTTATTGATCCCGCTGATCACCCAAACATCTCCTGTGACTGAGCAAACTGCGGCAGTCTCGCCGTCTTCGAAAAAATCAAAACCGCTGCACCGAATCCAGGATTTCCATGGGTTTTCCTCAGGTACGGTAATGGTGTCGACGACGTACGCGCCGGAAGTTGCTCCCAGTCGCCCATGGGTGGTGATGGGGGTGTCCCATTGGGCTGGCCCGCCTCTTGTGTGGTCCGCAAGTGGTTTTAAATCCAATTTTGCACTGGCCTGTTTTTTCAGTTGATCCAGTTCCAACTTGGGGCCGCGCCAGATAACAATTGCAAATCGAAGTGAGTCATCGCCTGTCATGATGTTGGCAGTAATGCGCCCCTGTTCAATCTTTAGGCTCACATCATCAGGCGAACCAATCACGGCAGCAGCGGTGGCGGATTTCCCGCCCTCAAGGACAGCTATTCCGTCATCCAGCTTGCCGGTTGCAGCAGCATCCTGACAGACCATAAAATTTAGGGGGCCTTTGTAGTCATTAGGGGAAATTTCAAATTGTCGCATGAACACCCCATTCTTGAAACTGGGCATTTCCAGAACAGACGCTTTGCCGACAGAATATGAGAGAACCACATTTTTGCCGTGAACATAGTGCCCGCGCCACCGGGCCCACTCGCGGGGTAAGGGCCCTTGGGAATATACATTGCTGCCGCCGATTACAGGCGGGGCTGGCTCCTTCCATTCCCCTTTCGGGCCTGCCCAGCCCGGGATCATGGGAGTTCGGAAGGCAATATCTCCTTCAATTTGCGGGACACCTTCCAGTCCATCCCGGCCAGCGGGCAATTTCAGAAATCCCCCCGTCCAGCCCACTGCCATCCGCATTCTTTCGGTGTCAAAACATACCGATGCCCTACCTCCAAGTTTGATGTTCAAGCCCTTGAGGGCAGGTCGCCAAAGCTTACCACCCACGCGGGTTTCCAAGCCGTAGGCCTGAAATGGGCCGATGTCCATTTCATCCCATTTCGTCTTCTTGGTATTGGGTTTTTTCTTTTTCCCGGGCTTCTCCTGTTGGGCAAGTGCCTCCCCTGCTGCCATTGCCCAGCACAGCGCCCAGATCAGGCACCAAAAACGCATTGGCTACTCATGCCAAAATCCTCGGTCAATGGCGATAAAATTTGCCGGAGTAACCGCCGTGCGCTACAACGACTGCCCTTGAGCAAGACATTCTATATCACGACAGCCATTGATTACGTCAACGGCCAGCCACACTTGGGGCATGCGTATGAGAAAATCATTACCGATGTCATTGCTCGCGCACGGCATTGTCTAGGCGAGAATGTGTTCTATCTCACGGGTCTGGATGAGCATGGGCAAAAAGTCCAACAGGCCGCCGAATCGGCGGGAAAAGATTCGCAATTCTACTGTGACAAATTGGCTGAGGATTGGCAGAAGTTCGCGCGTGTGCTTGGCATTTCCAACAGTGATTTTGTTCGGACAACGGATACTCGTCATAAGGCTGTGGTTCAGGAGCTGCTCCAAAAACTCCATGAACAAGGTGAATTTTACGAGGATGAGTATGTTGGTTTCTATTCTGCAAAACAGGAATCGTTCCTTACAGAGAAAGATCGTAGGCCAGATGGGTCATTCGATCTGCTTTATGGCGAAGTGCAGGAGTTGCGGGAAAAGAACTACTATTTCAAGCTCGGACGACATCAGCAGTGGTTGATCGATCATATCGAGGCCAATCCCGATTTTGTGGCGCCCGAAAATCGGCGCAACGAAGTGCTGGGCTTCCTCAAAAACGAGAAGTTGGAGGACTTGTGCATCAGCCGGCCCAAGGAGCGGCTTGAGTGGGGCATTCCCCTGCCCTTTGATACAGATTACGTTACCTATGTCTGGTTCGATGCGCTGGTAAACTACCTAAGCATCCCTCGCAGTCGTGGCGAGGAAGCTGAACTGTGGCCGGCAGACATTCATGTGATTGGCAAAGACATCCTGAAGTTTCACGCTGTCTATTGGCCCATCATGTTGAAGGCGGCCGGATTGGAATTGCCCCGGCAAATTCTCGTGCATGGCTGGTGGCAAAAGGATGGGGAAAAGATCAGCAAAAGCACCGGTAATGTGGTGGATCCCGTGGAGGTGATTGACCAATGGGGGCTGGATGCTTTCCGTTATTATGTTGTTCGGGAATTATCCATTGGGCCGGACGGGAACTGGACCGACGAGGGCTTTGCGATCCGCTACAGCGCCGAACTGGCCAACAGCTTGGGAAATCTGGTGAACCGTTCTCTCTCGATGCTCGATCGTTACCGCGACGGCATTCTCGCTGCGCAGAACGACGACCTCGCTGCCGAGGCGATTACCGCGCGGGACAAGTTGGTTGGTGAATTGCGGGCCAACCAACTGCAGGCGGGACTACAAACGATTTGGGGATTCGTCGCGCGAATGAATCAATACATCGACGAGACCGCCCCCTTCAAACTGGCCAAGGACGAGTCGCAATCCTTCCGTCTGGGCGAAGTGCTGTACAATCTGGCGGAGGGCTGCCGACTGCTCGCCGTGTGGCTACAGCCGTTCCTGCCGACAACCAGCGCACGTATTTTCGGGCAGTTGAACCTGCCGAATGATTTAGTGAACATCGCCAATTCGAGCTGGGGCGAATTGCCCGAAGGCCACCAAGCGGGCCAGCCGGAGCCGCTGTTTCCGAGGCGGGATACTTGATTCACCACAGAGGCATAGAGTTCATTTTCTCTGTGGTAAAATTGGTTTTCATTACTTCACGTGCCAAGCCTCATTCACCAACTCCCGTAGCTCGGCTATCCTTTCAATATTTTCATTCGCGAGATTCTTCGTTTCGAAAGAATCCTTCGCCAAGTGATACAATTCCACCTCGCCATTGCCGCGGGCTCCCTTGCCCGCTCGCGTGCGAACATTGAGTGCATGGGGCAAAATCACTTTCCATCCATCCTTGATGCCCCAGCGGTAGGTGATGTTTTTTATTGGCTGATGCAAGTCCACAGCGTTGTGCAGGAAAATTTCGCCATAGATGAACTTCCGCGCTTGCACGGCTTTGGCGTCCAGTAGATTCAACCCACGCATTGCTTTCGTCGGCTTCAAGCCTGCGGCCAGCAGCGCGGTGGGCGCCATGTCGATGCTACTCACCGGGATTGTGCTCTTGGCGGGCTTGATCTTGCCGGGCCAGCGGAGCATCAGCGGCGTGCGCGTGCCGCCGTCGTATTGGCTCCGCTTGCTCTTGAGGTCGTAGCCGCGGCTTTTCGGGCTTTGAATCCAGCCGTTGTCAGTCACGTAAATAATCAGCGTATCTGGCGCCTTATCGTCGATGTGCTTCACGAGGTCGCCAACGGTCTCGTCGAACCACTCGCACATCGCCCAGTACTTGGCGATGAAGGGCGAGTCGGTCTTCGTCTTGTACTTGTCAAACAACCGCTGCGGCGGCGTGTGTGGCGTATGCGGCAGGAAGGGCGCATACCACAAGAAAAACGGCTTATCTCCGCTCTCCTTGATGAAATCAAAAATTGGCTCCAATCCTTCGCGTCCAATTTTCAAGCCTTCATCCCCATGTCGGCCACCGCGGGCGGGATCGCCGTGGGTCATGCCGTGGGTGAAGCCGCCGCGCTTGTAGCTGCCGTGCCACCACTTGCCGCTTTGATGACTGCGATAGCCCTTGGCCTTCAACAAACGCGGCAGCGTGGGCACATCGTCGATAAGGGCGACGAGTTCCTCTACACCCTTGCGATAAATGGGCGTACGCTTGCCGCCCGGCGGCACGGGCGGTTCGTTCCCGGTGATTTTGCTTTGGTGCGGATACAGCCCGGTGATCATCGTTGCGAGTGATGGACAGCAAAGACTGCTGGGCACGTAGCCGTGCGTGAAGGTGAGGCTTTCAGCAGCGAGCTTGTCGATGTTCGGCGTTTGGATGTGTTTGTGCCCCATGAAGGAGTAGTCGGTCCACGTCTGGTCATCGGAAATAATGAAGACGATGTTGGGCGGCTTTGCGATGGAAAGGAGAGGCAGTAAACAAATGGCTAGCAGGAAGAATACACGTTGCATGGCTGGAGGTTGCAACAAGTTTCCCGGCGCGGCAAGAAAAGGCCGCTTGAGATAACAGGCATGTGGGGGTATGTTGCCCTCAACCCACTTGGGCCACAATTGTNACACGCCCTGGAAGGTAATCAGATAAAATGGGACCTTGCCTTCGACGCTGGCCGTCAGGCCTTGACTGGAAGTCGTAAGGTGTTGATTGGGACCCACCTTGGAATACTCGTTCCTTGGGCCTTGTGCAGTGGTTCAGCGTGGGTTTTTTGTGCCTTTTTGTGATGGCGGAACGAGATCTTTTTGAGTCGGCCATGAAACCAAGTGCGGCCGAAACCCAGGCAGACAAGGCGGCAGGGCAAGGCCAAGCGCCGCTGGCCGCGCGTATGCGCCCGCGCACGCTCGAGGAGTATGCAGGCCAACGGCATATTCTCTCGGAAGGCATGCTGTTGCGCCGGGCAATTGAGGCGGACAGGATTCAGTCATTGATCTTTTACGGCCCACCGGGCACGGGCAAGACTACACTGGCCCAAATAATCGCCAGCCGGACAAGCAATCGTTTTGTGCGGTTGAGCGGCGTGGAAAGCAATGTTGCAGAGATGCGGCAGGTGCTGGCCAGCGCCGCCAACCGGTTGGAGAACGCCGGCCAATCAACTCTTCTTTTTATCGATGAGATCCACCGTTTCAACAAGGCTCAGCAAGATGTACTTTTGCCGGATGTCGAGGGTGGCACGGTTCGGCTTATTGGCGCGACCACCCACAATCCCTTTTTCTTCGTCAATTCACCGCTGGTTTCACGTTCGCAAATTTTTGAACTTCAGGCACTGGACGAAACGGCTGTTGAGGGCTTGCTTCGCAGGGCCTTAATGGATGCGGAACGTGGGCTCGGGCACATGAACATCAATGCCGGGGAGGATGCGATTGCCCACTTGGCAAAGGTCTCAGACGGGGATGCTCGCAAGGCACTGAACTCCCTGGAAATCGCGGCCTTGACCACGGCACCCGACAAGGATGGCACCATCTCCATCAGCTTGGCCGTGGCGGAAGCGTGCATTCAGAAAAAGGCCGTGGTGTACGACGGTGACGGGGATTCGCATTACGATACCATAAGTGCGTTTATCAAGAGCATCCGTGGCAGTGATCCGGATGCAGCTTTGTACTGGCTGGCCAAGATGATTCATGCCGGTGAAGATCCTCGCTTCATCACGAGGCGGTTGATGATCTCCGCGGCGGAGGACATCGGNCTGGCCGACCCAATGGCGCTGGTGCTCTCCACCTCGGCACATGAGGCCGCTGAGTTCATTGGCTGGCCGGAAGCGCGCATCCCGATTGCAGAGGCAACGGTTTATTTGGNAACGGCCCATAAGAGCAACAGTGCCTATGGTGCCATCAACGCGGCTCTGGAGGAGGTTCGGAGTGGACGGACCGTGCCGGTCCCCAAACACTTGCGGGACGCGCACTACAAGGGGGCAAAGCAACTGGGACATGGCGAGGGGTACAAGTACGCACATGATTATGAGGGGCATTTTGTGGCCCAAGATTACTTGGGCGTGGACAAACGGTTCTACAACCCCACAGAGGAAGGCGTGGAAAAGAAGATCAAGGATCGCGTGATGCGGTGGCGTACACTGCAGGAAGAGGCAAAGTGAAATGGAGATTGAGGCTGCAAAAATTGAACTGCGCGCGCAGATGCGTGCAGCATTTCAGGCTGACGCCAGAGCGTCGTCGTCGTCTGCCCTGTGCGACCGACTTAGGAGTCTTCCTGAATGGAAGGCGGCGTCAACTGTCATGGCCTTTGCGCCAATGGGCGATGAGCCTGATATTGAACCGTTGCTTTGCCAATCCCAGGCGACGGCATTGCCACGCTGGCGTGATGGAGCCTATGAGCCGGCGGAGATCCTTGACTTGAACGGTCTGGAGGCTGGGCATTTTGGGGTTAAAGAACCCGGTAATAGCTGTCGCACACTGGATTGGGAAGAGATAGATCTGATGCTGGTGCCGGGGCTGGCTTTCGATCTCAACGGGAATAGGCTGGGGCGAGGAGGTGGTTTCTACGATCGCCTGCTGGAGCAGGCCCGGGCCGCGGGACCTCTAGTGACGGTGGGCGTTTGCTTTGAATGGCAACAGGTCGCCCGGGTGCCTACTGCTCCACATGACCGGCCCGTGGACTTGGTGGTGTCGGCCCAGACCTAGCGCCTGCGAGGATCACCTCCGCCAATACCGGTATCAAAACCGCGCGGTTGGTTCCAAGGGTTTTCGTTGTTGTTGGCCGCGTCTGGGCCGAGGCAGCCGTCCAACAGGAAAAGGAGTCCTAGTAACAGGAGGAGGAAAAGTTTCTTTGGGTTCATTTCTTTTCTCGGGGTTCAGCCCTTGGCTTTAACGGCTTGGTCAGGCGTCCCTTGGGCTTGGGTAGATCAAGTTGGAACGGGAGTGTTTTGATTGTGGGCTTGGGGCTCTCGTCTTTAACGGTGGGATTGACCGGCGGTGGCGGCAATGGGTTGGCCACGCCCGCCCGCAACCGGGCATTCTCTTCCATGAGTTTTTTTATCTGGCCCGGCGACAGGCCCAGATCCTGATATTCCTTGATTGCCGCCCGCTTGTCTTCCAGTAGAAGTTTCTGGGAGGCGAGTTCGCCACGCATGTTGCCCATGTCACTTTGCAGACTTTTGATCCGCTTGTTGGCCTGCTGTAGTTGCTCTTTCAGCGACTTGAGGTCATCGAGGTCGTTTTTGAGCGCATCCAGTTCTTTTTGTTTTGCTGCCAAATTTTGCGCGGCATCAGATTGAACCTTTTTGAGGGCTTTACGGGCCTCACCCAAGTCTTCAGCCATGGAGTTGCGTTCCTCGATGAGTTTGCCGATCTGCGTTTTGGTGGTAGTATCTGCCTCAGCAGCCTTTTCCTGTCCTGATTTAATTTTGCTCAGTTCGCCTTGGACAGCCCTAGCTTGTTCTTTCAACGCGTTGGATTCTTTCTGGATGGAATCGAGCAGGCGGCCGCGTTCTTCGAAAGCCTTCTTGACCTCGCGCTGCCTTTGTTCCGCCTTTGAAATATCGGCGGCATTAGCCTCGTTTTTCTTGAAGAAAACAACGCTGGTGGCTGTCGTGCCCACCAGCAGGAGAAATATCAACGCAATTCCGGCTCGTTTCATGGCTCAAGAAACACCTGATCCCCTTTGCGCACCTTGTCGCGCAAATCAGGTGAAAGCGTGGTGATGACAACATTCCTCTCCAACACGCGATTCACCTTAAGGATTCCAACAGGTATTCCCTGCCTTGTCACGGCCAAAGAGCTGCCGGCCACCACGCCCTGCGTTGAGTTGAGATGGGCGACCGAGAAAAAATTGGGGGAATCTATGGCCACAATCTGGCCAAAGATTTTCGATCGTTCGGCCACGGGCTGAGCTGGTGGAGAGGAGATGGGCTGGGTAGGCAGTGGAACCGGCGGTGGCAGTGTTGATGCGGCTGGCTTGGATTGGTCGCCCAATTCTTTCCGGAGGATTTGGATTTCGTCATTGGCATTCTTCAGAAGCGTCAGGGTGGACGCAAGTTGGGCCTTCAGGTTTTCTAGCGCGGCATTGTCCCGGGGAGATCCCACCGGATTGTTCTTTAGTGCGGTTTCTTTTTCGCTTTGAAGCTGGGCAATCTGAGTCTTGAAGTTTTCCTCAAGTTTTCGGGACTGCTCAATCGCATGGCGCAATTCTTCACGCGCAACATCTGCTGATTTCCTGGCCCGCTCGGCATCTGCCTCGGCGGCAGTCACCTTAGCTTGAAGCGCCGAGGCATCCTTGTGATTGCGAGGAAAGCCCGTGTCGGCGGAGGTGGCTACAGGCTGGCGCGCCTTGAATTTGGCCAGCTTCGAATCGGCGGCCTTCAAGGCTTCCATAGTCTTGGCTTGGGATATCTCCACATCCCCCATTTGGGCGCGTAGTTTCACCAGTTCATTCTCAGCACCAAACTCACTGCCGACCAGCCAAACCAAAGTAAACGTCAGCACGGCCACCAGTCCGCCCAGCACGGAAACGACCAGAACAGTTGATTGCTTGAATTCGTTCTCGTTGGTTTTCATTTCAGTAGATCCACTCGGTCGCCAAGTTGGATGGCGTGCGCGGTTTTTTCAGTGAGGATGTCGCAAACGGAAAGTCCGGAGTGGAGCTTGCGCACTCGCAATTGCCCGACTGGCTCAGAGGCCCGGGAAACCGAAAGGCGATCCCCCACCTTGAGGCCATCCGGCGCGCCAATGTCGAGGATCACAAATCCAAACTCCACGTTAACCTCCCTTACTCTTCCCGATACTCCTTCATTGCCCGGAGTGGCAGCCGGAGGTGCCGCGGCCAGTTTGGCCTTCAGATTCTTTAGTTCTTCCAAGCGTGCCACGACTTCTTCCTGAGAGAGCCCGGCAACACCGGGAACTGGAACAACTGGCAGCACCGCAGGCTTGGAATCCTTGAGCGTCTTGAACTCCTTCTCCAAGGCATCCAGCTTGTCGCGCAGTTCCGCGACGGTCTCAATGGCCGTGAGCTTTTCCTGGTTCACTTGGACGAGGCTTTGATTGAGGTTTTGCTCGACAGCAGCCGCGGCAGCAAGTTGGTTGCTCACCGAGTGGAGGTTGCTCATCAGATATTCAATCTCCTTGTCCTGCTCCTCAGCTAAGCCGCGAAATTGTTCGAGTTGAGTGATAGCGCTGTCCGCTTGAGCGACGGCATCCTGCCATTCAGTTTCCAGTTGCGTCACTGTGGCCTCCAGTTCCGCNGCATTCTTTCTGAAGCCTTCGGCTTTCTGGATGGCCGCGGAACGGCCTTTTTGCGCTGAGTATGCTTGGCTCACGAAATATGCCGCCGCGCCAAAAGTGGCCAGCAGAAGAAATGTGAGCAATCCAATAACTGTGCTGGTGCCCTGCTTCATAAAAAGACCCCGGGTTAAAAACCTCCCTCGCCCGACTATATGGCGGAAGAAGGCCCCGGTGTCGATTCATCAGGGCGAGAAATTATTCACCGGTCGGCAATAAAATTGCCGCTCGGGCTACTTGGACAACTCGGCATCATCACCGATCATGATGTCGCCGGTCTTCGGATTTTTGTCCAACCCAGTCGTTTGCGTCTTGTCCACCAGACAATAGGAGCTTCCACCGCGAAGAGTGGTGACCGTGATTTTGCCAATGAACTTGCCGCCGCGAGTCACCCGAAATACATCCCCTTTCTTGGCGTCGCCGATATCGATGGTGATGTAACCATACTTCGGGTCCACATTTTTCACCACGCCCTTGGTCTTACGCGTTGGCGTGACGACCTTCGGCTTTTTCACCACCTTCTTTTTCTTCAGTGCCTCGAGCTCGTCCAGATAGGCTTGGATCTGGTCCGCGGAAACCGCGCCGCCCTTGAAGCTGAGGTTCTTGTATTTTCCTAGATCCGCCTGTGCCTTTCCGAGCTGATTCAGTTTCGGCTGATCCGCGTCGTACTTGCTCTTGAGTTGAGTGTACTTGGTTTCAGCAGCAACCTTGCCCTGGTTGGCCTGATCAATCAACGTCTTGGCTCCAGCCTCACCTTGCAGTGCTGTGTCGAGTTGGGTCTTGTATTGGTCGCGTTCGCCCTCGGCTTTGGAGAGGTTGTCCGCGGCTGTTTTCTTGGCGCCTTCCAAGGAGGAAATTTGCCCCTTGTAGGCGCCCGCCTCGCGCTCGGCATTTGCCTTAGCCTCCTTTAGCTCTTCCACCTTAGTGGGGATCATTGAAAGTGCCATGAAGATGCCGCCGCCCCCGGCGGCGATGATCAGGCCGAGCATGACTTTGGTGATTGTACCCATGATTGATGCCTCCCTTTCCTCAGCAATAAACCATCAAGAACCCCGCGTGTCAATTGCCGGGCGGGAACAGGCCCGGGGGTGGTCCGCCTCCATGCGGAGGTGTGGCGTCTGGCTTGGGCGGAGGAGGAGTGCGCTGGATGATGTGAAATCCGGATGGCCCCTCGATTACTTTGGAGGTTTCCTTCTCCTCCAATTCAAACACAGCCGCAGCGAGTGCGGCTCCAAAATCCTTTGAAATCTTGCTGAAGGTGATGGCACCCAAGACACCTCCACTCAGGGCGCTGCTGTCGTCAGATTCCTTTTCCGCGATTTTTGCAAAATCAGCCCCCTCGGCCTCCACTTGTTTTAGCAATTCCTGCGCCCGGACTTGAGCCTCTTCTTTCGTCCGCTCCAATTTTTCATCCGCNCCCTCGGCTTCCTTGTAGGCCACCAGGATGTGGCTGGCGTGAATTTCCTTGTCCGTCACCAATGCCGCGCGCCCCACCTGTAGTTTGTTAAATGTGTCCTCGGAAATCACATAGTACCATTTGGCGTATTTCGCATTGAGCCCGGCCACTCGTTGGCGGGCCGTGGAGGCTTTGGTTTCATATTCCTCCAAGGCTTTCTGGTTGTGCTCCTCAATTTCGGCCTGAAGTTTTTCCAGATTGGTTTTAGCGGTCGCATTGGTGTCCAAGTCTGCCGGCGGAGTGGGCGGCGGCTTGACCACGGGCTTGTCGAGCAAGTCACTGTTAAAGCGGGTGAGGATGTACACGTAACGGCTGTCATTTTCATCAACATTCTCACTGTGACCACCGGAAGACTGGTTTTGTTGGAATGCTGCTCCGAACCGCATGACATACTCCACACCATCTTCCATCCCCGCGCGCATTTCTCCCTGATTGGAGAAAATTTCAATTCGCGGCTCGGCGTTTTCCTCCCTTGATACCGGAACAGCGTAAAACCCCTTGTTACGAAGAGAGCGCCTCATGAGCGCCAGGGATTCTTCGTCCGGAATGCCCAGAAACTCATTTCCCGAAAGCAAGTTGGTGGCCAAGGTGACGGGTTTGGGCTGAACCCCGGTAATTTCCAAGTCACCAAAGGCGGTACTCAGGCCATCAATTTCCTCAATATCCAAGGTTTCGTGAAGAGCCGGCTTGAGTTCGCTGCTTTCTGCGTTCAACCATTTCTCATCATCTCCCTCGCCCCGGTCAAATCGATAGACGGGCCCTTGCGAGAGTTCAGCCCCGACGGGGCCTTGTTCGACCTTGTGTTTGTCCAATGAAATCCGAGACACATTTCCGCTGCTGAAACTATACCCTCCTTTTACTGTGAGGAGATCCCGCTCCACCCAATCTTCAAAGGCGGACTTGAGTGCGCTGGGATTTTGCAGCCGCGTAGTGAAGATGGCGGGTTGTCCGGGCACTCGAACATACCTCAGGTCACCAGGTGCTGAATCCCGTTCCGTGCTGCCCAATTCAAATTTTTTTCCAATTATCAATTCTGCCAGTATTTTGTCATCCACACCGGTCAGTCTTACCAGCCGGCCAACTCCCTTGTCGCCAGATTCTGCCTGAGTTGGATCCTTGACTCCGAATTTTTCATGATCCCCTTCATCGCTGCTCTCGATACTCAGCTTGGTCAGGCCACTCAACAGGCCCACTGCCTTCTCCAGTTGATCCTGGGCATCCGCCGGATAACCATGCTGAGAGGCGATCACCCAGCCACTCTCATTTTTCTCAACCGTAATACCCTTCGATTCCCCCTGCGCTTCATCAAATTCAACAATGCGAACTTCGCGCACACCAAAAGAATCCGTAAAGCCGGGGAAAAGCTGCTCGCCCAACCCGAGCTCGGAGTCCGTATTTACCACCGGTTTTGTGGAAAACGCCACCACGGCCAACAATATGGCCGTGCCCACAAACAATCCTGTTTTCAGGTTTTCACTCATGAGTGATTTCTCAATCTGCGCTCATTCACGCCCGTCAGTTCCCGCGATTTGCGCCGCCCCCAAACCCCAAGCCCCAAGGCCAGCGGCAACATGGGCGGAAGGAAAACAGCCATCCGTTTCAGGGAATTTTGGCGCGTCCTGATTTCCAGTTCCAAGTCCGCCTCCGCGATTCGAATGGCTTCGTCGCGAGTGCGCTCGAGTTGTTCGTGACGAACCTCCAAGGCCTTATTCGCCTGCTCTTTAGCCACATTGAGCTGGCTTTGTTGCTGGGGAGTCAGTCGATAGAAGCCAAAGCCCCCAATCTTTTGGGCACCGGACAGCACTTGCTTCTGTTTGGCCTTTAACTCCTTGTCTGCCTTTTTGATTTCTGATTCAAAATCCTTTTCAAATTTCTCCCGCAAGTCACGTGTTTTTTCCCGGACATTCCTGATTCGCTGCTCGAATGAGGTCAGGGTTCGGTGCAGCCTGCGTTTCTTCCTGATTTCCAGGAACCGATCATCCTTTGCCAGATAATCAACGATGTTCAGGATGAATGAGACGTTATCCACGTCAAGATTCAGCCCCATGTCCGGGCGGATGCCACCTGAAGCGCGAATCCGGAAAAAATCAGGGGCAAGCAAGTCCATGTCGGAAACCAGAATCACGTTGAAATCCCGGGAAGATTTCTCCTGCTTTTTGGGTGAATCACCGTTGAGCTCCAGCAACGCCGCCTTTAACGGTTCGCCATGAATCCTAAGTAACTGATTCAATGAAGAAGCACTGCTTTCCAGCGCGCCGGCAGCTTTTTGCGCCCCCTCCACATCCCGTTTTAGATCACCCGAAAGTTTGTCCAAATCGAGCGCCTTATCGAGCCACGCGCGCAACGCTGAGGCCGCGCCTGGGTCACGTTCTTTTAATTTGCCTTCAAGCTCTTCTTCCTTTGACTTGTCCCCCACAAACGACATCAAGTCCTTCGCCGTGTCCGCCAAGTCATTTTCACCACTTTTGGGCTCGGGCCTGCCCGTGATATGCAGCGCCAAAACATATTGTTCCTCGGTCTTTTCGCGGTCTGGACGGGGGTTGCGTTGCCTCATCCCAAATGGACCGGAAACAATCATAGAGGCAAGATCCGTGGTGCCGGTTACCGAACCCGTTCTCACAAGAGGATTATGCTTCAGACCCGTATTATCCCGCCAATGAAGTCCTCCCGCATGCAGTAACAATAGGTGTTGTAGGCCGCTCGAAACGGGGTGCTCCGGATTGAATCCCGGCTGGTTTCCACCCGCGTCATTGCTTGCGAAGATAAATTCTTCGGAGAAAGAATCCAACTTGGGGAAGGGATTAAACTTTTGCCACAAAATATGAGAGTTGCGGGTCTTGTGGGCGTCGTTCCGCCCGTCTTCCAGGGCCTTTGCAACCTTGCCAGCTTCGGCTTTTAGCAATCGCTTGGCCAATTCTGTTTTCCCCAGTTCGAGTAGCTCAGAAAACAATTTTGCCTGCTGCTCCAGCAATTCCTTTTGCACAGATGAAGCCAGCGGGTCCGCAGCTTTTTCTTGAACATCCTTGAGAATCTCCGCGACAAGCCTGTTCTCAATTTTCTGCCTGCCCAGATCGCGCACCGCTTCCGGAACAGCGTCCGGGTCATCCGGGTCCACTCGCGGCATTTCATTCTCCACGTTGCTCTGGAGGTATCCTTCAAGCCCCTCGCCCAGCAAATTCATGATCTCACGGCGCCGGCTGTCCGTCGGCAGATTTAAAGTTGCCATTCGCCAAAGCTCATCCCGCACTTCCAAAGCCTGTAAATTGCGCTCCTCCTCTGCCTTCAGGGAACTGATGCCCAGAAGATCCCACATCTCATTCACATCGCCCGTCGGCGGAAACATGGGTTGCTGTGGCATACGCATGCCGGGCATTTGTGGGGGGCGAACCGGCCTCCGAGGTTCACGGGTTCCCGCTACCGCACCATTGGTTATCACTTCAGGGTCCTCAAATAATGCCACGGGTGCTCCCTGCCGAATCAGGCTAACCAGGTTGGTCATCCCGGCAGGAGATAACGTGGAGGGTTGGGCTACAAGGAACGCATCGAATTCCGCTTTATCATCGGCCCCTTTCCACTCAACCACCTGCTCCAAGTCTACTTCCTTGACCTCATACTGCTTCCGCAGCTCCTCAATTAACGGGTGTGTTTCCTGTCTAAACTGTGCCTGCCGATTGGGATTGGTGCCCATCAAGTCCGAGTCTGTTTTCACCACCCCCAGCACCTTTCGCTTGGAGTTATCCAGCCGGGCTTGGATGTTCTTTTCCTCCTCTTCCAATTTTTCGATCGACCCTGTCTCGTTTTTGTCACGCGCCTTCTTGAGGGCTTCGGCTTTTGCAGTCTGTTCATCCTGCAATTCTGAAATCCGCGCATCTTGCGACACGGCAACAATGGAGCGAACCAATTCGTACTCCACCGGCACTCCGCGATCCACAAACGGGACGACCTCCTTATCCAATCCGCTGACGATGGCGACGCCCAGATAGAGTTGACCCTGTTTGAATTTTCCGCGCTCGCGTGTGAACACATTTTGTGCGGTGATGCCGTATCGCCTCTCAGCCACCGTGGCCGCCGGCCTAAAGCTTTCCGTTTCGTTGACGGTCACGGCAATGCGACCGGCAGTGTGTTTGCTCAACTCATCCAGCATGGTCAGGAGGTTGAGGCGGGTTTGGATATAGCTTTCGGGCGTCTCGGCTTCGGGGCTGACAAAGGCTTCAATACGGATGCCCCGATCTCCGAGACCATCCAGCAGCTTGATGCTCTCGGGTGAAAGACTACTGAGTTTCTCGGTACTCCAGTCCGCCCGTGCGTCATGATGCCGAGCCGCCAAGGTCAGCGAAGCCGCTGACACGAGCAACGCCACCACGCGGATCAGGTAATGCCCCGCGGCCACTTGCCCTGCTCCGCCGGTGGCCCAGTGTCGACGACCAATCAACACGGCGGCCAGATACAGCATGGAGGCTACAATCGCGCCAAAATAAATGATGCTCGAAAGGCTCAATACGCCGCGGCTGAAGTCCAGGAAATGGGCGTGTAAGCTCCATTCTCGGATAGATTGAGTCATCTCGCCGCCGCTGATGAATACATCCGAGGCTCCCGCAAGCACTAGCGGGACATTGAAGGCCACCCCCAATACAAAGGCTACCGTGAGATTGCCCGTCAGGAACGAGGCGACCATGCCGATTGCCAACATCGTCAACCCCATAAACCAGTAGCCGAGGAAGGTAGTGACCATCAGACCGGGATCCGGGTCGCCCAGAAAACTGAGCACGACCACGTTGGACAGCGAGAACAGAAGGGAAACCGTGAAGATGGATACGGCCGCCAAATATTTGCCGACAACCACATCCAAGTCGCTGGCAGGCAGGGTCAAGAGCAGCTCGTCCGTGCCCTGCCGCCGCTCATCCGCCCAGATGCTCATCGTGATGGCGGGAATGAAGCCCAGCAGGATGAGGTGGATGACTTTGTTGAGCTGGTCCAAGTTGGCCAAGTTGGCATTGAAAAATTCGTGTGGCCAAAATGCCGCCAGTCCACTCACCAACACGAAGGCGCAAATAAAGACGTAGCCCGTGGGATTGCCGAAATAGGCGAACAGGTTTCTCTTGAAAATGGCAAGGATGGCGGAAGTGTTCATGCGGCTTGGGTTTGCTGGTTGAACCACTGGTCGAGTGAAGATTCCTGTTCAAGTTCACCAGAGGTGCCATCGAAAATGATCCGGCCCTCGTTGATGAGCAGAACACGATCCGCCATTTCGCGGACTTCCTGCAGGATATGCGTGGAGAGCAGAACCGTCTTGCCCAGTCCGCGCACTAACTTGCGAACCTCCAGAATCTGATTTGGGTCCAGGCCCGCGGTGGGTTCGTCCATGATTAAAACCTCCGGGTCATGCAGCATCGCGTTGGCCATGCCAACGCGCTGCCGATAGCCGCGGGAGAGTTTCCCAATGGCCTTGTGGGCCACGTCACCAATGGCGCAATCGGAGATGACCTTATCGACCCTCGCGCTCTTTGCGTCATCCGACATCCCCCGTACATCTGCAAAAAAATTGAGCATCGCGGCAGGTGTCATCTCTGTGTAAAGCGGCCCGTTTTCCGGGAGATAACCAACGCGGTTGGCAATTTCCAAACGGCGAGTGGACACATTCAGGTCGCAAAGGCGCGCCGTGCCCTTGCTGGGGGCCAAAAAGCCCGTCAACAGCTTCATGGTCGTGGATTTTCCGGCGCCGTTGGGCCCCAGAAACGCCACTACCTCACCCTTGCGGACAGTGAAATTGAGATCCTCGACCGCGGTAAAGCGGCCATAGTACTTGGATAAGCCGACGGCCTCGATGACGGGCTCGCTATCACTGGTGTTGTTTTTTGTTTCGGCCATGCTCAATTGGGCGGATATCCCTCGGCGTATCGCGGTCGCGACACGGCCGCCAAATTTTGCGGAGGGGATTATACAACATCTGTCAAGCCCCCTCAATCGTCGGGTCTATTCAAAAAAGAGGTTGGCGGTCCGCGTACCCGGATTCCAAGTCGTGCCACCACACAATGTCATCCTCACTCTTCTCCCAGCAGAGTAACACTTCGCGCCCGTCTAGAAGCGCGGGAAAATCGATCAAGCCACGCTCCAAATCCTTAATCTGGATTTGCCGGCTGGAGAATTCGCGCAACGTCAGGCTCATTTCGGCAAACACAGCCACTCGCGCTTCCACCCATTCGCCACCCAAGTCGAGCCCTCCAGTTTGCAATTTGTCTATTTCCTCATCGATTTCCCGAAGGTTCTCGGAAAGATTCTCAATGCAATCCAGCCAGTTGCGCACATCGGGTAAAAGGGCACGCGCTTCCGTCGGGGTGTAATGGACCTTGAATCGAAGAGACATGATTAGGGCTTGGGCAGTTTGTCGAGGCGCGCTTTCACTTTGGGGTTGGCCTCCACTGCAAGGGATTTCTCCCAGAACTCACGAGCCTTGGCGTTGTTTTTTAGGGCGTGGTAAATATCCCCAAGATGTTCATAAAGAACCGCGTCGGTGTCCTTATCTTTTTCCATGGCCTTCAGTGCCTTGAGCTGCCATGCAAGGGCTTCCTTGTGTTCGCCCATCTGAAAAAGCACCCATGCCATGCTGTCGAGGTAAGCCGCGTTATCGGGCGAAAGCTTGTTGGCTTTTTCGATCATCACCCGGGCCTCCTTCAGGTTTTCACCGCGTTCGGCCCACATGTAGCCGAGGTAGTTCAGTGAAGAGGCATAATCCGGGTCCAGCTTGATGGATTTGCGAAAGGCATCCTCTGCCCGGCCGTATTTCTTGTCGCGCTCCAGCGCTGCGCCTTTCTGGAAGTAGAACCGCGCATCCAGTCGTGCCGGCTCATGGCGGGCCGCCAGAGTTTCCGCGGCAATGTAATGACGCACGGCATCGGGATACTCCTTCAGATTTACGTGTACCACGGCGGTCATGTATTCCTGCAGAAATGTCCGTTTGGGAAAACGTTTGCCGGCGGCTTCCAGGGTTTTTTTGGCGTCCCCGGCCTTGTCCGCCCGTAACTGGGCATCAACCAAGTCCCAGTAACCCTGCTGAAAGCCCGGATTGACGGCCACTACCCGTGCAAAATGCAACAATGCCTTCTTATGTTCGCCCTCATCCGCAAGCAGGAAGCCCATCAGGCGATTGGCTTGAGGATGAGCAAGGTTGACCTTTAGGATGGATTCGATGTGGCTGCGTGCCTTTTCTGGTTTGCTGGCCCGGAGGTAAAGCTCCGCCGCCTTTTCATGCAAAGGNACGCCGTTGGGCAGTTTCTTTAAAAGGTCTTCGCAAATCTCCGCCGCCTCGGCAAAGCCGCCGCACAATTCGTAACCGGTTGCCAAGGCCTGGAGTTCACGCAAATCTTCCGGCTTAAGCGCGCGCGCGCGCGCCAGCAACTCACGCGATTTTGCCCGCGAAGCCTTGATTTCGGTGCCCACCTTGAGTCCGCGCGCATGGTGCAGCATGGCAAGCTCGATCAGAAATTCCACGTTCGGTTTCCCAAATGCCTCCGCGCGCGCCAAGGTTTCCTTCCACTTGTCATCCTTCTTGGTCTCGGAATAAATCCGGCAAAGATTCTTATAAGCCTGAATGGAGCCCGGCTGCTTGCGAATGGCCGCTTCGCTGGCCGTGATGGCGAAATCCAGCTTGCCTTGCCGCGCATAAGCGATGCCCAGCCAGGCATCGAGTTCCGCGGGGGCATCTTTTGCCTCAGTCGCCTTGATGAGTAGTAGGACGACGGCGTTGTGCGAGGCCTTATTATTTAGGAGCTTGCGTGCCACTCGCAGCACCAGTTGTGTGTCCGCGGCATTCGCCATGCCGGCATGATAATATTCCCCCAAGGCCTCCTTTGGCTTGCCGGAATTCTCCAGTATCATGGCCGTCGAATAATGTGCCATGGAACGCACTCGGCGCTCCATTAGGGCGCTTTCCACCGGCTTGGTATCGTGAACGGGAAAAGTGTCCGCCTCGGGCTTGATGACTGGAGGCCCTAAGAGCCGCGTTAACGCCTCATCGACCGAAGGTTCATTTGAGACAGCACAGCCCTGACCCAGAAGGACCGCCGCTATCAACGGCAGAACCAGCCAAGCTGTCCGTGTTTTCCTGTGCGAAAGCCCGCCCATGGGGCTGTAGCAGTAACGCGGTGGGCGCCGGCTAAATGCCTAGCTCTGCCACGTACGTTTCTTGTGCCGGTTGGCGCGCGAGTGTTTGCGTCGCTTGTGCTTGTTGATCTTTGCCTTCCGGCGTTTCTTTAATGAACCCATGTTTCGTAAATGAGAGGTGTCAGTATACCACTTTATTCAGGGGGTATTCAATAATTCCTTCGGCGCCAGCTGCCTTGAGGCTGGGAATGATGTCCCGCGCCACGTGTTCGTCGATGATCGTTTCCACCGCCACCCAGCCGGTTTGGCTCAGTTCATTGACGGTCGGATTGCGCAGNGCGGGCAGTTTGCCGATTACTTTTTTCAGATTCTTTTCCTCGATATTCAGCTTCAAGCCTACCTTTGCCTCTGCGTCCAGTGCACCACGCAGCAGCATGGTCATCGTCTCAATTTTCTCCCGCTTCCATTTGTTCTTCCAGCTNTCCTTGTTAGCAATGAGTCGCGGCGTGCTGCTCATTAATTCCTCCACGATCCGCAGTTTATTGGCCCGCAGACTGTTGCCGGTTTCAGTCACCTCAACGATTGCATCGACCAACTCATGCGCTTTCACCTCCGTGGCGCCCCACGAAAATTCCACATCCGCCTTCACCCCGTTGCGTTTCAGCCAACGCTTCGTCATGCCCACCACCTCCGTGGCAATGCGTTTGCCCTTCAAATCTTTCACCGATTTAATCCGCGACTGCTCGGGCACAGCCAGCACCCAGCGCGCCGGCCGCCGCGTCGCTTTGCTGAAGAGAAACTCGCCCACCTCGTGCACCTTGGAGTTGTTCTCCTCAATCCAGTCCCGACCCGTGATGCCGCAGTCCAGATACCCGCGCTCCACGTAGATACTCATCTCCTGCGCGCGGATCGTGCGAATGTCCAGCTCCTCGTCATCCACATACGGCACATATGAACGGCTGCTTACCCGCACATTCCAGCCCGCCTTCGCCAGCTTTTCCACCGTGGCGTCCTGCAGGCTCCCCTTGGGCAAGCCAAACCGTAATTTTCTACTCTTGCTCATGCAAATCGTCGCGCAGTTCCTTCTTCAGATTCGACCGGGAAAACGATTTCTCCGATTCCTCCACGCGNTCGGACGGGTTGATGTGCCAGTGTCGGCGAGGAAAAGCCACCTTTTTCTTCGACTTTTTCTTTCCCTTCCGCGCCATAAACTCCCTTANACAGACCGCACCGTCCGCCTTCCTTGCATCGCCACCTCTCCCTGCGCAATCGCCGCAATCGCCGCCGGATACGTCCGATGCTCAGCCTCCTGAATCCGCTCCCGCAAACTCTCAGGCGTATCCTCGTCCCGTACTCGCACAATCTCCTGCGCAATAATCGGGCCTGTATCCACCCCTTGAT
This sequence comes from Verrucomicrobiales bacterium, assembly GCA_002721895.1. The sequence goes on from PBLV01000015.1 coordinate 222,965, forward strand.
CCACAAAATGAACCGTACACCCCGTCACCTTCACTCCGTAATCCAGCGCCTGTTTCCACGCTTCCAACCCGGGGAACGCGGGCAGCAACGCCGGATGTACATTCACNACCCGCNCCTCGAACNCCCGCAAAAATTCCCCCTTCAAGATCCGCATGAACCCCGCCAGNACCACCAAGTCCACCTCTGCCTCCTTCAACGCCNCGATATATTCCTCCTCCGCCTCCTCGCTCAACTTCGTCCGAAATCCTCCCGGCGCAATGAATCGGCACGGCACATTCCATTCCCGAGCCCGCTCCAAAANNCCTGCCTCCTCCACATCACTCAGCACCAACACCACCTCTGCCGGCACTGCACCCGCCGCACACCCCTGCGCCAGCGCCACAAAGTTAGACCCCCCTTCTGACCCTAAAACTGCGATCCGAAATGGCCCCTGCTCACTCAAGCCCGCAGGCTAATCGGAGAAGCACAATTTTCGCAACGGGAAATGGCTCGTGGATGGAAAGTCATAGGCATCTTTCATCACAAAACATTTACTTTTCAAAACCACACGGGCGATTTTAGACTCCGGCATGAGAGTATGCCCGTTAAAAACCCTGATCCTGCTGACCAGCGCCCTTGGCGTTAGTTGCGGTGAAAAAGAAAACTCGGAGCTGGAACAACCGGACGTGGCCAATCAACACAAGGCCGTGACACCCAAGCCTGAGGTAACGGATGAAACAAACCTTCCGCCACAGCCTGCTCAGCCAACACCCATCGCGCCCAAACCCCTGCCGCCTGCGCTGGTGGCCGCGTGGGAGAATGCAGGGTTTCGAGCCGGATGGATGGGGCTACACAAAAGAACGGGTGTTCACATGTTTTCTGAGAACTTGGAAGATCTTGATTCTTCCAAGGCAGTGCCCGCTTACAAGACCCGCATCTGGAAGACGGGGATTTTGGAGTCCCTGCCCGCCCCGACAATGGCGTTTGGGTTGGACTTGTCGTTAAATAATCAAATCACCGACGCAGCCCTCAAGGAGGTGGTCAAACTGCAGCATCTCACCTCGCTTTTCTTAGGAGGAACTCAAGTTGCCGACGCGGGACTCAAGGAGGCGGCCAAGATACAGCAGCTCACCTCGCTTGACTTAACCGGTTGCAGACAAATAACCGACGTAGGCCTCAAGGGGTTGGCCCAGGCCCAGAAGCTCACCTCGCTAAACCTAGGCGGTTGCATGCAAATTACAGACGCAGGCCTCAAGGAGGTCGCCAAACTCCTGAAAATCACCTCGCTAAACTTAGCTGGCTGCATACAAATTACTGATTTGGGCCTCAAGGATATAGCCAAGCTACAGAGGCTCACGTCGCTTTTATTGGCCGGTTCCCCAAAAATCACCGACTCGGGTCTCAAGGAGATGGCCCAGCTTCAGCAGCTTACCTCGCTTTCTTTAGCCGGNTGCACCCAAATTACCGACGCGGGCCTCAAGGATGTAGTTAAACTCCAGAATCTTACCTTACTTAACTTGAAATACACTCTATTCACCGACGCGGGACTCAAGGAGGTGGTCAAGCTCCAGAAGCTCACCTGCCTTGACTTGCCAAAACAAACCACCGACTCGGCTGTGGCTGAACTGAAAAAGGCTCTACCCAACTGCAAGATTCGTCATTGAGCACGCTTGGCACTGGTCACTGANGNCGGATCACTAAACCATTGCCCCCTCCCCTGCCCTGCCCTAACTTGGGCGCATGAAACCCGCGTTGTTGGCTGGCCTCGCCCTGCCTTTTCTTCTCTCGGCTGCTGATATTACCCCGCCCGGGCAACGGCCCCGNCCACTGGAAGCGCATGCGCTGNTAAATGCGNGGGTNGTGGTGGCNCCGGGGAAAGTCCTTGAGAAGGCAACTGTCGTGATTCGCNATGGNCGGATTATTGCGGTGCNCGCGCAAGCAGCACAGTTGNCGGCGGATTTGCGAGTGTGGGATCTTGAAGGCAAAACGGTTTATGCGGGATTTATCGATGCATATCTCTCTCTGGGCGACGGGAAGGCTAAGCCGGTTTCCAATCGATGGACGGTACCCATCGACGCACGTGCGGGTGTGAATTTCACCGGCGTACCCACGACCAAGCCGGACATGGGCGATGCAGGGCCGGGCTATGAGGTGGCGGAGGTGCGGCCGCATCATCGCGTGGCGGACAAGTTTTCGCCCCAGAGCAAGGCGCTGGAGACACTGCGCAAGGCGGGATTTGCGGCCGGCAACTTTGTGCCCAATGAAGGCATCTACCGCGGCAACAGCGCACTGGCGCTTTTGGGCGAAGGCGATCCCAACCGACTAATCCTCAAGCCACGCACATTCCAGCATCTGGCCTTCGCGCCGGCCAAGGAGTATCCCAAGAGCCTGATGGGGGTAATTGCGGTGACGCGACAGACGGTGTTTGACGCCAACCATTATTTCGCCATGAAAGAATGGCACACGCGAAACCCAACAGGACAACGCCCTGAATACAACCCGGCGCTGGAAGCCATGTATCTGCCCACGCGATCGAAGGAAAAGCAGCCTGTGGTGATCGAGACAGGGAGCGTGCTGATGATTGACCGCGCCATGCGGTTGTCGGAGGAGCTTGGGTTTCAGCCCATCTTCGTGGCCACGGGGCAAGAGTGGCGTCGACCGGATCTGATGCAAAACAACGCCGTGCCCTTCATCGTGCCGATAGCCTTCGCGGCTGCACCAGAATTGCCGGATGAAGATGACTGGACACAGGTGTCGCTGGACCAGTTGCGAGCATGGGACTGGGGGCCGGAGGTGCCGGCGCTGCTGGCGGGCGCGGACCGGCCCATTGCCCTGACGCTTCACGGATTGGCTGACGCCAAGGGATTTCGCAAAAACCTCCGCCAAGCCATCGATCGTGGCCTAAAGGAAGACACAGCCCTGGCCGCACTGACAACTGTGCCCGCGGATTTACTGGATGCCGAGCGCGACCTCGGCACAGTGGAAAAAGGCAAGCTGGCCAACCTGACGATTGTTGATGGTAGTTACTTTGACCCCGCCGCGCCGTTGCATTCGGTGTGGGTGGAAGGCCGCCCATATCTGATGGACACGCCAAAGGAGAACGACAAGAAGGACGCAGATAAAAAACCGGCCAATCACGGCAAGCGATTGGCAAAGGCTCCCGGCGCTTATCGTGGCCCGCTCAAGTCGCCCAAGAACATTGTCATTAAGAACGCTACCATATGGACCTGCGGCCCGGCGGGCATCATCAAGAATGGCGTCATCACCATCACTGACGGCCGCATTGTTCATGTCGGCCCACATGGGGGCGGCGCAGTCCCGGGCAGCAGCCTCATTATTGACGCCAAGGGCCGGCACATTACGCCCGGCCTTGTCGATTGCCACAGCCACAGCATGATCCTTGGAGGTGTCAACGAGGCGACGCTGCCATCCACCGCGATGGTGCGTATCGGTGACGTGGTGAACAGTGAGACGGAAAACATTTACCGCCAGCTCGCCGGCGGGCTCACCACTGCCAACCTGCTGCATGGCTCGGCGAATCCCATCGGCGGCCAGAATCAGGTGATCAAGCTGCGCTGGGGCGCAGGGCCGGAGGAACTAAAACTCAAGGACGCACCGCCGGGCATCAAGTTTGCGCTGGGCGAAAACGTCAAGCAGTCCAACTGGGGCGACGACAAAACCACACGCTTCCCGCAAACGCGCATGGGGGTGAAGACCTTTTTTAACAACCGTTTCATCGCCGCCCGCCAGTACCTCGCCGCCCGCAAGGCCCAGGGCGACAGCGGCCCGCCCGTGCGGCGCAACCTGGAACTGGAGGCGCTCGGCGAGATCATCAAGGGCGAGCGCTGGATCCATTGCCACTCGTACCGGCAGGATGAGATGGTTATTTTCCTGCGCACGATGGAGCGCTTCGGCGTGACGGTCGGCACGCTGCAGCATGTGCTGGAGGGTTACAAGATCGCCGACGAGATCGCCGCCCACGGTGCGGGCGCGTCTGCCTTCAGCGACTGGTGGGCGTACAAGTTCGAGGTATACGATGCCATCCCGTATGCCGGTGCTCTGATGCACGAGCGCGGCGCGGTGGTCAGCTTTAACAGCGACAGCAGCGACCTTGCGCGCCGCATGAACCTTGAGGCCGCCAAGGCCGTCAAGTACGGCGGTGTCAGCGAAGAGGAAGCGCTGCACTTCGTCACCATTAACCCCGCCAAGCAGCTGAAGATCGACAAGTGGGTCGGCTCGCTGGAGAAAGGCAAGCACGCCGACTTTGTCCTGTGGAGCGGCCATCCGCTGTCCACCTTGAGTGTCGCCGATGAAACTTGGATTGAGGGCAAACAATACTATGACCGCGCCAAAGCTCACGCCCGCGCCCACGCGCTGGCCGCCGAGCGCGATGCCCTCATCGCCAAGGCCAAGGCCGACGACACTAAACCCGCCGCCACGGCGCGCGCTGCATTTTTCCGCCGTGCGCTGGAGACCGCACACGACTTTAAAAACTGCTACCAATGCCGAAAGGGAACGCCATGAGAACCACCCTGCTTTTAACCATCGCCCTCGCCGCCGCCGCGCAAGCGCAGCCCGTGCTGTACCGCGCCGGCGTCATTCACACTGTTGCCGGCGACAGCATCGCTGGCGGCCAAATGCTTGTAGACCGCGGCCGCATAGTTGCCGTCGGCAAGGCTATTCCCAATCCGCCTGCCAACACAGTACAGGTCGATCTTGGGAAACTGCAGGTTTACCCCGGCCTCATTGCCGCAACCACCTCGCTGGGCCTCACGGAGATCAACGCCGTGCGAGCCACGCAGGACACCACGGAGGTTGGCGAATTTACGCCGGATGTGGAGGCGTGGATTTCGGTCAACCCCGACTCCACACTCATCCCCGTCGCGCGCGCCAACGGCATCACGCATGCACTCGTCGCGCCCATGGGCGGAATCGTCACGGGAACATCCGGCTGCATTAAGCTCACCGGCTGGGGTGTTGAGGACATGGCCATCGCCAGGAACGTCGCCCTGCACCTGCGGTGGCCCGCCATGAACATCAACACGCGCCCCAAATCCAGCTACGCCGACCCCAAGGATTACAAGACCCCCAAGGAACAGGCCGAGACGCGCGACAAGAAATTGAAACGCCTCGACCGATTCTTTGATGAGGCCCACGCCTACGCGCGTGCCCGCGCAGCCCGTGGCAAGGACTTTGAAACGCGTCCAGCGTGGGAGTCACTGCTGCCGTTCATCGAGGCAAAGCGTCCGATCATGATTCACGCCAATGACCTGCGCCAAATCAAGGCGGCCGCCGAATGGACCAAGCGCCGCGGCTATAAAATCATCCTCGCCGGCTCTCGTGACGCCTGGCGTTGCGCAGGGTTGTTGGCTAAGGAGAAGATTCCCGTCATCTTTGACGGCACCTTTACACTGCCATCGCGCGACACCGATCCACATGATTCTCATTTTCGGGCGCCGTCCATCCTCACCAAGGCCGGTGTCTCCGTCAGTCTCTCTCCGCAAATGGGCAGTTGGGCGGCCGCTGGTGCGCGTAACCTGCCCTATGCAGCCGCTCAAAGTGCCGCCCACGGTTTTACACGCGCGGACGCGCTCAAGAGCATCACTCTCAATCCCGCCCGTGCCCTTGGGCTTGGAAAACAGCTCGGCTCGCTGGAGCCCGGGAAGGAGGCCACTTTCATCGCTGTTAATGGTGACATCCTCGACATTCGCGCGAACGTCAAACGCATGTGGATTGCCGGCAAGGAAACCACACTCGAAAGCCGACACACCCGTCTCTACGAAAAATACCGCCAACGCCCGCGCCCCGCTGGCCTGAAATAGTGATGCAAAAAATCCAACGCGACGACGCCAAGAAATTTGCCTTTGACTGGCGCGACGAGCCACTCCTTCGCGTCCAGCCCGGCGAGTCTTTCGAGATTGAAACTTGGGACGCCAGCTCCGGTTTTTTTAAGACACCGGAAGACAAGGCCATTCCCGCCAACCGCCCGGGCTTTGATCGTAATCCGCCGATGGCCAACCCCATTGGTGGCCCCGTTTTTGTAGAAGGCGCCGAACGCGGTGACACACTGGTAGCCGTTATCGAGGACATTGAGGTGGCCGACTATTCGTGGGTCGCCATCGGCCCCAACCGCGGCCCCTTTGGGCAGTCCACTCGCTGGCCTGAGCTTTCCAGTGAATACACGACCAAGATTTTCAAGCACACGGCCGGCCCCAGCGGCACCACACGCGATGGCACGCTGCACTTCAGTGACCATATTCAGTGGCCCATCACGCCGTTCATCGGCACCATCGGCACCGCTCCCGATCGCGAGGTTACCACCAGTATCGACGGGCAAGGTAATTGGGGAGGCAACCTCGATATTCGCGACGTTGCCACCGGCAACCGCGTCCACTTGCCCGTCAGCCACGAAGGTGCGCTGTTTTATCTTGGTGATGTCCATGCTAGCCAAGGAGACACCGAGTACACCGGCACCGCCGCCGAGACCTGCGCCACTGTTCGCGTGCGACTGGAACTGCTAAAGCAAAAGCGCCTCCCCTTCATGCGCATCGAAAAACCCGACGCCCTCATCGCCGTGCAAGCCGCCCGACCGCTGGAGCAAGCCGTTGACACCGCCACCAAGCACCTCATCGAGTGGCTTGTCGAGGAACACAACCTCGCCCCCACCGACGCCTATTGCCTCGTCAGCACCTGTCCCGACTTCCGCATAAACGTTTACCAAATGTGCAACATCGCCAAGCTGAGCTTTGTTGCGGGCGCAGAAATCCCAACCAAATATCTGGAATAAAAAAACGCGCCCGAAGACGCGCTGCTTGTTTCGATATCAATCGACTCAGCTCTTCGCCGCGTCGTAATTGCCGCCGACGGCATCCCAGTCTACCACGCTCCAGAATGCCTTCAGGTAATCCGGGCGGCGGTTTTGGTATTTTAGGTAATAGGCATGCTCCCAAACGTCGCAACCGAGGATGGGCGTGCGCCCTTCCATCAACGGCGTGTCTTGGTTAGCTGTGCTGCAAACGCACAAGCCGCCGTCGGCCTTCACGCATAACCAAGCCCAGCCACTGCCGAAACGAGTCGCGCCTGCAGCCTCAAACTTCTCTTTGAAGGCATCAAGCCCACCCAACTCGCTGTTTATGGCCTCAGCCAGTGCGCCCGAGGGCTCACCGCCCTTGCCCGGGCCCATAACGGTCCAAAACAGAGAATGGTTCGCATGACCGCCGCCGTTGTTGCGCACGGGTCCGCGGATGTCCTCCGGCAACGCGTCCAAGTCGCTCACGAGGTCGTTGATGTCCTTGCCGGCCAGTTCGTCGTGCCCCTCCAGCGCCGCGTTCAGCTTGGCGATGTAGGTTGCGTGGTGCTTGCCATGGTGAATCTCCATGGTGCGGGCGTCAATGTGAGGGGCGAGCGCGTCGT